>CALIAZ010000027.1 GCA_938045565.1 uncultured Atopobium sp.
GTGTGTTTTGAACTGCCTCCTATTTCTCGTGTCCAAGAAATGGGAGGCAGTTCATTTGATGTGGGGACTTTTTCTGTCTTGCGGCAGCTTGACCGCAAGTTGACCGTGGGTTGACCCCAGGCTGACCGCTGGTTGGCCGCAACCTAATCGCAGCCCAATCGCGGCCCGATACCGTTCAAGAAAATTGTCTCAAAAAGTGGACAAAAGTCCTTATTTTTATTTTAGGGAGCAGGTACAATTACTCAAACTTAAGCCAAAACTGTCCTGTAATGAGGACTTACGAAGCAAGAACAGCGAGGTCTCGTGTGAACGTTCTAACCTACCTTGACAGTCTTGACTCCGACGTTCGCAAGAAGATCATCAAATGGGCTTCTCGCGTTCCCGCTAATCGTCTTTCTCATTGTAGGCAGATTCGTCTTAATTCCGGACAGACCCTTGTCCACATGCTGGACCGCGTTGATAACGTGTACATTCTGTGCCGCGGTACCGTGCGCACTACGTCGCATAATTCCGCAGGTAGCACGTATGTTATTGACGAGTATCGTGCGCCCGTTGCTTTTGGCGAGATGGAAGTTATTAGCGAGAGCCCGTTTTACCTGGGATCGCTCACCGCAACTTCCGGCTGCGAGTTTATTTCGGTTCCACGCGAGGACTACCTGCAGTGGATTCGTTCGGACCCTGAGGCACTTCTCACCCGCTCACGCTGGATTATCAAGAATCTGACGCGTCAGTCTGGCTACGAGCGCAGCTTGCTGACCTGGAGCGGCACCAAGCGTCTGATGTACATGCTTAGCGAGCTGACACGCGATCAGATTCACCGCGGCGTTGTTGAGTGGCCGTTTACGGTGCGTCTGACCAGGCAAGAGCTCGCAGACAAGATTGGTACCAGCACAAAAACTGTTGCCCGCGGCATCGACGAGCTTAAGGAGAGGGGCATGGTTTCTGTTCAGCACGGCAAGATTGTCATTACCGAGAGGCAGTTCCAGCGCCTCGACGACGCAATGAAACACGAGGGAGAATCCCACCTTCTGGACTAACCTCTGTACCTGGCACAACGCTTGGGCAAGACCGTTCTTCTCGCCCCGAGCACTGCGCACCCCACCTGGCATGACGCGCTTCTCGCGCCACGCCGCATCTGGAACGACCGACGTACCCGTCGTAATCACAACCCTGTTTTTGCAGGATAAACGTAAGGAGCACTAATGAGCGAGTTCATGGACATCATTACTTCCGACAACCTCTCGTACAAGCAGAAGGTTCTGCACCTGGCTCAGGCTGCCGAGAACTCCGAGCACCCTATCAAGACAACTGCTGAGTTTGATCGTCTTTTTGCAGCTCACGCGCTTGACGACATGTGTGAGGGCAACGCTCCTTACCGTCCTCGTTACATCTGTCCTAACTACCAGGTATTTGCTCAGAACGGTTCCGAGTTTTTGCGCTTTGACAAGCCAGAGACCCTTGATGACCTGCTCTGGGGCCTTGCCGCTCTGTACGACAATGTTCCTTCCGTTACCAGCCGCCCTGTCTACGTTGGCCAGCTGGACAAGATCATTGATCCATTCCTGGAGGGTATGACCGACGCAGAGATTAAGCCTCGTCTGCGCCGTTTCCTGAACCACATTGACCGCACCGTTGCAAGCGGTTACTGCCACGCAAACATTGGTCCAAAGGACACTCGCGCAGGTAGACTGCTGCTTGAGGTTGACCGCGAGCTCATGAACGCAGTTCCAAACTTTACCCTCAAGTACGACCCAGAGATCACTTCCGACGAGTTCATGCGTTTGGCAGTCAAGACCACTATGGTTTGCTCCAACCCTGCTTTTGCTAACCACCGCATCCACAAAGAGACCTATCCTGGCGAGTACACCGTCGTAAGCTGCTACAACGTCCTTCCTATGGGCGGCGGCGCTTATACCTTGAGCCGCGTGCTTCTCCCCGGCCTTGCAAAACTCGCAACCAACGTTGACGACTTCATGAACAACCTGCTGCCAACCGCAACCGGCGAGGTTCTGAACTTCATGAACGAGCGCGTCCGCTTTATTGTTGAGGATTCCAACTTCTTTGAGACTAGCTTCCTGGCTAAGGAAGGCCTCATTTCTCGCGAGCGCTTCTGCGGCATGTTTGGCGTTGCCGGCATGAGCGAGTGCGTCGCTGAGCTGCTACACCTTGATAGCAGCCGTACCTACGGCAAGGATGACGAGGCCAACGAGCTGGCCGACCAGATCATGGTCAAGATTGCCGACCAGGTCAACAGCTTTGACGCCGTCTACTCAGAGGTCTTTGGCGGTCGCTTCACCCTGCACGCACAGGCTGGCTTCTCCGACCAGCAGGGCGTTACCCCAGGTGTCCGCATCAAGGTTGGCGACGAGCCTGCAAACCTCTACGACCACATTCGCCACAGCGCACGTATGCACCGCTTCTTCAACAGCGGCGTCTCCGATATCTTCCCAGCTGAACCAACCGCTGAGCGCAACCCAGACGCTGTCGTTGACGTGGTCAAGGCCGCATTCTCCATCGACGACAAGTACCTCTCGTTCTATAGCTCCGAGGGTGACCTGGTCCGCATTACCGGCTTCTTGGCTAAGCGCTCAGAGATGAAGAAATTCCAGTCCGGCGACGTTGTTCTTCAGGACACCGCTCATGACGGCCTGGGTAACTTCACCGCTAACCACCTTGCCGACCGCAAGGTTCGCATGAGCGACTAGCGAGAAGAGCTGCGCAATCGTGACCTTCACTGCAACAGAAACAACTTTGGGAGCAACACATCCAACCGGATGTGTTGCTCCTGTCAACAAGATCATTCCCTTCTCGCTGGTAGATGGCCCAGGAAGCCGAACTGCTGTCTTCCTCCAAGGCTGCAACATTCGTTGCGCCTACTGCCACAACCCCGAGACCCAGGTAGAGTGCATCTCCTGCCAGGCGTGCGTCAAACCATGCCCAGCTCACGCCCTGTCTGTGGCTGACGGAAAAGTTGTGTGGGACAACTCCATCTGCATCAACTGTGATAACTGCATCAAGGTGTGCCAGCACAAGTCCACGCCAAAGATTGAGCTGCTCAGCGCCCGAGAGGTGGCTGACCGCTGCATTTCCAACATGCCGTTCATCCGCGGAATCACCACGTCAGGCGGCGAATGCATGCTCCGTCCCGACTTCCTCTACGAGCTCTTCACCTACTGCAACGCAGCTGGTCTGAGCTGCCTCATCGACTCAAATGGCACCATCGACTTCACCGAGTATCGCAACCTGCTGGCCCTCTCGAGCGGCGTCATGCTTGACGTTAAAGCTTGGGACGATCAGTGGTTTGAGCATCTGACCGGCGAGAATGGCGTCACGGTTCGCAAAAATCTTGCATTTTTGGCTGAGCAAAATAAGCTGGAAGAAGTTCGCGTCATCGTGACCGAAGGCTGGAACGATGCCGAAGCCGCAGTTGACGGCATTGCCACAACCCTTGGCGAGAAGGTCGGTCAAACGCGCATTCGCCTCATGAAGTTCAGGCGTTTTGGCGTGCGTGGACCAATGGAGAACTCCCCTTCTCCAAGCGACGAGCGCATGCAGGCGATTGAATCACAGGCCCGCAACCTGGGCTTTGGCGAGGTTGTCGTCAGCTAGTTGCCGCAGCGGGCGCGCGGTGCGGTACCCTCGCTCGCACAATGCTGGCCGCGATACCAGCAGCGCACAGCTCGCCCAGCTCGGACCGCAGACCCGACGGGTTTCTCGCTGCAATTCAAGCCGCCGCTCACACGGGTTTCTCGCCAGTTTCCGCGCTTTTTCACTGCAACAAATAACGACCTCGCAGCACATGCCACGAGGTCGTTTTTCATTTACCTATCAGTGAGGTGCCAGCCGGCAAACTCCAGTTCAGTGGACTACCGGTCTGAAAACTCCAGTTCAGTGGAGCACCAGTCCAGAAAACTCCAGTTCAGCGAGTTACTCGGTGACGATAGCGATTCCACTGGAGCAGCCCAAACGATCAGCGCCTGCTGCGACCATTGCCTCAGCGTCAGCCTTATTATGGATGCCGCCAGCAGCCTTGACCTTGCAAGTGTCGCCGACAGTCTGCTTCATCAGAGCGACGTCGTGAACAGTTGCGCCGCCAGTGCTAAAGCCGGTGCTTGTCTTAACAAACGCAGCTCCAGCAGCCATGCAATCCTTGCAAGCACGAACAATCTGCTCGTCATCGAGGAGGCAGCACTCCAGGATTACCTTAACGGGCACGGTACCAGCAGCCTCGACAACTGCCTTAATATCAGCGATAACGTAGTCGTCGTCGCCCGCGACCAGGTGGCCGCCGTTGATGACCATGTCAATCTCAGTTGTGCCGTCGGCGACGCTCTGCTTGGCCTCGGCGACCTTAGCTGCAGTTGAAGCTGCGCCCAAAGGGAAACCGATACAGGAAGTGATGCCAACTCCAGAGCTCTCGAGCTCGGCGTGGGCCAAGGAAACCCAGCAAGAATTGATTGCGACGGTCGCAAACTTGTACTGCTTTGCCTCGGCGCAAAGTTTCTTGATGTCCTCAGCGGTTGCGTTTTGCTTCAAATTTGTATGGTCGATAAGGCCGTTGACTTCCACGATTTTCTCCTTCTGGCTGTACGTTATAAGCAGTTTGTGCCTCTCTATTGTACGGCAAGCGCAACGCAAAGGACGCGGCTACCTCGATTGGATGATCGCATATCTTCAAGTACAACTTTACCTGGCTTTATTATCTAGCTTAACTACCTGGCTTTGAATAGCCGCATCCACAGTGCTCGCTGACGCTCTTCAAGATCAGAAATAGTTGTGTCACGTGCGACTATTCCTGTAGACTCTCGAATCTGACGGACCAAACCTTGAACACTTGAGAAGCTTTTTAACATCTCTCCAGATACCGAAAAATGCGGACATTGCGCACCCGTTACCAGCTCGTTTTCTCTGTCCAAGTCTCGCATGACTCTTTGGCCGCCAGCGTGCGTTACCGCTGGATCATAATCTAGCAGCACCGTCGCTTGCTTCTTTCTTTTATCCTTGAGCTGAATAGTTAAGTCAGGAATTCGCGTGATTTTCTCGCCATATCGATTTTCTAGCTCAATTGGCCTATTGAGTTCGACAGTTCCTAGGTTGAAACCACCAAGGTTATACGGGAGGCACAAGAGAAGGGCAAGCGACGCTTCTCGGGGCGACCGAGCTTTCTCTACGATGTGCTGGACCGCTCGCTTAGCTGGGATGATGCCGCGTTTTCTTCCTTGCGTGGAAAGAAACTTTGTAATTGCAGCGCGATTTGTCAGCGGACCATTTTGGCGTTGCGAAACTCCACCATGGCCATCCTGGTTCAAAAAATAATCGGAGCACAGGGCACTACCTGCAAGAATTGTTCCGATGAAATCAAGCTTTGACGCAATCTGCAAGTAAGTGAATTCCGGAGAGGTAATAAATCCCTTTAAGTCAGCACCTATGGGCAGGAGTGACGATGGCAAAACCTTTGAATTACAGATATGAAGCGCGACATGCTCTTTTGCAAATGTGGAATTCACATCGTTAATAAGCAGGTCAACCTTGCCTTTAGGCTCCTGGTGAAGACGCACGCCTTGTATCTCTAGTAGGCCCCCATAGTAGACAGCAAGCTCTCGTTCAGTCGATATTCCTGGAGCTGATTCAGGAACAACAGGCACTCTGGCCATACCATTTGCTGCCGACGACGAATCAAATGGCCTAGAGGAACTCATCAATAAATTAAACGCTGAAAAGTACGAAAGACAGTAATCCATAGCACTCCTTCGCGAAAAAGTATGAATTCCATACCCGGAAATAGCGCAAGTAATCTGACCGATTTGAAAACACATAGGAAATCTGTGTAAGATTTGTTGTTCTGGCGTCCTCCCAGAGACTCTACATGTAATTACACTGGTCTAGTTTCAAAATTCTGCATATTGGTGCTATTAAATACATTTCTATGAATACGAAATTTTTGGGCTCAAAATTATATGCCGAAAAAGGTAAAAAACGCGTTTAGTTGGGGATGAAAACTTAAAATTGGCCGATTTATCCCCAACTAAGACGATTTTTTACCGCACCAAAAACTTTTATCTGGGCAAACGTTGTATACAGAAAAATGAAAACCCCAACTAAACGCATTTTTTACCACTTGAAGCTAATTTGATGTGTTTTGGGAGTCCAAGCAACTTTTTATGCCCCCGCACCCGCCGTCGACCTGCGCACCCGCACCTGCCGTCAACCTGCGCGTTCGCTCGTGCCCTCACGCACGTTCGCCGCACGTTAACAGCACGCACTCCGCACGCGCTCCGAACAAAAAAGCCTGGTAGCGGAACGCTACCAGGCTTTTAGCAAAGCTAAGTGTCTAAGCTAGATCTTAGAACTCGACAGGAAGGTCGAAGTAGACGCACTTAAGCAGCTGCTCCATCTCCTCCTGGGTAGGCTTGCGTGGGTTGGAGAGGGTGCAAGCGTCCTCGATGGCAAGGCGAGCAACCTCTGGAGCCTTCTCGAAGAACTCCTTCTCGTCGATGATGGAAGTCTCGGACTTGGTTCCGCCCTCGCCGTAGTTCTTGATGCCCTGTGGGATGTCAAGAGCGTCGTTGATGTCGCGAATCTTCTGGACAAGTGCCTCTACCAGCTCGTCCTCAGTGTTACCCTCGAGGTGCAGGATCTCCTTAGCAATGAATGCATAGCGAGTCTTTGCACGCTCGTCGCGAGCGTTAAACTGGATGACTTTGCCCAGGTACATAGCGTTTGCGCAACCGTGGATGATGTGACCACCAGAGAATGCAGCGCCGGTCTTGTGAGCCATGGAGTGAACGATGCCCAGAAGGCCAGAAGAGAATGCAATACCAGCGAGGCACTGTGCGTCATGCATGTGCTGACGTCCCTCTTTGTCGCCTGCGTAGGATTTTGGCAGCCACTCGACAATCTCGCGGATTGCGTGGAGAGCGTCGCCGTCAGTGTACATGGAAGCGACGGTAGAAACATATGCCTCGATAGCGTGGGTCAGTGCGTCCATGCCAGTGTGAGCAACAAGCTTAACAGGCATGCCGTAAGTGAGCTCAGGGTCAACAATTGCAACGTCAGGGGTGATCTGGAAGTCAGCGATTGGGTACTTAACGCCCTTCTGGTAATCGGTAATGATGGAGAATGCGGTTACCTCAGTTGCGGTACCGGAAGTAGAAGAAATTGCGCAGAAGTGAGCCTTGGTGCGAAGCTCAGGAAGACCAAAGACCTTGCACATGTCCTCAAAAGTGGTCTCTGGATACTCGTACTTGATCCACATAGCCTTAGCTGCGTCGATTGGGGAGCCGCCGCCGATAGCAATAATCCAGTCTGGCTGGAACTCGCTCATCTTAGCAGCGCCGCTCATAACGGTCTCGACGGAAGGATCGGACTCAACACCCTCAATGTGAGCAACCTCAAAACCTGCGGACTTGAGGTCATTCTCGATGTCATCAAGGAAGCCGCCGCGACGCATGGAGCTGCCGCCGGAAACAATAACTGCCCTCTTACCCTTGAGGTTCTTAACCTCGTGACGAGCACCCTCGCCAAAATACAGATCGCGTGGATTAGTAAAACGTCCCATAAAACCTCTCCTTAACTATGTGCCGCTTTCCTAAGCGGCTAGCGAAGCCATTCTTCGCAATTACTTCGTCTCAACATTTCTATTTTAGCTCATTTTGAACACCTGTACCAAAATGAATATGCCATTTTATGCGATATCGTTCAGAATTTATGCACTCCCCTGACAGGAAACTGACACCCGTCTGGCGAGAAACCCGTCCACTCCAAACATTTCCGCCTGCCGTTTACAATCTTCTTACGACGCTCGCGGAGTTGCCCTGCACACCCCAATAACCTGCGATATCATTACCTAAGAGAGAAAGGAATCATGTGGCGTTTGACCCAGTAAAAGAAAACTACCAGCGGCTTATCCTCCGCTTTGCTCGCACGCAAGTCAGCGACGAGGACAGTATTGCCACGCTGATGAAGGACTTCAACTGGCGATTCTCCAACGACCGCAATTCTCTCCCCCAAACAGACGAAGATCGCGCGTTCAATCTGGTTGCGCAAGCAGCCGAGATTGTTGATTACCGCCTGCCGTTTGTCGAAGAATCTCAGGCACAGGCCCTTGTCGATCAGGGAAAACGCCTCCTCAACCAGGCTATTCAGTTGGATCCCAACTGTTTTGACGCCCAGCGCATGCTCTACGCCTCAAATAGCAGGCTTTTTGACGCCTACTACCAGTTCCTTGTGGAGAAGCTCCCACAGGTAGAAGCCGCGTGCTACCAGAAGGCACAAGAGTCCTCGCAAGGGCTTCCTGCCGAGCAGGCAGAACTTGCCCAGCGTCTGGCCATCAACCCCTATAAACGCTGGTTGGCAACTCTTTCTTCTCGTGCGCTTATCTGCGGGCGCAACAAAGACGCCATTGCATATGGCGAGAAACTCCTAGAGCTTGACGCTACGGACGCGGCTGATGCTCGTTTTACGCTTGCACTCGCGTACGCAAAACTCGAGGATGAAGACGCCCTCGACAACCTCATGGATCAGTATCGCAAGCTTGATCAGCCTCGCGGGGCAGATGACCCGTGGATTTTGCTGGCCCGCCTGGCCATTCACTTCAAGAAACGTGAGCTGGTTGAGGCGGAACACTACCTTGATCTGCTGATTAAGCGCTATCCAGAGGCAACGCTTTGTTGCTTCGTGCAGAAGGATTTGCCCGAGGGAGAGTTCTCTCGTCTCAACGTACTTCCCTATTCTGAGGACGAGCTCATCATTGCCATCGCAGAGGCCACCGTGCTGCTGCAAGAAGGAAATGACCTGATAGGACGCGGTGTTCTTGGTCGTTGGCTTGCAGAACAAGTTAGGGCCAGAGACCCAAAGACCGTTGAACTTGCAGAAAAAGAGCTGCAAATGCAGGCAAACGCCTTATTCGCTTCGGCAGATTCGTTCCCCGATGGTCCGGGCGCCGCTCCTGGCGGTCCCGTCGGCCCCGGCTTCCCTGGAGGTCCCACTGGTCCGCGACCAAGTGGACCGCATATCGACGGGCCAAATAATCCACACTCAGGTGGTGATGCAGAGTGATTAAGCATTCCGCTAACGATATGATCAGTGAGCAGGTAGACCGCTTGGTGACCAAGTGTGCGCAAGAGAAGAACATCGTATCTGATGCCGCTCTCTATGAGTTGAAACTTGCGGTAGAAACTTCGCCTAAAGACTTTATTTCTGACGAAGAAGAAAAGGCTTTTGCTCAATATGTCAATGTCATTGGCAAGTATCAGGCTGGAATTACTAAAGAAATTGATTCCGATGCTGACTTCTTCTCAAGCCGCATGGACCTGCTTAACCTTTTGCATAATCAGATGACAAATATTACTGAAAACCCAGCTCTTGCCAACACAGGTATCAACCTTGAAGCCCAGCGAATCCTTGCGCAAATCTCCAACAATCATCCTGCGGCAATCCTCAACGACTTACTTGACCTGCAAAAAGAATTTGACCCTATCTTTAAACCAAAGCTGGAGCAGACAAAGCAAGAGCAAGGTGATACCTGGAGCTGTGCTGAAGCTCGACCACTTTTGCGCCTCTACGCACAGATTGCCCAGGTAGCAACCGATTGCGCCTGCTTCAAGCTCTCCAAAAAAGCCTGCGAAGATCTCTTGTTCTTCTCGCCAACAGATTTGCTGGGCGCACGTTTTACCTTGGCATATGTGCTTGCTCGCCTGGAAGACGAGGAGGGGCTCCATAAGCTGGACGAGAGCTGTGGATATCAGTCCAATGCTTGGATGCGCCTAGCATTTACGTTGTTGTTCTTCAAGTTAAATCGCATGCCCGCGGCAAAGCGTGCGCTAAAAGGTTTTGTTAACCTCGGCGAGGGAGCGGCGTATGCGCTGCTCAGGCCGTCTTTTGTGGATCTTTACATTCCGTGCAGAATCAATTTCTCGCCTGATACGTTTGCCGAGAACGTTATCGCAGTTCACGAGGCCGAGGCGATTATCGCCGACGTGCCGGAATTTATTTCGTGGGCTGAGTCGGTGCCCGGCGTAACTCAGAGCGCTCGCGACTACGCGTTTAAGGCCGGGCTGGACTGGTGGGAAAACGAAGAATAGATGAAAGCCCAAAATCGCTTCGTTTAGCCCTAGAAATCTGCAGCATCTTTGCTATACTTTTTCTTCGCGTCCCCATCGTCTAACGGTTAGGACATCGCCCTTTCAAGGCGGCAATACGGGTTCGATTCCCGTTGGGGGCACCATAGAACGCAAATCCCAAGGCGGCACATGCTCCCTTGGGTTTTTGTTTTTAGCACCTTGTTTTCTCAAACCTTCATTTAACAGTTGGCGAGAAGAACCTCTTGTAGGCTCTCAACCGATAGTCCAGCGCGCACAAGAATATTGTAGTGAACGTCTGCCTCAAGATACGTATCGGGCATACCTAAACGTAGTACCTGCGGACATGCACCTGAAGCGCTAAGCTGCTCGAGAACGGCGCTGCCAAATCCACCCAAAATGCTGTGCTCTTCAACCGTAATAATCACGTCAGAGTTCTGACAGATTTGTGTCAGAGAAGCGTCAAGTGGTTTGATACTCGATACGCCGTAGACCTCGATGCTTGTTCGAGCGGCAGTGGCTTGCTCAGCGGAAACCTGCTCTGCAGCTCTCTGAGCTGCTTCGACAACTCGGCTGGTTATCGCACCTGTTGCAAGTACGGTCATGCGCTTCGGCTGAGTGACGATTGTGGCTTCAGTATCTGCTGCTTCGGCAGTCACCACGTCGTCTACGCCTGCCGTGTCCACCGCGCAAGCTGACTCAAAGAGTTTCTCGACACCAGATGTATCAAAAACGTAACCATTTGGATGCAGATTAACGCCATCGCACGAGGTCATACGCACGTAAGCTGATCGTGGATGCTTTGCAAGCTCCATGAGCGTTGCGGCGAGCTGGGCATTATCAACCGGATTGAACACAGAAAGTCCCGGGATGGTCCTGGTAACCGCAATATCTTCCACCGCCATGTGAGATGGTCCTGTAGCTGCGGATTCGCAGCCAGCGGCAACTCCCACAAGCACCACGGGCGACTTCATCATACCCAAGTTGACGCGAATCTGATCCAGCGTACGAGAGGTCACAAACGTGGCATAGCACGGCGCAAAAACGTGAAAGCCCTCATTTGCGCAGGCAGATGCCACTTCAATAAGGTTTTGCTCCGCAATTCCGCACTGAATATAGCCGTCTGGTCGGAGCTCTCGGAAGCGATCCAGGTTCAAACGGCGACCATAATCGGCAACGGCAACAGTTAGCAGCTCGTCATCCTCGGCAAGCTTACCCATAACCCAGCCGAACACTTCTTTTGTATTCATACCCGCAAGCATCTGCGCTTCTTTCGCAGAAATTTGTGCTGGCTGCAACGATCTATCTAGCATGAGCATGCCTCCTCTGCGACTTTCAGATCAAGCAATGCCTGCTCATAGAGGTCGTCCGTCACGCATGCGTCGTGGAATGAGACGTTATTCTCGGCAAATGAAAGTCCTTTGCCCTTGATGGTGTGCGCAATAATCGCGCGAGGCCTTGAAGTTTGCTGCTTTAATGCGTCGTACAGCGCAAGCACATCATGTCCGTCTACCTCGACAGACTCAAAACCAAACGCATCAAACTTTCTTGCAATTGAACCGGTGTCCAAAATGGACGCACAAGGGCCATCCAGCTGCATGCGGTTCTGATCAACAATGACCGTCACGTTGGAGAGCTGGTTGTGGCCGATAAACGCGGCGCTCTCCCAAATAGAACCCTCGTCGCACTCGCCGTCGCCCAAAATACAAAAAACGCGAGAAGGAAGATCTTTTCTGCGAAGGCTTAGCCCCAGGCCAGCGGCGTAGCCCAAGCCCATGCCAAGGCTGCCACCTGAGATTTCAAAGCCGCGCTGAGGGTCTCGCAGTGGATGCTTAAAGAGGACAGCATCGGGTCCAAAGACTCCGCGGTCAATATCCTCTTGAGAGATCATTCCTGCACGTAAAAGAGCTGGGAATAGCGCCAGCGATGTGTGAGCCTTAGACAGAATCAGGCGGTCTCTAAGTTCCCACTCGCAATCCCTGAGGCCCACCTGCATAACCTTGCTCAAAAGTACGGAGACAATGTCTGCCACGGAACACGCTCCGCCAATGTGGAATGGCGTTGAGCTGTAGCGATGTGCTAACTCAATAATGCCTCGACGCACTGCAAGCGCCTCGTGGCGCAGATCAAACTCAAGCTGCGTGCGCCGGTCAGAGTCTAATTCTGCAGAAGCCAGCGATGCCTCCACGTGCTCTGACTGGCGGACCGAAGAGATGTCCAGAGGTCCAATAGAGTCATCTACCCGTTCAGATACGCCAACAACACTCTGATGCGGAGCAAGCCAAGTCTGGCTCCACTCAATGCAATTACCGTCGGACAGCTCAATTACCTGCTCAAGTACAAGCAAAGCCTCATTTGAAGAACACTGCAGGTAGTCGGCATGGTCTTTACCTGCAATTTGCGACTGATAGCGCATGCGAGAGCGCGCAATCTCTTTTTGAGAAGTTCTTTCAACCGCATCAAAGAGCGACTCATTCTCAAAGTCTGCCTCCTCAAGCTGCGGACAAACAAGCAGGTTAGACCACGATTCCTGGCACACTACCGGCCTATCCGAGACGCTCCTGACGCGACGCAAAAAGAGCACGTCTGAGCCAATGGGAATCTCAAGGTGTTCAGCTACTGCTTGATCTGCAGGGACTACCTGCTTAAACAGGACTTCGGTTCTATACTCAAAGCCGCCGTCTCTGAGCGCGGCTGCAAATGAAAGCACGGTATTTCCTGCTGCATGACGAACGGTGTTTGAAATTACCTGTGTTGCTCGACCTTTTTGAGTGAGTAGCAAACCCTCTTTGACCAGGGATTGAATAGCTTTTCTGATGGTTCCTCTGCTTACGCCGTACTGCGCCATAAATTCGGCCTCAGACGGAATATACGTTCCCGCCTTCCAGTCTTCTGACAGAATTTTGACGCGTATCAAATCTGATAACTGAACATGAAGAGGTGTAGCGGACGACGTATTGAGCCCACCTCTAACCTGTGGAGATAGTGATTCAGTAGCCGCATCTTCAGAAACTAAAACCGGAAAAACTCCTGTCTCAAATGACATAGGTCCTCCGAAGTGAGTAAGAAATTAGTCATGCATACGTTAGGTACAAGACAAGTAGTATACAAGTTTCTGAAAGAGAACAGAATAGTGTCTGCAAAAGAAAGTTAATGGGAAAATGATAGTTAACAAACAAAATCTTTCTTAAGACTCGAAAATAGCCTTCTCTAAAAAATAAATAATCCTCATAGACAATTTGTTTATTTTACTGGTTATACCTCTCTTTTATTAGTTAAGGTTACCCTCACCTTATCTTTACGAACGTAGGGAACTTTTTGTTATTTAAAAAGCATGCTTGGCAACATTAAATAACCAAATGGAGTATCTTGAGAGCAACAAACTATACGATCTCTTACTATTTGGTACAATTCCGAAGCACCTGATTTAGCTAAATAGTTCTTAATTTTCGTAGAAGACAGAGAATCATCTAAAACAGTAAAAATGCCTTTAATACAAATATGTGCTGAAAATTCATCAACTGCATCATCGTTGGATTTCCTTGCAGTCACAGAAGCATCAAGCTCAACAGAGCTCAAATTACTATCATTGTTAGTTGAAGCCTCGACACTAATATTAATGCCTACTCTATTTTTATCCTGATCTTCATTCTCATCTTTTTGCTTTAAGTTAACCTTATATGAAAAATCTAAAAAGTCATAAGAACTTAGTATAATTGGAGCAACTTCAACGGTTACTTCTCTCATTAATTACCCCCTAGTCTAAAACGATAATAGAATCCTTATTGGTTTTCTGAGGCCGCTTATATTCACCATATAATGTGAATTCAAGTTTCGTCTGATAGCCTTTTTTGTTTTTCGGATGAACCTCAGCTTTGTTCATTAAATAATTAACAAAATCGGGACAATCACGTAATGCTTCTATTTCTCTACTTGTTTGAGCTGAAGGCGCAAACATGCCAGTTTCCCATCTAGAAACAGTTGGATGCGAAACTTTCAACATCTTTTCGAGCTGTTGTTGTGTCACTCCTAAGCGGCTTCTAATAGATTTTATTTCTTGTGGACTTAAAATTGCGTGAGCTTTTCTATATTGCTCCCACAAATATTCATTGAGCTTATCAGCCATTTCTAAACTAAGCTCATACTCCCCACAAACAGGACATTCGAAGCGCTCTATACCTCGTACCGTATATTTTTCACCATTTATTTCTTCTATAAATGATGAGTCAGTTTTTATTAGTTCATGACCACACTCAATGCATTTCATGACTCTCTCCTCTATGCATTAATACCATCATACTTAGATGAAAGAACTAATACGGTAGAGTTTTCTTCAATAAGAAACTTAACGTACCATTCATTTTCCTCATATGACGTTTTATATACGTCTCCATAACATCCAGGAAACGTATCTAGTTTGATGCTTTTGTAGAAGTCTTGCTCACTAAGATTACTAATCAAGCCTTTTACAAATGCCTGGATCCTTATGTAACCATGATTTCTGAGCCACTCTGATACTCTTCTAGTAACACGTATATCCCCAGAAGAACAAAGTCCTTTAACCCTTCGTAATTCGTACGATGGCTTATTTTCAGATTTCCTCACTCCTCCTTCTTTCTTTAAAGATTAGCGTTACGCTAACAAAACTACAACATTTTTATTGAAAATAAATTTATAAGTTTCAAAATCAAATATGTTCAAGCATCAAACGAGATCCCCAATGAATGAAATAGAGTAAATATTATTTTTGACTTGCGAGGCCATCTAACTCTATTGTCTCCAGCAACTTCTATTTCAAGAATTGAATCTAAGGAAACACCGTAGAGTTTAACCAGCTGGATAAGGGAGTTTAAATCAGGATCATTTTGGCCTTGCTCCCAACGCCTAATTGTGCCGAGCGGAATACCAGTTTTAGCAGAAACTTCTTTCTGTGTAAGCCTACTTTTCTCTCTTGAGCTCCCAAGAAAGGAAGCTACACAGCTATTTTTACGTGCCATAATAACTACCTTTCTTACTATATTTCTGCATTATAAACTTTATTTGATAGAACTTTTATATATCAAACTAAATCTTGTCCCATTTTTGTCCCATGAGCTGACTAGCGAGTTAAGTTTTACCAGGTCAAGAGCTATACACTCTTCACGTTCAATAAAGCCAAATACTTAAATATTTTCTGAAAAACCGCAGCTAAAACGCTATTTATTCTGCAACAAAAGTGGTAGGGGCGGCGGGACTCGAACCCGCAAGACCGAAGTCGAGGGATTTTAAGTCCCCTGCGTCTGCCAATTCCGCCACGCCCCCGGATATGTCTAGCTATTATGCCACTACTTTTTATCTAGCGGGCGCAAAATTGGCTGCCAAATCACAGGCGACTGCTTTCCCTGGTGAACGGCAGCAGCAGTTATCACTAGGCCAAAGAGCAGGTCACTTTCGCTTACTACCAGGTGTTTAAAACCCGAGTTCTTCATCAATTCTGCAAGCAAAATAGTGCCCGCGAGCATGACGGGTGCGCGTTTTGCCTGAAGTCCCGTTATGTCTTCTCGCTCCTTCAGCGTTTTGCTGGCGAGAAGCCCCTCTATCTGCGACACCTCATCAATCGAGATGTGATTGAGGTGAACTTTTGATGGATCGTACGGGTCAAGGTGGTCCCTAATGGCGATGAGACTGGTTGCGGTTCCGCCAACGCCAACCAAAAGCTCTGGCGCTGCACACTGCTGTTGAGCTCGGCCGATAGCCTCGGACATCATCTGGACTGCCATTTGGTGAGCTCCATCAATATCCTCGGCTGAAGGGTAATCTGCCGACAGATTAAAACGCTCGGTCAGGCGCCTGCAACCAAGGTCAACGGACTCGACAAAGTTGATGTCGAGCTGCTGTCCTCCAAGCTGCTGGTCTACGGCTTGGGTGGCGGACTGACCTACGCCTTGGACCGCAGACTGACCTGCACCCTGAGCTGCGGCTTGTCCCACCAACGTGCCAACGACCAGCTCAGTTGAGCCGCCACCGCTGTCGGCAACAAGAATGCGGTGATTCTCAAAGTCGTGAGAGACGCCCAAAAATGTGAGCGCACCTTCAATCTCACCTGGAATAATCATGGGTTCAAGTCCCAATGAGGCCAGACCCATTCCCAGGTCAGGAGCATTTTCTGCATCGCGAGCAGCGCTTGTGAGCGTGCATACAACTGCCTCAGCGCCCTCTTTTCTCGCGTGATCAACATAAGAAGAAACGCAACCAACGCAACGATGAATCGCCTCAGGTAGCAGGCGTTTTGTTTTATCAACGCCTTCGCCCAAGTTGACAATCTCGGTGTATTTGGCCATGCGAATGACGCGGCCATCCTCAACCTGCGCAAGCGCAAGTCGAGCGGTTACGGTTCCAATATCAATTGCAGCTAGAAGCATTAGTGCGAGTTTCCGTTATCAGACTTTGAGTTGTTGGCGTCTGATCCTTCAGAAGAGCCGCCCTCTCCAGAGTTTTTCTGCTCATGAGATTCTCCTGGGGCAGGTGCAGACGTAGGATCATCAGAGTTTGCGCTCTTAGGAGCCTCAGTATTGCCGGAATCACCTGGCGTAAAACCAAAAACAAAGTCTCCCACCTTGATGTACCAAGGATAATCAGGACGCTGAACGGTATTCTCGTCCTTCTTTTTATCAAGGCCTTCCACGCGCGCAGATTCCTCGCCACCAGAAACCAGGCCCTGCTTATGGGCCTCATCTATGATGCCCTCTTTTGTCTGCAGGCCCTGAACCTCGGACTCAAGACGTTTTTGATCTTCCTCAAGCTTCTGCTGATTTAGCAGCAACTCATCATGCTCGCGAACAGCGTGGTAGTAGCCACGAATTGGCGGATACAAACCCACAAGCAGGAAGATTACAACGCCGAGAAACGCAACAAGCTTGGTGTGGTTACGAGCAAAATCAAGCGTGTTGTCCTTAAGCTCTACCAAAGAAGCTACGCTGAACTGCGGTTTATTAGTTCTTTCGGACTGCTGACCGCGCTCGGCCCTATGGGTGCGCTCAGACTTCTGCGCACGCTCGGACTGCTGGCCTCGCTCAGCCCTCTGAGTTCTACCAATCTTCTGAACTGGAGCAGTTCTTTTAGACTTTGTGTCCTTGGAACTTTTCTGAGAAGAGGTGTCTTTTGAAGCCGCGGCGTCTTCTGGGGCCGTCGCAGGCTTTTCAGACTCAACAGCCTTTGAGTCAGATTCAGGCTTCTTATCTACCTGGGGTTTCTCGGCCTTTTTAGATGAAAATATTTTGAGAGCACCAGAGGTATGCTCCGCGCCAGTCTCTTTAAGAGGCTCAACGGAACGCTTGGTGGACGTTGTTTTTCTTTTTGTACCACTCTTTTTAGTGGTGTCTTGACTCATCACGGATCTCATTTCTGGTTTGTTTGGTGATGCGTCGCAACAAATTGCAACATCTTTATTATGGCAGAGGCAGCGCCGATAGCCCTGCCTCAGTTTGGAATTTCATCGTTTCAGCGAATAGAAGTTATCAGCTTAGCGACAACTCGTATGTCCTGCAACGTGGTTGGTGCAGCTCATTTGCGCAGGTCATCTACACAGTTCATTTACGCATCAAGATGACGCTTAGCTTCTTGCCACAAATCTTCTTGAAGCTCGGGTTTCTCGTCAAGAGAAAAGCCTCTCTTAGCAGCGGCTTTCTCCATGTACGACCAGCGAGCGCGGAACTTCCTACAGGCACTCATCAGCGCTTCTTCCGCGTCAACGCCTTCCCAACGAGCAACGTTTATCAGCGCAAACAAAATGTCGCCAAACTCGTCCGTTTTCTGCTGCGTTCCTGACGCTTCGGCGTCAAATTCCGCGCGCTCCTCGGCAACCTTGTCCCACACGTCAGCGACAGATGCCCACTCAAAGCCCATCTTTGCGGCGCGCTTTGAGATCTTCTGGGCTTGCATGAGCGCAGGTAGAGACTGTGGAACCGAGTCGAGAAGACCCTCGGTATGCACGGTGTCTTCTGCGCTGGCACGCTCCTCAGCCTTAACGCTCTCCCACACGTCCAAGACGGCCGCAGCCGACGACGTTGAACCAGCTTCTGGTCCAAATACGTGCGGATGTCTGCGCACCAGCTTCTGGTTGAGCGCTCGGCACACGTCGTCGATGTCGAAGCCCGCCTCGCGGTTGCCAGCCGTGCCCGCCGCGCGATTGCGCGCGCCGCCCTTCTCGGCACCGTCTGCGCCGCCGCCCACTACGCCGCTGTCCGCCTCAATCTGCGAGTGAAGAACTACCTGCTCAAGCACATCGCCAAGCTCTTCCTCAAGATGCTCGGGAGAGCCCTCAGCAATAGCCTCGACCGCCTCGTAGGCCTCCTCAATCATGTTCTTTGAGATGGACTGATGCGTCTGTTCCTTGTCCCAAGGGCAGCCATCCTCCTGGCGAAGGCGCCAGATGGTTCTGACCAGACGGTCAAACTCCGGATGCGTCTGAGGTGCGCCCAAACGAACCTTTGTTTCTTCATCAACTGCGGCTGCTAGCTGGGCGATCTTCTCGTCAGATGTCATGTAACTTATTGCTCCTCGGGATACAGGAAATTCCAATCATTGCGCAGGCCAGTCATGAGCTCCATAACGTCCTTTGAAACCTCAAGCTGCGCCTGAGCAGAAGCGTCTCCTGCAACAGCGGCCTCCAAATCTGCCAGCACGTATGCCAGAGCATCAGCGGTGCGTCCTACCTGGACTTTCTCCTGCTTGCCGTCGTCAGTCCACGTGATTGTGGCAACGTCCGCGCGTGGGTACTCCATAATCTCGATAAAGGCCTTATCCGCGGAAATCATGGCGCGTTTTGGCTGCTTAGAGTGGAGCGTCAGCGCCAGAACAACCATCTGACCTTCGGCGTTTCTGAGCAAAATGCCGTCTGTCTGGTCAACGCCGGTCGGCGCCGGATTCATCATAGAAAGCACGTCATGAGGCTGGCTCTTCAAGAAAAGACGTGCGAGCGTCAGCGAATATACGCCTATGTCCAGAAGGGCGCCGCCGGCAAGCTTAGGATTGAAGAAGCGATTCTCCATGTCAAACTCTTTGTAGCTGCCAAAATTCTCCTGGATCAGGTTGACTGGACCAAACTCGCCCGCTTCCACGCGGCTGACCAGCTCTTTGTAGAGCGGCATGTGCAAAATGGTGCAGGCGTCCATAAGTTGAACACCGTTTTGACGTGCAAGTTCTTCGGCCTCAAGCAGCTCAGCGGAATTGAGCGTAATGGACTTCTCGCACAGAACGTGCTTGCCCGCCTGGAGCGCTTTACGCAGGTAGATGATGTGTGTGTTGTGGGGCGTGGTCAGATACACCGCGTCAATCTCGTCGCTGGCGAGAAGATCGTCGATGCTGTCAAATACACGCTTTACGTGGTGTTTTTGAGCAAACGCGACGGCCTTTTCCTGCGTTCTGTTGGCCACACCATCGATAGTTCTGCCGACCGAGGCCAACGCCTCTGCCATCTGGTTTGCAATGACTCCACAGCCAATAACGCCCCACCTGAGGTGTGGTGCGGCGAAGATTGTGTCAACGGTGCTCGTGGCGTCCTGCGCGACACCCGTAGCGTGCGCGGATCCCGTGGCGTCCTGTGACGTCTGACCTGATGTTTGGCTCATATTTACTCCTCAACCTCGTCATCGCCACCAAGCTCTTCCAGAACTCCCAAGGCGGCGGGCATCAGCTGTTCTTCATTTCGGTGGAACGGATACGCCAGCTTATGCGTCTTTGGATACACAATAGCACCGCGACCCTTCAACTTGAGGGCTTGTTCGCGAGGAATTTCTACACCCAGATATACCAGGCGTCCATTTGTCAGGCTCACTGACGTTGCGCCTAGACGCTGGGCGCGAATACGCACGCGAGCGCGATCAAACAGATTCTTTCCCGCAAGAGGTAGGGCTCCAAAGCTATTCTCGGTATCTTGCTGAAGCGCATCAACATCAGAAAGCTCTGTAGCTGCGGCAAGGCGGCGATACACCAAAACGCGTCGGTCAACCTCTGGCAGATAGTCCTCATCAAGATAGAAATCTACAGGTAGATTGATGGTCACCTCAGCCTGCTCCAACTCTGCGGACTCTCCGCGAGCCTCGGCAACCGCCTCGCCCAGCATCTGCGTAAAGAGGTCAAAGCCCACACTGGAAAGATTTCCGTGCTGCTCAGCGCCCATAAGAGAGCCCGCGCCTCTAATCTCCAGGTCGCGCATGGCAATGCGCATGCCGCTACCCAGATCCTGGAACTCATTGATTGCGGTCAGACGCTCGGTTGCCTCTTCCGTCAGCGGTAGCTCCGCGGGGAACATAAAGTACGCGTATGCCTGCTGCCTACCGCGACCAACACGGCCCTTGAGCTGGTACAACTGAGCCAGTCCCAAGCGCTGCGAATCCTCGATAATCAGCGTGTTAGTGTGCGAGTTGTCAATGCCAGACTCAATGATGGTGGTGGCCACCAAAATGTCAATCTCGTGCTCCTGGAAGGCAAGCATGACGTTTTCTACCTCGCGAGCGCTCATCTGGCCGTGAGCCACGCCCACGCGAGCTTCCGGCGCCGCCTCCTCCACGCGAGCCACCGCCTCGTCAATAGTGGTCACACGGTTGGACACGTAGTACACCTGACCTTCTCGCTCCAGCTCACTTCTAATAGCTGCGGAAACAAGGTCTGGGTTGTACTCGCCCACCATCACCTGAACAGGTTTTCTGCCAGGCGGCGGAGTCAGAATCAGGCTCACGTCACGCACGCCGCTCATGGCCATCTGCATGGTGCGCGGAATAGGCGTTGCCGAGAGCGTCAGCACGTCTACCTGCTCGCGCATGTTCTTGAGCTGCTCTTTGTGCTGCACGCCAAAGCGCTGTTCCTCGTCGATGATAACCAGGCCCAAATCGTGCGGATTCACGTCCGCCGAGAGCAGCCTATGCGTTCCTACCAGCACATCTACGCTTCCGTCCGCAAACCCCTCAAGCGCTTTTTTCTGCTGAACAGGCGTGACAAAACGTGAAAGTACGCTTACCTTCAAATCAAACGGAGCAAATCGCGAGAAAAACGTCTCGTAGTGCTGCTGAGCCAAGATGGTAGTTGGACACAAAATCATAACCTGACGAGCGTCCTGACACGCCTTAAACGCAGCTCTCAGCGCCACCTCAGTCTTGCCAAAGCCCACGTCACCACAAAGCAAGCGGTCCATAGGCTTGCGCGTTTCCATGTCCAGCTTAATGTCTGCAACAGCGCTCTCTTGGTCCGGCGTCAGCTGATACGGGAAGCTGGACTCCATCTCCTCCTGAGCAGGAGTATCCAGCGAAAACGCATAACCCGGCACCGAAGCGCGACGCGTATAGAGGTCTACCAGGTCAAACGCCAGTTTCTTGGCGGACTTTCTTGCCCTGTTAGTAGCGCGCGACCAGTCTGCCGTGTTAAGCCTGGTCAGGCGCGGATTGTTGCCGTCGGGTCCCACATAGCGCGTGATGCGGTCAACTTGCTCCAGAGGCACATAGAGTTTATCGTCATTGGCGTACTCAAGCAGGAAGTAATCACGCTCTCTACCTGCGACTTCTTGGCGCACAATGGCCGTAAAGTGAGCAATACCGTGCGTTGCGTGGACAACGTAATCGCCCGGCTTAAACGGGAAGGTCACCGTTGTGGGGTCAATGCGCTTGGAACGCTTCTTGTTGCGAGCGCTCCTGGCTGTCAAGTCCGAGACAGAAAGCACTGCTAGATTAGCTGTTGGAATGATAATTCCCGCCGGAACAGGCGCGTCGGTAAACGTGACACGACCGCGCTTGAGTGGTGCGTAGACTCCGTTTTGGTCCGACTCGTTTTCAAGCGCCGTTCCCAGCGACTCCTCAAACGGAATGGACTCGTCCGAGAAAAGCAGCTTGAGATGCTCGCGAGCTGCACGATCTGGCACCGCAAACACCACAGCGTCGCGATCTTGCACCAGCTGCCTCACGCGGCCCAAAAGCTTTGTGTCCGAGCCTGCAATAGACGGCTGCACCACAGAAAGTTCTGACGTTACCGCAGCTCCCGTGCGCAAAAGTGACGAGAAGGACAAGCGCTGCTGTGAGCCAAAGTCCATAGCCTTGGGATCTGTATACAGACCATCTAGTTTCACTTTTGATGCTGCTGCGGATGCAGA
This sequence comes from uncultured Atopobium sp., assembly GCA_938045565.1. Taxonomy (GTDB): domain Bacteria; phylum Actinomycetota; class Coriobacteriia; order Coriobacteriales; family Atopobiaceae; genus Lancefieldella. The sequence continues at coordinate 22,198 of CALIAZ010000027.1, forward strand.
GATTTCATCAAAGGCGCGCTGGCAATCATCAAACAACGAGCGAGGCTCCGCAAGAACTACCAGTGTCTCTGAAGAGATATGCTCAAGTGGGCTGGCAGAACCTCCGTATAGTACGGGCAGATAGCGTTCAAGTGTGGGAGCTTGGGCTCCACGCTGAATAAGCTCCAGGTCAGCGGCGAGTGTAGAGTTTTCTTGCGCACGCGTATAGAGCGCCTCTTCTGCGCGGCGAATGGTCTCTTTGGTAAACGCAAGCTCTCTAGCTGGAGCAACGGTAACCTCATCAATGGCGCCGATAGTCTGGCCGGTAGCTGCCACCATACGCCTGATGCGGTCAATCTCGTCTCCGAAGAACTCAATACGCACGGGACTTGTTGCCTGAGCTGGGAAGATGTCAACCGTATCGCCGTGAATGTGGAAGGTGCCTGGCGCATCAACCTCGCCTGTGTCCGCGTATCCCATGCCCACGAGCAGTGAAGCAACATCCTCAAAGGGGACGTCGTCGCCAACGGTAAACGTTGCAGGAAGAAAATAGCCCGAACCAACAGGGGGAACTCTGCGCATCAGCGCGTGGGCGCTTGCGACTACAATGACCTTCTCGCCAGCGGAAAGCTTGGCGATGGCGCGACACCTGGCTCCAATGAGGGCATCGTCCGGCGTGGTGTCCGACCAGGGGCGATCCTTGCGGTTGGGATAGCGCAGCACGGCGTCGTTACCCAGCCACGCAGCCAGAGAGCGCGCCGTGCGGTCCGCAGCGTCCTCTCCCGCAACGACCAGCAGGCACGGGCGGGGATTCTGCGCCCAGAGCGCAGCCAGCATCAGCGGACGAGCGCTTTGCGAGAGGGACAGCGTGGCGTCTGATCCGCGCGAAAGCTCTCGTTTCAGCTTCTCTAGCTCGGGTGCGCTCAGTAGTTGGGCTGCAACTCTATTGATAAACACACAGTCTCCCGCCATGCCGCTAAGCCCACATGCAAACGCATGTGGGCTACACCAAACCTTACTGGGCGCGCGCTGTCGCCGCAACGCACAGCCGCGCAGCCGGCGCTCTTGCCGCAACGCCCGGCGACGCACAGCTGCGTCCGATGCGCACCGACGACGCCCGACCACGCAGATTTGATAACTTTTCAATTGGGCTGTTATTGTAGCCGTTATGCAGCTATTTTGCTATTCTCGCCCCACGTGATAACGTAACTACATACTGGGTACACATAGAAGAAATTGAGGAGAAGTTATGCCCAGAGAATCAAAGAAAGTCAAGGTAGAACGCGGCATTGAGCTGTGCCGACGCATGCACGAGCTCTATCCAAGCGTCCAGAGTGCGCTGGATTACCACGACGCGTTTACCCTGCTCATAAGCGTTATGCTTTCGGCGCAGACTACTGACGCCGCGGTAAATAAGGTCACGCCCGAGCTGTTTCGTCGCTGGCCAGACGCGCCATCTATGGCGGCCGCCAATGCCGTCGAGGTCGGAGAGGTCATCCAGACTATCGGCTTCTGGCGCGCAAAGGCCAAGCACTGCGTGGAAACCGCCCAGATTCTGCTGACGGAGTACGGCGGAGAAGTCCCTGGCACCATGGAAGACCTGATCACGCTCCCGGGCGTCGGTCGAAAGACCGCAAACATCGTCCTCAACAAGATGTTTGACGTGGTCGACGGCATCGCGGTGGACACGCACGTGTACAGAATCTCCAAGCGCTTGCGCCTGAGCTCGGCTTCCACGCCGTTGGCTGCCGAGAAGGACCTGCTCGCGCTTCTCCCCCACGAGCTCTGGAAAGATGTCAACGAGGAGTGGATTCACTTTGGGCGAGAAACCTGCACCGCTCGCAACCCCAAGTGCGTCGGCTGTCCCATGAGCGACATCTGCCCTTCCTACGAGCAGCCCAACCGCTGGTTCAAGGGGTAAGCACGGGGCCCGGCATGCTGGTCCGGCACTGAGCTGCGAGCGCACGGGTTTCTCGCCAGACGGGAGGGAATGCAGAGGTTTGCACTCATCGAGCCTGAAAAGCGAGCCTGAAAAGTGCAAAGAATCTGTGTTTAGGACACAGATTCTTTGATGAAATCAGGCAAAATCCACCGATTCTTTTACATTTTCAGGCAAAAGGTACAGATTCTTTGCAGAAATCAGGCGCGACCCGAGCGCACGGCGCGCCTGGCGAGAAACCCAATCTCCCCGCAACATCCACGCACAAAAATACCCGCCAGCAGGTCATTAACTTGCTGGCGGGCATATTTTTAACGCACTAGAAGGCTGAGCTGCAGCTTCACGCACTTCCGCGCCGGTCGCGCGCTTACGCGGCCCTTACAGCCGCACGGTCGCGCAGCTCAGAGCACCTGCAACTTAGTAGTTGAGGGACTGCTCCTCGAAGTATGCCTGTGGGTGACCGCAAACTGGGCAGACCTTTGGTGCAGATGCGCCAACGTGCAGGTGACCGCACTTGAGGCACTTCCAGACCTTAACGCCCTCGCGCTCAAAGACCTCGCCGGACTCAACGCGCTCAAGAAGCTTCTGGTAACGCTCGTCGTGAGCCTTCTCGATGTTGCCGACAAGACGGAACTTAGCAGCAATCTCTGCGAAGCCCTCCTCCTCAGCTACCTTAGCGAAGTCAGCGTACATGGTGGTCCACTCGTAGTTCTCACCAGCTGCTGCGTCCTTGAGGTTCTCTGCAGTCTCTGGAACCTTGCCGCCGTGGAGATACTTGAACCAAAGCTTTGCATGGACCTTCTCGTTACCAGAGGTCTCGGTGAAGATGTCAGAAATCTGCTGGTAGCCATCCTTGGAAGCCTGTGCTGCATAGTAGCTGTACTTGATGGATGCCTGAGACTCACCAGCAAAAGCTGCCTCGAGATTCTTCTTTGTCTGCGAATTCTCAAAATCTACTGCCATTTTTTCTCCTCTCCCGCGTTAACGAGTGGCACGTTAACGCACGTCAAAGCGCCTGGGTAGCGCCATGTTAAGCGCCTGGGTAGCGCCGTGTTACCTTTGGCAAACAAATGCAAATGATAATCATTAGCATTTATGCTCATATACTGACCCCTCAGTCAGCATTAAGCATTATAACCATTTATGGCAACCAATATTCATTATTTTTCTGACAAAAGCCTTCCTTCGCAAGTTCTTCAAGTAAGCCAAGGGTAACCTGCTCATCAAGGGTTTCTCGCCCGGCGTTGACTTCAATCTGACAGAGTTCCTGGTGAAGCGTCTCAAACTCCGCTCCACCCTCGTCTTTGTGGGCGAGAAGAACGCGCAAGAGCTCGGCTCGCTTCTGTCGATGAGATCCCTCAAAGCGCGACTGCTTGACGTGGCTTTTGGACCTTCGTGAAGGGTTGGGAATGGTTTTCTTCAGGTACGCGCCATAGTCGAGAAGAGCGTAGTACCAGCTACGTGGCGTGAGCTCCGTCTCGGCAGCCCCGGCGGCGACTGCGTCCGCGGCGTTCGCAACACTCGCAGGACACGTAAGCTCTACCAGCGGGACTAGCTCGGAATCTGGAACGCCTTCTGCCTGGGGATACAACTCATGCAGGAAGACCGTGCGCACGTTGGTCTCCAGGTAAACACCGTGCAGGTTAAACGCAAACGCACGAATACCAGCCGCAGTAGCTGGACCAATGCCTGGAAGCTTTACCAGCTCCTTTGGATCTTGTGGAAAGACGCCGCCGGTCTCAGAAATTGCCTGAGCAGCTCGATGCACGGACAAAGCACGACGGTTGTAGCCCAGGCCCTGCCATTCTTCAAGCACGTCCGAAGGCGCGCCGGCAGCCAGCGCATCAACCGTTGGGAAGCGCTCCAGCCATCTCTGCCAGCGGCCATCTACACGGCTGACCTGCGTCTGCTGAAGCATGACCTCAGAAATCCAGATGGCATACGGGTCGTACGTACGACGCCAAGGCAAGTCGCGATACAGCTCGCGGCCTTTCTTTGCCACGAACTCGACAAACGCACGCAACTCAGGTGTGAGCTCTGCTCCGCCGGATGCATCAGCGTGCTTGTCAATCGAAACTTCCAGACCTTCGTTCATCTTTGTATGTGAGATTTTCTTATCGATTAATATTAAACTCGTACGGCTTTTTCTCAGCAGAAATAACCTCACCGTCAAGCAGGTTATCAAACGTGCCTGCAGTAATCTCGGCCTCAATAGCGGCGGCAGCATTCTGGATAATCTGCTCGTTACGCTGGGCATTCTCGTTCTTTACCAGCTGGAATTCACCCACCATCTCTGGCATAAGGCCCTCTACAACAACTTGATGCAAGGATACGGACGCAAAGAAATTACGCAAGGTTTTCTCGGCACTGCACCAAAGAGGACTAAAATAGCAAGAATTGCGACGAGGGCAAGGCTCGTTATTAGGACCAGCCCATTCACAGCTAGAGATGAAAACAGGCCCTTGAACTGCCTCAACAATGTCAAGAACACTCACCTCAGTAGGATCAATGGCCAACATCATGCCACCGTGAGCGCCGCGCGTGCTGACAATTACTCCGGCAAGGACCAGGTCATGCTGGATTGAGCGAGCAAAGGAGTATGGAATATCGTTTTCTTCTGCAGCGTCGCGAACAGAAAGAAGCTTCTTTGGGCTTCTCACCAGCGAAGAAAGCATGCGGATTGCATAATCAGTTTTGCGTGAAATTTCCATTGGCTCTCCAAGTACCCCTCTTGCGTCCGCTTGAGGGACTGCTTTTCTCACTTATCTGGCTTGTAACCAGGTTTATCGTTGCTACCAGTTCAAAATTTTCCAGCCGCGCTTGTTTGCAAGCCTGGCAAGCGTTGGACCAGGGCAAACGGCACACGGCGTTTGTGCTGCCGATAAAAGCGTTGCGTCCGAGTAATGATCGCCGTACGCGTACGCAATCTCCCAGTTGCCCTCGCCAAAACGCTGGTTGCACCACTCGGTTGCCGAGACCAACTTCTGAGCGCCCTCAATCACGGGGCCGTCAACCTTGCTGGTATAGTGCCCGTCTGCTCCCACCTGCATCTTTGTGGCGAGAAACGCGTCCACTCCCAGCTTTTGGGCGGCCAATTCCGCGATAGGTTCAAACGTTGCTGAAACCAACAACACACAGCAACCCTCTGCCTGCCGACGACGCACCTCTTCCAGCGCTTGAGAGCGATACATCGCCTCAATTACCTCGCGATGAAAATCGTGCATTACGGCATTTGCAAACTCCACGCTATACTGCGTAAGCGCACCAACAACCATCTCACGAGCCTCTTCCTGCCTTTGAGGAAGGTGCAGCTTGTAACGGATTCCCCACCACAAAAGCTTCAGCGTACGAGAAATTGAAGACAGGTGACGGCGGAGCAAATACGCAGAGAACAAGAGTCCTGACTGTCCAGAAATGACGGTTCCGTCAAAATCAAAAACAGCAATTTTCTTGATCGAATCTAAAGTGTGTTCTGTGTTAGCAGATTCTGCGGATATGGAATTTGCACTATCGCATTGCGACAGCGCATCCAAAGTATTCTGATCCCGCACAATCCACCTCACTTTACCTCTGCATTTAAATGTTTCTTCAGCAGAAGCACTTAGATACATTCTGATGTAAAGATAGCACACAATGCTTTATTTTCTGACTTGGTTTCAATAAATTAAAGATGTAATTTAAATCTTTTATGCTGGACTTTTTTACTAATGAAAAAGCCCTCCGAAGAGGGCTTGAACATGCAATGGCGGGATATGCGGGGCTCGAACCCGCGACCTCCGACGTGACAGGCCGGCGCT
>CALIAZ010000028.1 GCA_938045565.1 uncultured Atopobium sp.
GTCCTTAGAGGCCTAGCTCTTTATTAAATTCGTCCAAGTTTTGGGACGCAGTTCAGTTGAAGGCGGCTTTTCTTGTAGATGTGTTTTTCGCACGCCGGGTTTCTCGGCAATGGGCACGCCGGGTTTCTCGCCAGGCGCGCCTAGGCGCCCAGCTTAGTCATGCCATGGTTCAACAGGCCATTCGTTGCCCGTGAGGCTCCAATTCTTCATGTCGTTGGCGTCACCGTTAATGACAAACTCCCTGACAAAGATGTCTCGCTTGCCGTTTGAAATGGTCTCAATGTAGTAACGAGGACGTACCTCTCCCTCATAAGACTCATCAAGTGGTGTTGTGTAGTTAGAAAGCGTCTGCTGGTCAACACCCATGTCCTTAAGCGTCTGAGCCAAAATGTCGTAGTGCCAGACAGGTGCATCAGAAATCTGCATAGGCTGAGCTGCCTCTTCAGCAGTCTGACCAGCAGGTTTGTACATGATGACTGGGGCAGATGGCTGCTGAATATCAGTATTAGTCAAATACCAGTCGCCGTGATCTGCGGTAATAATAAATGACGTGTTTTCATACACACCAAGGCGCTTAAGCTCAGCAATGTACTGCGCAACAATCCTATATGCGCCCATAGTCTGCTCTTCAACATTTTGCTTGCTTGGATCGCTGGTACGCTCAACATTGCGGTCAAGTGTATAAGGCAGGTGTGAACCAATAAGGTGGATGAAGCGGAATGAACCTTTCTGACCAGCGCTGTCATCAATCGAAAGGCCGTAGTGCTGAAGCTCCTGATAATACTTGAGGTCATCCTCGGTATAAGGCTGCGAAGAAAGGTCAACCTCATCCATGTTTACTGGCTTGCGCATACGCATATTGAGGTCCTCGGTGTAGTACCAGAATTGAGGCTTAATCACCCAAGGCATATCCCTGCAGAACGCCGTCTTGTAAAGAATGTGCAGCGCACCAAGTACGTCAAGCTGGTTATCTACGCCACGACCACGAGGCTCGTGATAGTTGACGGAATACTTCTGCGCAGTGTCCCTGTAGTGAGAGTAGTTCAACTGGTCTGTATACAAACCCGCTTGATATCCAGCATTCTGAATATCCTTGAGATATTGATCACTTTGCGCCCAGTTGTAGACAAAATCGTTGAAATTCTCGCCAGGCTGAGGACGAGTACCAAAGAGCAGCGATGGCACGCCGTACCGCGTTGGAATCATCGAGCCAACAGAGTTTCTGTACCAGGTAAAGCCGGTGAGAGGCGCAAATGTCTCTGGATACTCATCATAAAGCTTCTGGACAAAGGCGGTATCGGTGGTGTCCAGGACAAAGACCACGACGTTCTTCTTGGAAGAAACATTATAGAGTCCCTCGCGCGTTGCAATAACCTGTTGGTGCTCGGCGTGGGCATCTATCGATGCCGCAATTGAAGGTCCCCAAAGACTTGCAACACCCACTGCCTGGACAATGATAAGACCTGTTGCGGTTACTAGAA
>CALIAZ010000029.1 GCA_938045565.1 uncultured Atopobium sp.
TCTTCTGGACCGTCGTCAGAAAACTCATAACTTGCAACGGTGCCTGACGCATCTTCAACCACAAGCAAAACGTTAAGTGATTGGCCATCTGCAAGTAGGTCAAACGCATCCCCAAGCAGCTCAGTTGAGAGCATGTCAAGCTGGGGAGAAACTCCATCTTTGCGCTCGTTGTTTTCGGCCATGCCGCTCCTTTGTGTTGTCTCAATAAACCCTGGTTCTATGATACATCGCATAGGAAAAGAGGTCGAAAGCAAAAAGCCTCCGACCTCCTAGGTTTGTCAGCTATCTGTCCAAAATCTGACCGCACGGACGTTACAACAGTAAAACACCGCATCTGAAAGCACGCGTGCTTACTCTGCCAGTACCTCGCGGATGCGCGTGGTAACTCCCTCAAGCCTGTAGCACTCAACATACTGACGAAGAGGACGTTTAATATGATCAACAACAAAACGCTGCCCATCAATATTGAACTGAGCAAGGTTCTTATACAGGTGCTCGGTTGCTGCCTTGACCTCGTCATCATTGAATGCATAATGACCAGAAATATCAAGAATATCCAGTGACAGTTTGTGATCAGCAAGAATCTGCTCAACGGTCAGATTAACCTGGTCACCAACCATCCACTTGCGCCAACGCTCAGTCTCAATTGCCTTGACCAACAGGGTGTTTCTCAAGCCAGAGACCTCGTCTGCCTTCAGGAGACCTTCTTTAACCAGAAGATCCTCTACGTCACAAAGCTTCAAATATGCGCGAGTCTCTTCTGTTCCGTACTGTGGAGCTACGTTTGAAGCGGTTACATTTGCAGGAGTGTGCTCAAGCAGCGTCACGTCATCAAGGTAGTCTGCGTTGTGCTCCTTAAGACCAACACCGTAGCTCTTGGCCATCTCAGCAAGGCTAATAGCAGCCTCAAAATCGTAGTGACCAACCTGCTCAGTAAGGCGCGTAAGCGTTCCCGTCTGACCAACAATAAAAGTTGGCATAGGCAGACCCTTAGCAGTCAACTCGCTCTTAAGCTGCTCAATAAAGGTGTGATACTTGTCGGTGGAGGTCAAGCCGCCGTTTGTCTCCTCGGTACCAACCTCATAGCCAATCTCGGGAAGACCGCGAGAAACGCGTTCCTTCTCGCACCACTCAATCAAATCAACCGTACGGCGAAGAACCACATCAAGCGGAATAACCTTGCCAATCTCAAAAGGATCCTTGGTTGGGTCAATCATCAGCAGGTCAAAACCGCTAAGCATGTCGGCTAGATAGGACTTCTTGGCAAGCTCCATAGCTTCATCTTCTGGAAGGTGAGCATTACGCTCCTCATCGCGTTGCCAAGGGCCACCGTGATCGCGGCAGAGATAATACAGGCCGTCAAAGCCAACCTTCTGGGCAGCTTCAGCAATATCTTCCGAGAAACGCTTCTGATCCCAAGAATTTACGTATCCGCCACCAAGCTCATCAAGGTCTACCTGGTTTCGCGATGCAATAAACATCAGAGGAAAATCGCAGTCTCTACCAAGTTCAAAAGCTGCCTGCAACAGGTTGGGCGACATTGGTCCAATTCCTAAAAGCGTAGCGGACTTTCCTGTGTCCTGAAGCTTAAGCAACCCTTCAACAGCTTTTTTGATTGGTAGCTTTTCCATAATTACCCCTTCCCAAGAGTGTTTCTTGGTAATAAGAAGGGCGTGGGGGTTGAATCCCTACGCCCCTCTCCTTTTAACTTCGATTTTTATGGTCTAAGACCAACAGGTACATGCGTTTCTCGCCGTGTGTTACTTGTTGTCCTCAAGCTTTGGCTTAGTAAGAACAAGAATTGCAACACCTACTGCAACACCAATTGCCATATCAAGGGTGTAGAGGGCAATGTTGTTTGTAGCTGCAGCAACAATCATGCCACCGTGAGGAACAAAGCACTCAATACCATGCCAAGCAGCAAGACCAGCACCAACTGCAGAACCAATCATGATTGCAGGTAAGGTGTGTGCAAGATCCTTAACAGCAAATGGAATTGCACCCTCGGTAATGCCGATAAGTCCCATAAAGACTGCGGAGATACCCATCTGCCTATCAGTGTCGTCAAACTTGCTGCGAGCAATAAGAGATGCAACACCGCAGACCAGTGGAGGAATAGCAACTGCAACACGGAATGCGCCGTTAGGACCATAGACACCTGCGGTCATAAGAGCCATGGTGAAGGTAGAAGCAGTCTTGTTAACTGGGCCGCCCATATCAAATGCGGTCATAAGGCCAATTACAATGCCGAGTACAACTGCAGAGCCACCCTGAAGGCTTGAAAGCAGGCTTGTCAGCCAGTCCATGAATGCACCAAGTGGAGCTGCCAAAACGTAAATGTAGAGCATACCAAGAACCAGTGAAGACAAACTTGGGATGATCAGAATTGGCATGATGGTGCGGATGGTGTTGCTAACCTTCCAACTCTTCATCCACTGGACAAGGTAGCCAGCGGCAACGCCAAGGACCATTGCGCCCAAGAAGCCAGTAGAAACCTGAACCTCACCTACAGGAACAGGATTGCTTGCCAGGTAACCAAGGACAAAACCAGGTGCCAGAGCAGGCTTTCCGCCCAAAGAATAGGCAATGTAAGCAGCAAGGACTGGAATCATCATCTTGATGCCAGCCATACCAATAAGGTTGAGGCTCTGCATCAAAGGATTGGTGACTTCAATACCGTCTTTTCCTGCAGTTCCTGTAGCTAGCGAGAAAGCCAGGAAGACTCCGCCAACTACGACAATGGGAATAAAGTACGAAACACCAGTGTTAAACGCCTTTAGAAGGTCTTTTCCGACCTTGCCCAAAACTGAGGGACTCTTTTCCTCTGCCATGGGTTTCTCCTCTCTTCTTCCTTGCGTTATCACTTACGCGCTTGCTACTCAGCCAGCGCAACTACCTGATCAATAACCTTTGCTGGATTTGCGATGGCCAGCGATGGATCCAACGTAAGAACACGGCCCTCATCGCGTTTCTCGTCAAAACGCTCGTCACCTTCGATGCCAATTGCAATGGCGAGAAGAACAACGTCGGCAGCGTCAACTTCGTCCTGCTCAAGTTCGTTCTCAATACCGTAACCGCCCTGAGCCTCTACCTTGAATTCATAGCCGCGACGTTCACATTCTTTCTCAATGGCCTCTTTTGCCATCCAGGTGTGAGCAATTCCAACCGTGCAAGCGCATACAGCAACGACGTTCATGGTTATGTCCTCTCGCAAAGTAAGTTGTGAGCCCCTAAGCGGGGCGCACGAGCACGTCTTTTGACGACGTACGTTTCCAAGTCATACTTTGCATTGTTTTAATCTTTTTTAAAAGAAGATTTCGGTAAACGTCTAATCTACCTTGTGTTATGATGAATTTTGTTAAACGTTTAACCAACGTGGAATCCAGCAAACTCACTAACGTTGGTATTTTGCAAGTACATTGTAAAAATTTCGGTGAAATGAGTGCCAATGTCTAAGACCACTATCATTGACCTTGCAAAAGTAGCAAATGTTTCCATTGCCACCGTTTCAAATTACCTTAATGGACACTTTGAAAAGATGTCCGAAGCAACAAAGCAACGTATCAAAAAAGCAATCGAGAATACGGGATATATTCCAAGCGCCCAAGCTCAGGCAATGGTCAAAAAGAGTTCTGGAATTATTGCTGTTCTCATCTTGGACAACACTAATGCCTGGGCAGCTCAAATGACCAACGGTATTGAAGACGCAGCTCTTGAGGCTGGCTATCAAACAATTATTTGTAATTCTCGCTTTGACCCCACACTTGAAGCCGATTGGGTTGAGAAGATGCTCTCGATTGGAGCAGATGGCATGCTCATCCAGCCCACCAATCAATTTAGGGCTGTTGATCGGCGTATTGCTAAAGTTGGTAAGCCCGTTGTCTATTTTGACTGCGATCTTCTTACCCTTAATACTTCCTGGATAAAAAGTGACCTCTATGACGGAGTTTATTCAGCAGCGTCGCGCTGCATTGAGCGCGGGTACGAGAACTTTTTAATCATTGGTGGAGAGCCAAAAGGTCGCACCAGGATTGAACGAGAATCTGGCTTCACCGATGCCCTAGAGGCCTCAAGTAAACCTTATGAGCGTCTCACCATAGAGCAAAATACGCTCTCTATCTCAAACATCACGCAATGGCTTAACAACCACATTCTTCTGTCAAAGAAAACGCTGGTGTTTGTACCAAATCAGTGGGCCCTCAAGAGTGTCTACAATGCCCTACAATCCTATGAAGCAGTAATTCCAGAGCAAGTTGGACTGTTGGGGTTCAATAACACTGATTGGACCGACCTGCCCGTTAAAAGCATCTCAACCATTGTCGAACCCGTCTATGAAGAAGGTTACGCCGCTTGCAAGATGCTGCTTAAAAGAATCAAAGACCCCTCACTTGAGCCTGACCATAAACTGCTCACCTGCAAGCTCAATTGGCTCAAATCAACCATCTAACAAAAATGGCGAGAAGACCAACTGATCTTCTCGCCATACGTTACTGCTTTAACTAAAACACTTACAGAACGTGGACTTCGTCTTTGGTGAAGTCAACAAAGGCGTGGTCACCAACGTTGTAAATCTTGTGGGTGCGAGGGTTGAAGTCCGTGATCTTAATGAGCGTGTCTCCAACCATAACGTGGTAGTTCTGGTAGTGGCCCATGAAGCGAGAAAGCACTACCTTGCAGGCAAGTGTTCCCTCATCAGCAAGGCGTGCGGACTCTGGGCGAAGAACAATGCAGCACTCCTTACCCTTATCCAGGTGAGAGCATCCGCTGGCCTCAAACTCGTGACCCTCAAAGCGGCAAAGTGCAGTCTCAGGATCAAGCTTGTCTGCAATAGTTGCGTGCAGGAAGTTGGACTCGCCAATGAAGTCTGCAACAAACTCGTCTGCTGGGTGATAGTAGACCGTCTGAGGATCGCCAACCTGATCCACAACACCCTTTTTCATAATGATGATGTTGTCAGAAAGCGCCATTGCCTCTGACTGGTCATGTGTAACGTAGATGGCGGTAATGCCAGCCTCCTGCTGGATGCGGCGAATCTCGTTACGCATGTCAACGCGCAGCTTAGCGTCGAGGTTTGAAAGAGGCTCGTCAAAGAGAAGAACGCTTGGCTCAATAACCAAAGCGCGTGCCAAAGCAACACGCTGCTGCTGACCCCCAGAAAGCTGGTTGGTCATACGCTCTTCCATACCCTCAAGTCCAACAAGACCAAGGATATGAAGGACCTTCTCGCGAATTACGGCCTTGTCCATTTTGCGGAGCTTGAGGCCATAAGCAACATTGTCAAAGATGTTGTAGTGAGGAAGCAGTGCATAGCTCTGGAACACCATTGCCGTATCGCGCTTGTTTGGCGTGAGCTCATCAATCTGCTCGTCGCCAAGGAAAATCTTTCCCTCATCAGGGCTCTCAAAACCAGCAATCATGCGCAGGATGGTAGTCTTTCCGCAGCCAGAAGGGCCAAGCAGCGTTACAAACTCGCCAGGAGCAATAGTGATGTTAGCATCTTGAACTGCGTAGAAGTCTTTACCAGTCTTCTGATCCTGATAAATCTTGGAAATGTGCTCAAGGCGAACGCCTTTTTTCTCTGTAGCCATGTGTTACTCCTCCTTGAGTGCTCGGCTGGTGCCAAAGTGTTTGATGGCCCAATTCATAAGCAATACCGAGCCATAGGTAATAACAATCAGAATTGTTGCAAAGGCGCAGGCCATGCCATATGAACCCTTGCCCGCAAACTCATTGATCTGAACAGTAATGAGCAGGAACTCTGGTGTGACCAAGAGAATAACTGCAGAAATTGCGGTGATGGAACGAACAAATGCCGTTACCAAGCCCGACAAGAACGAGTCTTTAATCAGCGGCAGTGTGACGGTCATAAACACCGTAAAGCTGTCGGCGCCCATGTCATACGCGGATTCCTCGATTGATTTATCAATCTGTCGAAGCGCCGAGATACCAGAGCGTGTTCCCGTAGGAAGCGAACGCACAACAAATACAATGATCAGGATAAGTCCCGTGCCATACAGGCCTTGCAAAAATCCTGTGTGCATAACACCGCTTGAGAATCCGCGAATGTATCCAACGCCCAAAACCGTACCAGGAACTGCCATAGCCAGCATGGATACAGCCTCGATAAAACCACGGAAACGGAAACGACGTTTTACTACCAGATAGGAAATAATCATCGAAAGCAGAGCGGTAATTGGCGCTGCAATAAGCGAAAGCATGAACGAATCACTAAACGCTTGCAATCCGTGATACTTGGTAAATACCTGCTCAAACCATTTAGTAGTTAACTCGTAATTAGAGCCCCAGGAACGGACAAACGAACCATAAGGAACGCAGAGGTACATGCCAATAACAAAGAGTGCAACCAACGCGCAAAGAATGGTAAGTGGAATGCGAACTGAGTTGTCTGTAATAAGCATCCTAGCTCGCGTTGCTTTACCCGAGAGCGTGGACGTACTCTTTGCTTCCAAGACAAACTTCTGAACAACAAACATAAGCAGCGTGATGGAAAGAAGAACAACAGCCATAGCAGCAGCGCCCTGCTTGTCATACGCGCCTGTAATTTGCAGGTAGATAGTTGTTGCTAAGGTATCGTAGGAACCACCAATAATCATTGGGTTAGCAAAGTCTGCAATTGACTCAATAAATGAGACGAGAAAAGCGTTGCCCAGGCCAGGCAAAATAAGAGGAAGTGTAACGCTGGTAAATACCTTCCAGCGGCTTGCTCCCATGTCACGGGCTGCTTCTTCAAGAGATGGGTCAATATTTTTAAGCAGGCCCTTAAGCATCATGTAGCACACAGGGAAGAACGACATGGTCTGGACAATAAAAATGCCCCAGAAACCATAAATGTTGTTGTCAAAAATTCCTAAAAGACCTCGGGTAATCAGGCCTTTCTTGCCAAACATCATGATCATAGAAAGCGAGAGAACAAATGGTGGAGAAACAACAGGAAGCATGGAAACCACGCGGAAAAGTCCTGTCATAAACTTTGTGCGAAGCTTTACGTACACCTCGACGTATGCAAAAAGAAGACCAATAAGCGCTGATAAAATGCCTACCGCAAAACCAACTCTAAGGGTATTGGTAATTGCACGATCAAACGAAGGCATAGCTAAGATGCGCGTAAACACATCAAACGTAATCCCGTTATCGGAGACTACAGAGTCAACCATAAGAATGGCAAGTGGATACAAAATAAAAAGGGTTAAGAAGGCGATAAGAACGACAATGGTCGTTATCAAAATTGGATCGCCAAGGAGCTTTTTTCGCTCAAGTCGAGCGCTCTGGGATTTTGCCATACTGGTCCTAACTCTGAAACACTAAACCTATACGCAAAGCTGTATGTGGAACTGGGTAGGCAGATCTCTGCCTACCCAGTATAATCTGCCACTCAGATCTTGAGCAACAGCATTGTTAATTTGCGTGCCGGCTCTGTTTTTTACTCTGTCTTGAAGCGGCTATCTCCGCCACCAAGAGCTTCCATAACGTCCTTGACATACTGCTCGGTGTGCTTCTTAGCATCCTCGAAGTTGTAGTCCATGACGTTGTTTGGATCAAGGCCGTACTCAGTTGCAATCTCAGGCTGCTTTGCGTTGTCAATTACCAGGAACTGGTAAGAACCGTTTTTCTGAGCAAGATCAACACATGCTGGTGAAAGTGCATACTCAACCCAGAGTTTAGCTGCGTTTGGATGTGCAGCACCCTTGAAGATTGCAGTTGCGCCAACCTCGTATGATGCGCCAGAGCTTGGAATCTGAAGACCAACATTCTCATGCTCTTGGTCAACAATCTGATAAATGCCGTCATGGAGCATACCAATTCCGATGGTGCACTCGCCTGTTCCGATAGCCTTGGAAGGACCAGAACCGCTCTTGGTGTACTGAGCAATGTTCTTATCAAGGTCAACAAGATACTGAATACCCTGGTCATGACCGTACTTCTGAATGACGGTGTTGATGATCAGCTTTGCAGTACCAGCGGTGTTGTAGTTAGAAGACCAAATAAGGCCCTTATATTTAGGATCGATAAGATCCTTATAGTCCTGAGGAACATCAAGCTTAAGGCGCTTAAGCTCTTCCTTATCGTACAGAATGCCCAGGATGCCCTTATAAATTCCGTACCAATCCTTATTTGTACTCTTGAACTTATCGGAAATAAGGTGAGATGCATTCTTTGGCTCGTACTGCTCAAGCAGGCCCTTTGAAGAGGTGACGTTGTAAGGATCGGTTGTGCCACCAAACCAGACATCTGCTGATGGATGACCGTTCTCTTCCTCAATCTTTGCAGCAACTTCTCCAGTTGAGAGGCGCTGTACCTGAACATCAATGCCGTACAGGCTCTTGAAGTTAGAGCAAACTGCGTTTAGGTACTCTTCCTCACAAGAGCCATAAACAATCAGCTTCCCCTCTTCTTTTGCTGCCTTTACCAACTCTTCTGGTGCACCAACAGTATCGGTTGAGTTGGTGTCAGATTCTTTTTTCTCGCCAGCATCAGAATCGGACTTTTTGCAGGCTGTAATACCCAAACCTGCTACAACTGCGCTGACACCAAAAAAGTTTCGACGAGTAAGGTTTGACATAAGAACTCTTTTCTCTCCTTGTGGTTATCCACAGCTCCAATGAAAAGAACATACTTCTGTGTAAATCGTACTCAAACTTTTTCGAAAATATTTCAACTATTCGATAAGTGGCTGATATTGGCGGCTATCGGTATGTTTTTGGCGTCTAAGCAAAAAGGCCAGGGAGAAAATCCCTGGCCTTGAACATTTGGTGGAGAATAGGGGGATCGAACCCCTGACCTCAGGCTTGCAAAGCCCGCGCTCTCCCAGCTGAGCTAATTCCCCGTACTGACTTCTGGTTGGGCCCAGAAGGTTTTAATAATCACCCCAACGGCGACTCGGCTAACGTTGGGGTGACTATTGTCACATAAAGTGGTGGGCCTGACAAGGTTTGAACTTGTGACCTCCCGGTTATCAGCCGGACGCTCTGACCAACTGAGCTACAGGCCCAACGCAGGGAAAAATAATACCTCCATAATTCTCATAGGTCAACACTTTTTTTGTTTTGTTTTAAAGTTTCTTGAAACTGGGTATGAAGTGAGAACAGAGAGTCGTAGACTATCTGCCCAAAGATTGATAAAAGACGTGCTATTTGGAGTATTTGTGTCGCTGAAGCGTATGGACATACAGACAGTTGTAGTCGGAGGAGGACCTATCTCTTCCGTAATTGTTCTGCGTCTTCATGACCCACGCGGCGTCTCTTCTTTAAGTCTTCCTATCAAGATTGGCAACATTGAGGCATCTGCTATCAGCCTTGGTATTGATCAAGAATCTACCGAGAGGCCTCTAACGCATGACCTTCTCCGCTCCGTTCTTGATTCTTTGGATGCAGATATTAAAAGCGTGCGTATTGTGGGTGTCCGCGGCACCACGTTTTTCTCGCAAATTGAGCTTATCTCCAAAGAGGGAGAGCATATTTACGTGGATGCTCGCCCATCCGACGCAATTGCGCTGGCAGTAAGAACAAACTCTCCCATCTTTGCAGACGAGAGCGTTCTAGAAATTGCTGCTGCTCCAGACTTTACTGATGTCGAGAAGGACGTTCAGGCCCAAGAGCTTGAGGAGTTCCGCCAGTTTATTGAGGACGTCTCTCCTGAGGATTTCTCTTAATCAAATCTTTCTTGAACTACGTGGAGTTTTTTGCTCAGTGGCGCTTTGCGACACTTTCTTTTTTACACCAAACTCCATGCCGTATGGTCAGTGTGAAGCAACTCATGTGCGCGCTTAGAGCCTCGTTCTCCAAGATAGTTATCGTAGCAGGCAATAATCATAGGATTTTCGTGACAGAAGCGTATTTGGGCATCTTTGTCTAACGTACGTAGAATGCCCATTCTGTCTGGAACACTGTTAATACCGTCGTGAATGGGCTGTCCGCCGCCACCAACGCATCCACCAGGACATGCCATTACCTCAACAAAATCATATGATGCGGTTCCTGCTGAAATTGCTTCAAGCAGCTCAGAGGTGTTTTTAAGTCCGTGAGCAATGGCTATGTTGAGCTTTTTACCAGGTAGATCAAAGGTTGCTTCTCGCCAGCCCTTCTCGCCACGAATAACCTCAAATGTGTCTACGCTGGGATTTTCTCCGGTAATGAAGTTATATGCACTTCGAAGTGCTGCCTCCATGACGCCGCCTGTGGTACCAAAGATTGCTCCTGCACCAGATCCAAAGCCTAGAGGCGTATCAAGTGGCTCTTCTGCGATTTGTGTTACGTCAATGTGAGCAGCTTTGATCATGCGACAAAGTTCTCTGACCGTAAGAACAGTATCAACATCTTGGTCTTGGCCGTTTGCGCTATTCATCGACGGGTACGCGGCTTCTTCTTTCTTTGCAATGCAAGGCATCGCAGAAACCGAGTAAATATCTTTTGAGTCCACTGCCAGGGCTTCCGCATAGTAGCTCTTTGCAATTGCGCCAAACATTTGCTGCGGAGACTTAGCGGAAGAGAGCTGTGGCAAAAACTCTGGATAGCGAGCCTTCACAAACCTTACCCAACCAGGACAGCACGAGGTAAAGAGTGGAAACTTGTGCTCTTTGCCATCGGATAGCATATGGATAAGCTCGGTTGCTTCCTCCATGATGGTAAGGTCAGCCGCAAAATCGGTATCAAAAATGTAATCAAAACCAATCTTTCTTAGGCAGGCTGCCAGGCGTTCTACCGTTGCCTTTTCTCGCGGTAAGCCAAGTTCTTCTCCCCAGGAAGTTCGCACCGATGGGGCAATTTGAATGAGCGTGATCTTCTGTGGATCATCGATTGCCTTAAGCACGCGCTCGGTATCGTCGCGCTCTCTCAACGCTCCTGTTGGGCAGTTCACCACGCACTGACCGCAGATAACGCAGCCCGACTCTTGAATGGTCTTTTTACCTCGGACGTTAATGGATGCATGGATAGTTCTGTTGGAGATGTCCCATACGCCAAGCGTCTGAACTTTCTCGCATACCTGAATACATCTGAGACATTTAATGCACTTATTGTTATCGCGAATCAGCGGAAATGCCGTATTCCATTCTTCATTGGGAAGGTTTTTCTCGTATGGTTTTGAGTAGATTCCCAGGTCATTGGCAAGTGACTGCAGCGAGCAGTTCTGTGAACGCACGCAGCTGGTACATTCAGAGTCGTGTTGAGAAAGCAGAAGCTGCACGTTTGTCCTGCGCACTTCTCGCGCCTTTGCGCTATTTGTTTTTACTACCATGCCCTCAGCAACAACCGTGGTACAAGACGCCACAAGGTGGTCTATGCCTTCTACCTCAACTGCACAAACACGACAGCCACCCACTTCGTTGACGTCTTTAAGAAAGCACAAGGTAGGGATTGCAAGTCCAACAGAACGAGCAGCATCCAAAATGGTTGTGTTTTCAGGAACAGAGAGTTCAAAGTCATCAATTATGAGGTTTACCATTGGTGATTCCTTCCCCCTCTGAAGGCGCCGTAGCCAAAGTGATCACAACGCAGACAACGAGATGCTTCTTGGTGAGCCTCTTCTTCTGTCAGGCCAATCTCAACCAAATTCCAGTCGTGAATACGCTCGGAAGACTCTCTTTCTTTCATCTCGCAGCGACCGCACCGCCTGAGACCCTTAATCTTCAGCGATGGAAGCTCAACGTTAAGCGTGACTTTGTTATCGCACCCAAGCGAGCGATCAATATTTGCAGCGGCGACTTTACCTGCCTCAATGGCTTTGATGACAGTAGAAGGTCCAGTCTTACAATCTCCGCCCGAGAACACACCCGGGAATCCCTCAATAGAGCCGTCTGACGCTGTCACAATTCTGTTTTTCTGTACGGGAATGCCAATTGCCTCAAAGCTTTGATATTCAATGTCTTGTCCAATGGCAACAAACACCTTGTCGCAAGGAACAACTCTTGTTTCTTCCTGCGACGCGCGAGGAGCAGGACGTCCCCACTTAGGAGCACCAATTATCTGCGGTTGGACGAGAAGACCGCTCACACTTCCAGCTCCATCAGAAACGATAGAGAGTGGAGAAGTAAGCTCTAAAATCTCGCAGCCTTCTGCCTGGGCTCCTGCAATTTCTGCATCTTGTGCGGTCATGTCTGCAATGCGCCTACGGTAAACAATAGAAACCTTCTTGGCACCTAGCCTGACGCTGGTACGAGCAACGTCCATGGCAACGTTTCCGCCACCAATGACCACAATATCCTGACCAGACAGATCTGGAATGTCGTAATCCCCTACTGCTCGTAGGAGCTGAACTGCGGATTCGACACCATTGAGATCTTCTCCTTCAAGGCCAAGTTTTTTATCGGTGTGCGCTCCAATACCCACAAAAACGGAATCGTATATTTTTCGGAGCTCTTGAAGTTCTTCTCCTGAAACGGAGTGTTCAAGCTCAACTTCAATTCCAGTAGAAAGGAGCCAATCAATCTCTGCTTGGAGGCGCTCACGAGGGAGGCGATAATTTGGGATTCCGTAGCGAAGCATGCCGCCCAAATGTTTTCTCGCCTCAAAGATCTTTACGCTATGTCCCATAGTTGCCAGGTAATAGGCACAAGAAAGGCCTGCAGGACCTCCACCAATTACAGCAACTTTCTTTCCAGTTGCCGGGAAGCACTGAGGAGTATAGGTCTCTTCCATGTGCTCAGCTGCATAGCGCTTAAGGGCCAGGATATTAAGAGGATTGTCCACCATGGCGCGACGGCAGTGCATCTCACAAGGATGCTCGCAAACAAGACCGCAAACCAGCGGCAACGGGTTGTCTTTCCTGATGACCTTAATGGCGTCGGTGTAGCGACCCTCTTCTACCAGGGAAATGTACGCTGGAATATCAACGTGAGCAGGACATCCGCGCACACACGGAACTTCTCCCTGCACATCATAGCCACATGAGTGCTTCCTAACATGTTGTTCAAAATCATCCCTGAAGCCAGAAAGTGCGGTGAGCACCATCTCTCCTGCTTCGTAGCCAATTGCGCAGTCGCTTGAGAGATAGGTAGTTTTGGCTGTTCGTTCAAGCAGATCAAGCGTGTACTCAGTTGCTCTATTCTCAAGTACATCTTCAAGCAGGTTACTAAGGGCACTAAGGCCAATTCTACAAGGGGTACATTTCCCGCAGCTTTGTGTTGCACAAAGCCTTACCAACGCAGCCGTAAATTCGACAGGACAAGGCACAATTGAACTCACCGAGAGGCGACGCTCAAGAGCATCTCGCAAATCGTCCATTACGGTCTGTGCGTGGCTAAGCTCCATAACGTGAAGTCTGGCCATTGTTCTCTCTCCGTAGATTCTAAAATGACTATGACGTGCAAATAGACGCTAGTCGTTCCCAACTTTAGCCTAGGGAAAAGGACAACTGGCTTATCTTTTATATAAAAATCATTACCGTTAGCGTGCTGATTTTCTCGGTAAACGAAAAGAACTCAGGAGAATTACCTCCTGAGCTCTTCAAATTACGTATAGCTGAAATGCTTATTCGTCATCATCCAGCAGTGAATCGTCCAGTACTTCCTCTTCATCTCCGAGGTCAACAGACTCTGCCTCATCAGCATCGCGAGCGCCTGCTGCCATCAGATCAAGCATACCTTGGTTCTCTGCGTGCTTAGGAGCCTTCTTTTTGTTGGCAACCATACGAGCAACTGCAGAAACGACGTCAGTACCTGAGAGGTTCATAACCTTGACGCCCTGAGTAGAGCGGCCAAGCTTGGAGATATCGCCAGCCTTAACGCGGATTACAACGCCCTCCTCGGACATGATCATAATCTCGTGCTGAGGACCAACAACACGGCAGGCAACCAGGTTACCCTTCTTCTCCGTCATTGTGATGGTAAAGACGCCCTGTCCACCACGCTTGTGAACTGGATACTCAGAAATTGCCGTACGCTTTCCGTAGCCCTTCTCGGTAATAACGAAAAGGTCACCGTTGCCGTTGGTAATTTCCATGCCAAGCATAGTTGCATTGCCCTTGAGCGTAATACCACGAACGCCCGAGGTACCGCGTCCCATGCTTCTTGCCTCTGCCTCGTCAAACAGGATTGCCTTGCCGTCGGAGGAGCACAGAACAACCTTGTCACCTGGGTGGACACGACGGACGTTAACAAGCTCGTCGCCATCCTTAAGGTTGATTGCAATAAGGCCGTCCTTACGGGTACGGTCGTACTCAGACATTGCTGTCTTCTTGACCATTCCCTGCTTAGTAGCAAACATCAGGTAGTTGTCTTCTGGGAAGTCGCGGGTAGTAATAACTGCCTTAACCTTCTCGCCCTCTGCAAGTGTCTCGATGACATTGATGATGGCGCTACCCTTAGTAGTTCTGTTACCAACCGGAAGCTCGTGGACCTTGAGGCGGTACACCTTACCAAAGTTGGTAAAGAACAGCACGTAATCGTGGGTAGAAGCAACAAAGAGGTTCTCGACAAAATCGTTCTCTTTGAGAGAGACACCCTGAACACCCTTGCCGCCGCGCTTCTGAGAACGATAAATCTCAACAGGAACGCGCTTTACGTAACCTGCGTGAGTAACGGTAACAACCATATCCTCTTCAGCGATAAGATCCTCGACGTCCAGGTTCTGAATGTCCTGGTCGGAGATTTGCGTACGACGCTTGTCAGCATAGCGGTTGGAAATCTCTCGGAGCTCATCAGCAATAACAGCCAGAATCTTTTCCTCGTGAGCGAGAAGATCCTCGTAGTAGGTAATATCAAGTCTGAGCTGGGAAATCTCGTCAACAAGATCCTGACGAGCAAGACCGGTGAGGCGGCGCAGACGCATCTGAAGGATTGCCTCGCCCTGAATCTCATCCAGGCCAAAACGCTCGTTCATGCGCTTCTTTGCCTCAGCATCATCCTGCGAGCTGCGGATGATGTGGACAATCTCGTCGATGTTATCAACTGCGGTCAGAAGACCTTCCAAAATGTGGACACGCTTCTGTGCCTTGTCCAAGTCAAACTCAGTACGACGGCGTACAACATCAATCTGGTGATCAATGTAGTGACGAAGAATCTCGCGAAGAGAAAGGGTACGAGGAACACCGTCAACCAAGGCCAGATCAATGATGCCAAAGTTGGACTGAAGCTGAGTCTTCTTGTACAGGTTATTCAGAACAACCTGTGGAACAGCATCACGCTTGAGATCCAAGACGATGCGCATACCCTTACGGTTGGACTCGTCACGCATGTCAGAGATGCCTTCAATTTTCTTCTCGTTGACTGCCTGAGCAATCTTCTCCTGAAGAAGACCTTTGTTAACCTGGTAAGGAATCTCGGTAACAACAAGGCGCTGGCGACCACTCTTGACTTGTTCAACGTGAACCTTTGCACGGACAGTAATAGAACCGCGACCAGTCTCGTAGGCGTCCTTGATGCCCTGAGTACCCATGATGATGCCGCCTGTTGGGAAATCAGGACCAGGCAATACGGTCATGAGCTCCTCAGTGGTAACGTCAGGGTTCTCAATCATCATGCAGACAGCGTTAGTAACCTCACCAAGGTTGTGAGGAGGAATGTTGGTAGCCATACCAACTGCAATACCTGAAGAACCGTTAACCAAAAGATTTGGGAAACGAGCAGGAAGAACTGCAGGCTCTGTCAGAGACTCATCATAGTTTGACTGAAGATCAACGGTGTTTTTGTTAAGCTCTGCCAGCATCTCCATAGCACTTCTGGTTAGACGTGCCTCGGTATAACGCATTGCTGCTGGTGGATCACCGTCGATAGAACCAAAGTTTCCGTGACCATCAATCAGAGGAAGTCTCATCGAGAAATCCTGAGACATACGGACCATGGAGTCATAAATAGCGGAGTCACCGTGTGGGTGGTACTTACCCATGACTTCACCGACTGCCCATGCAGACTTCTTATGTGGACGATTTGGCGTAATGCCAGCCTCGCTCATTGCGTACAAAATACGACGGTGAACAGGCTTAAGGCCATCTCGAACGTCTGGAAGTGCACGAGCAACAATAACGGACATGGAATACTCGAGGAAGGAAGTCTTCATCTCTGAGGACAAATCGGTTGGCTTAAGCGTGCCACCGTGAATGTCTGAGAGGTCAAGACGAGTACCAGCCTCATCAGAGATAATGTGTGAAGTTTCTCCCGTTATTAGATTTTCCCCAGTCTCTGAGTCAAACTCGTCAGAGTCTTCTTCTACCTCGTCATCTTCGTATTCTTCATCCATATCGTTTTGTGCATCAAGGTCTTGATCCTCGTCTGCACCAAAAAGATCATCATTCATATTTTTATCGTCTGCCACAAGTTACCCTTTCATTTTCTGTCTAATGATTTAGCGAGAAACCATTAAATATCCAGGAAGCGGACGTCTTTTGCATGTGTTTGGATGAAGTCTTTACGCTTCTCAACCTGGTTGCCCATAAGGTCAGAGACCGCGCGATCAGCGGCAAGAGCATCATCGATGGTTACCTTAAGAAGAATGCGGTTCTTTGGCTCCATAGTGGTTGCCCAAAGCTGCTCTGGGTCCATCTCACCAAGACCCTTATAACGTTGGATGGTGAACTTGGTGTTGTCCTCAAACTTCTTTGTCTCAAGAGTAAGTTCTTCATCGGTATAAATATATTTACCGTTCTTCTTACCCTTTGGCTTAATCTGATACAAAGGAGGCTGGGCAACGTAGATATAACCTGCGTCAATCATTGGCTTCATAAAACGATAGAAGAAGGTAAGCAAAAGAATTCTAATGTGAGAGCCGTCAACATCAGCATCGGTCATAATGACAATCTTGTGATAACGTGCCTTCTCGATATTAAATTCTTCTCTAACGCCAGTGCCAATAGCAGTAATCAGAGATGTAATAGTGTCAGAAGAAAGCGCGCGAGCATCGTGTACGCGCTCAACGTTCAAAATCTTTCCGCGAAGTGGTAGAACTGCCTGGATAGAACGGTCGCGTGCCATCTTTGCAGAACCACCTGCGGAGTCACCCTCGACAATGAAGAGCTCAGTCATCTCCGGATCACGTACGGAGCAGTCGGCAAGTTTACCAGGAAGTGCTGCGGTCTCAAGAAGTCCCTTACGGCGTGTTGCTTCACGAGCTTTACGAGCAGCAAGACGACCTTTTGCAGCTTGAGAAGCTTTTTTAAAAATTTCTTTTGCTTGGTTTGGATGTTCTTCTAAGTACTCTGAAAGACCCTGAGTAACAACCTTGTTGGTAAGAGTTCTCATGTAAGAACTACCAAGCTTTGCCTTTGTCTGTCCTTCAAATTGAGGATCTGGTAGCTTAACTGAAATAACAGCAGTTAAGCCCTCACGAATATCGCCGCCCTCAAGCTTAGGGTCTTTTTCTTTAAGAAGATTGTGTCTAGTGCTGTAATCATTTACAACCTTAGTAAGGGCGGTGCGGAAGCCCTCGAGGTGCATTCCACCTTCCTCTGTAAAAATGTCATTAGCAAAAGAGAGTGTTCTATCGGTGAACTCAGTATTCCACTGAAGCGCAACCTCTACCTCACCCATCTGAGACATTGGAGCATCAGGGTCTGACTTTCCTTCAATATAGATAGGGCGAGAAAGTCCTGGTAAAACGGTTTTCTCGTCATTAAGATACTTAACAAAGTCGATGATGCCGCCAGCATACTGGAAGTCAACCTGACGAGGAGTAAGCTCGCGCTCATCAACAAGTGTAATTTTAAGATTCTTGTTAAGGAATGCGGTTTCCTGGAGGCGATCACGAAGCGTATCAAAGTTATACGTAGTGGTCTCAAAAATCATGTCGTCTGGCCAGAAGGTAATGATAGTACCGTTGGATTTTGAAGTACCAATTTCTTTCATCTTCTGAACGGTTTTACCGCGCTCAAAGACCATCTCATAAATCTTGCCGTCACGCTTAACCTGCGCAACAAGCTTTTTTGAAAGAGCGTTTACAACAGAAACGCCAACGCCGTGAAGACCACCGGAGACTTTATAAGCGTTGTTATCAAACTTACCACCTGCGTGTAAGATAGTAAGAACAACCTCAAGAGTTGGAATCTTTTTCTGGGGATGAAGGTCTACAGGAATACCACGGCCGTTATCTTCAACAGAAATAGAGTTATCTGGATGAACGGTTACCTTAATTTTGGAGCAATAACCAGCCATTGCCTCATCGACTGAGTTATCTACAATCTCCCAAACAAGGTGATGCAGACCAGAAGCTGAAGTTGTACCAATATACATACCTGGACGCTTACGAACAGCCTCAAGGCCTTCAAGGATCTTAATCTCTGTACCGTCATACTTATTTTCTTTTGCCACGTAAGTCCTCTCTTCAATTGTGAGCGGAATGATATAGGTATTTTACTATGAAATCGCCAAAATCAACTCGGCACAGAGAAATTTCATTGTTTAAACAGTAATAATTGGTATCTGAGAGGCTCTGTAAAGAGATTTAAGGACAGATTAGTGACAGATTAGACTAAAGACTCTTTTTTTGTCTAAAACTTGCTTCAATCGCTTTATAAGCCGTTGACTTAAGTGGCTCAGAAAGTCCAGAAACTAACTCAGAAATTTGTAATTTCTCTTCTGGTGTGAGTTCTGGAAGATCTTTTTTCTCTTCTTTTTGGCCCTGTGCTTGCTTTTCTGAGGAGTCATCTTCTTTACCAGCATGTCTATTGTATTTGTCCAGCTTAAATTCAAGGTCTGAGAACTCCAGGCCTTGCTCTGAGAGCCTGGCTCTATAAATTTCTCTTTGTGCAAGAAAATCAATCATGCACATACGATTATCTACATAGACAGTAAGCACAGGGAACTCTCTACCAGCTACTTCTCTGACAAATACGCCGGTTGTATGTTCTGTCTCTCTTTCACCATTTGCTTCAACCCACGCAAGATAGGCACGACGATTTTTTGACATGCTCTTAGAATCTCTGAAGGTTCCAAGCAGAGAACTCATTAAATCTTTTGCATTTTCATTGCCACCGCGCGCAGGTGTTTCTTGTTGATTATTCATCGCTAAACCTAACTATCTGCGCTTTTTCTAAAACCTCTTCAGAGAAATACCCAAGGTTTGTAGTGGTAATTACCGTTTGAATGTCATGGAACGCAAATTCCATAATGGCTTTTCTGCGGTCTTCATCAAGCTCACTCATAACATCATCTAAAAGCAGCAAGGGTTTCTCGCCAAGTATTTCTTCTGAAAGGAGAACTTCTGCCATCTTAAGTGCTAAAACGACAGTTCTGATTTGGCCTTGAGAACCAAAATTTCTAGCGTCTTTACCCTCAATTAAAAACTCAACGTCGTCTCGATGAGGTCCTTTTGTACTTTGCTGACGACGAATATCATCCGTGTGAGCTTCGCTTAAAGCTTTCAAGAATTGATCAGTAATTTCTTCTCTAGTGGCCTCAAGAGATACCTCTCCAATTGAAGAAATATAGCTCATTTCTAGGTGTTCTCCACCAGAGAGTTCTTGGTAGATCTCACATGTCTTCTTTGCCAGGCGATCAAACAAATGAATTCGTGCATGAAGAAGCGTAGCCCCTCCTCTTGCAAGTGAAAGATCCCAAGCATCAAGCAAGTTTTCATCTGGCCAATCAGATTTAAGCAGCTTATTTCTTTGCTCAACTGTCTTGGTATATGCCGAGAAGACCTTGAAGTAGCTTTTATTTGCCTGGCGGCCAAAGTCATCAAATTCTTCTCGGCGATACGATGCGCCACCTTTAATCATTGAAAGGTCATCGGGATTAAAAAGTACCGACATCAGTGTTCCAGAAATATCTGCAGCCTGACATTTCTTGCCATTTTTTAAAAATTGACGGCGACGTTCTGTAATGGTGCAGGTATTTTCTAGCTTTCTTCCATCTCCTATAAGAGAAATCTCTATCTTTGCCTCAGAAGTACCTGTAAGAAGGAGTTGTGAAGGTATGGGTTTTCTAAATGAATACCCAGCAGTAAGGAGTTGTAGTGCTTCAACAGTATTTGTCTTACCTGCAGCGTTCTTTCCTACAAAAATAGTAGTTTGTGCAGATAAATCTATCTCTTTCGAAGAAAAGCAACGAAAGTTATACAGCAAAACATGTTCAACTTTAAGTCCCACACAACCCCTATCAAATTAGAGGCGAACAGGCATCAGAAGATACAAGTAGTTAACCTTGCCGTTCGATTTGAAAATAGCTGGCTGAGAAGGACCTTGAAGCTCAAGGCGCAGAAGATCCTTAGAAGGAGCAGCATTTACACAATCAAAGACATAGTGATAATTCAAAGCAATTGAAAGGGAATCTCCCTCAATCTGAGCTTCAATATGCTCGGAAGACTCACCCTGATCTGGTGAGGATGCAGAGAGCTTAACTTCTTTACCATCGGCGTCAACATCAAAACGAACTGAAGGATTTGCTAGTGCAATAACAGAGACGCGCTTCAGGGCTGCAGAGAAATCTTCAACGTTGATATCAACTGACGCGGTGCAAGACGTAGGAAGTAGCTGCTTATAGTCAGGGAAATGACCTTCAATCTTACGAGAGATGTGAGTGGTGTTTCCAAACTGGAAGACTACCTGATTGTCCGTAGTACCAATCAAAACCTTCTCAGTCATGCTACGCATGGAAAGAACGTCATGGAACACTTCACCAGAGATAATTGCACTAAAAGACTCACCTGCTGGAGTATCTGTGTTGGAATCACAAACGGCAAGACGGAATGAGTCAGTAGCAACAAGACGAATAGTGTTGTCCTCAACAGTGAGAGAAATTCCCTGAAGAATAGGACGAGAAGCTTCCTTAGAAGTTACGCGATACACTTTATCGACCATAGTTGATAGAAGCTGGCTTGGGAGCTCACAGGTTTTCTCAAGATCAAACTCTGGGAATTGAGCCCAGTCGTGAGCAGAAAGAGTATTAAGTCTAAAAGACGAACGCTGGCATGTTACAGAAAGCGTACGCTCTCCACCCTCAAAAGTAATTGCAGCATCAGGAAGATTTTTAACAATATTCTGGATAACTTTTCCAGAAACAACTGTTTCTCCTTCTTCTTCTACGTTTGCTGCAATTTGATGCTTAATAGAAATAGTTAAGTCGCTGGATTGTAACTCAAGCATGCCATTGAATGCTTTGAGGTAAATACCAGAGAGAATAGGAAGTGTTGTATTAGAACCAATGCCCTTAGAAACAATATCAAGTGCCGTCTGGAGAGCGGATTGACTTACGGTAAATTTCATGACGACCCTTTCTATTATTTCTTAGATAAGAATAAAAATATCGTAGTAATAATAAGCTATGTTGAAAAGAAGAAAGCTTTACATTTCTAGAGGTAGAAATATGTTTCTAGAGGTCAGATTTGTTTGCTTATTTTTGACATTCATAAACAAAATAAAACTCCCCCTCTTAAACTCTCAACAACAAATCATTACTTCTCTTCACCAATTAACATCTTACTAACAGGTTTTAAACACTAACTTTGTTCAAGGATAGTCTTCTTTAGTTGAGAAATTTGATCATAGAAACTTTTGTCTTCTTTGATTCTCTCTTCTATTACCTCAATGCTGTGCAAAATAGTTGCGTGTTTTCTTCCACCAAAATGCTTACCAATATTTACCAGTGTGTATTGGCAAAGGTCGTGAGCAAGATAAATTGCAACGTGACGAGGTTCTGCAATCTCTTTATTTCTCTTGTTGCCAACAATATCGCGATGACTAATGCCATAGATATTTTCTACGACTTCTTGGACCTTCTCGATATTTACGGTCTTTGAAACGCGACGCCAGAGTGTGTCTGCAATCTTATCGATTTCTTCCTGTTTAATATTTGTGCCAGATTCTTTTGCTTTAATCTGACCAGTTACACAGCGATTACAGAAACCCTCAAGCGTTCTAATACTTTGACCAGCCTTGTCAGCCATGTAACGATGGATGTCCTCTGGCAAATCGTCTGCAGAAAGAGAAGAATTTCTCTCTTTAAAAGCTCGGTCGCAGAAGACATGAATAAGATTGAGTTTCATCTCATAGCTTGGATACTCAATACCAATAACGATGCCACCACTCATACGAGAAGTAATACGATCATCAAATCCGTCAGATCCCATACCAAGCTGAGCAGGTGTTCTATCTGCGGCAAGAATAATCTGCTTACCTCTATCAATAAGAGAGTTAAAAATATTGAAGAAGAAGTTAATAGTACCTGCTTTACCAGCAAGTTTTTGGACGTCATCGATGATAAGAACATCAATGTTTTGGTAGTTATTACTAAGCTCTGTTGCGGCGTTTCCTGACGCGTTTTTACGAACTGCATTTACGTAGTCATCAACAAAGGCATCTGCATCTTTGTAAACACAAACGCGTTCGATATCTTCAGAGTTGATGTAGTTTTGAACCGCGCGTAGAAGGTGAGTTTTTCCAAGACCACTTGCACCGTAAATAAAAAGTGGGTTTGCCTTACCTTTTGCGTCGTTTGCAACATTTAATGCATGCTGATGTGCAAGCTCATTCTCGTCACCAACAACAAAGCGATCAAACGTAAGGTTTGAATTGAAAGATGTCTCCTCATAAAGAGGATTACTCTTACGGCGCTTTAAGGTCTGTTGTTTTAATTCTTCAAGACTTTGTTCTTGGGATTCAAAATCTTGAATCTGCTCTGGAACAACTGCTTGTATAGGAGCAGTTTTTTGCTTCCAAGCATTGAACTCTTGAGGAGTCATTGTGGAAGTAGTGGTAACAGGAGTAGAAGACTTTGTAAGAGTAAGACTTAAAATAATGTCTTCAAAGGCTGCTGCCGAAAGGCATCTCTCAACAATCGGCATATTCTTAAGAATACGGTTATATGCCAAGCGCATTGATGTTTCAGCACACAGTGCGTTATCTTCAACTTTAATTGGAGTGCAGGTTCTCAACATAGCGATAAAAGCCTCTGGCTGATTCTCTTCGACCAAGAGGTCAATTGCGTCTTGCCACAGAGCTACTGCGTCTGAATCAATTGATGCATCCATACGTGTCCAATCAAAATGTTGAAAATTGGGACACCTAGTATAGAGGAATGTTGATAACTTTCAGCGAATAATGTTGAGAAACTCTATGAAAGGAGAGTTTCTCCAATAGTAGTGAGCTTATATTTCTGCCCAACTTTTCCGATTATTCCTATGTTTAACAGCGATTTTAATTCTCTTGACCACGTTGGTGTTGAAAGTCCATAGGTACTTGTTAACTCCGTTGCTCCAACCCATTCATGTTCAGAAAGGTATTGAAGAACTTGTTTTGCTCGATCTGTAAGTATCAGATTAGGAAGCTGTGCAGCTGTCTGATGAGATACTGCTTGTGGAGCATGTGAAACTGTCTGTTGGTTCTGATTTACAGGTAATTCTTCAGCTTCTTCTTGAGTTGGAAGCGTCTGAATGTGCGCATCTTTAGAGCGGCGTATTGACAAGGTAACAATGGTTCCGCCAGAGATATTGTCTTCGAGGGTAAGACTTCCACCCTTCTCAACCATGTATTGTTGAGCATAAGGAAGGCCAAAACCAACGCCTCTAATAAACGATTTCATCTCTTCTGTTGCAGAAGAAGTACCAAACTCAAGAGCTCGATTTTTCTCTTTAATACCAGGTCCCTGGTCTGAAAACCTAATGGTATTTCCGTTATCCATGATTGAAATTGTAGGTGCTACAAATCGAGCGTGAATGAAATTTTCTACAATCTCGCGCATAACCATAAAAGGAATTTTTCCTCCCTGCTCATGAGCAAGCTGGTTAACGGTAGCTGCAATTTCATCAAGATAAGAACGAACGTCTTTTGGCTCTACGAGAACAACACGAGGTGCTGCGGCTTTATCGTCATACACCGCAATACGTGCAGCATAACGGACGGTGAGAGAATTATCAGAACCAGCGTCTTTTTCATTCTGGTTTGTGTTTTCCTCAACAAAAGGAAAGAAATCTCTTGCCATGACACCCCCTTTTCAACAATTGTTAAACAAATGAAGAAAACTTTTCGTTTTCTTTTACGATGAATGAAAGTTTTCAACAAGTGTTAAACATCTGTAGATAACTTTACATCTTTGTGAAAGACGTACTGAATGATAGTAGCATTTAACGGATATATTTCAGCTTACAGAAATATTCCTTTCAACAAATTTCTTCACTTATCACAAGTGAAAATTTCAATATGAAAGGTTTTCTCGCAAGGTTTTTGAATAAAAAAGAGAAAAAGTTGAGGTATTTGCGTAGAAAATTTGACAGGTACCCATAAACGCGAGTACAATCTGTAAGCTTTTTAATCGATACTGTACCCGTTCGGGAGGAAATAGCTATGAAGCGTACCTACCAGCCAAATAAGCGCAAGCGCGCAACTACCCACGGTTTCCGTGCACGTATGGCAACTAAGAATGGTCGTGCCGTTCTCGCTCGTCGCCGCCTTAAGGG
>CALIAZ010000030.1 GCA_938045565.1 uncultured Atopobium sp.
AGAGTTGACTGGCGTGTCTGCAGTAAATCGCTGCTCAGTACCGGAGCCATCAATGTAGTACCAACCATCAAATTCCTGGCCGCTTGCATAAGGATCTGCAGGTAGAGTAGTTGTACCCCCTGCCACAGAAGAAGCGGTTGCAAGAGAGTTTCCGCGCATAGCGAGAGCGGTCTTATTAGCAGTAGTACCATCAGCAAACGTTGGGTTAACGCCCGTAACACCTGGGTTGTTAAGGTCAAAGGTAACGGTCGCAGCGGGTGCCCACACATGCTTCTGGCCATCACTTGATGCGTTAGCAACTGGATAAGTGTAGGTTGCTCCATTGGCATTAATGAGGCTCAGAGAATTAGTTGATGCGTCTGCAAGGGTAAAGAGCGAGAGTGCCTCGTTGCCGTTAGCTGCGCCGTTTGTAGGAATAGTGCTACCAAAGCCGCTGTTGTAGTTAGGTGCATATTTGAGCAGATACGAACCGCCAACAACGTTGTAGTTCTGACGAGTCTGGCCACCACCATTATCAGAGTTCTTGGTAGCAGGGGTCTCTACCAGGCTGTTTCCAGTGAACTGGATGGTGCCGTTAGTCTGTGCGCCAAAGAGAGCACCCGAGTTACGACCGTCTCCCTTAATGGTGGAGTTGTTAATGATGACATCACCAGTGTTGACGTTAAGACCGCCGGTTCCTCCATTGGTGAAGTTAAGGGTTGAGTCAGTAACGTTTACAGTTCCTCCAGCAACACCAACAGAAATGCCAGAAGTTGAGCCAGCATTTGCATTGATGGTGGAGTTAACAATATTGGAAGAACCCTGAATGGTCATTCCTGTTTGACCCCAGAAGGATGGATTGATGGTCAGAGTTGAGTCAGTCATGTTGAGCTGGTTGACATAGAAAGTCTGGCCAAATCCCTTAACAGTAAGATCTGCGTTTTTCAGGTTAAGGTCACGAGCGTCAAACCAAGTTCGTGCTTGTGATGTTACAGAGATAGTCGCATTTTCAAAAGTGATACCAGACTCATAGAAGTTGGTATTGCTCTTATCGTCAGCAGTAATAGTGACACTGTTCTTGTTAGTAGAACCTTTGACTGTGCCCGCAAGAGAAATACCACGAGAACCGCTTGCACCAGCATTATTCTTAAAGACGTAATTACCATCAGTAATAGTAGAGCCGACCTGTGCGGTGAGAGCAGTCTTAAAACCAGACATAGTAAGAGTACCGGTACCAGTGAGAGTTGCACCACTTGCAAGAACAATACCGTCGATGCTATTGCCAGATCCGGTAACCGTTGCGCCATCAGACGCAATGTTAAGAGTGACGCCAGAAGGAATAGTAACAGTTGAAGTTAGCGCAAGAGCACCCTTTAGATGGATGGTTTTGATTGTGGGAGTTGCAGCCTGAAGCTCAAGTGCCTTACTTAATGATTTAAG
>CALIAZ010000031.1 GCA_938045565.1 uncultured Atopobium sp.
CCAAGCGCTCGAAGAGAAAGAGAGGACAGGCCTTTTTCGTCTACAAGAGCAAGTGCTGTCGAGAAAATCTTTTTCTTTGATAGCGTACGGCTCTTGGATGAGCTTTTAGTCGAGCTTTTTGTAGCACTCTTTGCGGAACTTCTAGCTGGGCTTTTAAGCGACTTACTAGGCACCTGTCCTCTCCCTTATTTAACGTGATTGTTTACCTTTCTTAAACGTAAATTGTATTACCACAAGTATTGCAAGAATTACAAAGAATATCCCAAGCATGCCAATTTGAGGCAATACGTCAGTTAAACCAGCACCATCTAAACTGACTGCATGAACTGCATTAAGAGCCCAGTAAGCTGGTGAGAATTTTGCCACGGATTGAGCCCAGTCTGGAAAGCTTGAAACTGTACAGAAGGATCCTCCGATTCCTGCGGCAAGCATACCTACGATGTTAGAAAGAGAAAAATATAGCCATACCAGGTATTGTTTGTTCTATTCCCGTGACGTTGGTGTAACTATCGGCTAACAGCATAGATTTAAAAGCAGGCTCCATAAAAGGAATCATAACAAAAGGGAAGATGCTTAAAATTAGCGTAGGAGTTGGGTTCATTAGTTGGAGGCGAATATTGAGTCGTACGACTGCTGCAAATTTCTTAAGCGTTGTCATGATTTGTCTCCTCTCCAACAATCGATAAATATGCGCTTTGAAGGCTTGCCTGTGATATGTGTACGTTTTCTAGGGTGTTTTCTCTTAAAGCAGAATTGGCGAGAAGATCAGCAATGGCGCTTCCTGCATCGTTTGTATTGTTTTCTCGCAAAAGTTTCACGCCGTTGCTTTGCCAACCGTCAATAGAAGGAACAGGTTGTGAGAATTGCAAGCTGACTGAGCTGCGTGCGTAGTTGGCAATAATCTTTTCAAGTGAACCTTCTGCTGCAATGCGACCGTTATGTATGATTGTAATATCAGCACCAAGTTCTTTAAACTCAGCTAGGTAGTGAGAAGTGTAAATGATTGCTGCACCATTTTTGGCAAGTGATTGCATGGTATGCAAAATGCGACTGCGCGCTTCAACATCGGCTCCCACCGTTTGCTCATCCATAAAGATAACTTTGGGCTTGTGCATGATGGCCATACCTGAGTGCAGCCTTCTTTTTTGTCCACCGGATAGATGACGGGCTCGCTTGGTTTTCTCGCTCGTAAGGCCTAACAGCCCCATCACCTCTTCTGCTCGTGCAAATGAGCGCTTGCGAGAAAGTCCCTCGAGCTGTCCGTAGTACGTAAGGTTTTCCATGACGGTAAGGTCAGGGTAGATTCCAAGGTCTTG
>CALIAZ010000032.1 GCA_938045565.1 uncultured Atopobium sp.
CAGTCTCTGGGGAGTCACCCTTGGAATACCACCCTCGACGTTCTGGCATCCTAACTTGCGACCGTTATCCGGCGTGAGGACCGTGTCAGGTGGGTAGTTTGACTGGGGCGGTCGCCTCCTAAAATGTAACGGAGGCGCACGTAAGGTCTGCTCAGGATGGTCGGCAACCATCCTTTTGAGTGCAAGAGCATAAGCAGGCTTGACTGCGAGGCCTACAAGCCGAGCAGATGGGAAACCAGGTTCTAGTGATCCGGCGGCTCAGAGTGGTATGGCCGTCGCTCAACGGACAAAAGGTACTCCGGGGATAACAGGCTGATCTTCCCCAAGAGTCCACATCGACGGGAAGGTTTGGCACCTCGATGTCGGCTCATCGCATCCTGGGGCTGGAGCAGGTCCCAAGGGTATGGCTGTTCGCCATTTAAAGCGGTACGCGAGCTGGGTTCAGAACGTCGTGAGACAGTTCGGTCCCTATCCTCTGTGGGCGTAGGAAAATTGAGGGAGGCTGCCCCTAGTACGAGAGGACCGGGGTGGACGGACCTCCGGTGTACGGGTTGTTAACCAATAGCATTGCCCGGTAGCTGAGTCCGGTCGGGATAACCGCTGAAAGCATCTAAGCGGGAAGCCCATCCCAAGATGAGTTTTCCTTTCGGTAAGACCCCTTGTAGACTACGAGGTTGATAGGATGCAGATGTAAGTGCTGTAAGGCATTCAGTCGAGCATTACTAATCGGTCGAGCTCTTCTTTTCTTTAATATATTTTGAACTGATGCGTGATTTTTGAAGCCTTTGAATTTAACGTCACACTGTGCGGCCCTCAGGGTACGTGAGATAACCCTCATGAAACAAGAATACCCCTTGTTGGTCAGCGACCATGGCAGGGGAGGCACACCTGGTCCCATTCCGAACCCAGAAGTTAAGCCCCCGAGCGCCGATGGTACTGCGGAGTAAGTCCGTGGGAGAGCAGGACGTCGCTGACCAACAAGGGGCATTTTTATGTCAAGAGGATCTCACGTTTGTAGGGTCCTCTTTTTTGGTGGTAAAATATTCGAAAATAGCATAAAAATATTTACTAAAAATACATATTAATTACGTATTATGTTTTAATTATGTGCCACAATATTTACATAATTATCTTAATTAAATACCGTTCACGGAAGATAATTTTTACTATTTGATGTTATCTAATTTCAACATTTGTGCATTTCTGTGTACATTTTGGCACTAATCTGTCTTGAATCTGACCATATTTCATCTACCGTTCACCTAAACCTTCTCACTTTCTGACAAATTTAGCTTGATTATTTATCGCACACCAAGTTTTGAGATGAAAAATGTTAGAGCGCTTGTAGCGCTTGAGTATTTGAATAGTAAGGAGAGCTTTATGGAGTCGGAAAACAGAGAAGAAGTTGGAACAGAGTCGCTGCTAGGCGGGTCTTCTCGCCATGTGATGGGGGACTATAGCAGGATTGTTCCACCTCAACACTTCTTTAAAACAATGGAAAAGACGAAGAGGCCACTTGCGCTTTGTGCGGAACCCTGCATGGGCAAGACCATGTTTCTGAGAGAGCTGGCAGACTATGCACAGTCGAACGGGTGGAATGTGTATGAGATTTCTCTTTCCAGCCTTTCGGCTCAAGAGGCAACCCAGATTCTTACTAAGAAAAGTACTTCTATCTGCAATGCAAAGAATTCAAAGGTACTTAAAAGGCTCGTTCTTATCGACGACTTTCCTCCGTCTGACGAGTATTTTGTTGCTCGTCAGGTTAAATCTATCGCACGACTTCGCATGGCTGGCTGTCTTGTTGCGTTTTCCTTATTTCCTGAAGCGCGTCAGTTAATTGATGAAGTTCCGAGCGTATATGTTCTGGGAAAGAATGAGCTTCTTACCTTTATGCCTGGCATTGATAATTCAGAACAATCCATTTTGAATAGTATGAGATTGACACGTGGCATTCCAACGCTTGTGTATTCTTTGCCGGTCACGTTCTGTGAGCGTGGTGATGCCGACGTTCCTATTACGTATCTAACTAGTCTGGCTTGTGTTGTATCGTATATGCTCAGGAGCACTCTTGGCATTGAGGAACTTAGGCTTAGATTAGGCATGATGTTGCTTGGCGTTGGTTCGTTTGATGATTTGAGCCGTATATGCGGACAAGCCGATCTTGAGTATTTGGCCAAGATAGAACAAGATGCGCCTTTCTTTGGCGTACATGTAGAGACTAGGCGTTTCTCGTGCCTTCATACTACAAGATTTGATGTGTTGAACTTTAATAAACAGGAGCTTGTCGCTCTAGTGGGCAAACATGAAAAACTCGTTTTGAAAGCTATAACCCTGCTCATTGATAGGGAAGATTTTTCTAAGGCTGCATTTGTGAGCTCGTTGATTAGAGAAGAGATTACCTGGGAAATTGTGCTTTCTCATGCAACGGAGTTTGTTGATGCTGGATATATTGAGCTGGTAGATAATGCGCTTACCGCCACACATTCTGACTGTACGCTAGAAAACTCAAGTAAAAAAGCCGCAAAAAGAATGGTGGACGCTCTGTCTAATACCAAAGGTCTAATGAACGGTAAAGATGCTGGTAAAACCCTTGAGAACCTTACCTCATTTAATGGTTTTCTCAAGCAGACAGCTTACATAACATTGCTAAAGCTGCTTCTACAAAAACCGCTGCCTGCCTTGAAAGAGGATCTTGAGTTAAGCCCGCTGGAAAAGAAAGTTGCACTCCATAAACGTGCGATTGATTTGGCTGTCCAGGGAA
>CALIAZ010000033.1 GCA_938045565.1 uncultured Atopobium sp.
TTTTGATTGTGGGAGTTGCAGCCTGAAGCTCAAGTGCCTTACTTAATGATTTAAGCGCGGAAGCATTTGAACCATCATTAGCGTCATCACCGTTGGTGCCATCGACCCAAAGCTCAGTTGAGGTGTCAGCGACACTTCTTCTTACACGGCGAGAAGATCTATCTGAAGGAGCAGTAGTCTGCTCAGAAGTCTGCTGGTTGGAAGTAGCCTCTGCGTTAGTGGTGGTTTCAGCAGAGGTCTCTGCTGTTGTTTCAGCAGTTGAAGTTGTTGCATCGCTTGTTTGGGTTACTGCGACTTCTTGTGTTTGAGCCACCTCTTGAGTGCTAGCAATTTCTGCTAACGCTGAAGAAGGGACCAAAGAGAGCGCAAGTACTAAAGACATAGCTGTCTTTGCCCCTTTGCTTGCAAAGTTCTTGTCTTTTCTTTCCATACCTACTCCTAACAAATAGTAAATACCCCAGCAAAATTTGCAATTAAATCTTGTGCTGAAAGTGATGAATCACGATAAGCACGATAGAGATAAATGACACATATTCAGAGCATTTTTCGTATAGAAAATTTTACATTATTTTGATAAAAATTATTTGCTCAATCAGCGATTTTTATAGTTTGAACACATTTCAAAAAACGTCTTCATTTCATGTTATATAAATAATTTAATCAAAATATTTGATGTAATTAAAAATGGCATTTAAAATGCTCTATTTTTGACGATTTTCTCGACATTTGTTATAAACGTGCAACGGATAAAAATTTCAGTAGAAATGTATTAAATTTTGAGACAAATGTGAGTTATGCGGAAACTGAATAGTAGAAGCTGGATAGTTAACAATTTCATGAAATTTGGAGTTCAAAATTTTCTAGCAAGAGAGACTTTGTACACTAAGAAAAGGACAGTTGAGAGAATGTGTACTCCATGCAAATAATGCGTAAGAGATACTTTTTGATGTATTGAGTAGGAAAGCTATGAATTCAAAAATTATTGATGATGTCTTGAACTTTGTAAAAGAGGTCTTCTCCACAGATTTTAGTGGCCACGATTACTTCCACACGTTGCGCGTGTGCAAAATGGCTGTAAGAATTGCGCAAGAGGAGGGAGCAAATAAAGAGATTGTTGCCCTTGCTGCGCTTTTGCACGATGTCGATGACATCAAGCTTTCTCCAGAGACGCATGAGCACAAAGATCGAGCCGTTGATTTTCTTCGTCAGCACAATGTTGAAAAGGATGTCATCCAGGCTATTTGCACTGCAATTGATGAGGTTTCTTTCTCGGGAACAGACTCGGTTGTTCCTTCAACGCTTGAGGGAATGTGCGTTCAAGATGCTGATCGCCTGGATGCGCTTGGCGCCGTTGGCATCGCACGAGCATTTGCTTATGGCGGAAGCCATGGTCGCGCAATGTATGACCCAGATGAGCCACCTACCCTTAACATGAGTGGCGAGGAGTATTACTCACACAAATCAACGTCGCTCAACCACTTTTACGAGAAACTTTTTTTGCTGGCAGACATGATGAATACGCGCAGCGGCAAAGAGCTAGGAAAAGCTCGCGAGAAGTACATGCGTGAGTATGTTGATCAGTTCTTAGATGAGTGGAATGGTGAACGCTAAGATATAGTTTTTAGCTATATGAATTAGTTAAGTATTTGTATTTCACAAGTAAAGTTCTGATTGTCATACTTGATTTTTGTAAGTAGTTCTAAGGGGTCATTATGGCAATCGAAAATGATAAAACTACTCCACATCGCTTTGATGTTGTTGGTAGCTTTCTCCGTCCAGAAAATCTTAAGCAGGCTCGTATTCAGTTTGAAAAAGGTCAGATTGATGCGCAAGAGCTCAAGCAAGTAGAGGACAAAGCTATTACAGAGCTTATCCAAAAGGAGAAGCAGGCAGGCCTTAAAGTCATTACTGATGGTGAGTTTAGGCGTGCAACATGGCACCTTGATTTTATGTGGGCGTTCGAAGGTATTGGCCATGCGCCAACTAACACCGGACTTCCTTTCCACGATGAGACTGCAAAGATTGATGACACCTTCCTTGTAGGAAAAGTGGAGCTCACCAAAGAGCATCCCTTTATAGAGCACTTCCGCTTTGTTCAGCAGTTTGAGGACGAGACGACCGTTGCCAAGCTCACTATTCCTGCACCTGCACAGTTCATTGAGCAGTTCATTATGCCTATGAACCGCGAGCAGACCGACAAGTACTATACCAATGACCAGGAACTTCTTGAAGATATTGTTGCTGGCTACGGTGCGTTTATTAAGCAGGCATATTCAGCAGGCTGTTGTAATCTTCAGCTTGATGACTGCTCATGGGGCGTGCTGGTTGACCCACATGCAGAGCTTTTCTTTGGCACTGACCAGGAGGGTCTTAAGAAGATCAAGGCACTACTCTTGGAGATTAATAACCGCGTTCTTGATGCTGCTCCAGCTGACCTAACTATTAACACGCACGTTTGCCGTGGTAACTTCCACAGCACTTGGGCCTGCGAGGGTGGCTATGACGATGTAGCCGATGCTCTGCTTGCTCAAGAGCATGTAAACGCGTTCTTCTTAGAATTTGATGATTATCGCTCCGGCGGCTTTGAGCCCCTGGCTTCTGTTCCAGCTGGTAAAAAGGTTGTGCTTGGTCTGATCACCACCAAGCACGCCCAGCTGGAAGAGAAAGCCAAGGTTATTGAGCGTATTCATGAGGCAGCTCAGTACGTACCTCTGGAGAACCTCTGCCTTTCTCCCCAGTGCGGCTTTGCAAGCTGCGAGATTGGTAACAAGCTCACCGAAGATGAGCAGTGGGCAAAGATTGCGCTTGTGAAAGAAATTGCTGAAGAGGTTTGGGGCTAAACATCAGCTGGTTTGCGGTTTGTTTGCGACTCCCATGCCGTTTACCGAAGGGTTTCTGACCATATGTTCTTCTCGACTCCTGTCCACTAAAATGGACAGGAGGTTTTTTATTGGAGCTAGACTTCGGAGGCAGTATGCCAAGCGAGAAGACCCGCTGCTTGCACCTCGTAAAAATTTTCGAGGAAGAAACTGATGACGATCATGGTCTGAGCACGCCTCAGCTTATTGAAAAGCTCGCAGAGCGTGGGCTAAGCGTGGAACGTAAAACACTTTACGACGACATTAAATCGCTGCAGAATTTTGGCTACGACATCCAGTCTTATCAGCGCCATCCTGTTGAGTATGGTCTGGCAACGAGGAAGTTTCAGGCTGAAGAGCTCATGTTGATGGCAGATGCTGTGCAGTCGTCAAAGTTTTTGACAGAGCGCAAAGCAAATAACCTGGTGAGTCTTATCGGTGAGCTGGGTGGGAAGTCTACCTCTGATACGCTGAAGAAGCGCATCCATGTTGAGGGTCGTATTAAGTCGCAAAACGAGTCTGTGTTTTATGCACTCAATGCTATTCAGACGGCACTTTTGCAGAAGAAAAAGGTCTCGTTTAAGTACCGCAAAAAGGGCTTTAAAGATAAGGTTATTGAAGAGCTTCCTGCAAGAGAAGAAACGCCTGTTCAACTTACGTATATTGACGATTTCTACTATCTTATTGTGTGGAACGATAAGCATCAAAACTTTGTCAATTATCGCGTGGACCGCATGTTTAGACTTGAGGTCTCTGATGCTGACGCCACGGTTAACGAGCAGATTAAGCAGTTTGATATAGACAAGTATCAAGAGCGCGTTTTTGGCATGTACTCGGGCGAGGTTGTTGAAGTCACGCTTCGTGTCAATGAGCGCGTAATGTGCTCGGTGTACGACCGCTTTGGCAAGAACATCATATTGAACAATCCAAGTGCTGATGGAACTACAGCTGACGTGCATGTTTCTGTCATGGAAGCTCCAACGTTTTATGGTTGGCTTGCAACATTTGGAACAGATATAGAACTGGTAGCTCCAAAGAAGACCAGGCAGAAATATCAAGAGTACTTGAGTGGAATTCTTCAGAGCTACCAATCAGAGAAAGAGGATTAGCTAAACCAGGTCAAAACAAGTAGTCTTTCTCGCACCAATTAACGAGCATCAATGACGTAAAGACCTGCTTTAACAAGAAGATGACCATGGTGATCGCTGAGCTGCGTGATCTTGCAAGTAACAATGTTTTGATGTCCGTAGAAGAGCAAAGTACTCCAGAGAGAATTGCTTTCTCTAGGAACAAAGCCCAGCTTGTGGTCATTAGAGTACAGAGCAAGAGCCTCTGGATCGTAAGGGTTATCACGTTCAGGAACAATGGTTAGATCTGAGCCAAGTTTGAGCTGGTCAAAGACAAGAGGAGCGTCGTAGTAGGGAAGACCGGAAACAACGAAGGAATCAACAAGCTTTGTAGGACTGTACATAAGAGCCTCCTTAGAAGATGTTGAGAATAGAATATGGATTTGTTAAAGAATGAGTGTCCAACAGATTGGACAGTAAAAATAGCTGAAAGACAAAACAGTAAGAGACAGAGACAAAGAGTTTCAAAAGGAGTTTGGATGATTACCACTAAGAGATTGTTTCTTATTCCATGGCATGCATCTGACGCGGATGAGCTTTATGAACTAGCAAAAGATCCAGAGATCGGACCACTTTGTGGCTGGGAACCGCACAAGACTCTGGAAGATTCCAAGCAGGTTCTTGCAAATGTATTGTCCGAGAAGTTCTGTTATGCCGTAAAGGATATGAAGACTGGTCATGTAATTGGCTCGATGTCATTGGACTTTAAAGAAATTCCTGATCCAAAAGATTCCTCAAAGCAGTTGCATCAGGCAGAAATTGGCTATTGGATTGGTCGTCCT
The DNA here is from genome assembly GCA_938045565.1 of uncultured Atopobium sp. GTDB lineage: Bacteria > Actinomycetota > Coriobacteriia > Coriobacteriales > Atopobiaceae > Lancefieldella. Next base: position 4,768 of record CALIAZ010000033.1, read on the forward strand.
TATTGGGGAAAAGGGTTGGCGCCTGAAGGCGCTCAAGCTCTTACTACCTATGCATTTGAAGAGCATGGCGTTGACCAGGTGATTATTAGATATCTTGAGCGTAATAAGAGGTCTGCTTCAGTGGCTCAAAAGTGTGGCTTCACAGAAGCAGAAATCTTTACAGACTTGAATAAATATACAGGCAAAGAAGAGCAGTTTGGTATCTCAGTACTCACAAAAGAGGACTGGGAATGTGTTCAAAAATAGCAGTTCTTCTTGCTATTTTGTGTGTTGATTTTAAATGTTGCATAGGGCAAACTCATATATGCAACGACAAAACTACATGTAAAGTAATTAAAACAGTTATTTGATCAAAGATTCTGCTTGTAAGAAGAGCGAGAGAAGTTTTTATATGATGATTAACAAACGCCTCATTGCCCTTATTGAGGAGAGTAAAAAATACATTGGTTTGACCGTGCTTTACCAGTGGATTGCGCTTCTCGCCAATATCGTATTTATGTATTCTCTGGCAAGAATGATACAAGCCCTATTCATGGATTATTTTGTCTTTGAAGAGCAGCTGGTATTTATTGCACTCTGCCTTATTGCTATTGTGATTAGGTATTTCTGTAAACTAGCTCAGCACAAGACAAGCTTTTACGCAGCTAAGAGGGTTAAAAAGACCCTTCGTGAGAAAATCTATCAGAAGCTTTTAGAGTTTGGCCCCTCGTATAAAAATTCGTATGCAACCAGCGAGATTGTTCAGCTGGCAGTTGAAGGTGTTGACCAGCTGGAAACCTATTTTGCGCAGTATCTGCCACAATTTTTCTACGCAGTTTTGGCTCCGCTCACGCTTTTTCTTGTTTTGCTTCTTATTAGTCCGGTAGTTGGCATTGTTTTGCTGGTATTTGTTCCGCTCATCCCAATGACCATCGTTCTTATCCAGAAGTTTGCAAAGAAGCTTTTGTCTAAGTATTGGGGCCAGTATACGCAGCTTGGCGATACGTTTTTGGAGAACCTGCAGGGTCTGACCACAGCAAAGATTTACAAGGCTGACGATTTCAAACATAAGCAGATGAACGAGGAAGCCGAGCACTTCAGGCGTATTACCATGAAGGTTCTAACCATGCAGCTCAACTCCATCACCGTGATGGATGTGGTTGCATTTGGTGGAAGCGCGCTTGGTACGATCCTTGCAATTCAGCAGGTAAATGACCAGCTCCTCTTTATGTGGGAGGGCGTTTTTGTCATTTTGATTTCGGCTGAGTTTTTCTTGCCTATGCGTCTTTTGGGCAGCTATTTTCATATTGCTATGAACGGCATGGCAGCAGCGGACAAAATCTTTGACCTGCTTGATATGCCTGTTCGAGAGCAGGGTACCAAGACCGTTCCAGCTTCTAGCGATGTGTCACTGCGCAACGTTTCTTTCTCTTACGATGGCGAGAAACCCGTCTTGGTGAATGTTTCTTTTGGAATATGCGCCAATTCTTTGAACGCCCTGGTAGGAGAGTCAGGCTGTGGAAAATCAACTATTGCGGCACTTCTGACGGGAAAACTCCGCTCGTATTCTGGCGATGTTCTGTTTGGAAATACCAGTTTGTCAGACATTTCTGACCAGAATTTGCTTCAAAGTGTTACGTATATTGGTCATCAAGCACATCTCTTTATGGGAAGCGTTCGCTCCAACCTTGCCATAGGTAACCCAGAGGCAACTGAGAAGCAGCTCTGGCACGCCCTTGAGAAGGTCAATCTTGCTGAGTTTGTAAAGTCTTTGGGTGGACTTGACGCGCCAGTTGCCGAGAAGGGCTCTAACTTGTCGGGTGGTCAGCGCCAGAGGTTAGCACTGGCTAGAGCTCTGCTTCATAATAGCCAGATGTACATCTTTGATGAAGCTACTTCAAATATTGATGTTGAGAGTGAAGACGTTATTATGCAGCAGGTTCACCAGCTTGCTCAGACAAAGATGGTGCTGGTAATTTCTCACCGCTTAGTAAACGTTAAAAACGCCAATCAGATTGTTGTTATGAAACATGGTCGTGTTGTTGGAAGCGGTACGCACCAAGAGTTGCTTGCAACAAATGACGAGTACAAACGAATGACGCAGGCCCAGACTGAGCTTGAGAATTATGTGAAAGAAGTTGAGGCGTAATGAAGACAGAAGTTAAGAACAGCGCCACAACTGCACGTACTTCTCGCCGTAGTGCGCTTACTATTATGTTGAGGCTGGTGGGGCTGGTTCGTCCTCTAGCTGGCTTTATGATACTTGCAATTTTGATGGGCGTTTTGGGTAACCTTGCCGCTACGTTCATCAGCATTTTTGGAGCGTATGCGCTGCTCAGTGCTATGGGCTTTGTTTCGTCTTTTCCTATGGTGCTGCTTTTTGGAGGCATGCTTTTGTTTGCCCTAGTCCGCGGTCTGCTGCGTTATGCCGAGCAGGAATGTAATCACTTTATTGCGTTTAAACTGCTTGCGCTTATTAGAGACCGTGTGTTTACGGCACTCAGAAAGCTTGCTCCTGCAAAGCTTGAGGTGAAGAATAAGGGCAACCTGATAAGCGTCATTACCTCAGACATTGAGCTACTTGAGGTTTTCTACGCACATACTATCTCACCTATCTGTATTGCGGTTGTTTTCTGCATTGTTATGGTGTGGTTTATTGTGGGCAGCACCAACTGGATTTTGGGTGTTATTGCATTTGTCTCTTACCTGGTGGTTGGTGTGGCAATTCCGCTTGCTATGTCTAAACACTCCGAGCAAGACTCTGCTGAGGCAAGAGATCTTGCTGGTAAGCTTTCTACGGTTACCCTTGATAACCTGCGTGGTCTTGACGAGATTCTGCAATATAACATCGGTACACAGATGATCGAGGAAACAAGTCAACTAGCTGACCAGTTAAGTGACAGACAACAGGCAGTTAAGAAGGCATTTGGTGTCAACGACGCCGTTACTTCAACGGTTATTTTGCTCTCCGGTCTGGTCATGTTCTTTAGTTCGTTCTATCTAGCCTATAACCAGCAGATTCTTATGAATGAAGCTTTCATCGTCACCATTGCATTGATGAGCTCGTTTGGACCTGTTGTTGCTCTGGCAGCACTTGGTACAACGCTGACCAGTACGTTTGCTGCGGGTAATCGTGTTTTGGATATTCTGGACGAGAAACCCCTGGTTGAAGATGTAGTTGACCAAAAAGACATCTCATATAAGGGCGTGCGTGTCTCTGAGCTCTCATTTGCGTACGATAACGAGCAGATTCTGGACAACATTTCTGTGGACATTCCTACCGATAAGATCGTGGGAATTGTGGGAAAGAGTGGCTCGGGTAAGTCCACATTGCTTAAACTCTTGATGCGTTTTTGGCCAGCAACACCTGGCGCCATTGAGATTTCTGGAACCCCTTTGGAGCAGATTAATACCTCTAACCTGCGTGATCTTGAAAGTTTCATGACGCAGGATACGCATTTGTATCACGATTCCATCAAGAACAATCTGCGCATTGCAAAGCTTGATGCAACGGATGAAGAGATTATTGAGGCGTGTAAGAAGGCTTCAATTCACGAGTACATTTCCACACTGCCTCAGGGTTACGACACGCCTGTTGCAGAGCTTGGTGACTCGCTTTCTGGTGGAGAGCGCCAGCGTATTGGTCTTGCGCGCGCATTTTTGCACGATGCGCCACTCATGCTGCTTGACGAGCCAACCAGTAATCTGGACAGCTTAAATGAGGCTATTATCTTGCGCTCACTTGATAAAGAAACTGAGTGCAAGTCTGTGGTTCTTGTCTCACACAGGGCTTCTACCATGGGAATTGCAGATGTTGTTTACACCGTTGATGGGGGACGAGTGAGCTAATGACACCTGAAGAAATTGAGCAGAAACGTCAAAAAGAAAAAGATCTTATTTCGCTCATGATTCGTTTTTATTGCGAGAAGTACCACCACACCAAAGCTCATGAGCCTCTGTGTGACGAGTGCGCTGAGCTTGAGAAGTATGCGCATACGCGTGTGGACCGCTGTCCTCACATTGAGACAAAGACGTTTTGCTCAAAATGCAAATCGCATTGCTACGGCAAAGAGATGCGCGCTCGTGTTAAAGAAGTCATGAGAACTGCTGGCCCTCGACTTTTGTTGCACCATCCAATTCTTGTGATTAAGCACGCGCTTCAATAACGCAGTCCTAGTTGACCCTGTACACCTTGGACATCTGCGATTTTCTCGCCATTTCACGGTCTTCTCGCCAAAAGTGAGAAGACCGTATTTTTTGAATCTTTTTCATTTGAAACATAACTGTTAACTCTGAGAATTACGTATTTTTATTGCGGCGCAATAGGTTTACAGTGACCTCTCGCTTTACAGAAGGAGGCACTGCGTTGATTAAATCTAAGAAAGCGTCATTTATTTTTAAGCTATTTATTGCTGTGATTGGCACCTTTGTACTGTGTGATTCTGCGGGGGTCTTTCGAATGAACTTCCGCATTTCTTTCTTGTATTACTTTACCAACATCTCTAACCTGCTGCTTGTTGCCTATTATTGGGGCGCACTGTTTCAGGCTTACAAGCATCCCGAAACCGCTCAGAAGCCATGGATGCCAACGGTCAAACACACGCTTATGCTGGGCATTACCGTAACTGGCTTGGTAGCTTACTTCCTGCTTGATCACGGCGAGGTTTTTGTCAACGGCGTCTTTAAGTTCAACAATTTTATTCTGCATGATGTGATTCCTATCTGCGCCGTTTTGGACTGGCTACTCTTTGATGAGAAGCCAACTATGGGCTTCAAAGAGCCTCTGATCTGGCCTTTGTATCCGCTCACGTATTTTGCATACATCATTGTCTTGGTTCTTGGCTTTGGCGTGCAGATTAAAGAGAAGTCTCGCTGGCCTTATGGATTTATGGACTTTGACAAGCTAGGAGTCCCAACAGTTGCTTTGACCATTGTGATTCTGATTGTTGTCTTTGTTGCCCTGGGCTACCTTTACGTCGTCATTGACAAAAAACTTGGCGAGAAGATCAAGAAGGCTGAGGACTAATTTTAGTAAGGTTAAAAGCTGGGATGACCGCAAGGCTAAACCTAGCGCGTTGTGGAGAAAATCTCAATTGATTGCAAAGCGCCTGACATTTGTCGGGCGCTTTTTTATGCCGTTTACGGGAGTACATTTGGAATGCGGCGTGTGTGCTGGTAAAATATTAAAAAGTTGATGAAGGAGGTACTATGTCACTGTATCGTCATCTACGTTCTAGTTTGGGATCAGCCCAAAAAATTGCGCTTGCTGCCAGCACTTTTGTCATGACAATTGCGCTACCCGTTATCGCATTAGCTGATGTTATTGATACGCCAAGAGTCGGTAGATCATCTAGTTTCTTAGCCATGGCTGCAGTTTCTACTCTTGTGGCAGTAATTGGCCTTATTATGATCATAAGGCGTCGCAGGTAAAACCTTGTCCACAACACAGCAGCTTCTTCCCAAAAAAGAAGTCACTACCTTTGCATTTGCGATGTGCCATTTTGTAGTTGACTTTGCATGTGTATCTACAATGCTCTGCGCGGTAAGTCGAGTGTTGGGAGAGTCTGGCCAGGGCTCACTTGAGTTAGTTGCATTGAGTATTCTGCTCTACGACGTTGTGGCCTTTGCGTTCCAACTGCCAGTTGGTATTGCCTTAGACAAGTTAGATAAAAACTCATCTGCTACAATGCTCTCATATGCGCTGGTTGGCGGCGGAGTGTTACTTTCGCTTGTTCCTGTTGCATTTCTTGAGTGGCTTGCAGTTTTGTTGCTTGCTGTTGGAAACGCGCTTTTCCATTGCGCAGGAGGACTTTGCGTACTTAATATCTCGCAAAAACATGCGGGGCCATCGGGAATCTTTATTGCAACAGGCGCGGTAGGAGTATTTTTAGGCACGTTTAGCGCACAGTACGGAAGACTTCAAGTTGCGTTTTCCCTGCTTGTCTTGCTGTTCTTATGCGCAAGCATTACCCGAGTGGTGCAAAAGGTTAATAAAAAGTATTGGAATATACATAACGTCCCCTTTGCCATTCCTGAGCTCTCTTCTCGCTCTCTGATTGCAATTGTCCTGCTCTGCTTTGTGGTTGCGCTGAGAAGCTACACTGGCATGGTCATGGCGTTTCCTTGGAAGAGCGAAGTACTTCTGTTAGGCCTCAGCATTTTTGGTGTATTTGCAGGTAAAGCTCTTGGTGGACTGGTTGCCGACCGCATTGGTTTTAGAACTACAGCAATCTTCTCGCTCATCGCCGCAGCTACTTTATTTGTGCCTTCATGGGAAATTCCGCTTATGGGTCTCCTAGGTGTGTTTTTCTTCAATTTTACGATGGCGATCACGCTGGCTTCTTTGGCCAATATTTTGCACAAAGCAAAGGGAACCGCGTTTGGTTTAGCCAGTTTCTCTTTGGCACTAGGCGCGTTATTTGCGCTTTGTGGACTTCGCTTGGAGCACCCTTTGGTGCTTTCTGTTATGAGCCTGGTTTCGGTGCTTGCTTTGGGCGTAAGTCTGACTTTGGTCAAAGACTCTGTGGCTACGGGCCCATTTGGACACGAACGCTTAGCACAGGCTGCGCATGCGGCGTCGCAGGTTGAGCAGGTGTCACAAGCCGAGCAGGTAGCTTCAGGTGATGAAGTTGCTGTCACTTCGGACGACGAGTGTCATGACTAGCGGGACGGTTTTCTCGCCGTTTTTTATTACGATGATTCAGACATATACGTTTTGCCTGGTTCTGACCATTATTGTTGAGTTGACCGTTGCTCGTTCGCTTGGGATAAAAAACAAGCAAGCGCTGATGATTGTTGTTGCAGCTCAGATTTTTACTAATCCCGTTGCCGTTTTTATTACCAGCGCGTGTATGGACCCGATCTCGGACAGTGCACAGTATTACGGCTGTGTTATAGCCGTTGAACTGGCAGTTATTGTTGTAGAGGGTTTGATTTACAAGTACAAAGGCGTGAGTAGAGCTCCGTGGGGGCTATCAATTTTATGCAATCTTGCGTCGGTGTCTGTGGGCATTCTCGTTCAAACACTTATATAAAAATTTAGCGAGAAACCCTTTGAATAGGAGGGTTTCTCGCCAAATCTGGGTGATTTATGAGATGAAGTCTTAATGAACCATCGCTATAAGAAGAGCTCCGACCATAAGACCAATGGATGTTCTGAGTGCCGCTGAGGCTTGCCTGTGCAAGAGCTTTTGCGCACGAGTTGCGTGGGTGAGCTGGACGTCTGAGGTGTTGAGTGTATGCATTGGTCCTCCTTTCTTATTTCTTGTCTAGTATATGCCTAAAAGTAAGCTCAGGTAAACTCTTTAGTATAAAAATAATACAAAAAACCACGCCGAGGGTGAGTCCAATCATTCCTCCAGAAGAGGCATCTAAGTAATAACTACCAGTTATTCCAATTAGAACGCTAACCGTGGCAATAAGCGGAGAAATCCAGAGCATATGCCGCATCTGATTGGTAAGAAGCCTTGCGCAGGCACCTGGAACAATAAGCAGTGAGACTGACAAAATAACGCCAACTGCCTGGAGCGATATAACAATTGCAAGGGCTAGGGCAACAAGCAAGAATGAAGTGAGCGTTTTAGTAGAAAGGCCGATTGCTTGAACTTGCGTTGGATCAAATGAAAGCAAGGTCAGATCCTTGTTTTTAAGGATAAGCAGGATTGCAATAGGCAGGCCAATACAAAGAACTTGCAGCATATCGGGAGTAGTGACACCCAAAAGATTTCCAAAGAGTATGTGTGAGAGGTTAATTTGGCTTGGAACCTTTGATATCAGAACTGTTCCTAGCGCAAAAAACGTTGTGAATACAATGCCGATAGCAGTATCAGGACGCACAATTTGACTCTTTTTGACTTGTCCGACCAACACCACAGTAATGAGGGCAAACACAAGTGCTCCCACTAGATAGGGAAGTCCTAGCAGGTGAGCAATGACCACGCCCGGGAGAATAGAATGCGAGATTGCGTCGCCCATGAGTGACCAGCCCATATGCGTGATCCAGCAGCTTAAAAGTCCGCAGACTATGGCGGTTGCAATTCCGGTGATGAGGGCTCGTTGCATAAATGCGTATTGGATAATGTCTACCTCAGGCATGGAGCACCTCCTCAATGTGGGTATCTTCGGAAATACCAAGGTTCTGCAGGAGGGCGTCTCCAGAAAGAATTTCTTTTGAAGGACCCTGCGCGGTGATGGTTTTATTGATGACCAAGCAAAGCGGGAATTTTTGCTGGGCCAAATTGATGTCGTGAATTGAAACGAGCAATGTTTTGCCTTCTTTACTGAGGTTATTGAGCTGTTCGGTGATGATGGCCTCAGAGCGAGCGTCTACTCCCGCAAACGGTTCGTCGAGAAATACCAGCTCAGCAGCTTGCGCTATTCCGCGTGCCACAAAAACACGCTTTCTTTGTCCGCCCGAGAGTTGGGCAAGTGGACGATCTGCAAGGTCGGCCAAGTTAACGCGTTCAAGCGCTTGGGCAACCAGCTCTTTGTCCTGAGTGGAAGGTATGCGCATCCAACCCTGATGAACATATCTTCCCTGCATAACAACGTCTTTTACGAGCAGCGGAAACGTTGCGTCAATTGCCTCCGTTTGAGGGACGTAAGCAACTTTTCCCTGCTGGCGCGCCTGTGAAAGAGGTTGCTGACCCCAAGTAAGTGACCCCTCCCATGCGATGGTGTCCATCAGTGCTTTGAAGAGCGTAGATTTACCGGCGCCATTGACGCCAACAAGTGCGCAAAGATCTCCTGTTGAAAGCGAGAAATTCACGTCATAAATGATGGGTTTCTCGCGATCTTTTTTCTGGTACCAGGCGCAAAGTTGTGAAACACAAAGATTCATTGCACATACTACCTTCCCATAAGACCAGATACGATTGCGTCTGCATCGTGTTGCAGAAGGTCAAGATAGGTGGGCACGGGTCCGTCGGCTTCCGAAAGAGAGTCGACGTACAGGATGTTTTTCTCGTCAGTTTTGAAAGTAGCGCCTGTTTCATCAGCTACTTGTTGCATTGCCTTGGGGCTTACCGTGGACTCACAAAAAACCGCAGGAATTTGTTGAGATTTTACGGCCTCAACAACCTTAGCAATCTGCTGTGGAGTACCTTCATCTGCGGCGTTGACGGCCCAGAGATAGAGCTCCTTCATGTTGGTATCACGACACAGATATGAAAACGCTCCTTCGCAGGTTACAAGTGTGCGCTGGCTCTCCGGTAGGGCGCTGAGCTCTTCAATCAGGTGAGAGGAGATATTGTCGAGCTCCTTTTTGTATGCGTTTCCGTTGGCCTCGAAGTCCTTAGCGTGATTGGGGACAAGGTTGCTTAGCGCGCGGACGATATTCTCGACATAAATCTTGCCGTTTGTAGGAGACATCCATGCGTGCGGATTGGCTTGGCCCTGGTAGTCGCCTTCTGCGATGGGGATGGCAGTGATGCCTTCGCTGAGGTCAGCGCGCTGCGCAGGCGAGTCGTCAACGAAGCGCTCAAACCAACGCTCAAGCCCCAGGCCATTGTTGAGGATAAGCTGGGCTTTCTGCGCGCGCTTGAGGTCGTCGGGAGTGGGCTCGTAGTCATGAATTTCAGCGCCAGCCTTAGTAATGGATTCTACCTGGCAGAACTCGCCTGCTACGCGAGAAGCCATATCTTGGATGACGGTGAAGGTAGTCAAGACAAGGGGAGCCGATGAGTTCTGGTTTGATGTAGAGTCTGAATTGGTTGCAGAATTGCGTAATCCGCAAGCAGAGAGCGAGGCGATGGCAATTGTAGAACTTGCGACAATCAGAGACATCGCTGACCTGCGGGTTAGGAGAGGGTTGCGGTGAGTGTGCGGTTGCAGGTTTGTATGCGGGCGCAGATTTGCAGCTGTTGAGTGATGTTTCATGGTAACTTCCTTCGTAGAGATTAGAGCTGGTAGTCGCGAAATTGGGAACGTGGGACTAGGAGCTCAACGGGTTTCTCGCTATAGTATATTCCTAAAAGTTAGCCATGTCTAACTTTTAATAAATAAGATTCTTTTTTTGATGATTTGAAGACAAAAATTTGAAAGATTAAGCGTGAATTTTAATGTGTCATTTGTGTCACATTTTAAGCACTTTACTTTCTTTTACCTAATTAACCATAGGATTTGTCTCGCAAAAATAATTTTTTTGTAGAAAATTATGTGAATATAGCTAAAATTTACTTAGTTCCCTAATGGTTTTGCTCGTGAGTAATAAGGAGAAAGCATGACGTTCGATTTTACAGACAAATTGGTTTTGGTTACAGGCGGAAGCGCTGGCATTGGCGCTGAAATCTCCAAGGGTATTGTTGCTGGAGGTGGACATGTAATTGTTTGCTCTCGCCACGAGGACACTGGCCGCAAGTTTGTCGAAGAGCTTGGTGAGGGTAACTATTTCTACCCAATGGACATTGCAGATGCAGAGGGTGTTAAGAAGACTGTTGCTCAGATTCTTGAGGAGTGCGGAGACGTTAACGTTCTTATCAACTGCGCTGGCCGCATCAGCTCCGTTCCTTTTGCTGAGGTAGATGATGAGGAGTGGAATAAGACTATCAACACCAATCTCACTGGTACTTACAATGTGACTCATGCTCTCTGGCAGCACTTCATTAAGCGTGGCGGCGCTCGTATCGTCAACGTTTCTTCCGTTGCCGGCAAAATTGGTGGCGGTCTTCTTGGTACCGTTGCGTACGCATCTTCTAAGGCTGGCATGAATGGCTTTACCAAGGCTATCGCTAAAGAGGGTGGCAAGTACGGCATTTCTTGTAACGCTGTTTGCCCATCCTTCACTATTACAGATATGACCACTGCACTCTCCAACGATGAGGAGAAGTACAAGAAGGTCGTAGGCATCATTCCTCTTGGCCGTCCTGCAAAGGCATCTGAGCCTGCACAGATGGTACTGTTCTTTGCTTCCGACGCTGCAAGCTTCGTCAACGGTGAGGTTGGCGACTGCGACGGCGGCATCGTAATGGACTAGGTGATTGTTGATGGCTACAAAAGAACCAATTTCTATTCAGCACCCATTTAAGGCACTGGGTTGCATCCCAGGTGCAAACATTCTGATTCCTCTGCTACTTGGTGTTTTCATGAACACATTTTTCCCAGAGGTATTCCCAACGCTTGGCAGCTTTACCGCAGCAATGACCGTTAAGGGTACTGCTGCTCTGGTTGGCGCTTTCATGCTGTGCGTTGGCGCAACTATTTCGTTCAAGAGCGCACCAAAGGCTGCACTTCGCGGCGCAATCATCATCATTTCTAAGGTTGTGTTCTGCGTTGCTCTTGGTCTTGCTGTTCTGTTCTTCCTGAACGACAACTTGCTTGGTCTTTCTTCTATGGTTATCCTTGCTGCTTGCTCTGGTGCAAACAACTCCATGTACGCAGGTTTGATGGCCGACTACGGTAACGAGTATGAGCAGGGTGCAGTTGCAATTACTACACTGGTTGTTGGTCCTCCAGTTACCATGCTTGCTCTTGGTGCAACTGGTCAGTCGCCAATTAACTGGTCTTTGCTTGGCGCAGTTCTGCCAATTATTATTGGTATTTTGCTTGGCAACTTCTTCCCATCCATGAAGAAGATGCTGACTAGCGCTCTGCCAGCAATTATTGTTATGACCTTCTTTGCTATGGGAACTACTATGAAGTTTGATTCCCTCATCATGGCTGGTCCTGCAGGTATTCTGCTTGGCGTTATCTGCTCCGTTTGCGGTGGCTTTATCAACTACTTTGTTGATCGTGCAACTGGCGGAACTGGTATTGCTGGTGTTGCTATTTCTTCCTGCGCAGGTGCAAATGCACTTACACCTGCTGCTATGGCAGAGGCTAACCCAGCTCTGTATGGTGGAGCTGCTCTTGCAACAGCAAACGCACAGGTAGCAGCTGCAGTTATCGTTACTGCAATCCTGACTCCTTTGATCACCGGTTACGTTGCTGATCACTTTGCTAAAAAAGACAACGCTTCCGAGGAAGTTGTTGAGGCAGCTTAATAAGTTCTACAGTTTAAGCGCAAAATCCCAGCACCTAGCGGTGCTGGGATTTTTTGTGCCGCGAAGCAGTACTGGCTCCGTGCAAGAGTTGCTCGAACAATGGCAATAGACGGCTGATAAAGAGGCAGTGGATGCAGCAGATTCTTCGGAAACTACTCAAATAAGTCTCCAAGTGGTAAAAAATGCGTTTAGTTGGGGTTTTCATTTTTCTGCATACAGTGTTTCCCCAGATAAAAGTTTTTGAGGCGGTAAAAAATCGTCTTAGTTGGAGATAAATCGGCCAATTTTCAGTTTTTATCCCCAACTAAACGCATTTTTTACCTTTTTCAGCACGTAATTTTTAAGCCAAAAATTACGTATTCATGGAAATGAATATAACAACCTGATTATGCAAAAAGGGTCAGAACGAAACGTTCTGACCCTTTGATTTGCAATAAAACCTGCGACCAGCTTTGCCAAAAGTAATTGGGCAGTAATTTCTGCAAGCAGTAACTGGCAATATAAAGCAGCAACTACTTAATTAGGATGTTTCCCTCATAGCTGTCATGAACATCCTGAGGTGTAACGCCCATGTGCTTCTTGTATAGCCTGCTGAAATAGAAAGGATCGCTATAGCCAACTGCCCTGGAAGTCTCGCGCACAGAAAGGCCAGATTGAAGCAGCTGTTGAGCATGATCAAGACGCTTTGCAATGATGAATGTCATTGGGCGAACGCCAAATGTTTGGACAAAATTGTTGGAGAAGCGTTGAGTGCTCATTCCGCAACGTTTAGCCAGGCCAGGGATGGTAATTGGATCTGCAAAGTGGAGCTCAATATACGTGCGAGCCTCGGCCATGCTCTCCTGAACCTTTTGGCTGTTGGTGAGTAGGAACATAGACTTGATGAGCTCGGTGCCATTGACAATCTGAGCAACACGATTGTCCAGCGATGGGGTGGTGTTAAGTTTTTCCAGGTCAAGCACCTTATCAAGAATGCGGTCGAATCCTTGAAGATCAAATGCATAGGCATTGAAGATTGGACTTGTGACATCGCTCTGAACGCCATCATAGTAGATGTTTACGTGGTCAAACGAGCGTCCGTAAAGGGTTCGATATGTTACGGTCTGACCTGCAGGAACATGTACAACCGTGGTTCCTTCGCAGACAAATTCATTTCCACTAATAGTAATCTCGGCAGCGCCAAAAACAGGAATGATGAAAACAGAATGAGCAAGTGAAAAAGTAACTTGAGAGTCAGCAATCTTCTGCTGGCGGTTGATCGAAAACACACTATACGTCTGCCGCGAATAGGTCTCTTTTAGCTCTTGCAGATTAGCCTGCATAGAATCTCCTCATTTCACAAGCGCTCAATTGTGCCGAATATTAAAAATAACATGGAGAGTATTTTAGCCAGCAGAACCGCGATTGCAACCCAAAAATTAAATAAAATACCATTTCAGGGGTTAAATTTTGATTAACGAGAAAGACAATTGCCTACGTAGCTTTTAGAGAATGATTTCAAAAAAGAATAATTTATGTATAAATTTTATCCATGCAAATTAAAGATATTCCATTTTGTTTATTCGCTTTAAACTGCCGATAAATAGCGTTTTTTGATACCATAAATTAGTTATGCACGAATGGATACTTCAGGTTAACTTTGGATACTGCAGACTTCATTTAGATGCCGTAGCTTTCTTTTAGCCTGCCATGGATTCCATTGGTTTTGCAGGTCTTAGGTTTTATTGGCTTCTGTAGAGGTTTCTCGTAGAAGGTTTGTATATGGAGCAGCTTGCATACGTTTTTTCACTTATCGTTCAGCCCGCATACGACTTGACCGGCAGTTGGTGGGCGGCAATCTTCCTTTTTACTCTTGCAACTAAAATCATCCTGATGCCTCTGGCTCTCTGGACGCAGCAAAACTCTATTGTTATGGTACGCCTTATGCCTGAGACCTTCCGCTTGAAGACGCGCTACTTCGGCGATAGAGAGACCATCGAGGAGCGCTCCAATGAGCTGAACAAAAAGGCAGGTTATCACCCGCTGCTGAGCCTTATTCCTCTGGCAATCCAGGTTGTCATCCTGTTCGGCCTGGTTGACGTCATCCATGGCATCACTGATTCTGGCGCACCTGGCACAGAGTTTTTGGGCATGACCCCAATCATCGACGGCGGTATCACCTGGATTATGCCACTGGCAGCAGCTCTGTCCTCGGTTGCTCTTGGCCTTGCTTCCAACAAGTTGAACCCACTTCAGCGCGAGCAGTCTCGTGCCGAGAAGAACACCACAAACGGTCTTTCTATTGCAATGTCGCTGGTTCTTGCAGTCTATGTTGTCTGCGGCATGGCGTTTTACTGGGTTTGCTCAAACCTTCTCTCAATCCTGGTCCAAATTGTCTGCAACATCATCATCGACCCTCGTAAACAGGTTGATTACGACGATCTCAACGCTGCTCGCGACGAGTTTGAGGCAATGGACGCAGCAACCAAGTCCACTCACAAGTGGTTCCAGCGCGATCCTCATGCCGCTCGCGAAAAAGAGGACTACAAGCGCTTCTTTGACACTATCGGTAAGCACCTGGTTTTCTATTCCGAGTCAAGTGGCTTCTACAAGTACTTCCAGGGCGCCATCGAGTGGCTGCTGGCAAACTCGGACATTCGTATCCACTACGTCACCTCTGACCCTAACGATCAGGTCTTTGAGCTGGCAAAACAGCAGCCTCGCCTGATTCCTTATTACTTGGGTCAGCGTCGTCTCATTACGCTCTTCATGAAGCTCGACGCTGATGTTGTGGTTACCTCCCTCGGTGACCTGGAGAGCTCCTACATGAAGCGCTCCTACGTGCGCAAAGACGCTGAGTACATGTACATGTGCCACCACATGACCTCCATGACAGTCACCTCGACGCGCAACGAGTACACCTACTACGACGACGTCCTTTGCGTTGGCCCTCATCAGCAGCACGATCTTGAGCTGGTCGAGAAGTACTACGACACGCCATCCAAGAGAAAGCCTGCTATTGGCTACGATCTTCTCGACAGGTCAATCAAGAACTACCAGAAGCAGAATCTGGGTCAGCGTAAACCTGGCGAGAAACCCCTGTTGCTGATTGGTCCTTCGTGGCAGTACGACAACTTGATGGATAGCTGCCTTGACGGCCTGCTTGAGCAGCTCATGGGCCGTGGTTGGCGCATTGTGGTCCGCCCTCATCCAGAGTATTTGAAGCGTTATCCTGCCCGTATGGAGGAGATTCTTGCTCGCTACGCTGACGCGGATCCAGAGGAGCTCTCCTTTGAGACTGACTTCAGCTCTAACACTTCGGTTCTCTCGGCTGACCTGCTGTTTACTGACTGGTCGAGTGTTGCCGAGGAGTTCTCGTTTACCACGCTTAAGCCGTCGGTCTTCATTGATACCGCGATGAAGGAGAACAACCCCGACTGGAGCAAGATTCATTCGGACCCATGCGACATCACGCTTAGAAACGAGATTGGTCGCAGCTTTGATCCTAAGGACCTCTCGGGCCTTGGCGGCGCGGTTGCGCAGATGCTGGAGGAGACCGATAGCTGGTCGCATAAGATTGAAGAGATTCGCAACAACATGATCTTCAACCTGGGTCACGGCGGAGAAGCCGCAGGTAAGTTTATCCTCGAGCGCGTTTTGGCGCACCAGGAGGGAATCGCGGACGCTGACGCTGTCGAGAAGAGCGACGCTGCAGCCGCGGACGACGCTGCCGAGAAGGGCAGCGTTGCCGCTATCGATGAATCCGCAACAACAACTGATGAGGACGGTGTTTCTCGTGATTAAAGCCATAACCTCTACCAAGAGAAACTCCCACAGCTCAGCCGCTCACAGGCGCGCAACATTCCTCCACGCTGTGTTCTACCTTGCAGTGTTGACCTTTGCGTGGTGGGCGCTGCTGCCTGCAACGGCTCAGGCGTATGTTGACCCATCAGTTATGACCTACACCATTCAAGCCCTGGCAGCAGTTGTAGTAGCACTCTCTGCTGTGCTTGGTGTGGCATTCAGACGCTCTCGCAAGG
>CALIAZ010000034.1 GCA_938045565.1 uncultured Atopobium sp.
TATTACGTTGCATCTTTCCAGATGTACTTGCCGACTACTTTGATGTTGTCGATATTCAAGAGAGTGCTTGCCAGTTTGACTTTTGGCTTGACGAGCGTAACTTTATGGAAAAGTCAGACCATAAGTTAGGCACTGTAAGCAGTTATGGTTTTACCAGCGAGCGTGTAATTCAGGACTTCCCCCTTCGTGGCAAAGCAGTTTACCTCCATGTTCGCCGTCGCAAGTGGCGTGACAGTTCCAACGGAGAGATATTTACTTATTCATATGATGACTTGACGGCCGAGGGCAGTAAACTATCCCCCGAGTTCGTTTCTTTTTTAAAAGAATAGAATTGAGTCCACTGCAGAGAGCATCGCAAGTATCGGTGCGCACTATGGCGTAAATGGCAAGCTGTTATCCACACAGTACAAGGAATATTTCAGTGATTACCGTAGCTGGGATCAGTTGGATCATGCTCAAGACTGGCTATTGTTTGAAGATAACATAGGTGAGAGTCTAAGTATTGATGAGACCTGTCTAAGCAGTGGCGAGGTTTATACTTTTCTGACCAACAAGGCGGGAAAGGGCAGAAAAGGGACTTTGGTAGCTGTGGTTAAAGGGACCAAAGCAGAGGATGTTATTCAGGTTCTCAAGAAGATAAACCTTTCTAAACGGAAGACAGTCAAGGAGATAACACTCGACTTGTCATCTTCTATGATGCGCATAGCCCGTGCCGTTTTTCCCAAAGCACTTATTACCAATGATAGATTTCATGTGCAGAAACTATATTATGATGCTCTGGATGACATGCGTATCGCTTACCGATGGATGGCAAGAGATAAAGAGAACGAGGAGATAAAAGAAGCTAAAAGTAAGGGAAAGGAATATATACCATTTAGATACAGCAATGGTGACACGCGTAAGCAGTTGCTCGCCAGAGCAAAGTTCATATTGACCAAGCACAAGAGCAAGTGGACTGAAGCACAGAAAGACAGAGCACAAATCATCTTTGAACATTATCCAACACTGAAAAAGGCGTATGATTTGGCTATGAAACTTACCGATATTTATAACATCAAGAGCATCAAGGATGCCGCAAGGTTGAAGCTGGCAAAATGGTTTAATGAGGTAGAAGAATTAGGAGTGGACAATTTCTACACAGTGATTGACACGTTTGAAAATCATTATCAAACCATACTCAATTTCTTTGTAAACAGAGCTACGAATGCAAATGCCGAGTCATTCAATGCTAAAGTTAAGGCATTCAGGGCACAGTTCAGAGGAGTGACAGATATCCCTTTCTTTTTATATAGACTTATGAAATTATGCGCTTAAGAGTATAGGCTTGCAACTGGGTTTTAGGACTGACCC
>CALIAZ010000035.1 GCA_938045565.1 uncultured Atopobium sp.
CCTTGCGAGAGCGTCTGAATGCCACACCAAGCACAGCAGAGAGTGCTACTACAACCGCAGCCAGTGCTTGGATGGTGTAGGTCATAACTGATGGGTCGACATAGGCCTGAGCCGTTGCTGGCAGAAGTGCCCACCAAATAAGAGTCAACACAAGTGTGTAGAGTGCCCCGTGAATAATGAGCAGAATTTTTATTGGTTGACAATGTGGTCATAGTCAACGAAATCCCTTGTTCAAATCTGAAGCTAACTAATTTGCAACGTATTTGTTCCTAGATAATAATCGCCCATTACCTTGCAAAGCGTGCGTGAAATATCTCGAGAAATATAAGAATTTGAAGCACCGTTTGCAATGGCCTGAGCAAACGTGATGAGTTCAAACCTAAAGCCTTCTCCATCAAGTTGATAGAAGTAGCGCTTGTTGTCTGCAGGATTTTCGTAGCGAATTTCAAAATAGTCTGTTTTCCACCAAGGAGCAGGTACATAGACGTAGGCATCAGTGCCAGAGATGACTAGTTCACCCTCAGATTTAACTCCGGTTGCTACTTTCATAGAAGCTACCGCGCTTGGATAGACAAAATCTATCTTGGTAAATTCGCCCTCGTGAACAAAGCCCTTCTCGCCACGAGTGATGATTTGTGAAGACGTGTAGTCGGTGCCAAGAATTTGGAAGATAGGGAGAAGAGCGATGGGGCCCCATTCGCCCATGCCACCCCAGTTGGCACCGGTGATTGAATCATCAGTTTTGTTGTAACGAAGAGAAGTGCACGTCGCATCAACTGAGACAACCTTGCCAATTTTTCCACCTTTAACCAAAAGGACAAGTCGATGGAAGGCAGTTGAATAGGCTGTTTTAATGGCATCTTGGAGCACCAGACCGTGCTCTTGCGCATAAGCTACCAGAGAATCGCCAGCTTCTGGTGTTAGAGCAAAGGGGGATTCACACAGAACGTGCTTTCCTGCCTCAAGTGCCTGCCTGATTTGTTTCTCGTGAAGTGATGGATCAGAGGCTATAACAACAGCGTCAACTTTTTGCAAAAGCTCAGAAACATCAGAGGTTACAACAGGTAACTCAGCCAGCTCAGGGGTAAGCATGGTGGTGTCAGGTGTAGCAATACCCTCAATTTCCATGCCGTTTACAAAACGAGCCTGTCTTCTGTATTTATCAAGCCAAGAAGCATCACCAATAAGACCAACAGAAAGCTTGCGCTCTTCGCTGCGGAGCTCCGTGCTTGAAATGCCCTTTGTTCGGTCAAGATATACTACTTTGCAGTAGTCAGAAAGGTAGTCAAACTTGCCTTTCCAGTCTGAGCCAATGGCAAAAATATCTGCACCATAACGGCGGATATCGTCAATTTTTTGACCTTCGTATTCCTCAACGATAATCTCGTCAGCAAGGCCAGTCTCTCTGACGTTTTCGATTCGTTCAGAAAGGCTTTGCTTTACGTTGATTTTACCGCGAGCCATATCGTAGGCTTCAGCGGTAACGCCTACGATAAGATAGTCGCCCAGGTCTTTGGCGCGCTTGAGTAGGTTCGTGTGACCATAGTGAAGCAGGTCAAAGGTGCCATAGGTGATTACCTTGGTCATGGTTACTCCCTAGTGGTTAAAAGACCTCTACGCTGAACGTCATGGATCGCTGCAACAAGAACGGCATTGTCACTTACATCGTGAGCGCCAATGTGTCCAACACGGAAAGAAGTGTCTGCATTCTCTCCACCATTTGGACAAATCCACATGCCGTATTCGTCCTTGAGCACTTGGAAAAGCGTTTTTGCAGAGTAGTTACCTGATGACAGGAAGGTAACTGCATTTGAAGGGGATACTAGACGCATCTCAAACGGAAGGCTCTGAGCGCGCTCGCGGAAATCTTTTGCAAGTGCTGCAATGCGTGCATTTTCAGCATCAACGCCGCCAGTTTTAACAATGTTGCTGAGGCGTTTATGGATTTGAAGAAGCGTTTGTACTGCTGGTGTAAAAGGCGTTTGACCGCGCTCTCCATTTTGGAGAAGCAGATTAAGGTTAAGATACATGCATGGTGCTTTAATACCAGCAATCTTTTTAACTGCCTTAGGAGAAAGTACAATCGGAGAAATGCCTGGAGGGCAGGCAAGTGCTTTTTGAGAACCTGTAATCATGACATCTACGTCCAAAGTTGCCATATCAAACGGGTCTGCTAAGAATGAGCTGACGCAGTCCGCAATCCAGAAAAGATTATTTGCCTTACAGAATGCAGAAATAAGCTCAGCATCATACAAAATGCCCTGGGAAGTCTCACCAAGATTGACGAGAAATGCTGTGTAGCCCTGATTTTGATAAGGCTCTAAATCGGCTGCGGTTAATGGTGTGCCGTAGGTAAGCTTGATGACAGTATGAGGAATGTTATGCAGCTCAAGGAGCTGAACAAAACGATGTCCAAAGCTACCGCCGTCAACTACAAGAGCTTTATCTTCTGCTGAGAGGGTGCCTGCAACAACGGTTTCCATTCCTGCAGTACCGGATCCAGTCACAAAGACAGCGCGAGAGTCCTTTGGTGCTTTTGCGAGCTCACAAATCATTTGCTCGTTCTCAAGCATGGTGGTTGAAAATTCCAGAGTCCTAAAGTAAGGAACATTAAGTGCACCAAGGGCACGAACATCATCTTCTGATTGGACAGGACCAACAGCAAAGTTCAGCATATTTCTCCAATGATTGCTACATTGTTTATATAAGTATACAACCTGCACTTATAGGGTTTCTAGTTGTCGTGCTTCTACGTTGTAATGATAAACTAGCCATTACTTTTTTGCCCGCTCTTATAAGCCATGTTAATGAGCTTGGCAACAGGAGTTGGCCAGAACTTTTTAAGCATTTCCAGGTCCTCCTGTTCACGACGGTTATCGTGAATAAGATGGCTGGTCTCAGAATCTTCATGAATACGGTGAAGCATCAGCACGCGGGTGTCGTATAAGAAATCACCCTCACGTTTACTAATTGCCTCCCATGCCTCCCAATCCAGGTTAGAACCAAATCCAGCCTTGAAAACAGGAGTCTCAAGGTTGGGAAGGACCAGCGTGGTACTTGGGCAGCAAATAGCACAACCTAACTCAAGTGCGCGACGTTTGGCCCATGATTTACCGGCATTTTCTGGCTTTGAGAGCGAGTACAAGAGGCGACGCTTTACCTTAAGCAGACGATTCTCAAGAACTTCTTCACCATCGCGTAGCTCACCGTAATTGGTGAAGTAAATGAGTGGACGAGAAGAGCTGTTCACGCGTTCAAGCATGTATTCTGCATAGTTTGGTTTGTAGAGATCATCCTGGTGCGCGATGGTTACTAACGGAGTTGTGCAAACGCTGACGGCAAAGTTCCAGTCGCCAGCAATGCCTCCCGGACCAGGATTAATGTGCATGGGAATGTTGTATTTCTCGCAAAGAGACTGAATCAGTTCATTTGGTGTTGAAGTAGCCAAAAGAATATTCGTAGAAAGAGTCTGCTCCTTGAGCGAGAGAATGCACTCTTCTAGATAGGGACTCTCGCCATATGCGCAGACAGCAAATGTGTGATCCTGAGGTGTATACATTGCTACATCCAATCGATTAGCTCCGATGTCTAGTATTATAGGAATGTTATTGGACGATGGCGAATGGGAGCCCTAGTGGAGTCTGACGGATTTAAGACATACGAGAACCCCGATGAGCTGAGAAGAATTCAAATTCTTTCCACCCTTTTGATGGATGAGCTTAATCGCGTCTGCACAGAGCTTGGTATTTCGTATCAAGCCTACGGCGGAACCGCTATTGGAGCCGTAAGACATAAAGGCTTTATTCCTTGGGATGATGATGTAGATATCTCGATGTTCCGCGAGGACTATGAGATTTTTTTGGAGAAGGCACCAGCGCTTCTTCGTCCAGATTTTTGCATCCAAAACGGAAGAAAAGACAATTTCTTCCCAGCAGTTAATTCAAACCTCTCTTTAAAGGGAACGGTTTGCGTTCCTGACGAGTTTATGACCTGCCCTTTTACCTACGCTATCTCAATTGGAATTTTCCCCTTTGATAAAATTCCAGTAGATCCAAAGAAGCTGGCTAAGGTTAAACGTCAAACATGGTTCTGGGGACGCTTGAACTTCCTACTGGTTACTCCAACACCTCGTGTGCCTTTAACCGGCTGGAAAAAGAAAGTTGCCCTTGCAGGGTGCTTTGTCATTCACCATGCCTTGAAGCTTTTTAGGGTTTCATCTGCATATATTCAACGTAAGTGGGATCAGGCGGCACGTGCTGCAGAGGGCGAGAACACCACTCATTACGCAAGCTTTGTTGAACCTGATCCAGAGAACTGGTCAATGGACAAAGAGGATGTATTTCCAATGGTTCGCGTTCCTTTTGAGGACATTACCACTACACTTCCAAAGGAATATGACAAGCTTTTAACCAGGGGATACGGGGATTACATGCAGCTTCCTCCAGAGAAGGATCGTAAAAACCATCATCCTGGTGCGCTTGATTTTGGTAAGTGGAAAGAGGTAGACGTTACCAAGGGAAGTCGCCAGGCATTTGAAGACTTTGGTCAGAAAAGCTAATTATGACTATTGATACTTCTGCGGAACAGCTCAAGAAAAACTACTTCTGGAATACACTTGGCTCCTTGATGAACGCTGCCTCAACGGTACTTATGTTGATGGTGGTCACGCGTACCATGGGAGCTGCTGCCGGTGGTGTTTTCTCGCTTGCCTATGCTGTGGCTCAGCAGTTTATGGTCATTGGTCACTTTGAAATTAGAACGTACCAGGTTACCGACACAGAAGAAGTATTCTCGTTTGGCGTGTATCTTGCTGCACGAATCATCACAACTGGTTTGATGATTGCGGGAATCATTATCTTTACCCTGCAGTCGCAGGGATTGAGCTATGCGGGAGTTCTCTATGCACTTATTGCTTCGCTGCGCTTATTTGACGTTGTAGAAGATGTTTTTCATGGCATGTTCCAGCAGCATGGACGCTTGGATATTGCTGGTAGGGCATTCTTTTACCGCGTGCTTGCAACGGTTGTCGGCTTTGCGGTAGGTGTGCTTCTAACAAAGAACCTGCTTGTTGGTGCAGCTCTTTCTTTTGTTGCATCGTTGGTGGTTATGGTTGCGCTTGTCATTCCTCCTACTAAGAAGATGGCAACGCTTAAGCCTATCTTTGACTTTAAACAAATTACAAAGCTCTTGGTTACCACTGCTCCATTGTTTGCTGGCTCATTCTTGCTGACGTACGTTGTTGGTGCTCCTCGCTATGCCCTGGGAGCTCTCAGTGACCAAGCACTCCTTACATTCTTTACGGCATTGGCCATGCCCGCTATGGTTATCAATCTTTTAAGTAACTTTGTCTTTAAGCCGCTGCTTACCCAGATGGCTGAATATTGGAATAATCAGCGGGACAAGCAGTTTGTGGGCTTGATTCTTAAAGGATTTGCCGTAGTTGCTTTGGCGACTGTTGCCTCTATGGCACTGGCGTGGCCATTGGGAGCTCCGGTGCTTGGACTTTTGTATGGTCTTGATTTTGAGCCGTATAAGTTAGAGCTTTTGCTGTTGCTCTTTGGTGGTTTGCTCAATGCCCTCACGGTTATCTTGTACTACGCTGTGGTTACCATGCGCAAGCAGGTTGCCGTGTTTGTGAGCTACGCTGCAGGCGCAGGCTTTGCTGCGCTTACCGGAGGATGGTTTGTAGGCAACTTTGGCATTATGGGAGCATGCGTGCTCTATGATGCTTCGCTAGCAATTCTCGCCCTGGTATTTGGTGTCTTCTGCTTCTTGGGATTTAAAGATCAAAAGAAAAAGTCCGCTGCGTAAGCGGACTTTTTAAATAAAGTGCAGCTAGGTGAGCGCGCTGCCAGAAGGCTGATGCGTCGTTTACACGCGGGTACGCTGGTTAAGATCAGTTACAAAATCAAGGTTTTTCTCGTCACGTGCATCTTTGTCACGCAGAGCAAGCTCAGCTGAGAGCTGCTCAACCTTATACGTGAGCTTGGAGATTGCGCAAGACTGGTGGAAGAGCCTAATCAAGATCATCACAATAACCAGCAGCAAGACAAAGTTTGCGGGGCTCATAAAGCCAAACAGGCCCGAGAAGAAATACGCAAGCTGGGGGATAAGCGCAAACAAAACAAGGATTCCTGCAGAAACAACCCAATACACAGAGTCGGAGATGCGAATCTTTGATTTGCGGACGCTATTGATGACAATGCCCATGGCAAAAAGAGCACCAATAAGCAGCAGAATTCTCAGAACTAAAGTCATGGTGTCACCTTATCTAAACCACTGGAAGAGCAAAAGCGAGAGACACGTGCGAGCCATATACATAATTGAGTTATAGAAGCTCAAGTAGGACTCGCCGCCTTGACGCTCACGCATCTCAGTTTCAATCTCGACAACCTTTGCGCCGCGACGCATCAGCAATGAGATGGTGTCGGGCTCGGGGGAGAAGTCAAAGGAGCATGCGTACGTTTCAATCAGGCTGCGGTCGTACATACGCATGCCTGACGTGGGGTCAGTGATGGTCTGACCAGTACTTGTTTTGATAAGCCAAGAAATAAGCTTGGAGCCAATCTCTCGGGGAGAGTTTCCGCGAGCCTTGGTGACAAAGCGAGAAGCAATAACAATGTTTGCTCCCTCGTTTACCATTGCCTGGGCCATAGGAGCAATGTATTCTGGCCTGTGCTGGCCATCGGAGTCAAACTGCACCACCGCATCGTAGCCATGCTCTTTTGCATAGCGCATACCGGCCCTAAAGCCAGCAGAAAGACCACCATTAACAGGTAAATTAAGGTAGTTAAATCCACGCTCTTTACAGATATCCAGTGTGCGGTCAGCGGAGCCGTCGTTGATTATGATGTAATCAACTTGAGGAGCTACCTGGCACAACTCTGTAATAGTTGAAGCAATGCAGGCTTCTTCGTTGTAAGCGGGAACGACTGCAAGAATTCTCACGAGCATCCTTTGAATTGCAAATTACACGTTAACTGCATGGATATCATAACTCAAAAGCCTTATTAATCTTGACTCGTATATAGTAGATTACCTAAAGAAATCGAAAGGTGAACGCTATGGAGTTTCCAAAAGAGCTTAAAAACCCTATTCAATCGGGCAATTTTACGTTTTATGACACCTCGATTGAAGGTGTAAAGGTTGTGGACGTAAAGCTGTACGGCGACGCTCGTGGTGGCTTTATGGAGACTTACCGTGAAGAAAACTTTGTTGCCGGCGGTATTGATGCTTCGTTTGTACAGGACAATCAGTCCTATTCCGTTCAGGGTGTGCTCCGTGGCCTTCACTTCCAGATTGAGCATCCGCAGGCAAAGCTTGTGCGCGTAATCTCCGGCACTGTCTTTGACGTTGCTGTTGATCTGCGAGAGGGAAGTCCAACTTGGGGTCAGTGGGAAGGCGTTGTCCTGTCCGCTGAGAACCGCAGACAGTTCTTTGTTCCTCGCAGCTTTGCCCACGGCTTTTTGGTCCTCTCTGAGACTGCGGAGTTCTGCTACAAGTGCGACGACATCTATCATCCAGGTGATGAGGGTGGCATTATGTGGAACGATCCAGAGCTTGGCATTGAGTGGCCAGCATTTCTTGGTGAGAAGACCTTAGATCCAGCAAAGGTTATTCTTTCTGACAAAGATAAGATTCATCCAGCACTTTCTTCACTTAAGAAGTAATAAGCGCTGAAGGCAAGTTAGGTACTATGAACGAACGTAATCGTCGTGAGCGAGAATCCACAGCTCACGAGCTAAATCGCATGAACGAGCCAGAGTGGACTGAGGAGGCCTTTGATAAGGAGCTTCCATCTCAGCCACTCCCTCGTGCAACACAGATGGAACTTCTCGCCCCCGCAGGAGGTCCTGCGCCATTTACCGCAGCTCTTGCTGGTGGTGCTGACGCTATTTACTGCGGCTTAGGCAACAACTTCAATGCTCGCCGTGGCGCGGACAACTTTGATGACGAGTCGTTTGTGCGTGCGTGCAGGCAGGCTCATCTAGCTGGCGCTCGCGTGTACGTCACCGTTAACGTTGTTGTTAAGTGGGACGAGATGCAGCGTGTACTGCGTCTGATTCGCCGTGCGTGGGTTCTTGGCGCTGATGCTTTTATCATCCAGGACTGGGGTCTTATGTCTCAGGTAAGAAAGACCTGGCCAGAGATTGAATGCCACGTATCAACGCAGGCAAACATTCACGATACACGCGGTGTTGCTGCCTGTAAAAAGCTTGGCGTGGGCCGTGTTACGCTGTCCAGAGAGCTTACTAAAGAAGAGATCTCTACCATTTCCAAGCTTGGTGTTGAACTGGAGTGTTTTGGCCACGGTGCCCTGTGTTTCTGTTATTCGGGCATTTGCCATATGTCATCTATGCGTGGAGACCGCTCCGCTAACCGCGGAGCTTGTGCTCAGCCGTGTCGTCTGCCGTATGAGTTGCTTAACTCTAAACATGAAGTTGTTTCGATGGGTGGCATTGATAGGCTGCTCTGCCCTAAGGATTATTGCACCATTGATGACGTGCCCGACATGATTGAAGTGGGAGTGGGCTCACTTAAAATTGAGGGCCGTATGAAGGCACCTGAGTACGTGTACTCGGTTGTGTCTTCGTATCGTCAGGCAATTGATGCTGCCGAGAAGGGCGTGGATAACCAGGCCGATGTGGCCCGTCGTCACCGTTTGCTTAAACGCTCATTTAACCGTGGTCTGACCAACGCTTACCTGCATGGTACCGCTGGCAACGAGATGATGAGCTACGAGCGCTCCAACAACCGTGGTGAGATTGTCGGTGAGGTTACCGGAGGACGTCCACTTGAGGATGCTCTTGAGCGCAAGAGCGGTCTTAATGGCGGCCGCGTTAAGCTACGTCGCTATAAGCAGGCAGATGTTGACCTTATCGCACATGCACCTATTGGCAAGAACGACTTGCTTGAGATTAGACCTCTCGATGAGCCTGACAAGTTTTTGACCGCTCTTTGTCCTGTAGACGTTGAGCCAGGT
>CALIAZ010000036.1 GCA_938045565.1 uncultured Atopobium sp.
TTCATAAATGTGAAGCTGCTCGTACGTAAAGAAGATAAAATGGTGGCTATAAGTGTGCCCTTGTAAACAAGGGACTATTACTCTATGTCCGTTTCTTCATCTTCTTTTTCTGCGTTTTGAGTTTCTGTTTCTTCTCTGCTTTCTATAATTTTTAGTATTTTGAGATTGGCTTCTTCTTTACGAATTAGTGATGTGATTAGCTGATAAAATTCATCTTTGGTTAAGTTCTTGCTTTCTGTAAATATACTTTCAAAGACTGCTCCTTTTTCATATATCCTTTTATCTCTTTTTTTCTTTCTTCCTGTTTCTGCTGACTGATGAGCTTTTTTCTTTTGTTTTGTAACTGCTTGATTTCTTCATCTGTCATTAAGATTTTTTCTTCAATGTTTTTCATTTTCTCGTTTCCTCCCTTTCTAATTTTGAGTAAAGAAAAACAGTAAACCTTTTTGATTTACTGTTCCTGTGGTAATTTTTATTAAATTGTTAGTTCTACAAACTGGGATTTATCGAGCCGAATTTATCCACTGCTTTAGTTCCTCTGATAAGCGCTCATCAACATCAATCCTCGTCTGCTTACACTCTTTCGGATACTGCTTTGCCTCCTTAAAAGCCATGCTGATAAACAGCCCGAGACCCACAGGAAGAATGCCTGTTAACATGGTCTGCGGAAACATAAAATGCGTTCCATGTTCATAGGTCATGAGAACTATACTGTTATCCGCGTCCCTTTCTTTCAGCCTGTTTTCCATTCTACGAATGTATTTACAGGTATCCCAAAGTACATCATCCTCCGCACCAATCAGCAGAATGCGGCCCTTTATATTCTCCACCTTTATTTTCTCAGCTTCCTGCACGGGATGCCTTTTCTCCGATTCATCAAACAAATCGCGACTGGCAACCATCGCGCCGCGCCGTTTGGTTTCCTCAGATATTTTCTGCCAGTATTCCGGATGGCGATACGCATAGGGCAGATAAGGAAGCGGCTTACCGTGATATGAAACAGATGACTCTCCGTCTCCCGGACGTTCGTGAGCCCCGTCTTTCCCATCCTGGTAAAAACCTTCCATCACAAAATCAGAAGGAGAAATGGCTATCGTAAGCGTTATTTCCGAAAAGCATGACGCTGCGACAAGCGCAAGCATACCAGTTGTCGAGGCACCCATAATACCGATTTCTTTGTTGCCCATCGTCTTCAGAAATGCAAGTGCCTTCTCAAAACGTTCGAGTGGATAGTTATGGTGACCGTAATCTTTTGGGGCCGGTGACATTGTGAGGACGTTCAGACCTTTCTTTTGAAGCCATTTGACGCCACCCTTTGCCATCATGTCTTTTGTATCATCACCAAGCATGGCAATCATGCAATATTTACTGCCGTTCGGATTCGGCCAGTATACGCCGTTATATCCATCTTTCTCTATTGTTTTCAATGCCCATCTCATAACATACCTCTCTACTTCTTTGACTTATCTTCTAAGCTCTTAATTTCTGTATTGTTCAACTTTTCAATTGACATCAGCTGATTTCTCGCAAGCTTTCTAAGTTCTATCATTCTTTCTTTTTGATCCATACCTTTACCGATAAGAATTGCATTATAGCTTTCCATATTTGCAAGAACCAGTAACTCATTCAGACTTGCATAGTCTCTCATATTTCCCTTTAAGTCAGGATTCTCTTCACGCCACTGTTTTGCTCTTTTGTTAAACAAGGCAACATTGAGCATATCTGCTTCACTTGCGTACTTATAGGATAGCTGTTCGTTGGTAAGATCCTTTAAGAGATATTCTTTGATTGCATCTGTATGGATTTTATAGTTAATCTTAGAAATTTCTCTATTCAAATTCCACCCTAACGATAGCTTAGAATTTTCATCTGACTTAAGCCTTTTGTAGTCTTGGATTAAATAGAGCTTAAACTCTGCTGAAATCCATGAAGCAAATTCCATTGCTATATCAGGATGAGCGAACGTTCCTCCGCCCCTCCCAGATTTAGAAACAATACCGATCGCATTTGTATTTTCAATCCATCTTTGAGGTGACAATGTAAATGCATTTGTTCCTGCTTCCTTTCTAAAGGAGTCGAATTCGACCCCTTTAAAATTAGGATTGTGAATAGTCTCCCAGAGACCAAGGAATTCAATTGTATCTCTTACTCTTAGCCAGTTTTTAACAACATCTTTAGGTTCATGCACATTTTTGTATCTTGCAATATCCGTAAGACTTATATAGTCATTTTTAAAGTCTTCAGTATAAATTTGAATCGCAAAACCTTTTGCTTCAATCGTGTCTTTTTTCACCTTAGACATGTGAGTTCCTCCTTTATGCTGATGTACTGTTCACTACATTTATTTTCGTAATAACTGCTCTAAACAGCACACCAACGATTCATTTTTTTGATTTTAAACTTTG
>CALIAZ010000037.1 GCA_938045565.1 uncultured Atopobium sp.
CTTCGGCAAAACCTACCAAAGCTGCGCTATTTTGTGCGCGAGGCCTAAAAGCCGATGCTAACACGCTGCAGAATCATAATCACCCGCATAGCGGGTAGTTTTGTGTTTCGCGCGTTACATGCGCTCAACAGGCTAAAGCCTCGAACCAAAACAGCCTCCCCCATACAGGAGAGGCTGTTTTGGTTCAAACGATTACAAAGGGTGCTGCGTCTGAGCGACTATGCACGCTTACGAAGACGAATACCAGAAGCTATTGCGCCTGCAGCAGCAATCATACTGATAGAAGACAGAACAACGGAAGCGTCAGAGGTATCTGGCAGCACTCCCTTCTTGTGCGACTTGTGCTTCTTCTGAGAGCTGTTGGTGCCGTTGTTGGTGCCGTTGTTGGCGTTGCTATTAGATGGGTCGCTTGCAGTATCGGTCACGGTAAGAGTTCCAGAAACGTAGACGAACTCGTAGTCGTCAGCTGAGCCACCTGCAGGAGTCAGCTCGTGCGCACCAACGCTCAGGTCAGTTGCGCTGAGGGTAGGAGCGGTGTAGCTGCGAGCAGTATCAGCAGTCTCACCGTTTACAAAACCGGTAACAGTAAGAGCAAGCTGAGGAGCAACGCCCTTCTGAACAGTCTCGCCAGCATAGGTCACAACAAGCTGAGCCTTATTGATTGTCCAAGTTGCATCCTTGGTGTTATTGGTGCCATCTTCCCAGGTGTAGTTCATAGGATCAGCAAGATCAAGCTCAACTTCATACGTACCAGGATAAGTTGCTGAAACCTGGCCACTAACAACTACCTGTGGGTTAGCGGTAGCATCAAAACCTCTTCGCAGATGACCGTTATAGGTATAGTTGGTTGCAGCTGGAACAGAAACGGTACCCTTCTGAACGCTCATCTTCATAGGAATAGTAAAGTCATACAGAGTGCCATTCTTGATGGTGATGCGCGTATAACCATTGCTTGCAGCAGTTGGAGTACCAGAAATAGTTGCAGTGCTTCTACGAGCAGTTGCATCATTCTCCATTGGACTAAGCGTAAGACCAGCAGGCAGATTGTCTACGGTAAAGGTGTCGTAACCCATAGTAGATGCAGCCCAAGGAATGGTGATTGGCTCGTTGTAGGCCTCGCCAACCTTTGCAGGAGCGATCTTATTAGAAGGAAGCACTACACCAGCGGTATTGTTGGAATTCTGGAACCTGGTATTCTCGATAGTCAAATCACCGCCATTGGTGGTAGTAAGATCAATCTGAACAACCGTGGAGTTCTTAACAGTTGAAGTACCTCTGTTATCAAGACCGTTATAGAACGTAACATTATCAAAGGTTACGTTTGCACCAGCCTCAACAATAACCTCGCCCTCAAACTTCATATTTGAGACGGTTCCGTTAAAGCCAGTTGGGAAAATGATGCGTGAACCCTTAGGATTCAGACCAGCGTAAACCTGAACACGAGTACCATTGCCCAAGTAGGTGCTCTGATAGGTACTAGTAATATTTGTTACGGTAGCAGGAACAGTGAAGTCCTGAATAGAAGAACCGCTACTGGCGCCAATAGTCACCCTTGAACCAGAGAAAGACCATGTGGATGCAGCATCCATTGCAGCCTTGTTGTTGCTGTAGATGTATTGCAAACTACTAGAACCATAGCCCGAGAGCCAGTCAGTAATCTCAAATGTTCCATCTGCGTAAGCCTTTGTTGTAAATGGCCAGAAAAACAAGCAAGCAGCAATTGCCATCACAACAGCAAACTGAGCACGGAGCCTACTTGGCGCATGCTTAACGTACATAGAGCTTCCCCCAATCTAACTGTTTATGTGAACCCTCCAATTGAGCCACAACAGTTTTGCCCATTGAACATCCGTATCTTATCAGATAAGTTAGCCAGAGGTAACAAAAAAAGACCCAAGTTTTATTCTTGGGTCTTATAAATGCTTTAACTAATTTACTTAACTACTTACTTAAGCACTTCTTAATTTCTTGATTAAAAACAATGGAACGAATAAAAAACGCGACAGCTACAGGAATGACCAATAGTGGCGCAACCACAAGAATACCCGCGACAGCCACTCCCTGGGCCGTAACTCTTCTACCAGGTCTTGATAGTATGCTGTTTAAAATATCAGTCATAGTAAATACAAATGAGCCGTCGGTAAGCACATACGCAAGTATCAACTCAAGCGAAAATAGAACAACAAAGACAAATGCCATGGTATTTCCAGTCTTTTTGCAAATAGCAAGTCTCTGGTCAAATGAAAGGTCATCTGCCTCGGGCACTTTCTCAAACCATTTAACTGCTCGTTGTTCTGGCGTCATTATGCGCTCTCAATCTCATTAAGCTCTGCGTCAACCAATGTCGCACCAAGTGTGTACTTGAAGTGCGAAAGAGCAAACTGATGGTTTTCTGGCGTCAGCGATGCAACCGCTGGCTCAACAACCTCAATGTGATAACCCAGGTTGTAAGCGTCCACTGCCGTGTGCAGCACGCAGATGTCGGTAAGAACGCCGGTTAGGATAACCGTGTTAATGCCGCGCTCCCTCAGACGAATATCAAGATCAGTTCCCGAGAAGGACGAGTAGTGACGCTTGTCCATCCAGAACACATGGCTATCATCTTTGTGCTGCTGATAGAGATCATTTAGAGGACCAAACAGGTCTCTACCACTTGTTCCAATAATATTGTGAGGTGGGAAAAGCTTAGTCTCTGGATGGAAGTTATCCTCTGGATCGTGAGCATCAATAGCAAAGAAAATATAATCGCCACGATCAAAAGCGCACTTTGTAGCCTCATAAATAGCATCTGAAATAGCCTGAGCTGGCTTGCCTGCTGTCAGCTTTCCGTCATCTGCTACAAAATCGTAGGTGTAGTCAATCGAAATCAAAGCCTTCTGCATGATTAATCACGCTTCTTTCTTGAGCTCTACAAGAGCAGTCGGTAAAAAGAATAGACGCCACCTATTGTACAGGTGGCGTCTCTGTATTCCACGCTTAACACGTAAATGTTTTATACGTAAGTACTCAGCTCATCAATGTAGGCATCTGATTCATTAATTGAAGTCCATCTTAAAAATTAAAGCGACTGGATAATTTCTTCTCCACGAACATTTTGCGAGATAAATCGAATCTCACGACGAGGCTCAGCGTCATCGGAAACTAACTCTTCCTCTGATAACCTGGAAACATACACATCAAGAGTTCTCTCGCCAATTTGCTCTGCAAATTGCTCTCCCCACTCAATGATAGTTGGCCCATCGGACTCAAGCGCGTCATAGAGGCCGGTATCTTCGAGCTGGTCAGGATTGCTCAAACGATACAAATCAAAGTGATAGAGCGGCATAGTTGTACCCTCATAAACCATCTCGATAGTAAAGGTTGGGCTGGTTACGTCATCAGTAACACCCATGCCTGCAGCAATACCCTTAGTGAGTTGCGTCTTTCCCGCGCCCAAGTCTCCTGTGAGCACTAGAACATCTCCTGCCTGCAGGAGTTTACCTAGAACCTGACCAAGAGCAATGGTCTGTTCAGTGGTAGTGGAGACAAACGTACCAGCTGCAGTTTTTTCTGGCAGGTTGTTTGCAATGGTGTTATTTGTGCCAATGTCAGCGCTGGCAGAAGGATTAATCACAAGAACCTCCCCGAGGATGTTTCTTAAGCCAATCAGCAAGAAGTCGCAGGTCATCTTTGAGGAACTGCGCCCACTCCTTGCGATAAATAGTTGATGCGGGATGCATAGTAGGCAGCACGCTAAAGGCGCCTATCTGGTAAAACTTGCCGCGCAGCTCCGTCACACCCTTATCGGTGTGCATGACAAACTGCGTTGCAAAATTTCCTAGGCAGACAATAACGTCTGGCTTAATAGCACGAATCTGGTCACGAAGGTACGGGGAGCACTCCTCTACCTCAGCTACCTTAGGATTTCTGTTTGAAGGTGGTCGACATTTGACCACATTAGAGATAAAAACATCCTGGCGAGAAAGGCCAACCTCTTCTAACAGTGCATCAAGCTTTTTGCCCGATACGCCCACGAAGGGTTGACCACTTAGATCCTCATTTTTACCAGGAGCTTCTCCCACAATCATAACGCGAGCTATGGGGTTTGGGCCACCAAACACAATATTGGTGCGTGTTTCCCAAAGCGGACACTTCTTGCAATCAGCTATCTGCTCACGAATCTCATCAAGCGTTTTACCTGCTTGTTTAGAATATGCGATTTTCGTATATTCTACATTTGACATGCGCTTTCTTCCTACAGCATTTTTAGGAGAATCAGGAGTAACTACCATTAGATGTACACCTTATCGAGGCGCGCACCAAAATTGCAAACAACCTCGTAATTGATAGTCTCGCGCAGGTCAGCCATCTCATCTGCGGTAATCTCTTGGTCGCCGTCTTTGCCAATGAGGGTAACCACGTCACCATAGCGAATTTCGTGCGCGGGCTTATTAGCGTGTGTTCCTGCGGTATCAACAGCAATCATGAACTGATCCATACAGATGTTACCCACCTGACGGACACGGTCTCCGCGCGTCAAAACGTCCATGCGGTTAGAAAGGCTGCGTGCAAGACCATCGGCATATCCGATAGGCACCGTTGCTACCTGGATGTTATTGCGAGGAACGCGCCACGTCATACCATAGCCAACGCCATCGCCAACAGCTGGATACACCACGCGCGTCACACGACCGCGTACGCTCATGACGGGCTGCAAGTCAATGCGGGGAATAGTGAGCTTGCTAGGATGAAGTCCGTACAGGCCAATGCCCACGCGAACCATATCAAACTGAATATCTTTGTGCAGAACCGTGCCAGGAGTGTTGTCGGCGTGAACCAAGCCCAGCTCATAGCCTGCGTTTTTAAGCGTTGTAACGGCTTCAATAAAACGATTAACCTGCAGATCAAAGTCCCAGTTGTCGAGCACGTCGGCCGTAGCAAAATGCGTAAACGTGCCAGCACATTCAAGGCCTCTGTGGAAATCAATAGAGCCGCGTACCTCAAGCAAATCTTCTCGCCTGACGCCAATGCGAGTCATTCCAGTATCAATGGCCAGGTGATAGCGACCAACCTTGTTAGCTGCAGCGGAAGCCTCGCCATACGCAAGCGCAAAGTCAACCGTGTAGACGGAAGGCATAATGTCAAAACGAACGAGGTCTGGAATAGAAGTGACCGGAGGCTCGGAAAGAACCAGGATGGGGTTATCGATGCCCGCGCAACGCAGCTCCACTCCCTCGTCAACCGTTGCAACGGCAAACTGATCGGCGCCCACGGATTGCATGGCTTTAGCGCACTGAGCAGCACCGTGTCCATAGGCGTCGGCCTTAACCACACACATCATCTTGACACCGCGGTTAAGCTGGGCCTTAAACGCCTTTACGTTGTGGCGGACGGCAGAAAGATCGATCTCTATCCAAGCCCATCTATCCTGGGGATATGCCGACATCAAGCTCACCTACTCCGCAGCTTCTTCAAAGTCTTCCATAGGAAATGCAATCTGCTCTTCAAGTGCGTCGGAAGCAAGACCAATAACATCGCAGATGTCTCCCGCCATAGCTCCGCGTACACCGAACTTCTCGGCAGCTAGCTGACCTGCATATGCGTGAACCTCACAGGCAAGCGAGCAGAAGGTTGGCAGATCATCAACTTGACCAGCAACCTGAGCTAAGCGGCCAGCAATAGTACCAGCAAGAACATCGCCAGAGCCAGCGGTTGCCAGCGTAACGGGACCAGGCTTTGGCAGCACAGCTTTCTGTACGCCTACGCAACCAGTAGCGGTACCCTTGGCAACAATGACCAGCTCAGAGCCACCATCTGCCCAGACAATCTTGCGAGCGGCCTCCAGCTGAGCCACCAGACTTGCGGGTGGATTGTCAACTTGGTTGACCAGGCGACCAAGCTCTCGACGATGTGGAGTCATGATGAGTGGAGCGGTACGACGTGTGAGCTCAGGGAAATCTGGGAGGTTGTTATTGGTGAGGCGAGCAATGCAGTTGAGCGCATCGGCGTCAACAATAACGAGCAACTCAGAATCAAGCAGTGCAGAGGTAACCTTGACGGTTCCGCCAGAAACGCGCATACCAGGGCCAACCAACGTAACCGTACGCATGGCGGCAAGTTGCAGCACCAGTGGAGCTGCTTCCTCGGTAAACACGCCCTCAGCGTCGCACGGGAGGCCAATAACGGGAACCTCTGGCAACATCATCTGAACGCAGCTGACAATTGCCTCAGGAACAGCCAGCGTAACGTAGCCAGCACCCGCGCGAGCAGCAGCCTTGGCAGCAAAGACAACAGCTCCAGGGAAGCGGCTAGAGCCGCCAACCACCAACACGGAGCCACGAGAGTACTTATCGCAGTTATTGAGCTGCGCGGGAACACAGGGAAGATAATCTTCCAGATCAACACGCCAGGCAACAGGATCTGCCTCAACAACCAAACGCTCTGTCTGCTCGGCCAAAGGAGCCACAACAATAGAACCGCAGACGTCTCGACCAGCATCAGCAATCAGACCGGGCTTCAGTGCAATCATGGTAACGGTGACGTCAGCAACAACACACGCGCTTTCTACCTGGCCCTTCTGTGCAGAAAGGCCACTTGGAACGTCAACGGAAAGCACGCGAGCACCAGACTGATTGAGGCACTCAATCCAAATATCAAACGGAGCGCGAACCTTGCCGTGGAAGCCGGTGCCCAGCATGCAGTCAAGCACCACATCAGCCGTTGCCAGCAAGTCAATAAGCTCCTGGCGAGAAGGACCAACAAGTACGGAGACTCCCGCACGAACGGCGCGCTGCGCCATCTGACGTGCAAGATCGCCGGAAATTTGATCAGGCTCAAGCGGAGTGACCACCTTAACGTTGCAATTTCTAGAGCGCAGCGCTTCTGCTGCCACCCAGCCATCTCCACCGTTATTGCCAAGACCTACGAGGATGACAACGTTAGAGATGTCTCCTCCCATGCCAAGGGCCTCTTGAGCAGCAGCGTAACCTGCACGGTGCATGAGCTCGGAAACGCTCACGCCCACGCGTGTCAGCGCAATCTCTACGCGCTTGATGTCCTCAACATTTAGTACCGGCTGCATAACTTACTCCTCGGATTTAACAACATCGTCAAAGGTTGTCTCAATTATAGATTCTTGCACGCGCTCAAGCTCATCCAACACAGAACGAGCTTCTTTGAACGAACGTGCCAGCTCCTGGGCAGCATCTTCCTTTTGATCTACCTTGGGTTTTACGGCATTGGTCACCGCTACTGCATTGGCTACCGCAATATCTCTGGTGTACGAGATAGAAAGCGCAATCTCCTGTACGCCCTGCTCAGCCGCAATCTGTGCAGCCTTGCCAGCCAGACGAGCCTGTGGCCTGCCCAGCTGGTCTCTCTCAACAGAAACATCCTGAAAACCAATACCAGACGAGAAACCCGTTCCTAAGGCTTTGAGCACGGCTTCTCTTGCCGCAAAGCGAGCAGCATAGTGCTCCGCAGGGCGAGCAGTGCGCTCACAATACGCACGCTCGGCATCGGTGAACATACGGCGAATAAAGTGAGGGCGCCTCTCAATTGCCTGCTGCATGCGGGCAATCTCAAGCATATCTACACCTATTCCTGCCAGTGCCATCGTATCCCCTGGATCTATCTGCGCTTAAGCGCTGAGCCTATACTCCTCAAGTGCGTCGAGCACAATCTGATTTGCCTGCTGGCAGAGCTCATCAGTTGGAGCTTCTGCAAGAACGCGCACCAGAGGCTCTGTTCCAGAAGCGCGGACCAACACGCGACCATTGCCCTCAAGGAACTTCTCGGCAGCTGCAACTGCATCGTTAACCTTAGGAGACTGCATAGCGGTCTCTTTGTCAGTGACGCGAACGTTAACCAACTGCTGTGGATATAGTGTAACGGGACGAGTCAGCTCAGAGAGTTTCTCGCGCTCTGCTCGTAAGACCTCCATAATACGAAGGCTGGTCAAGATGCCGTCGCCGGTCTTAGCAAGGTCGCCAAAGATGATGTGGCCGCTCTGCTCGCCGCCCAGACTGTATTCGTTTTCGTTCATGCAAGCGTAGACATACTTATCGCCTACGCTGGTTTTCTCGTAAGAGAGGCCAGCGTCGTCAAATGCCTTGAACAAGCCAAAGTTACTCATGACAGTAGTAACTACGGTCTGCTTAGCCAGGCGACCATACTTGTTAAGGTAGGTGCCGCAGACGTAGAGGATCAGGTCTCCGTCAACCACGTGGCCGCGCTCGTCAACTGCCAGGCAGCGGTCAGCGTCACCATCGTAGGCAAAGCCCACGTCAAGGCCGTTCTGGACGACAAAGCGCTGTAGCTGGTCAATGTGAGTGGAGCCGCAATCAACATTGATGTTGAGGCCGTTTGGAGCGTTGTTGATAACATGCGTCTCGGCGCCCAGGGCGTCAAAGACAGGGCGAGCAACACTAGAAGCTGCGCCGTTTGCGCAATCCAGACCAATCTTCAGACCCTGCAGACTAAAGCCGCAGCTAGCAATAAGACTTGAGATGTAGCGGTTGCGGCCCTGCATGTAATCAACCGTGCGGCCAATGCCGTCACCGGTTGCCAGAGGAACGTCAAACTTGCCGTCAATATAGGCCTCTACCTGCTCAAGGACATCCTCATCCATCTTGTAGCCGTCTTTGTTGACCAACTTGATGCCGTTATCGGTAAAGGGATTGTGAGACGCAGTAATCATAACGCCGCAGTCAAAGGCACCGTCTACTACCTCGTAGCTGACGCCAGGAGTAGGAATAACATGCAGCATGTACGCGTCAGCGCCGGAAGCAACCAAACCCGAGACAAGTGCGGACTCAAACATATAGCTTGACCTGCGGGTATCCTTACCAATAATGATGCGAGCCTTGCGAGCCTGCTTAGCTCCGTAATACCAGCCAATGAAGCGGCCAATTTTGTATGCGTGATCGACGTTCAGACCCTCGTTTGCGCGGCCTCTAAAGCCGTCGGTTCCAAAGTACTTCATAAGCGTCTCCTAGCTGCGAATGTAGTGTTGTCGGGTGGAGAGCAACTTGCGCGCGAAGCGCCAGCGAACTACTCGACAGGTGGGGCTTCTCGCCAGATGACGAGAAGAACGTGCGGACTGAAGTGGTTGTGCACATATGCAAAATGCAACCATTTAAAAGTATACAAAAAAGAGACCTGCCGATATACAACAGGTCTCTTTGTGAGGACTTTTTTGGGTCCAGCGGCCTTAGCGCTTGGAGAACTGAGGACGCTTGCGAGCCTTCTTCAGACCGTACTTCTTACGCTCGACCGCACGAGAATCGCGGGTGAGGTAGCCGGCCTTCTTAAGGTCATCACGATACTCGCCAGCCTCAAGAAGAGCGCGAGCAATGCCTAGGCGAAGAGCGCCGGACTGGCCGTTGATGCCGCCGCCATCGCAGTTTGCGAGGACGTCAAAACGACCAAGAGTATCAGTAATGCGGAGAGGTGCGGTTGCGTTGTCTACGAGCTGCTGGCGACCAAAATACTGGACTGCCTCGCGGCCGTTAACGGTAACCTTACCAGTTCCAGGAACAAGACGAACACGAGCGACGGCCTCTTTACGACGGCCGGTGCCGGTGTAAACAGCGGTGTTATCTGCCATCGTTTAGCCCTCCAGCTCAATCTTGACGGGATTCTGTGCAGCATGTGGGTGCTCAGCGCCGGCGTAAACCTTAAGCTTCATACCCTGCTTGCGACCAAGAGTGGTCTTAGGAAGCATGCCCTT
Source organism: uncultured Atopobium sp. (assembly GCA_938045565.1). GTDB lineage: Bacteria > Actinomycetota > Coriobacteriia > Coriobacteriales > Atopobiaceae > Lancefieldella. The sequence goes on from CALIAZ010000037.1 coordinate 9,710, forward strand.
GACTGCGTGCTCAACAACACGCTCTGGGTGCTTCTCCATCTCTTCCTTGAAGGAAGTGATCTTCAAGCCACCAAGGTAGCCGGAGTGACGCCAATACTCCTTGTGGTCAGCCTTAACACCAGTAAGGACAACCTTGTCTGCATTGATGATGACAACAAAGTCACCAGTATCAGCGTTTGGGGTGTACTGCGGCTTGTTCTTGCCACGAAGAATCATGGCAGCCTTTGTAGCCAGACGACCGAGCGTTGCGCCCTCAGCGTCGATGAGCACCCACTTGCGCTCGACTTCGCCAGCCTTGGCGAACTGAGTCGACTTCTTCACTTGACTCCTCCTACGAATTACGAGTTGATAACCCCTGGACGGGTCATCGATGCTTTTTCTTGTCAGAGATTACGGGGCTCTGTGGAAAAGCCTTAAAAGTATACTCCACTCTTTAGCAGTTGTACGCGGGAATTTTTGTTGCTTCACGAATGCAACAATTCGTTCAAATTTGACGGGTTTCTCCACATTGCAAAGCCGTCCACGGCACAAGAACAACCACTTGGCCTGCTGTGCGATGCATTTTGTTTCGACTTTTTACTTTTATAGGGCGAGAAGTGCGGGCGTGCTCGTATGTTTACACCAAGGTCAAAGCTACAACGTCAGGAGGAATCGGTGCGTGACACAGATTTTGTCGCACGTTTGCACCGGAACTTTGCGTTGCTGGGCGGCCAGCTTAAAACCTGGCTTAAGAATCATGTAACGCTAAGTACCTCGCTTGCTCTGTTTGCAGCGCTCTTGCTGGTAATTCCATTTTATGGTTGCTCGCCAGCCGCTTCTGAGAACGCTCAGGGCAGCTCAACCGCTCAAACGGAAGCGCAAAAAGATCAAAAATAAACAGCTCCTGAGGGGACGGTTAAGGCCACATCGTTCTACTCGCCAACCCTTGGTCTGGACTGGAACTATGACGTCTACCTGCCTGCAGACTACGAGTCCAACCCCGATAAGACCTATCCTGTTGTATATATGCTGCATGGCCTGTACGGCAATCATCGCAATCTGTTGGAGCGCTTTGATTCATCCGCCATGCTTGACGAGGCCATTCAAACCACTGGTCAGGGGGCTATCGTAGTCTTTGTCGACGGCTTTAGCAGCTTCTACATTGACTCTGCTGATCGCGGTCTAAAGATGGAATCCGCCATCATGAACGACCTGGTACCTTACATTGAGAGTACGTATCGCGTGTCAAAAGACCGCAAAGATCACGCAATCGGTGGCATTTCTATGGGCGGTTATGGTGCGGCTCGATTTGTTTTGCACCACTCCGATTACTTCAACAAGGGCATTCTGCTCTCGCCTTCCGTTTGGACCACACTTGCTGACAACAACTTTATTTACACGTCTCAGCATGCCTTTAGTGATGGCACTACCAGCTGGTCATGGGATCTGTATAAGCAGCTATTCCCAACTCAGTATCTTGGTGAGGTTGATCCAAGTCAGGTTTCTTTCTTTGTTGCAACAACTTCCGACGACGGCGTAGTACCTGTTGCAGACGTCGACGCCTTTGTTGAACAGCTCAAAAACGCTGGCATCAACGTTGATTACCAGCGTGATTCCCGCGACAACCACAACTGGAAGTACTGGTCCAGAGTTGCTCCAACTGCGTACGCTTGGGCTCTTGACCAGTTCAAGAGCGCTGACAGCAAGTAAGCGCTGACGGCGCGCCGAGCCGTGCGGGTCTAGAGCGAGCTGCGAGTGTGCCGGCGGCGCAGGCCCAAAGCAAGCTGCGGGTGCATCGAGTTTCTCGCCAGAAAAGACCGCGGATATGCGCGTAACAACACTGTCCGCGTTACTTTTTTGACGAAACTGAAGTATTATCAGCGTAGATAACTTGCGCCGCTTGCTAGCGCCGTTCAAGGGCCGTCATCCTGGCGACGCCAAAACCGAGGAGCAACTATGCCCTGCATCTACACTGTCACGCTCAACCCCGCTCTGGACAAGACCGTCCAGGTACCAAATTTTGCCGTTGACCAGGTGAATCGCATCACGTGGCTCAGGCAAGACGCGGGCGGCAAGGGCATCAACGTCTCCAAGGTCATTGCTAAGCTGGGAGGAGAGTCTACCGCCATTGCCGTTCTTGCAGGTCAAACCGGCAAGTGGATCGCTGAAACACTTGGCGAGAATAACATCAAGGTCCAGGCGATTTCCGTTCCCGGCGAGACGCGCACCAACCTCAAGGTTGTTGACTCCGAGGGTGGCACCAACACCGACATCAACGAGCCCGGCCCCGAGGTCACCGATACCGTGCTTGACCAGGCACTTGCTGACGTGATTGCCAAGACTTCCGCCGGCGACATTGTGGTTCTTTCTGGTAGCCTCCCCCGCGGAGCTGCCGCTGATACGTATGGCCGCTGGACTCGTGCTTTGCGCGACGCCGGACTGAAGGTGTACCTGGATGCCGACGGCGCAGCGCTCTCAGCTGGCCTTGAACAGAAGCCGTACTTCACCAAGCCAAACGACCACGAGCTTTCCGCCATGCTTGGCCGTGAGCTTGCCGACGTAGACGCGATCGCCACTGCTGCCTCCAAAATTGTTGCTGGTGGAATCGACACGGTCTGCGTTTCCATGGGTGGCAACGGCGCCGTCTACGCCACGGCCGATGAGGTTTGGTATGCAGGTCCAGTAAAAGTCCAGGTAGGAAGCACTGTCGGTGCCGGTGACTCCGTTGTGGCAGCGCTTGCCTTTGCAGATGCACAGGGCCTCTCGACAGAAGACGCGCTGCGACTGGCCATGGCCACGGGCGCCGCAAACGTCATGGAGAGCGGAACTCAGGCGGCGGAGCGTTCGGTTGTGGATTCGCTTATCGAGAAAGTGCAACTCACGCGCCTGCGCTAACGTGCGAGCGCACGGAGCGCGGGGCGCTGCGGGTGCGCGGGACGCGAGTGCGCGGGCGCACCGGGTTTCTCGCCAGATGCGCCATAACAACGTGCCCGCCTAAAAAGTGCAAAGAACCTGTATTTTAGATACAGATTCTTTGACAAAATCAGGCAAATCCACAGTTTCTTTTACATTTTTAGGCAAAATTTACAGATTCTTTGAAGAAATCAGGCGCGCATAATGTCTCGCTCGCAATGTCGCGCTCGGAGCGCCGTCATGCGAAAACGTGCACGGTCTTTCCGCAGCTACTCAGCAGTGCCCGCAGTTTTTCTTCGATTACATTCGAGCTTCCAACCGATCATCCAACCAACTGCAAGAACGTAATTCTCGATAGCGCCAACCAAATTTACCGACTCGTGAGCGCTGAAAAAATGGATGAAATGATTGGTTCCAATTCCGATACAGCCTAGAATTAGCGCGAGTAAAATCGCACGTAGATAGACCCAATCGTAGTGGAAACACGTGGTGACCAAAATGATGAGCACCGCGAGATTCCAAAAACCAATCTCTCGCTGCCATCCAGTCGAAATGCCATAGGCGGCATTGCTTCCCATGTACTCGGGAGCGACAATTTGCAGAATCGCCGCACCAGTCATCGCAATGATAAGCAGCGCAAACATCACTTTTAAAAACTTATTCATTGGTGTCTTCAAAACAAACTCTCTTCGGATCGATTTTCGTTTCGTGTTCAGGTCATACGTTTGTAGATTTTTGGACCTCAATTAATCCAAAAGCACACTAATTATGTGTTGAGAAACCCGATTTTGATCCAAAACCCACTTAATTATGTGCCTTTCGGCACATAATTACCCCATTTTTGGATCAATCGGGCACATAATTACCCAGGTTTTGGATCAATCGACCCTGAAAAAACTACAGCGCGGATCCGCACGGATCCGCGCTCATCACCGCAGGCCACGCGCATCACCACGAGCCACACGAACGTCACCGCAGGTCACGCGCATCACCACAGGCCACGCGAGCGCCTGCCGCCCTCGTTCTACTCGATAAAACTTTTAATCTCTTCAAGGCGTTCAAGTGCAACTTGACGACCTGTCAGGTACAGAGATAGCAAAGCTTCACCGGACTTCTCGTTAACTTTAACTTCAACTGGCTCGGGAGGCAGAAGCACCAGTACTCTTCCCTCTTTTTCCAGCTCAAAGAGCTGTTTGCGCTGATCCATATAGCGCTCAGCGCGAGAAGCCAATGCGGCTTCAAAGTATGGATACGCGGAGTAGAGCTGCGAGCGAATGGCAATCTGCTCGTTAACGTCGGTTTTTACGAAGTCCCTATCCTGCGTGATAATAACCAGCGCTTTCTTTGCCGGCTTACGGTCGGGAATGTCAACCGCGTGCTCCGCTTTACCGTCGGGCAGACCAAGCGCGGCTGCAAACGGAATGGAATCGGTAGTTCCGCCGTCCAGATAACGATGTCCGTCCAGCTCAACCATACGAGAAACCGTTGGCATCGACGCGGACGCTCGGACCATGGTCACGTCTTCCGGGAACTTTTTTACGTGCAGATACGCTGACGTACCAAACGTAACGTCGGACGCCACCACGTACATCTGCATGGGATTTTGGTTAAATACCTCGTTATCGCAGGGGTCCAAATGGTTTTGAATCTCGTCGAACATGAAATCCGCGCCTGCAATGTCGCCGGTAGTAATCAGCGAGCGGAGCGAAAGGAATCGAGGATCGTCCCTAAAGGCCAGCATAATGCGCATGGCGCGACCCATCTGCTTGGACCTGAAGCTTACGGCATTGATGGCGCCCGCGGAAACTCCCCAAACGCTCTCAAAGTTGGTGACGCCCTTCTCGCGAAGCACATCAAGAATTCCAGCGGTAAAAATTCCTCGATAGCTTCCGCCTTCAAGCACAAGAGCAGTTGAAGATGGGTGCGCGGGCTCCTGGCGTGCGCCGGCGTTCTGCGAGAGTTTTTGCTGCTGATCGTCCATAACAACCTCCGAACTTTGTTATTCAGAGTGTACCCAATTTCTGCTCGGACGCCCAACCGGTTTTCCACACAAAGAAAGCGCCCGAATATCAGGCGCTTTTGCATAACTTTATATACTCTGGCGAGAAACCCGAAGATGTTGTTGCTGCAATCGGCGCCACAGCTGGCATCGCAGTCGGCGTCGCAAACGAAGCTGCAGCAAGAAGCCGCGTGTGGAACCGTGCGCTTGCTGCACCCCTTGCCTTACTTGCAGACCTTACGAGAAGCAGTAACAAAGCCAAGACCGCTTACTGCAAGAACAGAAGCTAGGGCTACAACATCTGCGATACCAGTTGCAGGAAGTACGGACTTCTTCGCTGGCGTTGGTGCAGGAGCTTGGGGCAGGCTCTGGTTCTGGTGCTGGAGCTAGCTCTGGATCAGGGGTTGGATTTGGATTAACCGTTGGATCCATGAGCTGCTCTTTAGTTGGTGTTGCAGCTATAGCAGTAACACCAGTGGCGCTTGTAGAAGCAGGTGTTGTGCCCTCTGCCAGCGCAGATGCTGGAGCAAATGCCAGTGCAGCTACAAGAGCAGACGAAGCAATACAGACTTTTAAATTCTTCATGTGACTTTTGCGCTAAAACTTCTACTCTCAGGTAGATGGCAAGAAGCACAAAATTTTTAGCGCATTCCTTTCTGATATGGATTATTTAGTTTCTCCGTGAGCAGATAAAATCATATACATATTGAACAAATGTCGCGTCTACTCGACATATTCCGTGAACGCACAAAAAATTTAAATAAACTTTAAAATCATTTTCCAAAAGTTTGATAACATTTCTGCAGTTAAACTATTACGCAACCGAGAGTTGACAAATTTCCAACTCAACTTGGTGGTGTGCAATCGAGGCAATTTTTAGAGTAATAGCCATCACATGTGAATCCCACCACATCACCAACAGAAAGGAACAGCCATGTTACTGAGCGAGAAAATCATGAGTCTCAGAAAGCGTAATGGTTGGTCACAGGAAGAGCTTGCACAACAGCTTGGCGTTTCAAGACAGTCAGTTTCTAAATGGGAGTCTATGGCTTCCATGCCTGACATTCAGAAGATTATGTCCATGAGCGAGCTCTTTGGCGTTTCCACAGACTACCTGCTCAAAGACGAGCTCGAGGAGCTGCCTGCTACTGCCGTAGCTACCGCCGCCGCAACTACCACGGACGACGCTGACACAACCGCATCTGACGACATCTTGGGCACCGCTGCCAGCGCGGCCACGGGTGCCTCCTCAGGCGACAACGCATCTACCAGCAAAAATGTAGCGCCAAAGCTCAGCGTATCGCTTGAAACAGCTACCGAGTACCTGGATGCAGTCGCACGAACTTCTCGCCCCACTTCGTTTGCAATTACCCTCTTTATCTTGGGGCCAGCGTTGCTTGTTTCGCTTGCAACATACAGTGAAGATGCACCCAATTTTGATCTGACACGCATTTCTCCAGATGCACTGGGCATTGCAGGCGTGTGCCTTATGATGCTCTTTATTGCGGCCGGAGTTGGGCTACTGATCCTCCAGGACATGAAGCTTGCAAAGTTTAAGCAGTTCAAAGAGGCTACTCTCGAGCTTCAGTACGGTGTTGAGGCGGCCGTTCGCAGGCGCGCCGAATCCACCGAATCGCTGCGCTACATGCAGCAGGCGGCTGGCGTCTGCCTCACTATTCTGAGCGCCATCCCCTTCCTGATTGCTTCGTACTTTGGAGCTGGCCTCACCTTTGCCGTTGGCTTCCTTGCGGCAGCGATTCTAGTTTCCCTTGGCGTTTACCTGCTGGTTTACTCAGGAATCCTCAGGGATGGCTATAGGGTTCTTCTGCAGGAAGGCGATTTCTCACATGACGAGAAAAGCAGCAAGAAGGACTATGAATCCACAGCATTGAAGTACAGGTCAATCGCAAAGGCATACTTTGGCGCAATTGCCTTGCTTTACGTGGGCTACAGCTTTATCACCAAGGACTGGAAAAGCTCCTGGATTATCTGGCCAGTCTCCGCGCTCCTCTACCATATTGCTCTCAGTATCCTGAACGCCCTAAAGAAAAAGTAAGCGCACGCCAGCGATGCGACTGCCAGCACGCGCTGGTTGGAGTGCAGGTCAGGGCGCTGGTTGGAGCGCAGGTTAAGTACGACTCGCAAGAGCTCGGTCTTCTCGACAGGCCGAGCTCTTTGTGTGCTGTCCCGCGAATGTTCTGTTCCTTTGAGCCTGAAAAGTGCAAAGAATCTGTGTTTGGAACACAGATTCTTTGATGAAATCAGGCAAAATCCACAGTTTCTTTGATGTTTTCAGGCAAAAGTTACAGATTCTTTGCAGAAATCAGGCGCGCGCCGGATGGTACAGAATCAGTTGAAACTTTACGCGCGGCGAGACGCCTGGTACTTCTCGAAAGCAGCCTTGTATTTCTGCTCCTCTTTCTTGAATATGGCGTTGAAAAACAGGGTGGTTACCAGAAGAATGACCAGGTACAGAGCGGTAAACGACATCCAAGCCTGCGCCATATTAGGAACCCATCCACCAATAAGCGCCATTGCCACAAGCGTTGGGAACAGGCAAACGTTGAAGCCAAGGAACCTCTGAAGGTAGCTAAGCTTGGTAATCAAGGGCTGATAGTTAAACCAAATCTGCTGGTAAACACCTGAGCACACGCCCGCAGCAATCAATGTGAGAAGTATGATGTTATTTTGCCTGTCACCATAATTGATTGCCAGCGCAATGACGCCATACACAAGCGAGATGCCGGTAAAACATAGTGCTCCAGAAGAAATGCCTTTGCACATAATTTGACCTACTGTTTTATTGAGTCCCTCGTCAAATTCTTGCTGAATCTCTTGCTCAATTTCTTGCCAGTTTTGTGATTCGTTGCGTTCCATGATGTTCCCTTCTCTGGGATAAAACTGCTGTTAAAACTGTGTTTTTGGTGTCGTTCCGATTGGGTTCGAGTGACGTTCGGGTGGCATTCGGGTGGCATTCGGCGCTTAGACCTGCGGCGCGAGAAAACCCTCTATCCCCTACACAATTCCAATACGTCGTTTGATTTCGGCGGCGTATTTTCTTGAAGCAACAAGGGTTTTCTCGCCAAGCGACAGCAACATGCGGCCAGAACCTGCGGGTTTGATACCCGTAACCTGATCCAAGTTGACCAGTTCCTGTCGAGAAGTGCGCACAAACGCCGTATCCTTGAGAGCGTCCTCGAGCTCAGTCAGACGGCTAGAACTTTCCAGCGTCTCCCCGTCTACCATGTGAATCAGCGTCACGTTTCCGTCCGTTTGGATCCATGCCACATCCGCGAGAAGAACGACGCGCCTGTTAATGGTGCCGGGAACGTATCCTGTCATCTTTCCGTCAACCATCTGGAGCTGACGGACAATCCCCGAAACGCGCGGGTCATCAGGTCCACTTAAAATGGTTACCTCGATTTGCCCTCGACCTTTTTCTTCAACCACCCGAATTTCCATGGCACATCCAAACAACTTGCTTAACCAAATGTCTTGTTTTCCTGCTGCAGCGGAATTGTAGTCCGCTTGCTTCCTTGCCTTAAGGCATCTTTAGAGTAACTGTTGCAGTTCTTATATATGGTCTCATATCGCCCAAATGCACTAACTGGCGTGTGAAGTGCATTCTTTGCGCTTCACACGCCATTCTTGCTCTTGAATGTTGTTTTCTGCACGCCCAAACTTACGCGCGCGAATGCGTATGCGCGAGCGCGAGCACACAAAAAAGCCGCCCTCAAGATGAGAGCGGCTTGAAGTTACTGCGTGCTAAATCTGTGGCTTCCACGCACCATACCTGCGAGCGTGTCAACCTCGCCGCAACTTAGTTCTTAGCTGCGTGAAGCTTGAGCGTACCCAGTGCAACGAGAACTGCTGCGCCGCCTGCAATAGCAAACATCAGTGTGTTCTGCGATGCATCGTCACCGGTATAAGGAGTGCGCGACTTGCGAGGCTTAGGGACAACAGGGTTGGTAGTGGTGTTGGTATCTGTGTCGATAAGGCCATCGCTAACGTGAGCGGTGTTTACAACCGTGACGTCCTTCTCGCCCTTGTTGACCTTGACCTGGAAGGTAACGGTGAGCGTATCGCCCGAAGCAACGTTCTGAGTCCAGGTTACGGTGCGTGTAGCTGGGTCGTAAGTGCCGCCATTATCAGCGGAACCATCAACGTAAGTTGTGTGCTCTGGAATGACATCGGTAATGGTGACATCACGAGCGGTGTTGGTGGTGTTGGTGTAGGTTACGGAGTACGTAAGCACCTGGCCAGCAGTTACCTTATTGCCATCGATGGAGTTACCCTGATTGTACAGGACATCCTTCTTTGGCTGAGGCAGAACTACCCAAACGCCAATGAAGTGAGCGTTCTTGTGGTCAATGACCTTGGAATCGTGATCGTAACCGATGAACACCCAAGTTCCATCTGGAGCCTCTACGCAAGTAACGCCGCCAAGAGGCTGATCAGGGGTAACGGTAGTTCCGTTAGGAATTCTGGTCTGCTTACCAGGTAGTAGATCCAGGACCTCCTGAGGAAGCTCTCTGTTAGGAGTGCCGCTTACAAACTCGTGGGTCTTCTCGTACAAAAGCTCAGTAGTTACCTTGTTGGAGTGAGCGACGTTTCCGTCGACAACCTGTGTAAGCTCGTTATCAATGTTGGAGCCGTCTGTCTCTACCTTACTGTTTGTAACAGTCTTGTAGGTAATAACAAACTTCTTGCCGCCATTTGCCTTGGTGAGCAGGTGGTCCTTGATGTTGACCGTAACCTTCTGACCGTCAACAGCAACGGTATAGTCAGTGCCCTCGGTTAGGGTCTGGCCGTCAAAGCTTACGGTAAGGCTCTGGAAATCAAGACTCTCGTCAAAGGTATCAACCATGCTCATCGACTTAATCTTGTCGATGGTATCAATACCCTGCCTTGGCAGTGTAAAGGTACCGGTATAGGTAATGGTTTCTCTGGCCTTAGCAGGAGCCTGCTCTGGATCAACTGCCTTTACTGGAGCTGAGGTAATTGCCTCAGTGCACACACCAAAAAGGCTGCCGCTGGTAGCTGCGCTGGTGGACTCAAATGTCATGCTGTTTGACTTGGACTTAACAGCAAAACCTGCAAGGTTCTTCTCCTAATCAGGACCAGAAGTTCCGCAAACAGGATTCCAGGTAATCTCGTTGCCGCTTGTAGACTCAACAAGAATGTTCCTGTTATTCATAACAATGCTATCAATGGTGCTGTTTACGTTAATAAACGAGAAGGTCTCGCTTGCGCCAGTATCACCGACAACGTCAATATCGCTTGGCTGCATAACAAGCTTAAGGTCACAAGGGGTGCCATCAGTGTACTTAAGCTCTACAGTTACGTTTGCGTTGATTGCATAGGACCTGAACATATCAGCAGTGTAGCTAGGGTGATTCACGTCAATGTAGTCCATAATCTGGAAGGACTTAGTTCCCCAGTTCTCATCAACGGTCAAAAATGCAACGCCAGTCTTATTAGGGCTGTTGTAATCTGCATTGGCGTTCTTAAAGGTAAGGTCCAGCGAGTTAATGGTGACATAAACGTCAACAGACTTGCCGTCAACGGTGCCAGCGTTAGAAAACTTCAGCGAGAGAGGCTAAGCATACTGCTGGTCAGAACCGTCTTTAGTTGGCTGAACAACAAAAGCGGTTGAAGGAAGATTGCCTGTGTCAGAAGCAGGAATCTCTATACGCTTAACACCAGCTCTCTGCGAGAGAACAGTCATGTTATCCCTAGTCAGAGTGAACTGATAAATGTTGATCTGGGTAAGATCACTATCGTCTTTCTGGTGATCAAGTGCCTGAGCTGTATTAATAGACATAAACAGGCATGCCACAACCATGGTTAGAAAGACTGAGGTTCTCTTAAGAAAACCTTTTTTCATGATGGCCCCTCAAAAAGATGTGCATATTACAGCTACATTTTCTTACAAATTGATAGCCAAAACATAAGAGAAATTAGTATTCACATAAAAAGTGAATTTTGCTGATGAATAGTACAGTTTGCATGGACAGTACTGTTTTGAAAATAGTTCAAATTTTTGTATCTAGTCCGCATCTGCTGCTGATGAACGTAAATTCAGCCTATCGTGCTTCAGTTTGTCTCGTCAGGTCGAGAAGGCCTACCAGCTTGATATTTATTTGGATCTTGAACTTTCTCTGTCTTGGAACAAATCCACGCAACGGTATAGCCAACGCAGCCGATAAATAGGCAGGTTAGACCCAACATAAACATTTTCTCACCAACGCCAAAGTCAATCTCGTATTGAATTTTGAGCGCCAGCGGAGGATCCTGCAGAGGAAGTCCAGCCTTTGCAAATAGATAGTATGCGCCCATGAGCGCACTTAAAATACCCGAAATAAGAAAGCCTTGCGAAAGGTTCTTGATAATTTGAGCCGCTTTATTCATGTCGCATCATCTCCTTATGTTGCTATGGTAAAGCAAAATGGCGAGAAACCCAAAAAGAGAGCCAGCGTACCAGCTCTCTTTTTTGCGTGCGCACTATGCGCATACTATGCAATTACAGCGCGTACGCACCCATTGTCTACTTTCCGCTTGCCATCTTAGCTGGATACCACTTTTGGAACCATGCAGTAAACAAGCCCATTCCAATAGGAACCAGGTTATTCACGATAACCAAAATGCCGCCCACGCCATTTTGAACTGCAAACCAGCTCCAAATGGCCGTTAACACGTACATAGCGCCCCAGCATGCAGCCAAAATATAATTTGTCTTCATGAACAACGGATTGTTGTAAGCACTATCTCCACCGTAGCTATACTTTACGTATGCAGCGCAGAGAGGCTCTTTAGTCAGACACGAGGTCAACCACATAAGACCAAAAGCCAGATAGCCCAAATTGACAATCAGGTTGCTGTCGCCGTTTCCGCTCATAAAAACGCCCGCAGACAATACTCCGACCAGGGCAAATGAAATTCTGTCCCAGATGGTGAACTTAAAGTTCCTCATAATAAGTGGCATCAGAGCAGTAACAAGTAGCGTAATCATAGCGCCAACCTGAGGGTCAAACGACGTTGCGGTCCAGAAGGTAATCCAAGAAAGCAGCATCGTAATCATCTGCGGATTTTTCTGTGTGTTGCCAGCTTCTTTAGCCGACGCGCCCTGCGCGGCTTCAGTTGAACCACCAGGCGTTGGACCAAAATACTTGTCCCAATCAATCATGAAGGAAAAATCTCCCTCAACGGTATACAGATGCTTACCCAGCGCCTCTGGTCCGCTAATTTCTCCCCTAGAAATGGACTGCCAGACCTCAAACGGAGTGTTGAGCTTTGTGGTGGTAGTGAGGCTACCGTCAGTAAAGACCCTGCTACCGTCTTTGCCCAGCAGAATCTGGTAGCTACGCCCAAGATCGGTGTAGTTCATCTCAAGCACGCGATCTTTTCCGTCGTAAGCTGTCTTGTCATACAAAGCCGCCATTTGAGTGGTAAAAATATAATCAAACGGCAGCTGCTCAACGGGCTTCTCGCCAGCGTTTGTGCTGCTCTGAGCGCTTGTATCGCGAGAAATTCCCCAGCTTGCATCCGCCATCTGCTCAAACATCTCTTTTGGATACAGCAAAACTTTGAGCTCGGACCTTGTCTGGTTAGAAATACCGCCCTGCGCATACTCAATACCAGCTTTTTTAACAAGCGCAAGGTACTGATCGGTGCGTGCAGAAAGCTCCTTTACGCGGAAGAGCTCGCCCTGGCCGCAGAAAATGCTCTCGTAGTTGCCTTGACCAAGAATGTGGTCAAACATCTTGGTAACGCTATCGTAATTGCCCTCTAAAGAATAAAATCCGCAGGTAGATATAAGGACGTGCTTCTTGTCGGACATGTCGTAGCGAGACTCGTGGGCGCCGCTTCCGTATCCCCCATTTGCATCGCTCATAAAGGGCAGACTCATGGGGAGCTGGCGATCAATAAGGTTTTTCAGCAGTCCAGGCACGTTGAAGTAGTAGAGCGGGAAGCTCCAAATAACCAGATCGGCCCAGAGCTGCTTTTGAATGACGGTTTCTTCATCGTCCGACATAATGCACTTGCCAGGCGTGTTTTTCCAGCAGTGAAAGCAACCCTTGCATGGCTTGATGTCCATAGTGGCAACGTTGAGCTGCTCAACAGTCACGTCTTCATAGGCGTGTTGCTCAGAGATACCCTCAATGAAGTTCTTAGCAAGTCGCAGAGAATTGCTGTCCTTGCCCTTAGGGCTGCCGTTAATCAGCAGAACGTTCATGCTGCGCCTCCAACTCCTTCATGCACTTCTCGCTCCATGCCCTAAGCATTTCTTCGTGCATCTTGCCGTACTCGATAGTAAATTGCCAGAACAACGCCTTTTCTGGATCTCCCATTTGCGCTGCGTAAGCGGCCACCGCGCCAGTTGCCAGCTCACTTCCACCAGGAAACGATGAGGCGTTATCTGCGATTCGTTTAAAAAACGCGAGGTTTTCTTCATAGGTGCACTCGCCTCTAAAGAATGTCTGCATCAAAAGCGGAATGCGTAGCACTGAGGCCTGAGAATCTTCCCTCAGCCACCTGTTCAACTCCTCTTTACCGGCTTCAGTTATCGAGAAAACCTTTTTATCCGGCTTTCCTTTTTGAGCAACGAGCGTTGAGGTAACCCAGCCGTCCTTTTCTAGCGCCTGCAGTTCTCTATAGATCTGGCTTGTCTGAGCAGTCCAGAAGTAATTAAGCGACTGTTGAAAGATGGTTTTAATCTCGTAACCGGACATATCCCCATAATTCAAGAGACCAAGAATTCCCTGCTTAAGCAAATCTCTCATCTCCTTATATTCCACTTGTTGAATATCTTATAACGATAGTAGTTCCACTTGTGGAATATGTCAACGAGAAAATCTTAAAACTTTAATCACTTTCTGTCTGAAAAAAAAAGACTCTGCCATTTCTGACAGAGTCCTAGCGTGCATTTATCATGTACTCTTTGTTGCTCCAGCGTTATCTATTACAGGGAAGAAGCGGTGTGCTCGTTGCGTTTTCGCGCGTGTCATCGCGTTCGTCATATGCGTCGTAAGGAGCTTTGGGGTCATGAACTTTGACTGGTTTGTTGACGTTACACACCTCATCGGTATGAGCAAAGACAAAGTTGATGTCATCCGCCCAGCCTGTATGCCCGGTGATAATTTTGGGATTAAGTCCGCGCTCACGCAGAATGCCCTCTAGCCTTGCAAGCGATTCAACAGCCAGTTTATTGTCTTCTGCAAGCTTATTAATAAAGCTATAACCGCCGTCTGCTCCCAGCCAGATAGTATCGGCAGAGAATAAATATTCGTCATCAATCAGATACACCACGTGACCCCAGGTATGACCGGGGACAAGAATTGTTTCGATTTTTATGCCATCAATATCAAGCACTTCCCCGTCGTGCAGAAGTGTCTTTTTATTTGGAATGCTCACCTTTGGTAGCTTATACCAGCCATTCATTACACGGCGACGAACTTCTCCTGTTAAATACCTATTTTCAACATCGCCAATATAAACCTGTGCGTGGCTGAAAAGCTGGTCACTGTCCGACTCAATTGCGCCAATATGATCGGTATCTAGGTGAGTGATTAGAATATGCTGAATATCCTTAGGGTCAATTCCCAGCCAGTCCATCTTTTCTTGCAGGCGATCATAGCTGTATCCTGCGTCAATCATGATGGTAGTACTGCCTTTGGTGTAGAAGAAAATATTGGCCACATACTCACGTATGCACCTCACGTGCTCATCAATGGCACCTGTATTAAGGGGCTTAAATATTTCTTTGCCGCGATACACCCACGACATCAGTACTTTTTGAAATCTTGTAGCGTTCCTTGACACGACAATGTCCTAACTCTATTTTCTTCCCACAAGCAGCGCTGATCCAGAGAGCATCATCCATTTAGCTTCTTTTGGAGTCATAAACATACCCTCAGTAGTATCAACGAGCTCTACGCTTTCATAGCCCATAGACTTTAACGTAGCTAGAAACGCATTCATATCTCCGTATTTATTCTGAGAAAAAATATCGTGAATAGCAAATACGCCACCCTTTTTAAGCGTGCGCAGTGTCTCTAATAGGATTTCTTGACGATTGCTACTAGGAATGTTGTGATACACGTAATTGCTAAAAACAGCATCAAAAGATTCATCTTCAAAATTCAAATTCACGGCATCGCCGGGAAAGAAGCTTGTATTTGTAACGCTTTCAGCTTTTGCGTTATTCTCGCAAAGTGTTTTGCTAAACGATGCGTACTCTTTGCCCCAACGATCAATACCAACAATCATCGCATCTGGATTTTTCTTTGCAACAGCAATGGCAAGAGCTCCGCTGCCGCATCCAACATCCAATCCCTTGCCTCCTGCTGGAATAATAATGTAGCTAGCTATTCCTTCAATAATCTGTCGAGACATCTGACGCTTACCATCATATGAGAAGGCCTGGTGCATCTTAAATCCCCAAATACTTATTACAATCATAATCACAGAGAGAACACCAAAAACTAGAACAAGTATAGTCTGAAAGGACTTCATAGGAATAAAGTCAACAGACAACACTACAAAAAAGAGAGCGAGACAAATAGAGGTCCCAGCAAAAAAGCCGTATACCATTCCCTTTGGAAACCAGTTCTTATAATCGGGCTTCATATAACTCTCCTTCAAGTTAGATTTAGTTAACTAAAATAATACTACTAAATTACTATCAGTCATTTAAGCCCCTGCTAAACGGATAAAAAACAAACGCTAACGTAAAACCGTACTAATAAACAGTAAAACCGCATTCCGAGCAGACTGGAATACGGTTTTACTGTGCGTTCTGCAACGACAAGACGATGCAAAAATATAAATGTACTCATAAATCACAGAAATTCTGCCATTCATGGGTAACGAATGTATGGTGGAGGTGCGGAGAATCGAACTCCGGTCCAAAGCAAATCCTAGGCAGGTGTCTCCAAGCTCAGTTACTAATTACATCTTAAGTACCGCACACTTAGTAACAGGCGTTTGGTGCTCCAGTTGGTTCAATCATTTTGTAAGGCATACCAACTACGTCCTTACAAGCATCTCCCTAAAATGACGTCACCCTGAGAACAGGAGAAAATCCCAGTTAGACGCGCTGAACTAAATTAAGCAGCGAGAGCCATACGAGGCTCAAAAGTAAGAGTGTTGTCAATTCAATTTGACGTTACCCCTGTTTTACGTGGCGAGGAGACCACGGCTTGCTGCCCACCGCAAACTCACCTTGTCGAATCCAGTCACCCCCAATAATGAGAGAAACTGCCACCATGCAGTTTTCAATGTTCCTGAATTGCGGGCGCACGCGTGCCACTGTCTGCAATTCAAAGTGTAGAGAGTATACCCCATGAACTGCCATTCTTTCAAAAAAAGATATGACTATTTTGGAAACGGCTTACTTTGCGGACTTACCGTGAGCTTCTAGAACTTGTTTCTCGCGATCAATAAACATGACCAAAATAACCACCAGAAGCGCCGCAGGTGAGAGCCAAATCATATGAGTACCCATCAACGGAATGAGCAAGTTACCCACTACCGCACCAGCTACAAAACAGAAAATAGTTCCAAAGTAGAGCAGCGAGGTCTCAATGTGAGCAGGCTCGTGCGTGTGCATATATGCGGCTATTTCTTGCGTTCCTCCGCGGAGATTGCCAATACACATGGTTGTGGCAAATGCATGTCCATGGAGCTTTCTAAACGCTTGGACCTGAATGCCGCATGCAAGTGATGTCAGGCTGTTGGCCAGCAGGTTCATGTCTGTTGGAAGCAAAGAAACAATGCTCAGGAGCACAATCTCCACGATAACCGCAAGCTGCCTCCAGTGCAGATGTTCTTCTCGCGCAACAGCTCGAATGGCATACGAGAGCGCAATGCCTATGGCAAACGCCAAAACAGGCAGAGCGTACTTGAGACACTTTTCAAACGATCCGCTGGTCAGATTTACGCCCAAAAGCAGCAAGTTTCCCGTCTGAGCGTTAGCAAAAACGCCGCCGCGCACCAAGTAGGAATAGGCGTCCATAACTCCGCCCGAGAAAGCCAAAAATACAGCTACTTCCACTGAATCTGACATTTGTAGTGCGTGCTTCAAGACTACTCCAACCACATTGCGTACATCAACGGCACATATTATGCAGGCGTATACGAAAAGCGATGCAGGTTAAATCCTACATCGCTTTTACGATTTTGTTTGGGTGATCATCAAAGAGGTTACCAACGTGCAATCTTGCACGGAAAACCTGTCTGACTAATTTGTGGGGAGTTTACTCCTCGACGAGCTCGAACATCTCAGGACCAACGCCACAAACTGGGCAAACGTAGTCCTCAGGAAGCTCTGGAGTGTCAACCTCAACCTCGTAGCCACAAACGGTGCAAACAAACTTGTAAGTCTTCTCTGCCATTTTTTATTCCTCTCTCCAAGCGCTTGCGCGCTTTTCCTTCTATTCGCGCAGTTAACGCGGACGGCAACTAACCGTGGCCCTTATCCGCGGTTAAGTGCTCATGCAGATAGTAACAAATCTTGAGTGATTCTAAAGCATTATTCCGAAAATAGGAATGATTCTCATAAAATTCGCACGAAATTTTTTTGGCGAGAAGTTCGGCGCGCTCCGAGCACTAGTCGCTTTCAGCAACGCACTCCGAGCGTTGGCCGCTTCCGCCAGCCGTGCGCTCCTAGTAGCGGCTGCGCTCCTTGAGGGCTCGCTGAATCTCGCGGTCAGAATCACGCTTAGCTGCAGACGCGCGCTTGTCGTAGAGTTTTTTACCCTGCGAGAGAGCAATCAGCAGCTTAACGCGGTTATGCTCGTCAAAATAGATCTCAAGCGGAACCAGCGCCAAGCCTTTCTGGCGAAGCTTTCCATCAAGATAGTCAATCTGCCTGCGGTGAAGCAGCAGTTTGCGCTTTCTATCTGGGTCAACGTTCCACACGCCGCCATTCGTGTATGGGTGCAGGTGCATGCCGTGAATCCACGCCTCACCGTCACGAATGAGGCAGAACGTATCGGTTAGCTGGCAACCACGCTCGCGCAGGCTTTTAACCTCGGTGCCGGTAAGCACCAAGCCGCACTCAAAAGTCTCGCCAATCTCGTACTCATGGCGAGCAGAGCGATTGCGAGCAATCGACTTCTTACCCTGCTGTTTTCCCTGGGTCTCGGCCATGCTTACTTGCCTTCCCCGTCTGAAGTTTCTGCTGCATCGGTTTTCTCGCCAGATGCGTTGCTGGACGCGTCGCCAGATACGGGATTGCCACCTGCGGTGAAACCCTCGGAGATGGCTGCATCGCGGACAAGCTGCAAAAGCGCAAGAGCCGCCTGCTCGCCCACAAGATCGCGAGCGCGAATGGTCATCTCAGTTGCGGTAGCTCTGTCGCCCATGGCAGCGCAATCCTGTGCGCACATGAGCAGGCAGACTGCAATTTCGGCGTTTGCGCCTGTTGGCAGGCCCTCTGCCTCAAGCAGGTCGTTTGCCTCCTCGTCGGTAAGGCCATCAGGGTCCTTAGGGGTGCCTGCAGCCTGGTCAAGCGCAGCCTCAAGAGTGCTGTCTTTAACCTCAAAGCGACGAGCTGCCCTCAAGCATGCCGCAGCCTGCTCAAACCTACCCTGAGCCTCAAACCATGCTGCAAAGTTCAAAAACGCCCTGGTCAGATGCCTTGCCTCACTTGCGCGCTCAAAGACACCAAAAGTCAGAGCCATGTGCTCACGAATATCGCCTGCAATCTTAAATAGATCGGCCAGATCAAGCCTAAATCCGCAGTTCATTGGGTTCCAGCGAATCGCAGTCTTTAGTGCAGTCATGGCGTTTTCGTAATCGCCAGTACGTACGTAAGCCATAGCAAGGTCTCCGTATAGGCGATCAAACGGTTCATGAACGTCCTCGAGCTTGCGAGGATCATTCTCCACGCGCCTATATGCCAAGCGGTCAAAAAGCGTGGGGAACGCAAAATACTGCACCTCTTCTGTGGTTTGACAGTTGCGGTCCACATACTCCTCAGCGTCTTCAGCCAAACGAAGCAGCAGCTCAAGCGCTTCCTCGTTCTGGTCCTGCATCATCATGCCTTCAGCGCGCATCAGCTCATCTGAAAGTGCCGAAAGTGCCATCT
>CALIAZ010000038.1 GCA_938045565.1 uncultured Atopobium sp.
CACGTATGGCAACTAAGAATGGTCGTGCCGTTCTCGCTCGTCGCCGCCTTAAGGGCCGTAAGCGCCTCACCGTCTAAGGAATGTTTCTGTGAAGACCATTAAATCTCGTTCAGAGTTTGAAAGGGTCTTCTCTGCGGGGAAGAGGGCTCAAAGTTCTGTTCTTCGTATACGAGTAGCACCATCCACTGAGGCACATCCTTCCGAGGTAGCCTTTGTAGCTCCAAAAAGATTAGGTAACGCCGTATTTAGAAACAGGTGTAAACGCGTTCTGCGCGAAGCAGCTCGAAAGAGCGGTTTACCTGTTGAGGGATACGGCATTATTCTCTTTGCGACTAAAGATACACACAGCACTAATCCTGCTGATATAAGCGTTTCTTTGGATGCTCTGTTAAGAAAGGCAGGGGTCAAATGAGCGAGAAAAGACAAGATTCTTTTCTCGCAAACTTGTTCCTAGGTGCTATTCGTTTCTATCAAAGAAACATTTCTCCCCTTTTTAAGCCTCACTGTATTTATCGGCCCACTTGCTCCGAATATGCAGTTCAGGCCATACAAAAGTATGGTGTTAAAAAGGGAAGTTGGCTTGCTCTTAAGCGTATTGCTCGCTGTCACCCTTTTCATAAGGGAGGATACGATCCCGTTCCGTAAAGGAACGCACCGGAGGAAATATGTGGGATTGGATTGTTAACTTTCTATACACAGTCTTAGCGGGACTTCAATCATTCTCGGGAGACTGGGGTATGGCAGTTATCCTGCTTACCATCATCATCCGTATTATCCTGGTTCCAATGACCAACAAGCAGACGGCCTCTATGGCTCGTATGAGCGTTGTTCAGCCAAAGCTCAAAGAAATCCAGGAGCGCTATGCTGATGATCCAGTAAGACAGAACGAAGAAATGCGTAAGCTTTACGCAGAGATTAACTTCAATCCACTCGGTGGTTGTCTTCCTCTGCTTCTGCAGTCCCCTATCTTTATTGCACTCTTTACCGTTGCAAAGATGGTTCCAGTAGATTCTCGTTTCTACAACATTCTTCCTTCTATCGCACGAGCAACGTCTGATATTTTTGCTGTTGATGGCCTTGTTGCTGCTATCCCTTACATAATTTTTGTTCTTCTATTTGGTCTTACAACCTTCTTTTCTATGGCAGTAAATGCTCGTACAAGTTCTGGTGAGCAGCGAACCCAGCAATACATGATGGGTGGCATGATGACCCTCATGATGCTCTGGTTTGGTTGGACTGTGCCAGCAGCTGTTCTTCTCTACTACGTTACTTCTGGTATTTGGCAGCTTGCTCAGCAGCAGCTTATTACCAAGCGCATTATGGAAAAAGAGAAGCTTAAGGCTGAGGCTCAGATGGCTAATAAACCAATCGAGGTTGACGTGGTGAGAAAAGAAAAGAAGCCACGCCCTCACAAAAAGGCTTAGTAGCTGAGAGTAAACAAAATAACTTTTGTTTACAAATTATTTTAATGGCAGATTAATAGTTAAACTTTTTATATTGACTGGAGGACGACATGGAGGATGAGACTTTCGTTTCTGAGCCAAACGCTCTTAATGAGTCTCCTGTCGTTGATTCACAAGACGAGTTTGCTTCAATTCGAGAGCATTTTGAAGCTGGAATTCAGCTTACTGATGCTGAGATGAATAAGATTGCTGATACCGCTGTCTTTTATCTAAGAGAGCTTCTCTCCTTCTTTGGCGAGAATAGCTGTGCAATTGACGAGTATGACGGTGAAGATGGAGAGCTGATTCTTGACGTAACTGGCGGTGATCTTGCAATCCTTATTGGTCGTCACGGCAATACGCTTGAGGCTCTTCAGATGGTTCTCTCTTCTCTTATGAGCGCTAAGCTTCACTTCCACTATCCAGTATCTGTTGATGTTGAAAGCTACAAGAGCCGTCGCCGTAATAAGCTTCAAGAGATGGCACTCTCTGCTGCTACCCGTGCTAAGAAGACTGGTAAGGTCTCTCTTGCTCCAATGAGTGGCTATGAGCGTCGCATCATTCACATCGCACTGAGAGACAACCTTGAGGTTACTACACACTCTGAGGGCGATGATCCATATCGTCGTGTTGTGGTAACCGCTATCAATAGCTAAGAACCTCTAACAAGCTTTAGTAATTTGATGAGGAAGGTTTACGCCTTCCTCTTTTTTTGTGACAATTCTTCTTGTTACAAGAAGTTTTGTCACAGGAGAAGTAATGTTTGAATCAGAGAAGCCCTTATACAATTCAAAAGAGAATGTACTTAAAGAACTTCTCTTTAACTATGGAATTAATTCAACAGAGCACCAAAGAAGACAACTTCTAAAACATATTGAACTACTAATTGAGATAAATAAGAATCTGAACCTCACAAGAATTACTTCAGTTGATGACGCGCTAGTGCTCCATATTCTTGATTCTTTGTTATCACTCAAAGTGTGTAATGAGTTTTTATCTGGTACTCACAACTATATTGATATTGGTACCGGTGGAGGCTTTCCTGGACTGCCTCTTGCAATCATGAGTGAAAATAAAACACTATTGGTTGACTCTATTGGAAAAAAGATCAATGCAGTTCAGTCAATGATTGATGAGATTGGTCTAAATGAGAGAGTTAGGGCTGAAAAGCTTCGTGCTGAAGAAATTCCAAATGATTATAAGCAGAGGTTCAATTTTGTTACTTTCAGAGCCGTTGCAAAGACAAACATTCTTTTGGAGTACGCAGAGCCTTTCTTAGCTTCACATGGTACCCTCATAGTAATGAAGGCCAACGTTGATGGGATAGAGCTTCAGGACGCCTCTCAGGCAGCCAAAATTTTTGGGTATGAAAATGTTTCACGTGAAACATTTGAATTACCAAACGACCTTGGTCATCGTGAAATTCTTCTTTATAGAAAAGTTGGGAAAAGCAAAATTAAACTACCGAGAAAAACTGGAATGGCTAAATCAAATCCGTTTGTTGCAAGAAGAGACTAATTGTGGAATGTTTCACGTGAAACATTCTGTATTATTAAATAAACTTGGTCAAACGGAGGATAAATGAGCTACAAAGACCTTTCGAGGGGATTTCAAGATAGAGATCCTAAAGTACTTGCTGTAATTAATCAAAAAGGCGGAGTTGGAAAATCAACTACCGTAATTAATCTTGCAGCAGCACTTGGAGAAACAAAAAAGAAAGTTCTGATTATCGATTTTGACCCACAAGGCAACGCCACAAGTGGTTTTGGTATTGATAAAGAGGAACTAGAAGCCGATATCTATGATGTAATCCTCAACGAAACACCGCTTGAAGACGTATTACAACAAACAGTTCAAAAGTACGTGACTATTGCTCCCGCTACCATTCAACTTGCTGGTGCAGAAATTGAACTCGTCTCCGTGGAATCAAGAGAAAACATATTAAAGCAGGCAATTGAACAGGTTAAAGAGTACTTTGACTACATTTTGATTGACTGCCCACCATCTCTAGGTCTTTTAACAATCAATGCCTTAGTTGCAGCAAACAGCATTCTTATCCCAATTCAGTGTGAGTATTATGCACTAGAGGGTGTAACTAAGATTGTTGAATCGATGAAGATGGTTCAAAAGCAGCTCAATCCGGATCTTGA
>CALIAZ010000039.1 GCA_938045565.1 uncultured Atopobium sp.
CCTGTTGTCTTCTTCAACCGTCAGCCTTCTAACAGCTCAACCGGTGAGCTTGATACAAACACTCTTAACTTCAACAAAGACACCTATTATGTTGGCTTTGATGCAGTTCAGGGTGCAGAACTCCAGGGCAAGATGGTTCTTGATTACATCAAGGCTCACGCAGCTGAGCTTGATCGTAACAAGGACGGCATCATTGGTTACGTTCTTGCAATTGGTGACATTGGTCACAACGACTCTATCGCTCGTACTCGTGGTGTCCGTAAGGCACTTGGTACTGGCATTGAGAAGGACGGCAAGATTATTTCTGATCCAGTAGGCACCAACACTGACGGCTCCGCTTCTGTTGTTCAGGACGGTAAGCTTGAGGTTGGCGGCAAGTCCTACACCATCCGTGAGCTTGCTTCTCAGGAGATGAAGAACACTGCTGGTGCAACATGGGATGCTGCAACCGCTGGTAACGCAATTGCTGCTTGGTCTTCTTCCTTCGGCGACCAGATTGATGTTGTTGTTTCCAACAACGATGGTATGGGCATGTCCATCTTCAACGCATGGTCAAAGGCTCAGAAGGTCCCAACTTTTGGTTACGACGCTAACTCTGACGCTGTTGCAGCTATTGCTGACGGCTATGCAGGCACCATTTCCCAGCACCCAGATGTTCAGGCTTACCTGACTCTCCGTCTGCTCCGCAACGCTCTTGACGGCGCTGATATCAACACCGGCATTGAGTCCGCAGACGACGCTGGCAACAAGATTGACTCCAAGGACTACAAGTATGTTGCAGAGCAGCGTTCTTACTACGCTCTCAACCTTGCAGTTACCGCTGAGAACTACAAGGACAACCTTGACGCAACCACTACTTACAAGGATGCTTCCGCTCAGCTGAGCGCAGACAAGCACCCAGAGAAGAAGGTTTGGCTCAACACCTACAACTCTGGCGACAACTTCCTTGGTTCAACCTATGTACCACTGCTCAAGAAATATGCTCCACTGCTCAACCTCAACGTTGAGTTCATTGCAGGCGATGGTCAGACTGAGTCCAACATTACTAACCGTCTTGGCAACCCTGACGAGTACGATGCATTTGCATTCAACATGGTTAAGACCGACAACGGTTCTTCCTATACCCAGCTGCTTAAGTAATTAAGTAGTCGATAGCACGAAACAATACCGGAGGGGAGACACCTGCTCTCCTCCGGTGTTCTCGCGAATAAGCGCAATAACTTAGCGAGATAAGGGGTGATTACATGGCAGATACAGAAAACGATATCGTTCTAACTATTGATGGAATGAGCAAGTCTTTTGGACGCAACCGTGTTCTGGATCATATTTCAATGAACGTACGCCGTGGAACCGTTATGGGTCTTATGGGAGAGAACGGCGCAGGCAAATCTACCATGATGAAGTGCCTGTTTGGTACGTATCAAAAAGATGAAGGCAAGATATTTCTTGACGGTAAAGAGGTTAATTTCTCCGGACCAAAAGACGCACTTGAGAATGGCGTCGCAATGGTTCACCAGGAGCTTAACCAGTGCCTTGATAGAAATGTTGTAGATAACTTGTTCCTTGGTCGCTATCCCGTTAACGCAATGGGTGTTGTCGACGAGGGACGCATGAAAAAAGAAGCTAATGAGCTCTTCAGGCGTCTTGGTATGACCGTAGACCTGACACAGCCTATGAAGAACATGTCAGTATCTCAGCGTCAGATGTGCGAGATTGCAAAGGCAATTTCTTACAACGCTAAGATTATTGTTCTTGATGAGCCTACTTCTTCACTTATGACCCAAGAGGTCGAGAAACTCTTTGAGATGATTCATATGCTCAAAGAGCAGGGAATTTCTTTGGTCTACATCTCTCACAAGATGGATGAGATCTTTGAGATTTGCGACGACATTTCAGTTCTTCGTGACGGTAAGCTTGTTATGACCAAGCGCTCTGATGAGACCAACATGAACGAACTAATCTCAGCAATGGTCGGCCGCTCACTTGAGAATCGCTTCCCAGATGTTACTAACACACCTGGTAAGACGTATCTTTCTATTCAGCACCTTTCAACTAAATATGAGCCATACCTTCAGGATGTCATCTTTGATGTAAAGAAGGGTGAGATTTTTGGTCTGTATGGTCTTGTCGGCGCTGGTAGAACAGAGCTTCTTGAGACAATCTTTGGTGTACGAACCAGAGCTGCAGGTCGTGTCTACGTCAACGAGCACCTTATGAACTTCTCGACAGCTGCAGAGGCAATGGATCACGGCTTTGCCATGATTACCGAGGAGCGTAAGGCAAACGGTCTGTTCCTTAAGGGCGACCTGACGTTTAACACAACCATTGCAAACTTGAACCAGTACAAGTCTGGTCCAATCCTTTCTGATCCTAAGATGACTAAGGCTACCGTCAATGAGCTCAAGGTTATGAACACCAAGGCTCAAGGTCCATCAGATTTGATTTCAAGTCTTTCTGGCGGCAATCAGCAGAAGGTCATTTTTGGTAAATGGCTCGAGCGCTATCCTCAGGTTTTCCTGATGGACGAGCCTACTCGTGGTATTGATGTTGGTGCTAAATATGAGATTTACCAGCTCATTATTGATATGGCTAAGAGTGGTACCACTATTATCGTAGTCTCTTCGGAGATGCCAGAGATTTTGGGAATTACCAACCGTATTGGCGTTATGTCCAACGGCAGGCTTTCGGGCATCGTAAATACCAACGAGACAAATCAAGAAGAACTCCTGCGCCTCAGCGCAAAGTACCTGTAGGAGAGGATGATACAAATGCCAAAAACAGGTGGATCTGTTCTGACGGCCGAGCAGGAAAAAGAGCTGCTAAAGCCTATTGATCAGAAGATTGGTTTCATTCAGGCTCAGATTGATGAGCTTCGCGCAAATGGTACCAACAAAGTAATTTCAACACTGAGCGCTATTGAGTCAACAAAGCGCGATAAGTCTATCTCTGCTGAAGAGCGCAACACGCTTATCGAGGGCTACAAGGCTGAGCTGGAGCTTGCCAAGAAGGTTGAGTCCGAGAACAGCGCTCAGGTCTCTAAGCTTATTGCTGAGGCCGAAGCTTATCTCAAGGAGCACTACAAGAGCGAGTATCTTGAGCCAGTTAAGGCAAGCTGTGCCGTAGAGAAAGAGCAGGCTAAGCAGAATTACGCTGCTGCTCTTGAGCGCCTCAAGAAGGAGCACGAAGAGGCTGTCAGCAAGACTTCTGATGCTCAGGAAATCAAAGACGAGAAGTACGTCTATAAGAACCGTCAGTTTGACGCTAAGGTCAACTATCAGAAGGATCTTCAGCGCATCAAAGACCGTGCTCATAACGCGTTTAGTCATGAGTATCACCTCATCGACCTTCTCAGGATGTCTAAGTTCACTCCGCTGGAGTCTCAGGCTCAGAAGTGGGAGAACTACAAGTACACCTTTAACACCCGTTCGTTCTTGCTTCAGAACGGTCTGTACATCGTTATTCTCCTGGTATTTATTGCCCTTTGTATTATTACCCCAGCAGTCAAGGGCACTCAGCTTCTGACATACTCCAACGTCATCAACATTCTTCAGCAGGCATCGCCTCGAATGTTCCTGGCTCTTGGTGTAGCTGGATTGATTTTGCTTACTGGTACTGACCTGTCTATTGGTCGTATGGTTGGTATGGGCATGACCGCTTCAACCATCATCATGCACCAGGGCATCAATACTGGTCAGGTCTTTGGTATCACGTTTGATCTTACTGGCGTTCCAATTCCTGTCAGAATCATCATGGCTCTGGTTACTTGTATTGTCCTCTGCACCTGCTTTACCAGCATTGCTGGCTTCTTTACCGCTAAGTTTAAGATGCACCCATTCATTTCGACCATGGCTAACATGCTGATTATCTTTGGTATTGTTACCTATGCAACAAAGGGCGTTTCTTTTGGCGCTATCGAGCCATCCATTCCAGACATGGTCATTCCACGAATTGGTAAATTCCCATCCATCATTTTGTGGGCTATCGCAGCTATCGCTATTGTTTGGTTCATCTGGAACAAGACAACCTTTGGTAAGAACCTCTATGCTGTAGGCGGAAACCCTGAGGCAGCAGCTGTTTCTGGTATTTCAGTCTTTAGAGTTATGGTTGGCGCCTTTGTCATGGCTGGTATCCTCTATGGATTTGGTTCATGGCTCGAGTGCATGCGTATGGTTGGCTCTGGCTCTGCAGCTTATGGACAGGGTTGGGACATGGACGCAATCGCGGCCTGCGTTGTTGGTGGCGTTTCGTTCACCGGTGGTATTGGTAAGATCTCCGGCGTTACCGTGGGTGTTCTTATCTTCACCGCACTGACTTATGCACTGACCATTCTTGGTATCGACACCAACCTTCAGTTTGTCTTCTCGGGCGTCATTATTCTGACAGCCGTCACCCTTGACTGCCTGAAGTACGTCCAGAAGAAGTAGCACACTACTACGTGCAAGTTTCGAGGCGTCTACTTATGTAGACGCCTCTTTTTTCAGCAAAAAACAGTGCCTGCACGTTAAGGAAAAGTGGATTTACGGGAAAATTACAAATCAGCTGGTAAACTAGGGTATCTCTTCGGACATATGTCCTTTTACGATTTTCGCACCACACCTATGTCGGATAATCTGTATTTTTCAGCGAGAAAAGCACATCTGTGTCGGATAATCTGCTGTTTCAGAGCGAAATAACACATCTGTGTCGGAAAATATGTTAACTATTAACAGAATATCCGACATAGGTGTGGTCAGGCCTTTCAAAGTCTGCAGAATATCCGACATAGGTGTGGTCAGGCCTTTCAAAGTCTGCAGAATATCCGACACAGGTGTGTTTGAAGGGTTAAAGGAAGTCCGCTTTCAACAGACGCCCGTCTTTGTTGCGCTTGCGGGTTGTTTTGCCATTATGGGAAGTCTTTTTGGCATAAAAAAACAAGAGGACCGATCTTCTCGGCCCTCTTGCTGGGTGATTTATGCGATTGTGACATGCTGTTCGCTGTAAGCTGCGTGTGAACCTTCGGATAGCAGCGACTACAGAGATTCGAGGAAGCGATGTTGCGCAGCTCGTCCTTCTTCGTCCCATTTGAATACGCCAGCGTCTTCCAGGACGTGCGAGAAGACAATACCAACCTCGTCATAGATATACTTCTTGAGCTGTTCGGACGAGAGGGAAGCGTTGTCCTTGCTGGATTCGTCACCCTGTTCAAGTAACTTAGCGTAAATCTGTCGCGCCCAGTCAGCATGGGAGATGGTAGTAGAGTCCGTGGTCAGCTGACCGTAGACTGCATTGGCTTTCTTGGCATTTGCCAGGCACTGCTCCATAACCGACTGAACTTTGTTGAGCTCTGGCACAAGACGAGGCGGAAGCACGGCAAGGCCCATGACCTCGATGAGGCCGATATTCTCTTTCTTGATGTGGTGATACTCGGCATGTGGATGGAAGATGCCAAGCGGATGCTTTTCGCTGGTAACATTGCAGCGCAGCGCAAGAAAGACCTCGTAAGTCTCATCTTCAAGCTTGCGAACAACAGGGGTAACCGTGTTGTGGGGCTCACCGTCAGTTTCCGCATAAACAGAGACGGATTCGTCGGTATAGCTGCGCCATGCGGTGATGATAAACTCTGCAGCTTTGAGTGCTTCTTCTCGACTGGTAGAGGAGAGGCGAAGAACGGAGAGTGGCCACTTGAGAATTGCACCCGCTACCTCGGGGAACTGCTTGAGCTCAAACTTTTCCGCAACTTCCGCGCGCATCATAGGGAACTCGTAACGTCCGCCCTGGTAGTGATCGTGCGAGAGGATCGATCCACCCACAATGGGCAGGTCGGCATTGGAACCAATAAAGTAGTGGGGGAATCTATCCACAAAGTCAAAGAGATTGACAAGCGCCTCGTGATCAATGTGCATTGGAATGTGATCTGAGTTCATGGCAATGCAGTGCTCGTTAAAGTACGCGTATGGACTGTACTGGAATCCCCAACGATGCTGATTGAGCTCAATGGGGATGATACGAAGATTCTGCCTGGCAGGATGAGCGCCTGCGCCAGACGAAGCGCCGCGTCCGGAGTAGCCCTCGTTATCCAGGCAGAGCTGACATGCGGGGTATTTCTCGCCAGAAGTGTTTTGAGCTGTTTTAGCTGCTGCAATCTCACGAGGATCTTTTTCTGGCTTGGAGAGGTTGATGGTAATCTCAAGGTCTCCCCAGGTAGTTGGTGTAGTCCAGGTAATGTTTCTAGCAATGGCACTTCTTCTGACATAGCCGGCGTCGCAGCAGAGTGTGTAGAACCAGTCAGTTGCAGCGTGAGGTCCTTTGCTAACGTAGAGCTCATTGAAATGGCGTGCGACCTCGGAAGGCTTTGGCAGCAGAAGACCCATAACGCGCATGGCAAAAGAATCTTCGCCGCTCTGGGTGTTCTCGGCAAGTCCATGAGAAACAGCTAGACGAGCAAGCTCAGCAAGTGTCTGATCAAGATCAAACGACGCCAGGTCAATCTTCTCCCGAGACTTAACGGGAGCAGGACCCTCATAAGAGAGCATATCCAGCAGCGCGTTATAGCACCAGGTCAGATCCTCAGTTTGAATAAGTCCGCGCTCGCATGCATACGCAACAAGCTGCTGAATGCAAAGCGCGCTTTCGTTATCTGCTACAGCCATTGTGCACAAGCTCCCTGGTCAGAGATGGCGTAGTGGCGGCATGCACCTTCGCCAAACCACTGATTCATCTGTGCAATGAAGGTCTCGACAAGGGCGAGAGGAACAAAGCACTGGATAGAGCCGCCAAAACCGCCGCCGTGAATGCGAACGGCACCAGAACCTTTTAAGATGCTCTCCGCCAAGCCAAGGGCAAGCATGGCCGGCTGATACGAGCCAGAAGTAGAAACGTTCTGCAGGTACATACCGGAACTTGCGCCGGAAGCGTTGGTGAGTGCAATAAAGGACTCAATATCAGAGTTCTGAAGATCTGCCCATCTCTTGTCTACCAGGTCATTCTCGTACCAGTAGTGAATAGCGCGGAGAAGAGCGCGGTCTCCAAGATCTTCTCGCAGCTCATTGACGCGAGCTTGGAAGTCTTCAACGGGAACCTCAGAGAGACGAGTCTTGCCAAAGGCTGCGGCAACTTTCTGCATCTCAACAGGTACAGCAGCATATTCATCGGTGAAGGCAACGTGATCGCAGCCAACATCAACAAGGCAGAGTGCATAGCCGTAATCCTCAAAGTTAAGGTCCAGCTTTTCTGCCTTGGGCTCTGCGGGATCTTCAAAGTTCATGAAGGCAAGGCCGCCAAGGCAAACAGCCAGCTGATCCATAAGACCGCATGGCTTGCCAAAGTAAACGTTCTCTGTATTCTGGCTCATTTGAGCAAGCTTAACAGCAGAAATCTCGCTGTCACCTTCCCAGAGCGCCTCCATAGTGCGACCTGCTGCAGCTTCAAAAGCAGCAGAGGAGGAAAGTCCACCGCCACCAGGCACGTCGCTTACTACCGCCATATCAAAACCAGATGGCTTAAAACCAAGCTTGACCAGGTTGGCTGCCATGCCGCGAACAATGGCCTGAGTAGTTAGGTACTCAGCCTCGGAGGGTTCTAAGTTTGTGTAATCTACCTCAAAAGGATCGTATCCAATGCTGGCAACACGAATAACACCCAGGTTATTTGGGGCACAAATAGCATTAATTGCAACGTCTAGGGCTCCAGCGATAACATGGCCACCCTCGTGATCAGTGTGGTTTCCTGCAATTTCGGAGCGACCAGGCGCGTGTACTGCAAGATAGCGATCAGCTTTTCCGAACATTTTTTCAAAGTGCTCTTTTGCGCGATTGAGCTGAGCTGTGGTTTTCTCGTCAAACGTGTGAGCCATGGTGTTCCTTTCCCTTTAGTGATTGCAAAACTACAGGTACCTTAAAAGAATCGATAAACAATCTGTGAGTTGTAAGGATGCTCAGGTGTGCAAATAGGCTGAGGCCACTCTGCATGGTGAGCGCAGTCTGGATAAAATTCGCTTTCAAATGCAAAGCCAGCTTGAGGCTTGTAGATAGCACCATCTTTTGCGCGCGCCTCGTCAAGCCAGTTGCCGGTATACAGATGAGCGCCAGGAGCGGTAATTTGAATTTCAAGCGAGCGTCCGCTTTCTGATGTGGCGAGAAGAGCGGGGCGTAGCTGACCATTTTCATAGTTATTAATGGCAAAGCAGTGATCATATCCACGAGCAATTTTGAGCTGCTCATTATCTGCGTCAATATCTTTGCCAATGGTTTTAGGTGTGCGGAAATCAAAAGGAGTTCCTGCAACAGGATCTATGGTTCCTGCAGAAACCGAGTCGTCTCGTAAGGGTAGATATGAATCTGCTTGGATAGTAAGTTGGTGACCAAGAACATCTCCAGAATCATGACCGTTGAGGTTAAAGTACACATGGTTAGTCATGTTTACAAACGTTGCAGCATCGGTTGTGCAGGTATACGTAAGATTTAGCGTTGACTCTGCAACTTCTTCAACAAGCTGATAGGCTGCGGTAATGTGACGGTTTCCTGGCAGTCCATACTCTCCATCTACCAGGTCAATGCTAAAGGTAACCGTATTATGTGCTTCATCGATTTTTGCTTGCCAAATGCGTTTATGGATACCAGCAACCAGATCAGTATGCAGGTTATTTTGATTGTCTGGGCCGTTGTTTTTAGGAAGGTGATAGACAACACCATTTAGTGGGATTTCTGCTCTATCTGCTCGATTAGCAGAAGGTCCAATGGAAGCGCCAAAACAAGCTGGATTATCTAAATACAGGTCAAACAAGCCATAGCCAAGAACTACATCTGCTTGCGTGCCATAGATATCTGGTACAGAAATGCCAAGAATGGTTGCACCAAAATTACTCAATTTAACTGTTGAATGACCGCCGCGAATAGTATATGTAAGCGCAGCAGGGGAGTTAACAAAACTATCAAAAGGTCGAATATCAATCATCGGATACCTCCGAGATACCACTCATAGTGCATTACCCTTACTATGTTAACGTACTCATAACGAACTAATAGGAAATTATTAAGTTTTCAGTCAGTGGTATTTTTGCGGGGGCAAACGGTTAGACTGCAGGTCAAAAGTCCTTCTCGCCGAACGGTTATTTTTTTACCGTGAGCGTTTAATTTGCTGATAAATATGCAATTTTATCGCGTTATGTCAATCTACCTGCTAGTATGAGTACGTAAACAAGCAGATAATCGGAGGAATTCGTGACTCGCTCGCATAGTTCTAGCTCAAATAAGCGCTCTGTTTCAATGGCTGATGTTGCGCAAGCAGCTGGTGTTTCTCAGCAGACCGTTTCTCGTGTTGCTAATGGCGCTCAGAACGTCAGCAAGGCCACGCGAGAAAAAGTTCAGGCAGCAATGGAGTCTATGGGCTTTAGGCCAAGTTTTGCGGGTAGGTCGTTGAGGTCCGGCTCGTATCAATCGGTGGGACTTTGCTTGTACGACATTCGCGAGTTTGGTAACTTAGCCACGCTTGATGGCATTGTTTCTGCTGCTCGTGAGCATGAATATGCAATTACGATGATTGAGAAAGGCTCCGATGACGGCTTGTGCCTGCAGGATATTTCTCATCGCATGTCTAATCTTCCCGTTGAGGGCATGATTATTAGCATGAGTCTTATGGCGTCAGACTTTGAATCATTTGTACCGCAGCCAGGCCTTGGAACAGTTCTTCTTACTATGCATGAACACCCTTACTGCACCACTGTTGATTCTGATCAGTATGGTTGCTCAAAGCTTGTCATTGACCATCTCTTTGAACTTGGTCATCGCAAAATCCGTTTTGTAGCAGGTCCTTCATACTCTATTGACTCGCAATTTCGCGAGAAGGGCTGGCGAGATGCAATGTCTGAGTATGGGTTGGAAATTGTTGAGCCATTTGCTGGTGACTGGACTGCTAATAGTGGTTATGAAATTGGTAAAAAGTTGCGAGAAAATCGCGATTATACGGCAGTGTATGTTGCCAACGACCAGATGGCACTTGGTATCATTGCGGCATTTGAAGAAGTGGGACTGAGCGTTCCAGATGATGTCAGCATTGTTGGTGTTGATGACTCTCTTGAGAACTATCTGCCTAACTTCTCATTAACCACAGTTCGCTTTAACCTACTAGAGCGCGGACGTGTTGCACTTGAGCATGCAATTCGTGCATCTGAGTCTGGATATGAACCCGAAGCAATCAGAATTGCTCCAAAGCTCATTGTTCGTACTACCACAGCAGCACCACAGAAGTAGGGAAGTCTCTTAAAAAGTCGGGTTTCTCGCCATAATCAGCTATACTGTTCAGGCAATAGTTGATTAGAGGAGTTGTATGTCTGGGTCACTAAAT
Organism: uncultured Atopobium sp.; assembly: GCA_938045565.1. GTDB lineage: Bacteria > Actinomycetota > Coriobacteriia > Coriobacteriales > Atopobiaceae > Lancefieldella. The sequence continues at coordinate 10,321 of CALIAZ010000039.1, forward strand.
AAAGAATTAGGCTGGTCAGTTCAGGTTTCCTTAGATACGCACGAGATTCGTGCAGGAGAGACTGTAACTGCAACTCCTAAAATTATTGGTGCAAACCCTGAGGGTTTCAGATTCAACTATGTGTGGAGCTTGTATGATCGTTGGGACGAGGGCTTTTGGGATACCACGGAGCATCAGTTTGGTGGCTCAATTACGGATACTTCGTGGACATTTACGTTTACCGAGCCTGGTCGCTACCATCTTTATATTGATGCATTTGACAGTCTTAATAATCCTCAGACGGTTACCGCTTGGGTGGTAGTTGCGGGTGATGACGATTTTATGCGTCCACCACTTCCTTCTGAAGATGCAGAAACTGTTGTTGCGGTAAATGGTGTTTCGGAGATTTTTAATATTGCTTCGGAGCAGTTTAACTCGCTGAAAGAGTATTTTATTGCCTTTGCACGTGGTGAGGTTGCCTTCAAGGAATTCAAAGCTCTTGATGACATCTCATTTGAGGTTAAGCGCGGCGAGGCTTTTGGTTTGGTGGGCACCAACGGCTCCGGCAAGTCTACTATGCTCAAAATTATTGCTGGTGTACTTGAGCCTTCTAAGGGAACCTGCGAGGTCAAAGGTACTATTGCACCGCTTATTGAGCTTGGCGCAGGTTTTGACATGGAGCTAACCGCTAAAGAGAATATCTATCTTAACGGTGCTCTTCTTGGTTACAAAAAGGAATTTATTGACTCGCACTTTGATCAGATTGTTGAGTTTGCTGAGCTTGAGGGCTTTATGGATATGCCACTCAAGAATTACTCGTCGGGTATGGTGGCACGTATTGCTTTTGCAATTGCTACGGTCACAGAGCCCGACCTGCTTATTGTTGATGAGACGCTCTCGGTAGGAGATTTTCTCTTCCAGCAAAAGTGCGAGAATCGCATCAAAGAGTTGGTTGCTTCAAATAATGTTACGGTTCTTCTGGTTTCTCACTCCATTGACCTGGTTCAGCGCATTTGTGACCGCGCCATTTGGATTGAGAAAGGTAAACAGCGCATGCTTGGTCCTGTAGATGAAGTTTGTGAAGCTTACGAGCATCTCAAGAGATAATTAAAATTTCTAACCTCAAATTAGGTCCTATACGAGTACAATATGTGTGTCTTTAAATGTGGTACGAGATACCCGTAAGGCTCATAGTCATAGTTTTGCCTTTTGGATACCTTGTGCCTAGTCAGGTGAGGTATCTTTTTTATTGGAGGCGCTATGGCTCAAGAAGGTTCACACTCTCTTATTGTGGATGAGAAGTCCTTGGACCGCATGCTTACACGAATTGCTCACGAAATTGTTGAGAATAACAATTCAATTGAAAACGTTGTTCTGGTAGGCATTATTCGACGTGGAGAAGTTTTGGCTTCTCGTCTTGCGGAAAAGATTTTGAGTTTTACTGGATTTAAGCCAAAAGTTGGCTCACTTGATATCAGCTTTTATCGCGATGATTTTAGAAGAAATATTGCACCAGTACTCCACGCAACTAATATTGATTTTGATATTTCGGGCACAAGTATTGTGCTGGTAGATGACGTTCTTCAGACTGGAAGAACTATCAGGGCAGCGCTTGATGCTCTTATTGATTACGGTCGTCCTGAACGTGTTCAGCTAGCTGTGGTAGTTGACCGTGGACGTCGCGAGCTTCCCATTAGACCTGACTATGTAGGAAAGAACATTCCTTCATCAAAGAGCCAGGTAGTTAGTTTAAATGTTAAAGAAATTGATGGTCAGGACTGTGTTTTGTTGTATGAAGCTGACTACTCTAATCCTTTTATTGAGGGAGAAAACTAATGCTTTCAGTTAAACATTTGATTGATACAAACAGTCTGACTCATGATGATATCCAGCAGATTCTTGATACCGCTCAGTCATTTGAGGCTGTGAACAACAGAGACATCAAAAAAGTGCCAGCACTTCGTGGTCGTACCATCGTAAATCTTTTTTTGGAACCTTCTACCAGGACTCGTTCCTCATTTGAACTTGCCGAGAAGCGTCTCTCTGCTGATGCTCTAAATATGGGAGGCTCAACTTCATCTGTTGTTAAGGGTGAATCGCTGGCAGATACTATTCAGACTATCGACGCCATGAACGTTGATATGTTCATCTGTCGTGCAAGACTTGCAGGAACACCACAGAAGATTACTGAGAATACTGATGCGGTGGTTATAAATGCGGGTGACGGTAAGCATCAGCACCCAACTCAGGCAATGCTTGACCTCTATACTATCCGCAAGAACTTTGGACATCTTGATGGTCTTAAGGTTGCTATTGTCGGTGATCTTTCTCACAGTCGCGTTGTTGGTTCTTTGGTGCCAGCACTTAAAACTATGGGGGCAGAGGTGGTTTTGGTCGGTCCTCCAACATTCCACGTAGATGATCCAAGTTGGTTTGACTGTTATCAGACTTCGCACTTTGATGAAGTCATTGGAGATGTAGACGTCGTGTATATGCTTCGTGTGCAGCTGGAGCGTATGGAAGGAGCTCCTATTCCTTCTCGCCGTGAGTATAACAGGCTTTGGGGTCTTGATGAGCGCCGCAGCAAGCTGATGAAGCCCGAAGCAATTATTTGCCACCCAGGTCCTATGAACCGTGGCATGGAAATTAACAGCGAGGTAGCTGATTGTGTTCGCTCTCGTATTCTTGACCAGGTCAATGCAGGCGTTTTAACGCGCATGGCCGAAATGTATCTGCTTCTGGGAGGAGACTTTAATGGCATTTCTGCTTAAGGGTGCACGCGTTGTTGACCCACAGCTTAATCTTGATGCGGTAATGGATGTTCGTATTGACGGAGAAACCATTGATGAAGTTGCAGCAACGGTTAAACCTCAAGTGGGCGATATTGTAATTGAAGCAAAGGGTAAGGTACTGACACCTGGCCTTGTTGACATGCACGTTCACTTTAGAGATCCTGGCTTTGAGTACAAGGAGACCATCGAAACAGGCTCTAGAGCCGCGGTTCATGGTGGTTTCACTGACGTTGCTACTATGCCAAATACCAATCCTGTCACCGATAATGGAGCTGCAGTTCGTTTTCAGATTGACCGTGGCAATGAGGTTGGTCTCATTCACGTGCGTCCCATGGGTGCTCTGACTAAGGGTTCTAAGGGACAAGAGCTTGCTGAGATTGGCAACATGGTTGACGAGGGCGCTTCTGCGTTCTCTGACGATGGGCACGGCGTTCAAAGCGCTGGTATGATGCGTACAGTTATGGAGTACGTTTCCCAGTTTGACCGCGTTGTTGCTGCTCACTGTGAGATTGAATCCATCAGTGCTGGTGGCGTTGTTAACGAGGGCCGCGCAAGCACGCGTCTAGGTATGTTTGGTTGGCCGGCACTTGGCGAGGAGATGGAGATTTCCAGAGATATTGATCTTTGCCGACTTACTGGCTGTTCTCTACATATCTGCCACATTTCAACAGGCAGGGGAGCAGAGCTGGTACGGGCAGCTAAGAAGGAAGGTCTGCCTGTTACCGCAGAGGTTTGTCCTCATCACCTTTTCTTGTCTGAGGACGACATCACCGATGCTTATAACACTAACCTTAAGATGAACCCACCGCTCAGAACTGCTGAGGATACGCTTGCGCTTCAGGCAGCAGTTGCAGACGGTACAGTTGATTGTATTGTTACCGATCATGCACCTCATGCAGCTCACGAGAAGGACTGTGAGTGGGAAATCTCTTACTTTGGCTGCATTGGACTTGAGACCTCGCTGCCTTTAATGATTACTAATATGGTGCGCACCAACAAGCTGTCTTACACTGGTTTTGTTCGCGCAATGGCTGTTAATCCTCGTCGTATTCTGCGCCTTGAGCCTGTTAAGATTGCTGCAGGCTATAAGGCTGACCTGACCCTTTTTGACCCAGAAAAGAAGGTTCAGATTACGCCAGAGTATTTTGAGAGCAAGTCTAAGAACTCGGCCTTTATTGGCGCTGAGCTTTATGGCGTTGCAACTGATGTGTTTGTTGACGGCAAGCGCGTTCTTGCCAATGAGGTAGTTGTTCCTGAAAGGGAAAAGTAATGCCACTACGTGGAAATGTACAGGTATTTGACTTTACAGTTCTGAGCAATACCCAGGTTGCCCAGAATCTGTATAGAGCTCAGCTCGAGGTACCAGGTCTTTGTAAGTCCCTGGAACCTGGTCAGTTTGTAAACGTCAACGTACCAGGCGATAAGCGCCATATTCTTCGTATCCCACTGTCCTTCTCGCTTGCTGATAAAGCAACCGATACGCTGGAGCTTATCTATGCAACAGTGGGCGAGGGCACACGCAGGCTTTCTCAGATAAAGCCAGGGGACACCAGCGACATGACAGCTCCGTGCGGTCGCCCCTGGCGCCTCAACGCTTCAAGCAAGAGAAGTGTGCTGGTAGCAGGTGGTGTGGGCATCACGCCAATCATCGCTGCAGCGCGCAAGCTTACTGAGCTTGGCGTTGAGTTTGACGCGGTTATTGGTGCGCAGACTGCCGAGAAGCTCTTTGGAGAAGAAGATCTTCTCGCGCTAGGCGCACAGAACGTGTACGTCACAACAGATGATGGTTCTAAGGGTACCAAGGGTTTTGTAACGGCAGCTTTGGAAGAGCCTTTGAGCCAGGGAGTTTGGGACGCCGTCTATACTTGCGGTCCTGAGCCTATGATGAGAAGCGTGGCCAAGCTTGCAATTGCTCATAACGTTGCCTGCCAGGTTTCTATGGAGCGTATGATGAGCTGCGCTTTTGGTGCATGTAACACCTGCAATGTCCCACTTGCTAAGGGCGGCTATGCGTCTGCTTGCATGGTTGGGCCTGTCTTTGAGGCAAAAGAGATCGCATGGTAGATCAGGTAAAAATGGCCGTCAATCTTGGCGGCATTCAGATGAAAAACCCTATCAATACTGCTGCAGGTACCTTTGGCTACGGTTGGCAGTTTGAGGGTTTCTACGACGTTTCTCTGCTTGGCGCCATCACCATGAAGGGCGTCGCTCGTGTTCCCTGGGAAGGAAACCCTGCTCCTCGCATGTGCGAGCTTAACGGTGGCATGATGAATAGCGTTGGCCTTGCTAACCCTGGAGTGGACGATTTTATCGCTCACACCGATGACTACATGAAGGACCTTGAAGGCCGCGGTACGCGCGTTATCATGCAGATGGCGGCACATTCCGTCCAGGAGATGATTGACGTTGTAGAGCGCCTTGAAGAGCTACATCCGCACATCTCAGCTATTGAGCTTAATGTGAGTTGTCCAAATCTCGAGAAGGGCGGAAAGCCCCTCGGTGGTACTCCAGAGCAGGCTACAGAGATTATGAAGGCAGTACGTCCTCTGACAAAGCTGCCCATTCTGGTTAAGATGGCCCCCGTCAACGTTGCCGAGATTGGTAAAGCTTTTGAGGCCGCAGGCGCTGACGGTCTTACGTTAATCAACTCTATTCCAGGCATGTCAATTAATGTCCACACAAGAAAGAGCAGGCTCTCTAAGCCAACTGGCGGCCTTAGTGGTCCTCTTTGCCATAACGCTGCAGTTCGCATGGTTTGGGAGTGTGCTCAGGCGGTCTCCATTCCTATCTGCGGCGTTGGCGGCGTAGAAACGGGCGAGGATGCTGCAGAGTTTATCCTTGCGGGCGCTACGGCTGTCTCGGTGGGTTCTGCAAACCTTTACGACCCAATGTGTGCTCCACGTATTCTGAACGAGCTTGCTGACTGGGCAAAGTCTCAGGGAGTATCTGACATCCACGAGCTGATTGGAGCTGTTGAATGCTAACAGACGAGCAGGCACGCGACGCCGTTATTGTTGCGCTTGATTGCACAAGAGAAAGAGCTCTGGAGCTCACCGATCTTCTCGCCGGACATGCACGCTGGGTTAAGGTTGGCATGACGCTTTTTTATCGCTACGGACCCTCGATGGTAGATGAGATGCACGCACGTGGCTTCAAGGTGTTTCTCGACCTCAAGGTGCATGATATTCCATTCCAGGTCAAAGGTGCTGTCCACTCTGCATCGCTTTCTGGTGCAGACATCTTATCTATCCATGGCCTGGGAACCGCTCAGATGATCTCTGCTGGTCGCGAGGGTGCAGAAGAGGCTGCAGCAGAGCGTGGCGTTGATGAGTCTGGCCGCACCAAACTAGTGGCTATCTCTGTGCTTACCAGCATGGATGAGGACGCGCTCCACTCCATTGGCGTAGACGGATCTATTAAGGATGAAGTTGCTCGTTTGGCGTCTCTTTCTTATCACGCTGGTGCCGATGGAATTGTTTGTTCGCCTCAGGAAGCACAGGAAATGAGAGAACTTTTGGGACTGAATGCACTTATTGTGACTCCTGGAGTTCGTCCAGAAGGTGCCGAGAAGGGCGATCAGGTCAGAATTTCCACACCTTCAGCTGCAATTAAGGCTGGAGCAAGCAAATTGGTAGTTGGTAGGCCAATTACCTGCGCAAACAATCCAGTTGAAGCATTTGAATCCATCATTTCTGAGCTTAAAAATTAACAAAAGTTTTTGGAATTATGGTGAACAGGTGGTTTTTGATGCGGAAATATTAAAAAACCCCTTGTAAATAACGTGTTATGTGGCAAACTATTTTGCTGAAGTGCAAAAGGCACATTAAATTGAGTTTCGTATATGAAGTACGAAAACGATGTTTGGAGGAACAATGGCTCTACCTACACTTACCGATGAGCAGCGCAAGGCAGCACTTGAGAAGGCAGCTCAGGCTCGTCACGCTCGCGCAGAGCTTCGCGAGAAGGTTAAGACTGGTAAGGTCTCCCTTAAAGAGGTCCTTGATTCTACCGATCCTATTGCTGAGCGTATGAAGGTTTCCGCTCTTATCGAGTCCCTTCCTGGCTATGGCAAGGCAAAGGCAGCAAAGATTATGGACGAGCTTGGAATTTCCGCAACTCGCCGCGTTAAGGGCCTTGGCGCTCGTCAGCGTGAGCAGCTCCTCGAGGCACTGACCAAGTAGTGGCTCGTTCAGCCAAACTTTTTGTAGTATCTGGACCGTCAGGTGTAGGAAAAGGAACGCTTGTCTCTCTATTGAGGGACAAGCGCCCAAACCTAGGCCTGACGGTTTCGGCTACTACACGCTCTCCACGACCAGGAGAAGTCGATGGAGTTGCGTATCATTTTCTCTCCGATGAAGAATTTAAAAAGCGCGTTGATGCTGGTGAATTCCTTGAGTGGGCTCATGTTCATGGTCATTGCTATGGCACGCTCAAATCCGAGGTTGATCGCCTGATTTCTGCAGGTCAGTCTGTTGTTCTAGAGATTGACGTTCAGGGTGGACTTATGGTCCACAAACAATATCCCAACGCCATTCTCGTTTTTATTAAGCCACCTTCATTTGAAGAGCTTGAACAGCGCCTTAGAGGTCGTGGCACAGAAGACGAGAAGACCATTTCTACAAGACTTTCTAATGCGTCACGTGAAATGGAGTATGCAAACGACTATACTGTTTGCATTGTGAACGACAACCTTGAGACTGCTCTGAGCAAGCTCGAGGAAGTTTTTGATGACTATGAATCAGACGGAGGTCAGCTTTAATGTCTGTTATTAAGCCTGAGATTGACAGCCTGCTTCAGAAGACTGAGCAGAATCCATTCTTGCTTTGCTCTCTTGCTTCTAAGCGTGCTTGCGATATTAACAATATGCTTCACGGTCAGCACATGCGTGTAACCGCTGTTCAGGATTTTGATGACATTACTACTGTTGCAAGTGGTAAAGATTCTGTCTCTATTGCTATGAAAGAGATTAACGACGGTACCCTTGGCTTTGTTAAAGATTCTTTTGACGAGGCAATTAAGGGCGAGAACACCATCGTTTACTAAGAGTTATGACTGAAAGAGTATGTCTGGTTCACTACCACGAAATTGGTTTAAAGGGTAAGAACCGATCCACTTTTGAAAATCAGTTGGTAACAAATTTGCGACGAGCCCTCCGACACTTTCCAGTGGCGGGGGTTTCTCGCATTTCTGGCTACCTTCTTGTAGAAACCACTGATAAACAAGCAACTGAAGAGCTGCAACATGCCGTGGCCCAGGTTCCTGGTGTTGCTCGCGTTTCTTTGGCGTATCGCTGTGGCTTAGATGAGCAGGAGTTTTGTAACGCCGCCGTGAAGGCACTGGGGGAGTCCGGTGACTTTACTACGTTTAAAGTGCATGCTCGTCGTTCCTCAACGGTTTATCCAAAGCATTCCATTGAGATTAACCAGCTTGTAGGCGCAGTGCTTTGCGAGAATTTCCCTGATAAAAAAGTTCAGATGCATAATCCGGATATGACGGTCTATGTACATGTTGTTCAGGGTAATGCGTATGTTTACGCTGCATCTATTCATGGTGTTGGCGGTCTTCCTGTTGGCACCGCGGGCAAGGTTGTATCGCTTCTTTCAAGCGGTATTGATTCTCCTGTTGCAACATGGATGGTTGGCCGAAGGGGAGCTACAGTAATTCCCGTTCACTTCTCTGGCCGCCCTATGACTTCCGATACCAGCGAATATCTATGTCAGGATATTATTGAGGCGCTTGAGCCTGCTGGTCTTATTGGCAGAATGTACGTTGTGCCTTTTGGCGAGCATCAGCGTGAGATCTCTCTTGCCGTTCCACAGGCTCTTCGTGTCATTATGTATCGTCGTGTGATGTACACCATTGCACAAAAGATCGCAGAGCTTGAGGGCGCTAAAGCGCTGGTAACTGGTGAGTCACTTGGCCAAGTTGCTTCTCAGACACTTGATAATATTGCTGCTGTCAACGAGGCAGTTACCATACCTGTTTTGAGGCCTCTGATTGGCTCAGACAAGCAAGAAATCATCCGCCGTGCCCAAGATATCAATACGTTTGATATCTCTACGCAGACGGCTCCTGATTGCTGCACACTGTTTATGCCTCGTCGTCCTGAGACTCATGCAAGAATGCGAGAAGTTCTTGAGGCGTGGAATTCTTTTGATCATGAAGCCATGATTGATGACCTCATGCAGCATATTGAGTACATTGACTTTAGTCAGTGTCCTTCATATAAGCCACCTAAAAAGCTTGCTGCTCGTCATAAAGAGCTTGCTCCTGCAGAGTTTATTACTGACTAGGATATTTCTGCAGTTCAAAGGCTTTGACGATTTTGCATAGATGCGTTTTTAGAATCCGTCCTGTGAAGGGGCGGATTTTTTATTTGAGTGGATTGATAATCTTATTTAGGGCAATCCTGTTGATTCCAGTCTATGCAACGTATCTGTAAATTGTTTATAACCGTGTCAGATTACCAGCGGTTTTGTGACAAAACCAGTAGATAAATATTTAAAAGTCGTGTTTCTCATTAACCTAATAGTTGAATATAAATCTGAGGTGATTGTATGGCTCAGATTTCAAATAACCGCACTCAAATAATTAATAAATTGATAAGAAGGACTAACCTCTCTAAGCGGCAACTCTTAGCGGTTATTGTTGTGGTTGCCCTAGGTATTGTTTCAGTAGTTGTATTTATTGGGATGATAAGCGCTGGAACATCAGAGTCTTTTGACAGGTCACATAATCAAGCAAACTCTACACAAGGAGCGATTGTTGCGGAAAATCCACAGCACACGCAAGAGAATAAGACTGCAGAACAACCAGGAGATGACCATAAGATTAAAGAAGCGTCTCCTCAAATGATGGTTCACGTTGATGGAGCTGTTAAATCGCCTGGTCTGTATGCACTTCAGATGGTAAATCCACGTGTAAACGATGCAATTCAAATAGCAGGTGGCTTGACTGAAGATGCTAATAGTCAAGGCATTAATCTAGCGTCTCCTGTAGAAGATGGTCAAAAAATTTATATTCCTCGAAAGGGAGAAGAGGCGCCGCCAGAGATTTCGCGGCCAGATCAAAATAAAGCAACGAGCAGCAAGCAGACAGATAAAAAGGGTGACAAAAAGACAGTTGTAGATATTAATCGAGCAACCGTAGAAGAATTTACCAAGCTTCAAGGCGTTGGAGAAGGCTTGGCTAAACGAATTGTTGCAGACAGACAAAAGAACGGACCCTTTAAGACTACTGAAGATTTGATGCGCGTTTCTGGTATTGGTCAGAAAAAGTTTGATCAGCTTAAGGACAATATTCGTGTCTAAGACGATGGAGCAGCCTTCTCGCCCTTTTATTCCATATAGCCTTTTTACCTTGCTTTTTGTTTGCTTATGGCTTCAAGTTTTTATTGCAAAAAGCGCAACTCTCGATACTGTTCTGATTCATATTCTAGGAATCTGTGTGGTGGCTGCTTTAGGATTTTGGTATGTAAAGCATGCGCATACCAGCATTATGACTGTTGGGGTAGTTTTACTCTTACTTGTAATTATTCTTATCAGGTCTTCCTTTATATACGACAGTCAAATGGCGTCAGTGAATCTTTTAGAGTCATCTTCCGTACATGATTTTGAACTAGTTGTATCAAGAGATCTAGTCTACAAAAATCATGCATGGACTGGTCAGGCGTCTGTTCTGTACCAAGGTAGATGTATTGGATTTGTGGGCATACATGCCAAGGAACCATTCTTACGAGAAACGCATCTGTGCTGCGAAGGTAGGTTTACTCGGTATAAAGATAGAGGGTTTTCAGACGAACAATTTAAGAGAGGAGTACTTGGTTCAATTCAGATAACCAAGGTAAATTCCACATCTTATGATGAGGGAATTATTGGAGGAGTTGCTCAATTTAGAGAAAGCTGCATTTCTCAACTTCAGCCAGAGGCGAGCTTTGGTCGAGCATTAGCTGCATGTGGCCTTTGTGCCTATAGGCCTAGCTTGTATAGCTTTAACATTCCTCGGATATTTATGCGTATTGGTCTAATGCACCTTATAGCCATATCTAGTTGTCACATAGTAATTCTCTCTACCTTTATTGATGCTTTGCTTAAAAAGTTGACGTTAAAGCCATTTTTGAGAGGAGTATTGAATTTATTTCTACTCAGTAGTTACGCGCTTTTCTGTGGATTACCTGCGTCTGCAATAAGGGCAATACTTCTTGTTGAACAAAAATACGTTATGCAATGTGTTGGCAGAAAACAACACACACTATCTGCTGTTTCTACTCTGGCTCTACTCATGCTCTGTGTTGATCCACAGCTAAGCATAAACATTGCTTTTACCTTGTCTCTGGCTTGTATTTTTGGAATGAATATATACGGTGGTCTTGCTCAGTACTATGCAAAAATTGCCTTTCACTTATCCGGCTATGGAAAAGTACAGAGGGTTCTGAGAAAACCGTTTTCTCATGTACGAAACACCATGTGTGCAACAACAGTTGCTCAGCTTTTGTGTCTTCCAATTTCCTGCGTGTACTTTGGCCATTTTTCATTACTCGCACCTCTTTCAAGCGCCTTAATTACAAGCTTGTTTTCTCTTCTGAGCCTATTTGGAATTGGAGTAATTGTTTTTGGTGGCTTTAAGCCAGTTCAAGATATTGCTCTTTTTCTAGTGGATTCTCTTGGTCAGCTTGTAGAGATCCTCGCTTCTTTTTTATCTGAAAGATCCTTTGCAAGTGTGTCGTTAACTGATATGAGTTGGATAGTTTCATTGCTTGTGTTTGCGGCAATGATGACTCTTTACGTGTTTTGGCCTAAGGGGAAAAGGTCGGTTTTAGTTGGCATATGTTCAATGGTAGTTATGCTTATTTTGGGTTTAAGCATCTACTGGAGGTTTTTCTCGCCAACAAGAATTTGTGTGATGGATATTGGCCAGGGAGATGCCATATTGCTCAGCGACGGTGTGCATTCTTTGCTTGTAGATACGAGTGTGGGAGATGTGGTTAACGATGCTCTGGAGCGACAACATATTTCATATCTTGATGCAATTTTGCTTACACATCTTGATGAAGACCATGCTGGTGGCGTGAGATATATGGTTGGTTCTGTAAAGGCAGGACGGGTATTAGTTGGAGAAGGAATAACAAAACAAGAAAAGCCTGAGTTACAGAAAGCCATTCAGAGGATTTCTGGTAGTGGTTCCTATGAAGTTTTATATGGTGATGAATTTGATGTTGGCCGCTTTCATGTCAGGGTAGTGTGGCCACATAGGGGATATAAAGCTAAAGAAGCTAATAATGCGTCGGTTGAGCTCTATGTGACGTATAACGACGGGCAAAATACTTTAACTACGCTTTTAACGGGAGATGCTGAAAGAGACCAAACAAAAGAGACAGTGACTGTAGGTGATGTCGGCGATATTGATTTTTTGAAAGTCGGACATCATGGAGCGGCAAAGTCGCTCTATCCAGAAACTGCTCGTGTGCTAAAACCCGAGGTAGCGGTTGCAAGTGCTGGAAAGAATAATCGTTATGGGCATCCTAAACAGGAAGCGGTGGATATCTTAGAGGGTGTTGGCGCAAGATTTTATTGTACAAAAGATTATGGAGACGTCACTGTATTTCCTGGGGAACATGGACCTAGGGTGAGCGTGCAACATGCTAAAGTAGATACGGAATTAGAGGAGGAAAAAGATGGCGGAGCAGGCTAAGTTACTAGCTGCATATTTGGCTGTTGGCCCTGATGAGATGAAGCGAGCAAGGGCTATTGATAAGCTTAAAAGCCGTCTTAACCAGAGCTTTATCACCTTTAACCTTGATGAGATTTCTGTAAGTGCTGAGCTGACTCCAGAATCTGTTCTGTCTTCTGCTCAGACACTTCCTATGGGTGATTTTAGGCGAATTGTTGTTATTGACGATGCTGGTAAATTGCCTAAGGCTGTATCAGAAGCTCTTGTTGAGTATCTTAAAAATCCTAATCCAACTACTACTCTGATGCTTTCTGCACAGACGCTAGCAAAAACTACAAGACTTTATAAAGCAGTTGATGCGTTAGGTAAGCTTGCAGTTATTAATTGTGGTGCAATTTCTAGAAAAGAATTGCCTAAATATATAGGGGATCTTGGAAGAAAGTACGGACTACAAATCCCAATAAATGTGGCCAATGAGCTTGTAAGTCGTGTAGGCGATAATACCACCATGCTTGATTCTCAAGTTAAATCTCTAGCAGCTCTTCTAGGTCATCCTGGTGCAATTGACGTTCAGTTTGTAGAAACACATGTTGCACGAGTGGTTGAGGTTAAGCCGTGGGATTTTCTCGACAGTTTATCAGCGAGAAATGCTCAAAAGGCTTTGGAGCTTTATAGTCAGATGGATGAATCGGGAGCTATTGGAAATCTGTCACTTATGACTGGACGCGTAAGAGAGCTTATTTGCGCCAGGTCTATGGTTAAGCGCGGTACAGAACAGGAAATTGCCCCAGTTTTAGGTAAGCAGGACTGGCAAGTAAGAAATTATGCGCGGTGGGCGCATCAATTTGCTGATGGAGAGCTTGAGCATATTTTGAGTCTCTGTGCAGATGCAGAACGTGGTCTTAAGAGTGGAGAAGATAAAACAACCACAATGACCAAGCTTATCATTGCTCTGTGCGGCGTTTCAAATGTGTAGATTCAAAGAATTAAGGTAAGAAAAAACGGACTCCAAAGAGTCCGTTTTAAAAAGTTAAAAGTAGATAAGAACTACTTAAGGGTGTTGACAAGCTTCTGAACGCCGCTCTTACGCTGAGCAGCCTGATTCTTGTGTACGATGCCCTTAGAAGCAGCCTTGTCAAGAAGACGGGATGCCTTGTTAGCTGCAACCTGTGCGTCCTCAAGCTGGCCTGCCTCAACAGCAGTGCGAACTGCCTTAATAGCAGTCTTAAGCTCGGAACGAACAGCCTTGTTGCGCTGGCGTGCCTTCTCAGCGGTGAGAATACGCTTCTTCTGAGACTTGATGTTAGCCACGTGCGGTTCCTTTCGGTGTTTACTATGTGAGGCCTCTTCGCTGAGACACGTTTGAGGCAGCTGTTGAAGTATAGCACGAAGGGGGTAGTTTACGCTATTATTTTCCTTATGAATACACAGGATACTTCACATATTCGCAACTTCTCTATTGTTGCGCACATCGATCACGGTAAATCTACCATCAGTGACCGCATTTTGGAGCTTACTCATACCGTTGAAGAACGCGATATGGAGTCACAGCTCTTGGACACTATGGACATTGAACGTGAGCGTGGAATTACCATTAAATCAAATGCCGTCCGCGTCATGTATGACGCAGATGACGGAGAGCGCTATCAGTTCAACCTGATTGACACCCCAGGCCACGTTGACTTTACCTACGAGGTTTCAAGGTCTTTGGCTGCCTGCGAAGGAGCAGTACTGGTTGTTGATGCAACACAAGGTGTGGAGGCTCAAACAGTTTCAAACGCCATGCTTGCCATGAATGCCAACCTGGATATTGTTCCTGCAATCAACAAGATTGATCTTCCGTCTGCTCGTCCTGAAGAGGTTCGTGCAGAAATTGAGGATGTTCTTGCAATCCCAGCTGATGATGCAGTATGTGTCTCCGGCAAGACTGGTGAGGGTATCCATGAGCTTCTTGAGGCTTTGGTGTATTTGGTTTCTCCTCCAAAAGGAGACCCTACGGCACCTCTTAAGGCGCTTATTCTTGACTCGTACTTTGATCAGTTCAGAGGCGTTGTGGCTACAGTACGTGTTTTTGATGGCTCAATCAAAGCGGGAGATCAGCTCCTTATGATGCAGGGCTCTACGCCTTTTCTTGTTGAGGAAGTTGGCGCCAAGAGACCTCTTGAGATGGCTGTTGACCAGCTTTCTGTTGGTGAAGTTGGCTATGTGGTAACTGGTCTCAAAGATCCTGAAGCTGTTCGTGTTGGAGACACGCTTACCTATAAACAAAATCCATGCGCAGAGCCACTGCCGGGTTACCGCGAGGCAAAACCGATGGTATTTACCGGTCTTTTCCCCATAGATAACAAGCAGTATGAGAACCTCCGCGATGCCCTCGATAAGCTGCACGTTAACGATCCATCACTCACGTGGTCACCAGAGACTTCTGTGGCTTTGGGATTTGGCTTCAGAGTAGGATTTTTGGGCCTTCTCCACATGGAAGTTGTTAAAGAACGTCTTGAGCGTGAGTTTGATCTTGACTTGATTGCTACTAGTCCATCTGTTGACTATCACGTCTATAAGACCGATGGAACTATGATTGAGATTACCAGCCCTCAAGATCTTCCAGAGGTCACCAAGATTGACCGCATTGATGAGCCGTACCTCAAGGCAAAAATTATTGTGCCTCCCGAGTTTGTTGGTACGGTTATGCAGCTTGTTGTTGATCATCGTGGCGTATCTGAGGACATGGTGTATCTGTCTGATAAGTCCGTTGAGATGATCTTTAGTATTCCTCTGGCTGAGCTTATCTTAGACTTCTTTGATCAGCTTAAGAGTAGAACTAAAGGCTATGCCTCACTTGACTATGAGTTTGATTCATATCGCACTTCTGACCTGGTTAAGCTTGACATCTTGCTTGCTGGAGACGTTGTTGATGCGCTCTCGTTTATTGTTCACAAGGACAAAGCATACGATCTTGCGCGTGGCCTTTGTGACAGGCTTAAAGGCATCATTCCACAGCAGCTCTTTGAGGTTCCTATTCAGGGTGCAATTGGCAATAAAATCATCTCTCGTTCTACTGTTCGCGCACGTAGAAAGGACGTCTTAGCTAAGTGCTACGGCGGTGACATTTCCAGAAAGCGTAAACTGCTCGAGAAGCAAAAAGAGGGTAAGAAGCGCATGAAGCAGATTGGCTCAGTCGAAGTGCCTCAAGAGGCGTTCTTGGCTGTTCTCAAGGTTGATGACGAGTAGAAGGTATTTGTGGAATCGCTTCAAACTATTATTGCAACCTGCGGCCCTGAAGCTGGTCTTTCTTCTCGCATTATTCCTTTTGCGTCAGGTATCTCACTCAAGGAGCGCCTGTCTGCAAATCCCGTGCTTATGGCCCCTATGGCTGGCGTCAGTGATGGTGTGTATCGCATTATGGCTCGAGCGGGCGGAGCAGGTCTTGCGTACTCAGAAATGGTTTCTGTCGCAGGAATTCATTACGGTGGCGAGAAAACCTGGGAGCTTGTAGAGCCTCTTTCAACTGAGCCCGATATTGCTGTTCAGCTCTTTGGTTCAAAGCCAGATCAGTTTAAAGAAGCAGCAGCTCAGATTAGTGAGCGTTTAGGAGACAAGCTTGCTCTTATCGATATCAATATGGCCTGTCCTGTTCCTAAGGTTGTGAAAAAAGGGGAGGGTTCAGCCCTTCTGGATACACCAGAGCTTGCTGCAGATTTGGTTAAAGCCTGTCTATCTGAGGTTAGCGTACCCGTTACTGTCAAGATTAGGCGTGGTAGACGTCAGAATGAGGAAGTGGCACCTGAGTTTGCTCGGGCTATGGAAGCTGCTGGAGCATCTGCTGTTGCCATCCATGGCCGCTTTGCTACCCAGATGTATCGAGGTCAGGCAGAGTGGGAGACGGTTAATAGGGTTTGTGACGCCGTTTCTATTCCGGTCATAGGCTCTGGCGACATGCTCTCTGCTGAAGCAGCAGCTCATGCTCTTACAGAGACGAGTGTGACGGCTGTAATGATTGCTCGTGGAACCTATGGTAATCCGTGGATATTTAAAAACACTCAAGCTTTAGTTGAGGGTCAACCTGTGCTTGTTCCAACCTTTGACCAAATGCTTGCATCTTTTATGATGCATGTACGCTTGCTTGACGCTGCCCACATTCATATTGCTCGTGCTAGAAGCCTCTCTACCTGGTATTTCAGAGGTATTCCAAACGCGGCCTATTGGCGTGGAAAGTCAGTAAGGTGTGTTACGGCCCAGGATTTCATTGATCTTGCACTAGAGATTAAAGAAACTGTCAAGCAGCTTGAGGGTGAGCAAGAATCTCCTGAGCACAATCTGCTTATGAGCTAGTGATCTGTTGTGGATTCTTGGCAGTCTAAATACAACCAAACGGTCACTTCTGCGCTTTACCTGCATATTCCGTTTTGCGCACAAAAATGCTTCTATTGCGATTTTTCTTCTTGGTCCACAAGACAAGACGATAATCGCATGAAAAATTATGTAAAAGCTCTAAAACATCAGTTAGATGAAGCTGTTCAACTTAGGTTGTTAGCAGCTACTAAAACGGTCTATATGGGAGGCGGAACTCCCAGCTTGCTCGGTCATGATGCGGCAGATTTGGCGCAGCATGTCTTGGCTCTTACGCAGCCTAGTGAGTTCAGCATGGAAGCAAATCCAGACTCGCTATCTGATGATCTTCTCGCCAAGCTCTCTACAGGCGGAGTGACAAGAATTTCTTTGGGAGTCCAAAGTTTTAACGATAACGAGCTTAAGACGCTTGGCAGAATTCACTCGGCAGACCTCGCGTATGACAGGGTTTTAGCCGCAAAAGAGCGTGGTTACAACGTGTCTGTTGACCTCATGTGTGCAATTCCTGAGCAAACAGAGAGCTCCTGGGAGTATTCGCTTTCAAGGTTTGTCTCGCTTGGAGTGGATCATGTGAGTGTTTATCCACTCACTATTGAAGACGGTACAGCGTTGGCTAAACAAACCCAAGATAAAGACACTCCTTGGAACGCCTATGACGTGCAGGCAGATCGAATGCAAGCTGCTTCAAAGATGCTTCAAGCAGCGGGATTTGTTCGCTACGAGGTAGCAAGTTACACCCGCAACCAGAAAAGCTGCAAGCACAATAAGATGTACTGGACGGGAGAATCGTACCTTGGTCTTGGTACCAGCGCTGCAAGCATGCTCACCGCGCCTGAGTATGATCTGTTTGCCAAGAAAAACACCTCCTTACCTCCGCGTCCACAAGACACTGCTCGCGCACGACTGGTGGTCCTTGATTCGCCAAGAAAAATTGCTGAAGGTGCATCGCTTTTCTCGACAGAGTTTGATGTTGAATTTTTGACTCATAGAGAAGCTGTGGCAGAAGATTTGATGCTCTATGCTCGCCTTATGGAACCAATTTCGCCTGCGCTTTTGGCTGAGTCTGAGCTGGTATTTGGCGCGTCGCGTCTACAAGACGTGTTTGATGCGTGCGTGCAAGACGGATTGTTGGACTGCGTTTATGCAGATGTTTTAAATGGCGCAAAAACCTATAGGCCTACCGAGAAGGGCTGGCTGCTTGGAAACGAGCTCTATGGACGTCTTTGGGATTTACGTTTGTAACGTGTTTGTACTGCATTAAGTTCAAAACAAGTGGGTACACTTTCAAACGTTCTCGTGATGCAGATTTTTTATGGGTTGAATCGGAGAGATTTCATGGCTGCTATGAACGAAAAGGACTACTACGCCATCCTTGGTGTTTCTGAGTCCGCGACAGCTGAAGAAATTAGAAAAGCTTTTCAAACTAAAGCTCGTAAGCTTCATCCAGACATCAATAAAGAGCCCGATGCTGAAGAGCGTTTTAAAGAGGTTTCTGAGGCATATGCTGTTCTATCAGATGCCGAGAAACGCCGTCGTTATGACGCAATGAGAAGCGGTTCTTTCTACGGTGGCGGTTATGGTCCTTCTGGTTATCCAGGTGGATCTGCCTATGGAGGTTCTCCTTTTGAGGGAGGCTTCCCATTTGGTGATATTAACTTTAATAATTGGACTACAGGATCTCAAAAGCGCTCTCGCGCATATAAGCCTCAGACAGGTGCAGATATTGTCTACGACTTAACTTTAAGCGATTCTGACGCTAAAAATGGTGTTAAGAAAGGCATCACGTATCAGCGTTTTGTGACTTGTGATGCTTGTGATGGTAAGGGATCTCAGCATAAGACTGAGGCAACCACCTGTCCTACCTGTCATGGAACGGGTCATATTGACATTGATCTTTCATCTATTTTTGGAGTAGGGAAGTTTAGAGTTGATTGTCCAGAGTGTGATGGTGCTGGACACGTTGTGCAGGACCCCTGTGATGTTTGCGGCGGTTCAGGACGTGTTTTATCTGCAAGTGAAATTATGGTTGATGTACCAGCCAACTCGCATGATGGCGATCAGATCAGAGTTCCTGGAATGGGAAATGCGGGAACAAATGGTTCTGCAACCGGCGACTTTATCGTAAATATCAAGGTTCCTTCAGAGCAGTTGACATTCCGTCAGCGGGCGGGAGCTCGTATTACTGGCATTACTGCAATGCTTTTAGTGTTTGTGGCACTTAATTTGAGGTCACCACTATTTGCCATTGTTTTGATTCCACTTTTGATATTTGGTATTAGAAATGTTCTTGCAGATGGCGTAAAGATGAACGCCGGCTGGTGGAGAAGCTTTGCAAATGCATTTGTTTCAGGAATCATCAATGGTGCCTTCTACTCAATTATTATTATGACTTTGTATGCGTGTACGGCCGGTTTGGGCCATGTTGGCTATATGGGAATTTAAGTTTTAGGTTTTACAAGGGGAGAGTTAGTAAGCGTGGCAGAGAAGAAAGACTTCTACGAGCTCTTAGGTGTTGCTCGTGATGCAGATCAAAAAACTATCAAGCGAGCTTTTTTAAAGCTTGCAAGAAAGCTGCACCCTGATGTTTCTGATGACCCTCATGCAGAAGAAAAATTCAAAGAGGTAAACGAAGCTTATTCTGTGCTTTCAGATGAGCAAAAGCGAGCCAACTATGACCGTTATGGTGATCCTAATGGTCCATCTGGTTTTGGCGGCGGCTATGTGGATATGTCAGATATCTTTGGCGGCGGTTTTGGTGGCTTTGGAGATATCTTTGACTCCTTCTTTGGTGGCAGCCATGGTGGCCGAGGCGCTGCTCAGCGCACTCGTGGTAGTGATATGGGTATCAGGCTGTCCATTACGCTGGAAGAAGCCGCAGCCGGAGTTACAAAAACTATCTCCTATAACAGACTTTCTACCTGCGATGATTGTAATGGCACTGGTCTTGGTGAGGGCGGAAAAATTGAAGACTGTCCGCGCTGTCACGGTACGGGCACGGTAGTTCAGGTCCAAAATACCGTCTTTGGTCAGATGCAGTCTCAGACAGTATGTCCAGAGTGCCAAGGAACAGGTAAGAAAGTTGAGCACGCGTGCGAGACCTGTGGAGGTCAGGGAAGAACCCCTGATCACGAACGTGTTTCTGTTGAAATTCCTGCAGGCGTTCATTCTGGCCAGTCAATTTCCATTGCCGGTAAAGGCGAGGCGGGCGTTAGAGGCGACACCTCTGGTGACCTCATCGTAACCATTGAGGTTTCCCAGCATAAAGATTTTGAGCGCAGGGGAGACGATCTCTTTACTTCAGTTAGTGTTGATTCTCTGGAGGCAATCGTTGGTACTACCGTTACCATTGACGGCATTATCAAAGATGAAACTATTGAGATTGCTATTCCCGCGGGCTGTAAGTATGGTCAGCAACTGAGTGTGGCTGGTAAAGGTATGCCTCGCTTGCATACTAAAGCTCGCGGCAACCTTTACGTTCTGGTTCACATTGAGACTTCAACAGGATTGACTAAAGATCAGTTAGAGACGCTTACTTCCCTTATTGATGAGCGCAAACAAAACTCAGCTCAAGAAACTCAAGACGAGCAGCATGATCAGCGTTCTGCAGCAGCAGATTCCTCTGATCATAAAGACAAGAAAGCCAAAAAGACTTCCAAGAAGAGGCGCTAATGGCTCATGGAATTGCGCTCATAAATCTTGGATGTAGAGTTAATCGCGTAGAGCTTGATTTAATGGCAGACTCTATGCTCCGTATGGGGTGCCGTATTGTCGAAGAAGATGAGGCTCAGGCAATTGTCATCAATACCTGCGCTGTCACTGCAGAAGCCGAGGCTAAGACAAGAAAAGCTGTGCGTAAAGCAGCACTTATGCCGGGAGCTCCTCTTGTAGTTGCAACAGGTTGTGTTGCGAGTCTTTTTGCTGACGAGCTTGTCTCTCTTGCTCCTAATGTTGTGGTAGAGCCTGAGAAGGACAAAGTCGCAGATAGAGTTCTAGAAGAGTTGGGTTTTGCTCCAGAATCTGTAAGCGACGACGGACTTATTATCTCCAAGCCAACTCCAACAGGTCGCACGCGCCCTGGTATCAAGATTCAAGACGGTTGTGATAACCGTTGCACCTTCTGCATTGTCTGGAAGGCGCGCGGTGCGGGAAAATCCCTCGATCCTCGCGAAGTTGTTTCGCAGGTAAAAGATGCTATGAGCAGAGGAGCTCAAGAGGTTGTTCTTACGGGAATTAATCTTGGTAGCTATAAAGCTCAACTTGAGGATGAGGGTGGAAGAATGTTACGCCTGCCTGATCTTCTCGAGTATGTGCTTGAAAAAACCGAGGTAGGCCGCCTTAGGCTTTCTTCTCTTGAGCCACCTGATGTTAATGCTCGTTTGGTAGAGGTCATTGCCGCTTCCAACGGAAGAATTGCACCTTTTTTGCACATCTGTCTTCAATCTGGATGTGACGCTACGCTTGCACGTATGGGCAGGATGTATAGGACAGAACTTTATCGTAATGCTGTTGAGGAAGCTCGTTCGGTGCTGCCAACTATTGCGTTGGGAACGGACCTTATTGTCGGTTTTCCTGGAGAAACTGATAAAGAATTTGAAGAGTCGTTTGAGTTTTGTCGTCAGATGGGCTTTTCAAAGATGCACGTATTTAGGTATTCCAAGCGGCCTAGTACTCCTGCGGCAACCGCTCCAAATCAGGTAGATCCAAAGGTGATGGCTGAGCGCGCAAAGAAAATGCGTGATCTGGGTAATGCCATGCGCTTTGATGCTGCTAAGAAGCTTGTTGGTACCTGCGATAATGTGGTGGTACAGTATCCTAGTAGGGGAATTTCTGGCGGTCTTTTTGATGTTCAGGTTGATCCTACTATTGAGCTTGATGAGCTCATTGCTATGCGCTTTGACGACGTTTTACCTAATGGGACGTTAAAAGCTACTCGTTTATAAATTGGGGGAACATGGAGCCAACACAGATTCGCTTAACTATTCCTGATTCAGTAGACCCTCTGTATCTCACGGGTCCAGCTGATAGCCTGCTCAGAGAAATCGAATCGTCATGTGCAGCTCTTATTTCAATCAGAGGTAAAGCAATCTTTTTGTCAGGCACTTCTCAAGAAATTGAGCAACTAACACTTATTTTTTCTCGCCTGATTCAAATGGTTGAATCAGGCTCTAGGCCAACGCTTGAAGACGTAAAGCTGCTGCTTGATAGTACAAAAAGAAATGCCAGCTTAGAGCAAACAGGAACTCGCACACTGTTTGTTACCCATAAGGGAAAAGCTATTCAGCCTAAAACGCAAGGTCAAATTGCATATACCAAGGCAATAGCAAACAATTCCATTACCTTTGGTATTGGTCCTGCGGGTACTGGCAAAACCTATTTGGCAGTTGCCATGGCGCTTGCTGCTTTGACTTCTCAGCAAATTAGCAGAATTGTGCTGGTAAGACCTGTTGTAGAAGCAGGAGAGTCTCTTGGTTTTCTTCCAGGCACGCTTCAAGAAAAGCTTGATCCCTACATTAGGCCGCTCTATGACGCGCTCTTTGATATGACCTCCATGGAGTATGCTAATAACCTTATTGAACAGGGAATTGTTGAAATTGCTTCGCTTGCATTTATGCGTGGTCGTACCATGAATGACGCGTTTGTCATTTTGGATGAGGCGCAAAATACCACCCCTGAGCAAATGAAAATGTTTCTGACTCGCCTGGGTTTCTCGTCAAAGTTTGTGATAACTGGTGATGCAACACAGCGAGACCTTGTAGGAAGAAGCGGTTTGGACGTTGCTCGACAGGTGTTGGGTAACCTTGAAGACGTTGCTTTTGTCGATTTAGATAGAAATGATATTGTTCGCCACACGTTGGTTGGTAAGATAGTTGATGCATACACTGCGTATGAGAAAAAACAGCTAGGGGAGTAACGTGGTTAACGAGTACGACATTGTGATTGAAGAAGGCGTCGAGTCACCAATTTCTGTGGAAGAGATTGAAGCCGATTGCAATCTCGTACTCTTAGAAGAGGGTGTGGAGCGCCCCTGCACCGTCTCCATTTCTGTAGTCAGTGATGCAGAGATTCAGCAGGTAAATCTTGAGTGGCGAGAAAAAAATGCGCCCACAGACGTTATTTCACTTGAGGTAGAACGCCCAGATGATCCAGATCTGGCTCCTGGTGAAATGTGTGAGCTGGGCGATATTATTTTGGCTCCTAACTTTATTGCGCGACAGGCTAAAGAATATGGCACTACGGAGGCAGATGAGTTTAGGCTCATGCTTGTACATGCCATGCTTCACCTGCTTGGATATGACCATATTGAAGAGGATGAGGCAGAGGTTATGGAGGCTCGTGAAGACGCTCTTGTGGCTCTGCTTTCAACGGATAGGACTATTGAGCCAGTTGTATTGACTCGCCACCGTGAGGGGATTGACGAGTAATGATTCCGGGATCTAAGGGCAGACATCCAAGCTTTAAGCGCGGTCTTCTTTTTGCACTACAGGGCGCTCGTCAAGCGTTTGCTCAAGAGGCAAACCTGCGTCGTATGTCAGTTGCTGCTGTATTGACCGTGGTTGCGGGATTGTTTGTTGGCTTAGATGCCGTAAGCTGGGCACTTGTCCTTGCGTGTATTGGTGCGGTTTTAACCACAGAGCTTCTTAACACGGCGATAGAAACTGTGGTTGACCTGGTTTCTCCTGAGTTTCATCCTATGGCTGGTAAAGCCAAAGATATTGCTGCGGCTGCTTCATGCTGTATTAGCATCACCGCAGCTCTTATAGGACTTTTGATTTTCTCGCGTGCATTTTTTCATTGGTAAGTTGGAGGACGTATGACCGCCAATTCAGTTTCTGAAAATACTTCATCTGAGACCTCTCCATTTAGGAGCGGTTTTGTTGCTTTAGTTGGGCGTCCAAGTGTTGGTAAGTCCACGCTTTTAAACGCTTGTATGGGCCAGAAAGTGGCTATCGCAAGCCCTGTTGCCCAGACTACGCGTCGTCGCTTTAGAGCAGTGGTAAACGGAGATAACTCCCAGCTTGTCATTGTAGATACTCCAGGCCTTCATAAGCCTAAAGACGCTCTCGGAAAAGAGCTCAACAAGGCTGCGCTGGGAGAACTCAACGACGCCGATGTCATTGCTTTTTTGATTGACGCCACAAAGCCCGTTGGTCGTGGTGATGAGTGGGTTGCCAATCATGTTGAGCAGGCACACGCCGCTTTTAAACTGCTGGTTATTACTAAGGCAGATATTGCAACGCCAGAGCAGGTGGCGGAGCAGCTTGAGGCTGCACAGGCTCTTGCTCACTTTGATGATGTGCTTGTTGTTTCTGCTCCAGAAGACTTCAACATTCAGGCATTTATTTCACTTGTTTCTGAGCATCTTCCCGAGGGTCCTATGTGGTTCCCAGAGGATATGGAGACTGATGCCTTGCCAGAAGACCTGGTAGCGGAGTTTGTCCGTGAGAAGCTTTTGCTCAACCTTCGCCAGGAAGTTCCCCATTCAGTTGCCGTTGTCTGCGATTCCTATGAGGTTGCAACAGATGGCCACCTGTCTATTTCTGCCACCATTTTGGTTGAGCGAGAAGGACAAAAGGGCATCGTAGTTGGTCAGGGTGGCTCCATGATTAAACGCGTTGGCGTTGAGGCTAGAAAAGACCTGGAGAAACTTTTTGGTCGCAAGGTTTACCTTGACCTTCAGGTTCGCGTTCAGCCTCTCTGGAGGCGTGATGCCAACGAAATTAAGCGCCTAGGCTACTCAACTGAGGACTAGTTGTGCCTGGTAGAAAGACCACGCGTCTTAAAGCAATTGTGCTTGATAGAACAAAACTTGCCGAGCAAGACCTCATCTTAACCATGCTTTCTGATTCGGGAGAAGAACGTCGCGCTGTCGCAAAGGGTGCCAGAAAGCCAGGCGGTCGCTTTGCTGCTCGCGTTGAACTGTTTTGCGAGCTAGACGTACTGCTGGCAGAAGGTCGCTCGCTTGATATCCTGTCCGAGGCAACCTTGCTTGAGCCGCATGCCACACTTCGCGGAGATCTCTCTAAGGTAGCGGCTGCGTCAGCTATCTGCGAAGTTGCACGCCTTTCGTGCATTGATGGCGTTGAAGACGCATTTCTCTATCCGCTGCTTTCACGTGCTCTCAGAGCCTGCGAAGAAGTAGATGACGAGAAACACTTAGATCTTGTTGTCGCTGCTTATGTGTTTAAGGTTTTGGCACACGAAGGCTGGCGTCCTGAGCTGGAATCGTGCATAGCTTGTGGAGATGAAGCCCTGACGTACTTCTCGCCAGCTGCTGGTGGTGCATTGTGTGGAAGTTGTGCGCATGAGATTGAGGGCGCTATTGAGGTAACTTCACTTGAGCTCTCGTGGTTGTCATCGCTTCTAAAACTTACTTTTGACCAGCTTGTCATTGCAAAAATTGCTTCAGAAACTGCGCTCTTTTTGCTTACCAGCGCGCATATTTGGGCGGCTACACACCTTGAAGCACGTCTGAAGGCATTTGAATTTTTGCTTAGTATCTAGCTGAAATGTATTTTTACTAGCAAAGTTCACCAGTAACTGGTATCCTCTTGTAGGTTATTTCCTTGTTCTTAGGGGCTAGTCACTGCCGGCTACCTTCTCAGTACAAGGAGTATTCAACGCGAAAGGCGGTTTATTATGGCAGTAACTAAGGATCGTAAGGCTGAGCTCATCAAGCAGTACGGCAAGGACGAGAAGGACTCCGGTTCCGCACAGGTTCAGGTTGCCCTTCTTACTGAGCGTATTCGTCAGCTCACCGACCACATGAAGTCCCACCAGAAGGACTTCCACACTCGTCGTGGTCTTCTGATGCTCGTTGGTAAGCGTCGTCGTCTTCTTTCTTACATCAAGTCGAACGACATTGAAGAGTACCGTACTCTTATTGCTTCCCTGGGTATCCGCGACAACATCCAGTAAGTTGGCTTTTTAGGGCGCCGTCTGGCGCCCTTTATGTTTGAGGCCCGTTTGCAATGGGGCAAACGGAGATAGAAGAGGAAAGAAATGACTAAAGTAACTCACGAATTTGACCTCTACGGTAAGCACTACACCCTTGAGGCTGGTGAGCTCGCAAAGCAGGCAACAGGTGCCTGTATCGTTAAGTGCGGCGATTCCACCGTACTTCTCACTGCAGTGGTTTCCAAGGAGCGTAAGGATTACGACTTCTTCCCACTGACTGTTGATTTTATTGAGAAAATGTACGCAGTTGGCCGCGTTCCTGGTGGCTACCTCAAGCGTGAGGCTCGCCCATCCGAGAAGGCAACCCTTACTGCTCGTATGATTGACCGTCCTCTGCGCCCATCCTTCCCAGATGGTTTCCGCAATGAGGTTCAGATTGTTGCAACTTCTCTTGTTGCTGATCAGGTAAACGCTGTTGATACCATTTCTGTCATGGGTGCATCCGCCGCCCTGGCCGTTGGTGGCGTTCCTTTTGAGGGACCACTTGCGTGCGTCCGTATTGGCCGCAACGCTGATACCGGTGAGTTCCTGGTTAACCCAACCTACGAAGAGCGCGATCACTCTGATCTTGACCTTGAGCTTGGTGGCTCTTCAACCTTCATTTCCATGCTTGAGGCTGGCGCAGATGAGATTTCCGAAGAGGATATGCTCTCTGCCATGGCATTTGGCCAGGAGGCAATTGCAGCATTCTGCGAGGAGCAGAAGAAGTTCATTGCTAAGTGGGAAGAGGTTAACGGTCCTATCGTTAAGCGCGAGTACATCCTTGACGAGCCAATCGCTGAGGTTCACGACCGTATCTTTGCTTACTACGATCAGATGAGCGCTGCTCTTAAGGATGCTGACAAGCAGTCTCGTATGCAGAAGGTTGCTGACTTGATGGACGAGATTAAGACTCAGTTCACCGAGGAGGAGCAGGAGCTTTGGAGCCGTGCTATTGCGGTTGAGCTCAAGGGCCTTGAGAAGCACGCAATGCGCGTCATGGTTGTTGAGACCGGCGAGCGTGTTGATGGCCGTGTAGCTAACGAGATTCGTCCAATCATGGTTAAGCCTGACTACCTGCCACTTGTTCACGGTTCTGGTCTTTTCCAGCGTGGTCAGACCCAGGTTCTCTCCATTTGCACACTTGGCATGCTCAACGAGTGGCAGCGTCTTGACACCATTGAGCCAATGGACGGCAAGCGCTACATTCACCACTACAACTTCCCACCATTCTGCACCGGTGAGACTGGCCGTATGGGCAGTCCAAAGCGCCGTGAGATTGGTCACGGAGCTCTTGCCGAGCGCGCACTTCTGCCTGTTATTCCTTCTGAGGAAGAGTTCCCTTACACCATCCGCGCTGTTTCTGAGGTAATGGAGTCCAATGGTTCTTCTTCCATGGCTTCTACCTGCGGTTCTACACTTTCCCTTATGGATGCAGGCGTTCCTCTGAAGCGTCCTGTTTCTGGTGTTGCAATGGGTCTTATCCAGGAGAATGGCAAGACTGTTGTTCTTACTGATATCCAGGGTCTTGAGGACTTCCTCGGCGATATGGACTTTAAGGTCTGCGGTACCACCAAGGGTATTACTGCAATGCAGATGGACAACAAGGCAACTGGTCTTACTCCAGAGATTCTGCGCAGCGCACTTCTTCAGGCTCAAGAGGGCCGCATGTTTATCTTGAACAAGATGCTCGAGCAGATTCCTGCACCTCGCACTGAGACCAAAGAGACCGCTCCACAGATCATCTCGCTTTCCATTCCAACCGATAAAATTCGCGACGTCATCGGCTCTGGTGGCAAGGTTATCCGCGGTATCCAGGAGGATACGGGCGCAACCGTTGACATCCAGGAGGATGGCACCGTCTTTATCGCTGGTACCAATGGTGCTGCTGAGGCTGCTGCAGAGCGCATCAAGGCCATTGTCAAGGTTCCAGAGGTAGGCGAGGAGTACACCGGTCGCGTTGTTGGTCTTCAGCCATTCGGCGCCTTTGTTGAGCTTCTTCCTGGCAAAGACGGCCTGCTTCACATTTCCCGTGTTGCACAAGGACGTGTCGAGAAGATCGAGGATGTCCTGGCTGTTGGCGATGAGGTCAAGGTCAAGGTCCTTGAGGTAGACGAGAAGGGCAAGATTTCTCTTGACCGTCTCGATAAGCCTGAGGCACCACAGGGCGCTCCAAAGAAGGAGCGCGAGGAGCGTCGCCCACGTCGTCAGAACGACAACGGCAACTCTGAGCGCAGGCAGCCACGCCGTCATCACGACGCATAAGCCACGCTCAAACTCAACGGGTTTCTCGCCACGCGAGACCTTATACACATGAGATAGTAAAGAGAGCTTCGATGTATGTCGGAGCTCTCTTGTTATTCTGTTGAGATTTTGATTCTTTAGGAATATATAGCGTAATACGTGCTGATTTTTTATATAATTAAACAACATGTAGATTTTGCAAAAAGTCTTGTAGACGGCCCTTTGGGTTGCGTCTTTTATAGAAAGTTGTTTTGAAAGGAAAGTTTTTTAATGCCTAAGAAAGACCCAGCTCTTAAAGTCATTCCTATGGGCGGACTTGATGGCATTGGCAAGAACATGACCGTTTTTGAGTACGGTAATGATATGGTGCTTGTTGATGCTGGTTTGATGTTCCCAGATGACGAACAGCCTGGTATTGACCTCGTTTTGCCAGACTACACCTACGTACTAGAAAATGAAGATAAGCTTCGCGGTATTTTGATTACCCACGGTCACGAGGATCACATTGGTGCTCTTCCGTACCTGCTTATGGACCTTACTCGTAAGGTGCCAATCTATTCCAGCAAGCTCTCGCTTGGCTTTATTGAAGGCAAGCTTGCTGAGCACAAGATCGTGGGCACTAAGCTACGCGAGGTTACCGATGGTTCAAAGGTCCAGCTAGGTGCCTTCGACATCACGTTCTTCTCGATGACTCACTCTATTCCTGCAGCTTTTGGTATTCACATGAAGACGCCTGCAGGAACGCTTATTCACTCCGGTGACTTTAAGCTTGACCAGACTCCTATTGATGGCGTGCGTCCAAACTACGCTGCTATCACCAAGTTTGGTTCTGAGGGCCTTGACCTGCTGCTGTCTGACTCCACAAATGCTAACCGTCCAGGCATGACTCCATCCGAGGCTTCCGTTGGTGCGGCGCTTCGTCACATTATCAAGAATGCAACTGGTCGCGTCTTTGTGGCGTCGTTCTCAAGCCACATTCACCGTCTTCAGCAGGTGTGTGACGCTTCTGTAGCAGTAAAGCGCAAGGTTGTTGTTACGGGCCGCTCCATGATTACCAACACTAAGGTTGCTCGTGAGCTTGGCTACCTCAACATTGCCGATAAAGACATCATTGATGCGTACGACGTTGATAAACTTGCAGATGATCGTATTGTTGTTCTCTGCACTGGTTCTCAGGGAGAGCCTCTGAGTGCTTTGGCACGTATGGCAAATGGAGAGCACAAGTCGCTTTCCATTCGTCCTCAGGACACCGTAATCATCTCCGCAACTCCTGTTCCAGGTAACGAGAAGAGCGTTCAGTCCATCATCAACGCTCTCTCTAAGATTGGTTGCGAGATTTACGACAAGTCAAAGACGCTTGTCCACGTTTCTGGCCATGGTAGCCAGGAAGAGCTCAAGCTTATGCTTGGTATGGCTCGTCCAAAGAACTTTATGCCAGTTCACGGTGAGGCTGTTCACCTGCGCGCTCATGCAGAACTTGCTCAGCAGATGGGCGTTCCTGCTAACCGCATCTTTATTCTGGATAACGGCGACACACTTGAGATGAGAAACGGCAAGGTCACGCGTGGTAAGACGGTTGAGTCTGGCGTGGTCTACGTTGACGGCCTCTCTGTCACCGACGCTAACCCTGTTGTTCTTCGTGACCGTCAGCGTCTTTCTCAGGACGGTATTGTCACCGCTGTGGTAACCCTTGTTGGTCGCAATCTCAAGCCAGGTGTTGTTGAGATTTCTGGTCGCGGTGTTTCATTTGCTGATGATGATGAGCTTATGAATGACGCACAGAATCTTGTGAGAAATTCAATTGAGAAGGCCTCTAAGTCCGAAGGCGCAAACATTGAAGCAATGAGAAAGAGCGTTCGTAATGCCCTTTCTAACTTCCTTTGGAGCAAAACTCGTACTCGACCAATGGTTATTCCGGTCATTATGGAGGTATAGGCCCAATGCCCTCTAAACGCACTTCAAACGCAGCAAAAAGAAATTCCAGAAATGACGCCTCCGCCCAGGCAGCAGGCTTGACCCCACTGCAGAATGACATCATTGGTGTTGTTCTTGCAGTGGTTGCTATTGCCATGTTTTTGTCCATTATTGTTCCTTCTAACGCTGTTATCACCAGCGCGATGGGCCATGGACTCAAACTTTGCTTTGGTACGGGAGCGCTTCTTTTTCCCATCGCAGTATTTGTCTTTGCTATGACCTTCTTTATGCGCGATGATCAGGGAATCTCCACGCGCATTGCTATTGGTCTTACGCTTGACGTTCTTGCAGCACTTGCTCTTATCTCGCTCAATTTCTCAGGAGCTGAGGCTGCTCCAGGCATGCTTTTAGGCACAAAAGTTCTGGAAGCTGCTGGTGGATACGTGGGCGGGGGTATAGCTTGGGTTTTACTGCGCTTTGTTGGTCGTGTAGTGGGCAATGTCCTTCTGGTTGGCTTTATAATCGCAGGTGTTGTTATCTGCGGCTTCTCTATTTCTGACATGGTTGAGCGCGTAAGCTTCCGCCTGGATGAGGCTCGCGAGAATCATCGTTACCGTAAAGAAGAGCGTGCCCTTGCAAAAGAAGAGGCGTTCTACGCTGCAAATGCTCCACAACCTGCAAAAAAGCAGGGTAGACGCGGCTCCAACAACCAGTCTTCTCTCTTTGATGAGACCGGTGAAGGGGAGACCACGTATCTGGGCAATCGCAAGACTTCTGTTATCAAACGTGATGCCCGTCTTTACGAGGAAGAAGAGGCACAGGAGGACGCAGGTGATGCTCCAACTACGCTCATTGATAAGGCTAAGAATAAGCTTCGTTCTAAGAAGAAGGACCAGCCAGAAGATACAGTTGTCGAGAAAAACGATGTTGCTGTAGCTGACGTTGCTCCTACAACAAAACAGGCTAAATCTAAGAGCAAAGCTAAAACGACACCCGATTTTCTCGCCACACCTGACCAGCTTAAAAGGCCAGGTGACGACGATGAGTCGTATGAGCTGCCGCCATTTAGCATTCTGAAGACAAACAAAAACTCGGCCACTTCTGCCGTAAGCGATGATGAGCTTGAAGCTACTGCTCAGAGACTCCAGGCTACGCTTGAGGAGTTTGGACTCTCTAGCCAGGTAGTTGGCTGGACCGCTGGACCTTCTGTTACTACATTTAAGATTTCGATGGGCGAGGGCGAGCGCGTCAACAAAATCACCAATCTTGAGGACGATATTGCGCTTTCACTTGCTGCAAAGTCCGTTCGTATTTTTGCGCCAATCCCTGGTACCTCTTTGGTTGGTATTGAGATTCCTAACGAGAAAGCCCAGGCAGTCAACTTGGCTGACGTTCTTCCATTTGCAAAGGGCGGACCTCTTGAGTGTGCCTTTGGTCGTGATTCTGAGGGCAAGCCAATTGTTGTTGACCTTGCAAGTCTTCCTCACTTGCTGGTAGCAGGTACTACTGGTTCTGGTAAGTCAGTCCTGCTCAACGCCATTGTCATGTCTATGCTCATGCGCGCAACTCCTGAGCAGGTCCGCCTTATTATGGTTGACCCAAAGCGCGTTGAGTTTACGGGTTACGCTGGCCTTCCTCACCTGTATGTTCCAGTTGTTACCGAGCCAAGGCAGGCGGCAAGTGCGCTTCAGTGGGGTGTCACCGAGATGGAGCGTCGCCTTAAGGTATTTGAGCACTATAAGGTGCGTGACATTAAGACGTACAACAGAAATGTTGATGGCGATAAGTACGCTGATATGGAGAATCCTCCAAAGCACATGCCGTACTTTGTTATTGTCATCGACGAGCTTGCTGACCTTATGATGGTTGCTGGCAAAGACGTTGAGTCTTCCATTGTCCGTATTGCTCAGCTTGGTCGTGCTGCAGGTATTCACCTGATTGTTGCAACACAGCGTCCTTCCGCAGACGTTGTAACTGGTCTGATCCGCGCAAACATTGATAACCGCGTTGCACTTTCAGTTGATAACTCTTTGAACTCCCGCATTATTTTGGACCAAAAGGGCGCTGAACAGCTGCTGGGTAAAGGCGATATGCTAGTTAAACTCCGTGGTAAGAAGCCTAATCGCGCTCAGGGTTGCTGGGTCTCTGACGAGGAGATCGAGGAGACCGTTAAGTACATCCGCACGCAGCGCGTGGCCGAATATCACGACAACATCTTGACCGTTGCAACTCCAACACAGGCCGAAGGCGTTGGTGGAGTTGGTGGTATGGCACAGGCAGACGACCCACTTATTTGGGAAGCTGCGCGCATTATTGTGGATTCTCAGCTAGGTTCTACATCTAGTTTGCAAAGAGCACTCTCTGTTGGGTATGCTCGTGCTGGTAGAATTATGGATATGCTTGAGGCAAAAGGTGTTGTTGGCCCTGCCAACGGATCAAAGCCTCGAGAAGTTCTTATCGATAAAGAAGCTCTTGAAGAGCTCAAAGTTCAAGACGCTGCCTATAGGGAGGTAGAGTAAGCATGCCACGCCCTCGTTTTAGTGAGATGCTCGTAGAACGTAGACGTCAGCTCGGGCTTTCTATCACTCAAGCATCAAAGATCCTTCGCCTCAAGGAGCAGGCACTTATTGCTTTTGAGGAAGGCGATTTTAAGAACATGCCGCAGAGTGGTTATGCTCAGGGCATGCTTTCTTCGTATGCTCGCTATCTAGGGCTTAATCCACGCGAGATTGTTGACCTCTTCCAGGAAGAGAGCTACGAGTTTGAAAACGGCACCTATTCTCATGAGCTGCGTCGTCGTACGCGCGATACCCAGTCCGGCCGTGGTATTGCTGGTTATGACGTCGTAAACGAGTCTGGTAGTAGGCCAAAGGCATACGTGCAGTACCACGGTCTTCTCCCCACATCGGGAGGACCAGCTGGCGATATGGGCGCATTTGCAACTACGTCTGGTGTTCGCTCCAGACAAACTGGCGTGCCTCTGGGCGCTCAGGCATCTGAGGAGGACGCAGGCGGCTACTCATATTCTCGCTACGCTACTGGTCATGCGTATAACGCCGGTATTGAAGAGGCTTCTCGTCAGAAGACCATGGCAAGCCGCACACGTGGTGGCGTTCAGCGCAAGCGTGTTGGTATTGCGGGCGTCAGCATGCCAGCTTACAAAGACGACGTAACCAGAAGAACCGTTGCCCCAAGCGATTACACAGATGACCTTCGTTATGACAACGTAACAGCTCCTTACGAGCGTGCTTCAACTATTTCTGGCCGTCGTGGCTCTAGAAATATTGCTCAGGTAGACAGACCTAATGTGCGTCGTCGCCAGCCATCTGGCGCCGCCGCTCAACAGCGCCGTGCTCCTCAAAGACCAGGCGTTATGGGAGCACTTCAGAATTATTTCTCTGATACTGGCCGCACGATTGCCACCGTGTTTGCTCTTGTTGTTGTGATTATTACTGCCGTTTTGCTGTTCAGCGTACGTTCTTGCATGACAGCTCACACTACGCCTACTACAACAAAGACGGTAAGCGTTAATAATTCAACAACTGATTCTTCTAAGAATTCCACTACTACAAACAGCAACACAGACACCTCTAAGAAGGATTCAGCTGATGCTTCTAAGAGCACTACTACAACTGAGCCAAAGAAGGAAGAGACTCCTAAGCAGACTACGGTAGTGGTTACTGTTGCAGATGGTCAGACCAGCTGGGTTGAGATTACGGTTGACGGCAAGAGTGTTGAGGCTGATGCAATCACTGGTCCATGGTCTCAGACATATACTGTCACTGACTCCATGAGCGTTCTTGCAGGTACACCTGGCGCTGTTGCGGTTACCGTTAATGGTACTGCTAAGCCATTTGATGCAAATGCTTCCGGTATTGGTACCTTGACCATTCAGGGTACTAAGCCTGCTGACGCTAACGGAACAAATGCTTCTGGAACTCAAACAAACAGCACGTCAACAAGTACTACCGGTGGAACTTCTGGCACAACTAACAACCAGAATTCCAACAGCAACTCAAATAACTAAACGCCATAGGGCAAGAAGTTCTTCTCGCCCAGGTAATACGGAGGGGAAATGGCTAAAGAATCAAGCTTTGACGTTGTGTCTGAAGTGGACATGATGGAAGTTGATAATGCATTTCAGCAGGCGGCTCGTGAGCTCACCCAGCGCTACGATCTAAAAGATTCTGGCGCAACACTTGAGCTCTCTAAGAAAGAAGGCAAGTTCACTATTGAGGCTCCTGCAGATTTTGTTGCATCTCAGGTTAGGGATGTTCTTGGCTCCAAGCTGGTAAAGCGCGGAATTAATCTTACTGCTATTCGTTGGGGAGACCCCATTCCTGCAGCAGGTTCTACGGTGCGTCAGATTGGTTCTATTGTTTCTGGTATTGACCAGGAGACTGCCAAGAAGATCGCTAAAGATATTCGTGATATGAAAGTTAAGGCTAAGGCAACCGTTGAGGGCGATAAGCTGCGTGTTTCTAGCGCTTCTCGCGATGTTCTTCAGTCTGTGATTGCAAGCCTTAAGGAGAAAGACTATGGCCAGCCCCTCCAGTTCAACAACTATCGATAGGGGCTACAACGTCCTATACATCACGTTAGGATGCGCTAAAAACGAGGTTGATACAGACCGCATGCGCGCGCTTCTTTTGGCCTCTGGTTTTGGTGAAGTTGCAGATCCAGAGTCAGCAGATGTTGCAATTATCAACACCTGCTCGTTCTTGGCTTCAGCAACAGAGGAGTCCATTGAAGCTACGCTTGAGATTGCTGAGGGCGCTTCTGAGGGAGTCCGTAAGCTACCCATTATTATGTGTGGCTGTGTACCTTCTCGATATGGTGCAGAACTTAATGAGCAGCTTCCTGAGGTTGCTGCTTTTGTTCCCGCAGATCAAGAGGACGGCATTGTCAGCGTTGTCGCAGACGTTCTGAATATTCCTGAACCAACGCAGTCTATTGTTGCTGCTCACGGCATGCTGCGCACCATTGATGGTGCTAGTGCGTTTGTAAAGATTTCTGAGGGCTGTGACAGATTCTGCGCTTTCTGTGCTATTCCGTATATTCGTGGCCACTATCACTCAAGACCTGCTGAAGAGATTCTTCAAGAGGTACATGAGCTGATGGAGGGCGGTGTTCGTGAGGTCATTTTGATTGGCCAGGACACCGGCATTTGGGGCTCTGATATGCCTGACACAGAGGACGGTCAGACTCCAACGCTTGCTAAGCTTATGCAGCAGGTTGCTGAGGTTGTCCGTCCTTATAAGGGTTGGATCCGCGTTTTGTATCTGCAACCAGAAGGCATGACCGATGAGCTTATCAGCACCATTCGTGATACGCCTGAGGTTCTACCTTATATTGACATTCCAATTCAGCACTGCAACGAACGTATTCTTAAGCGAATGGGTCGCTCCGGCTCTACGCAAGAGCTTCGTGAGCTTTTTGATCGCCTCAGAACAGAGATTCCTAGTATGGTTCTCCGTACCACCGGAATGTGCGGTTTCCCAGGCGAGACCGATGAAGAGTCAGACGAGTTCTATGACTTTATTCAGGAGCAGGAGTTTGACTACACGTCCGTCTTTACCTATTCGCCAGAGGAGGGAACTCTAGGCGCAAAGATGTCCGATCAGGTTCCTGATGAGGTAAAGATTGAGCGTACGCAGCGTCTGTTTGACCTTGTAGAGCAGCTTGGCTTTGCCGCAACTGCCCGTCACGTTGGTGAGCGCTGTGAGGTCATTATTGACGGAATCGAAGAATCCGACGAGGGTACTGAGCTTATCGGCCACACGTGGTTCCAGGCTCCAGACTGCGATGGCGCGGTTCACATTGCAGAGGGAGAGGCTGCGGTCGGAGACATTGTCCTTTGTGATCTGGTAGATTCTTTCTGCTATGAAATGATTGGCGAGATTGTAGACGCTACAGACACACAGTCTGGCGAGAAAACCGTTTAGTTGGGGATAGGTCATGTCATCAAAGACAATTTGGACACCTGCAAATATTGTTACCTGCGCTCGAGTGGTGCTGGTACCCTTTTGGCTTCTCCTTGCACAGCTTTTAGGCGTATCTCTGGCTGATTCTCTGGCAACACCTGGTTTTAACCTCGGAGCTTTTCTTGTCTTTATCGGCTATGTTGTTATTTCTTTGACCGATAAGCTTGATGGCTACCTTGCGCGCAGTAGAAATGAAGTTACTACCTTTGGAAAGTTC
This sequence comes from uncultured Atopobium sp., assembly GCA_938045565.1. GTDB lineage: Bacteria > Actinomycetota > Coriobacteriia > Coriobacteriales > Atopobiaceae > Lancefieldella. Next base: position 46,404 of record CALIAZ010000039.1, read on the forward strand.
TTAGATCCAATTGCCGATAAACTCGCTGTTGTTGTAGCCCTTTTTGTACTTCTTGAATGGCACATGGTTTCTCCCTGGGTGCTCTTAGTGATTGTTGCACGAGAGTTTTTAGTGTCGGGCCTTAGAATGGTTGTTGCATCAAAGGGTGTTGTTATCGCCGCATCTGACTTGGGCAAATGGAAAACTGCAACAACTATGGTTGCTATCTGTGGCTTGCTTTTCTTGCCGAGCATCCCCGGCGGAATGATTCAGGATGTTTTGCTCTTTATCTTTAACGTATCTATGTGGGTTGCAGTAGTTCTTACGGCCTGGTCAGGAATTGACTACTTTGTAAAGTCTTGGCAATACATTGCTGAAGTTTAACAAGATGGCGTCTCTCTGAGGCGCCATATTTGTATAAGATAAGCTCATGTGCAGGTCAAACGGTTTTCTGCTTAATGAAAAGTTGTGATTCAAATGTTTTCATCTGAAGTTCTTTCAGAAGCTCAACAAGTTGTTTCAGAGGCTCTTGAGGCTGGTCTTACCGTTGCTTCTGCCGAGTCTTGTACGGGAGGACTTGTTGCAGGTGCACTTACCGCTATCTCTGGATCATCAAGCGTGCTTAAAGGCTCTGTTGTGAGCTACACCATTGAGATTAAGCAGAAGGTATTAGGTGTCTCAAAAGATATCTTTGAAGAGCCATCCCTTGGTGCTGTTTCTGAACCCTGTGCAGCTCAGATGGCTTTGGGCGTTAGAGAAGTTATTGGTTCAGACATTGCTGTTTCCGTTACTGGAATAGCTGGTCCAACAGGAGAAGAGCCTGGTAAACCAGTTGGAACGGTTTGGTTTGGTATTACCAGTAATAACTTTACCCATACGGTCTGTAAACATTTTTCTGGCAATAGAGAACAGGTACGAGAAGCTGCAGTTTTACAAGCCTTGCAATTAATTCATGAAGCAATTGTGAAAGCTTAAAATCTGATTTTAATAGGGAAGTTCAAAACAAATCAGTTTTGGACTTCTTTTTTATGCGGCTTTGCAGGACTTATACAGACAAATTTGAAATTCAGAAGAAACTCGCTGCTCAAGAGTGGAAAAAGAGAGGTAAGAATTCTGACAAATTACCTCTATAGAGTATATGTTTGACGTTGACATAGAACGTCTGTTCTTATAATATTCTAGTAACAAAAAGAGCAAGGAGTACCCATGGCTAAAAAGTCAGTTTCAAAAGAGATTAAAGCTCGTACTACTGGTGATGAGAGAGATGAGGTTATCTCTTCAACCACTGCAGAGATTGAGAAGAAATTTGGTGCAGGCGCTATTATGCGTTTAGGTGAGGGTGGTCCTGCCTTTGATATCCAGGCTATTCCAACTGGCTCACTTGCTCTTGATGCAGCGTTGGGTATTGGTGGTGTTCCTCGCGGCCGTATCGTAGAGATTTATGGCCCAGAGTCTTCTGGTAAGACAACACTTTCACTAGAAATTCTTGCAGAAGCTCAGGCGCTAGGTGGCGTTGTTGCCTTTATTGACGCAGAGCACGCACTAGACCCAGGTTATGCGGCTCGTATTGGCGTTGATATTGATGATGTTTTAATTTCTCAGCCAGATACTGGTGAGCAGGCTCTTGAGATTTGTGACATGCTTGTTCGCTCAGGCGCCATTGATGTTGTAGTTGTAGACTCCGTTGCTGCTCTTGTTCCTCGTGCAGAGATTGAGGGAGAAATCGGCGATTCTAGCGTTGGTCTTCAGGCTCGTCTTATGAGTCAGGCTCTCCGTAAATTAGCGGGTTCTCTTTCTAAGTCTAATACGCTCTGTATCTTCATTAACCAACTTAGAGAGAAGATTGGCGTTATGTTTGGTAGCCCAGAGACCACTTCCGGTGGTAGGGCTCTTAAGTTCTTCTCCACTGTCCGCATGGATATTCGCCGCGTTGACAGCATTAAGGTTAATGGAGAAAACGTTGGTAACCGTGTCCGCGTTAAGGTTGTAAAGAACAAGGTTGCTCCACCTTTTAAGGTTGCTGAGTTTGACATTATGTACGGTCAAGGCATCTCTAAAGAAGGCTCCATTCTTGATATGGCTGTTGACTTTGAGATTGTTAACAAGTCTGGTGCTTGGTTCACTTATGAGGGCGAGCGTCTTGGTCAGGGTAGAGAAGCAGCTAAATCTTTCCTTACCGCCAATCCGGACCTTATGGAAGAGATTGATCACAAAGTACGAGTTGCCTGTGGTCTTGTATTTGATGAAGATTCTGAAGTTGGTACTCCAGTTGCAACGGAAGATTCTGCTGAATAATGTCAGATATTTCTTGGACAGTTGAGCTGCCAAAAAAGAAACAAGCAGTTTTAGGCCAGGCAAAGCCTAAGGCAAAGATAATTTTAGAAACTGAAGTTGGAGGGACGGAGGAACTCTTTATCCCTCCAACAGTAGCTCGATTTCTTAAGAGTAAAGAGAAAGAGGGTGTTTTTGCTCCTTCCTCTCGTAATGAGTTTCTGTATGAGTTAAAAGAGATTTCAACGCAGTGCATTAAAGCTCGTATTGAGGCTTTGATTGTAAAAAGGGATTACTCTACGGCTGAGCTTCAGAAAAAGCTCATGCTTGATGGTTATCAGAAGAATGTAAGAGATCCTGCAGTGCAGAGGGCTGTTGAAGTTGGTTTGATTAATGACAGTCGTTTTGCAGACGTCTATATACGTTCTAAGATTTCGCAAGGCTGGGGTCCTCTAAAAATTAAAACTGAAATTTCTAAAAAGGGAATTGAAGTTGAGACACTCCCCGGATGGCCTGACGCATTTTTTTCTGACGTGGATGAATTTGAAGTTGCGTATTCTTTGGCTCAGAGAAAACACTTGTCGGGAAAAAATGATTATGAGAAGCTTGTCAGATTTCTTGCAACAAAGGGATATTCATTTTCTATAGCTTCATCAGTTGCTAAAAAGATTTTGGATGAGAACGCCACATCTGAGTGATTACCTTTCCGTAGTTGATAAGTCTGTTGTATTAGTGTGCTTTACTTTTCCTACCTGCTATTTATTGACAAAAGTTACAATGCTCTATACGATAAATATGCCGTGAATAGGCTCATTTCCGCTGGGCAACCAGCGTCACGTATACAGTAGGTATCTCATACACTTGATCTATCTCTGCATGTGGCATGACCAGCCAATGAATCCTGATTATGGCGGGTTCTTTAGATACTGTTGTGTCTAAAGTCTCCTGAACACTTTTGTAATTGCCATTTGAGGAGTAGGTATGGAATTAGCAGCAGTAGGCATTGTTTGCCTTCTTGTGGGAGTAGGCCTTGCATACGGCGTACTCTCTAACATTAGTAATTCAAAGATTAAAACTGCAGAGCAGCAGTTAAAAGATGCTCAGACTAATGCAGATCGCATTGCTTCTGATGCAGCTCGCCAGGCAGAAACAGTTAAAAAAGAGGCTGTTCTTGAGGCTAAAGAAGAAGTTCTTCAGCTTAAGCAGGCTGCAGAGGCAGATGAGAAAAAGCGTAAGAGTGAGCTTCGCAGCATGGAGAATCGTATTCTTCAGCGTGAAGAGTCTCTTGATCACCGTACTGATGCACTAGAGAAGCGTGAGCATCAGCTCTCCAACCTTCAGGGTCAGCTTGATCGTCGTAAGAACGATTTGGATTCTCTTGTTTCCCAGCAGTCTCAAGAGCTTGAGCGCATTGCAGCTCTTACAAAAGATGAGGCTCATGATGAGCTTCTCGCTCGAGTCCGTTCTGAAAGTGTTCGCGATGAGGCTATGATTCTTCGTGAGTCTGAGCAGCGCGTTCGTGCACAAGCAGATAAAACTGCTCGTGAGATTATTTCTACCGCTATTCAGCGTGTTGCTGCAGATCAGGCTTCTGAGATTACAGTAACTTCCGTCCATATCCCTTCTGATGATCTAAAGGGTAGGATTATTGGACGTGAGGGCCGTAATATTCGTACGTTTGAGCAGGTATCTGGTGTTTCTCTTGTTATTGATGACACTCCAGAGACTGTAGTTCTTTCAAGTTTTGATCCAGTCCGCCGTGAGACCGCTCGTGTTGCACTTGAGAACCTCATAGCAGACGGTCGTATTCATCCAGCCCGCATTGAGGAGCTCTACAAGAAGGCTGAAGCCCTTGTTAACGAGCGTGTTCTTGAGGCTGGCGAACAGGCTGCATTTGATTGTGGTATTCACGATCTTCATCCAGAGATCGTAAAGACTCTTGGTAAGCTTCGCTACCGTACTTCTTACGGTCAGAACGTTCTTGCTCACTCTGTTCAGGTTGCAGTACTTTGCGGCATTATGGCTGAAGAGCTTGGCCTTGAGCCTGCTCCAGCTAAGCGCGCTGGTCTGCTTCATGACCTTGGTAAGGCAATTGACCACGAGGTTGAGGGTCCACATGCTGTAATTGGTGCAGATCTTGCTCGTCGTTATGGTGAGCGTCCAGAGATTGTTCACGCTATTGAGGCTCACCACGCAGATATTGAGCCAAACACCGTGCTTGACATGCTTGTTATGGCTGCAGATGCTATTTCTGCTGCACGTCCTGGTGCTCGTCGTGAGTCCGCTGAGAACTACATCAAGCGCCTTGAGAAGCTTGAGGCTATCTCCAATGCACACGAAGGTGTTGAGCGTACGTATGCAATGCAGGCTGGCCGTGAGCTTCACGTAATGGTTGAGCCTCAGATGATTAGCGATTCCGAGGCAACTGTTCTTGCTCACGATATTGCTAAGCAAATTGAGGATGAGATGGAATATCCAGGACAGGTTCGCGTTGTTGTTATTCGCGAGTCTCGTGCTGTGGACGTTGCTAAGTAATTTATGGCAGCCACTTCTACTGACTTAACAGGTTTTGTCGCCTCCATGGGAGGTGAACGCGCACTCCGTGTCGAGGAATCTCTCGGCGCGGGGTACGTTCGTTTACGCGTAGCAGAAGCAGAGCGTAGACAGGCAAAGCACGATATCCGCTCGGTAGAAGATATTGTTATTGAACTCTTACGTAATTCTCGCGATGCTGGTGCTCGTCATATTTATGTTGCAACGTCAAAAGAAGGCGCGCTCAGAACCATCACTATACTTGATGATGGTCAGGGCATTCCAAAAGACATGCAGGAGAAAATCTTTGAAGCTCGTGTAACTTCAAAGCTTGAGAGCATGCATATGGATCGTTGGGGAATCCATGGTCGAGGAATGGCTCTCTATTCCATCAAAGAAAATTGTGAATCAGCCCAGGTTGTGGCTTCGGCTCCGGGACTTGGCTCTGTTTTTCAGATTGTGGTAGACACTACTAAAATTTCCGAGCGAGTAGACCAGTCTACTTGGCCAATCTGTGGTTTGAATGAGGATGGACTCAAAACAACCGTTAAAGGTCCTCATAATATTATTCGTACTTGCTGTGACTTTGCTCTTGAGGTCAAAGGCTCGTGCGAGGTAATGCTGGGTTCTGCTGCAGAGATTGCAGCTACTGCTCGTCGTAGAATTGCTCAGACGCTTGATATTGCTGACCTGCTGTTTGTAGAAGGCTTTGAAAACGTTCCTGTCCTTGAGCGCTTCAGGGCTGCAGCGGATGTAACAGAGCTTTCTGAGGTTTGTAAGTCTCTTGGTCTTTCAATGTCAGATAGAACTGTTCATAGAATTATTGCTGAGCAGATTAAACCTTTGCGTAGTGTGTATGCGCAGGTCAGTCATTCTACTGAACCTGAAGGGGTTTCTCGCGAAATTGATCTGATGAAAGACCACCGAGGCCTCAAGATGAGTAAAGCTGATATCAGCAGTTTTTCTCGAAAAATGGAGCAGAGTTTTGCTGAGTTGTCCGAGAAATACTACGTTTCTTTGACGGCTGAGCCTCGTGTTCGTGTAAGAAAAAACAAAATTGTTGTGACTTTTGATATTGAGTCGCAAGAGTAGAACAAACGCACAATAATTGGAGCACTCATGGGTTTGCTTAAAGTTTCAAGTAAGTCTTCACCAGCTTCTGTAGCAGGAGCTATTGCGGGACTGGTTAAAGATAATGAGCCTGTTATGCTCCAGTGCATTGGTGCGGGTGCAGTCAACCAGGGCATCAAAGCTATAGCTATTGCCCGTGGCTTCTTGATTCCTTGCGGTCTGGACATTACCTGTGCTCCAACGTTTTCTGATATTGAAATTGCAGGGGAGAGTAGAACTGCAATTAAAATTGCCATTTATGTCCACACCCTGTCTGCCCCTGATACGCAGACGTCAGCTGTTAGTTCCACTGAGTATAACGAGGTACTTTAAGCATGATTGAAAATTCCGAGCTCGTAGGAAAAACATATCACATCAAAACTTTTGGCTGCCAGATGAATCTGCACGATACAGAGCGTGTCTCTGGTCTACTTGAGGCTTGCGGCTGCAATGAGGTTTCAGATACCGACGACGCAGACATCGTCATCTTTATGACCTGCAGTGTTCGCGAGAACGCTGATCAGCGTCTCTACGGCCAGGCTTCTGCAATGGTCAGTGCTCCAACGCCTCCATCAGGTAAGCGCGTGGTTGCCATTGGCGGCTGTATTGCGCAGCGTGATGGCGAGAAGCTTCGCGAAAAAGTCCCAGCTGTTGACGTCGTGTTTGGCACAAGTGCACTAGCAAGCTTGCCAGCACTTCTCACCAGCGCATTTAGGGGCGAGAATGACCGTGTAGCCGTAGATACTTCTGAGGAGGGCAAAGGCTTCTCCACAGATTTGCCAAGTAACCGTGCTCAGCAGTATCACGCTTGGGTGCCCATTATGACCGGCTGCAACAATTTCTGCACATATTGTATTGTTCCTTACGTTCGCGGTCGTGAGCGCAGTCGTACTTTTGAGGCTGTTATTGGTGAGTGCGAGCGTCTTGTCGCAGATGGCGTTCGTGAGATTACCCTTCTTGGTCAAAACGTTAACTCATATGGTCGCGATCTCTACGGTAAGCCTCGTTTTGCAGAGCTTCTGCGTGCCGTGGGTCAGACGGGGGTTGAGCGTATTCGTTTTACCTCTTCAAATCCAAAAGATCTTACTGATGAGACTATTGCGGCTATGAAGGAAACGCCAGCTGTAATGCCTCATCTTCATCTTGCGGTTCAAAGTGGCTCTACGCGTGTTCTCAAAAAGATGAACCGCAGTTATACACGAGAAGAGTACTTGGATGTGGTTTCTCGCCTTCGCGCAGCTATCCCAGGACTGGCGCTTTCAACTGACATTATCGTTGGCTTCCCTGGAGAGACTGAGGAAGACTTTGAGGATACGCTTTCTTTGGTTAAAGAAGCTGGCTACTCTTCTGCGTATACCTTCATTTACTCTAAGCGTCCAGGCACTCCTGCAGCAAAATACGAAGACAACACGCCTCACGAGGTCATCCAGGAGCGCTTTGATAGGCTTGCAGAGCTTGTGGCTCAGCAGGCGCATGACGCTAACCAGGTAGACTTGAATACTACGCAGGCAGTTCTTGTTGAGGGAACTTCCAAACGTGATGATACCGTTATGGTGGGACATAGCGAGAAGAACCAAACAGTTCACTTCAATCTGCCAGAAGGTTACACGCCAGAAGATCTTATCGGCAAAATTGTTGATGTTCATATTGATGAGGCTCGTACCTGGTATTTGCGCGGAACCATGGAGTCTGATCCTCGATGAGCTCCCATGGCTCGGTTATCTGCATTGTAGGTCCCACGGCTTCGGGCAAAAGCTCCTTGTCTGAGCTGGTAGCTAAGAAGCTTGAGACCTCTGTCATTTCTGTTGACGCAATGCAGGTTTATCGTGGCATGGATATTGGCACTGCTAAAACTCCTGTTGAGGAGCGAGAAGTTCCTCTTCTAATGGTAGATTGTGCCAACATTTCAAAAGAATATTCTGTCCAGATGTTTCAGACGGCAGCCCGTGAAGAAGCTCATAAGCTTATTAAAGCTGGTAAAACACCTGTATTCTGTGGCGGAACGGGTCTTTATCTTGATTCGATTATCGACCAGATGGAGTTTCCCTCAGGGTCAATCGAGTCTCCTGTAAGAACTCGTTATGAAAAGCTTGCTCAAGAGCTTGGTGCTGAGGGCCTGCACGAATTTCTCGCCACAAAAGATGTAGCAAGTGCAGAGCTTATTCATCCAAATAACGTACGACGCGTTGTAAGGGCTTTAGAGCTCTTGGAAGAGGGCAAGTCGTATGCAACTCATCATGAGGGCCTAAAGGCTCACATACCGTACTTTGACGCCCAGATATGGGGTCTTACGATGGACCGTCAGCGCCTTTATGAGCGAATAAGCCTTCGAGTTGATCTTATGTTTGAGCAAGGGCTTGTTGAAGAGGTCCAAGCGCTTATTGAGTCCGGTCTCTCTGAAAATTGCACGGCTGGCCAGGCAATTGGCTACAAAGAGTTCTTTGCATATTTTGCTGGTGAACAGTCGCTTGAACAAACGCGTGAGCTTATTAAACAGCACACTAGGCAGTATGCAAAACGACAGATTTCTTGGCTTAAACGCGACGGTCGAGTCAGGTGGCTTGATATGGATCGGCTTACGCCCAACGATGCACTTAAACTGATTCTTGCGCAGCATGCTGACGTACAATGCCAGTAGGACACATCAAAAACTAACGTATTTACCTTGTCTTAGATGGGGAGTCTATGGGTCGTTTTGTTCCATTTTCTACAGCTCCTAAAGTTGAACGAGCAATTCTTGTAGGCGTTGATTGCGGTAAAAGCGATTGGTCGCTTGAAGAATCAATGGACGAGCTTGAGCGTCTGACGCAAACTGACGGCGCTGAAGTCTTTATGCGTCTTACGCAAAAACTTGATGCACCTATCCCTAAGACTTTCATTGGCAAAGGTAAAACCGAGGAACTTGTTTCTCTGGTAAGAAACACCAATACTGACGTTGTCATCTTTGATGATGAGCTCACGCCTTCCCAGCAATCTAATTTAGAAAAATTACTTGGCGAGCCTGTTAAAGTCATTGACCGTACAGCGCTCATTCTTGATATTTTTGGTATTCACGCGCGCACCAAAGAAGGAAGACTGCAGGTACAGCTTGCACAGCTTCAGTACGTACTTCCAAGACTTCGTGGCATGTGGAGTCACCTGGTAGGCGAGCAAACTCGTGGTGGAATTGGTAGCCGATTTGGCCAGGGTGAGAGCCAGCTTGAGGTTGACCGTCGTCTTATTAGAAAGCGCATTTCAACCTTAAAAAATGAGCTCAAGCAGCTCAGCCAAAGGCGAGAAGTTCAGTCAAAGTCCAGGTGGAATTCTGGAACGTTTAGTGTCTCACTTGTTGGTTATACCAATGCTGGTAAGTCAACACTTCTGAATCAGCTCACAGGCGCCGATGTATACGCAAAAGACGAGCTTTTTGCAACTCTTGATCCAACTACCAGAGCACTTTCTCTTGATGAAGGAAGAAAAATCGTTCTGACTGATACTGTTGGATTTATTCAAAAGCTTCCAACTAATTTGATTGAGTCGTTTAAATCTACCTTGGTAGAGGCTCAAGAAGCAGATCTTCTTCTGTTGGTTGCAGATGCAACTGATAAGAATCTTTCTAAAGAAATAGCAGTTGTTCGTAGCATTTTGAAAGACATCGAGGCTGATAAAAGCGATCAGATTCTTGTATTAAACAAGGTAGACCTACTTGATGAACAAGAGCTTCAAATGCTCAGAGCACTCTATCCAGATGCTGTATTTATTTCTGCTCAGGAAGGTATGGGCATTAACGGCCTTCTCCACAAGATTCAAGAAATAGCTAGCGCCGGCGACAAGGTGGTTAGTGCACTTATTCCGTTCAATAAAGGCGCTCTTGTTAAGTCTATCCATGAGAGATGTCAGCTTTTGCACGAGCAATATGTTGCTGAAGGTCTTTTGCTGTCAGTTAAAGCCGACACGTATATGCAGGCACTTTTAGAGCCGTACGTGGTGTCAGAAGACGATATTCTGACTGACGAATAATGCAATAAGCAGCAAAATTGGTTGATGCAAAATGTAAATGAGAAGCGAATGTCTTCCCATTTCTGTTATGAGGGGAAGGGAGAACCTTTTCATCCAGTTAGGATATCCAGCTTCTTTAAACTGTCTGTTAAAAGCAGCACCACTTAAATACAAGAACAAATAGGGGAGTAACGGGTAGTAATCTCCTGATGAAAAAGATGGAGAAGGAAATCCAGCCCAGGCTAAATATGGTGTTTGGTATAACTCTTTAGGTAACGAGAAAACCATGTTGCCTATACCAATATGGCCACTAGAAATTGGAATGCAAACAATAAAAATTAAAAGCAAAAGAATTGCTGCTGCATATCCTTTTGGTGGAACAGCGAAATGTGAAATAAGAGCTTCTACCAAGGTGCATGAGGTCATACAAAAGAAGATTCCAAATGTGATAGGAGTATCAACTTTTGCAATGGTAGTTGTTGCAAATATTGCTAAGGCTACAAGGCCATAAACTCCTGCACGCTTAAAAGAATCTTTAGAGAAGGCGCACATGCAACCAGCAATAAAAATAAAAGGATACGAAATTGATGGAATCCAGATTTGCATAAGCAGAGGGTTAAACCACGTAAGCTTAACGTGCGAGATAAAGAACAAATCATAGGTAAAATGAAACAAAATCATTGAAACTACCGAGATACCTCGTATAGTGTCAAAAAACGTTATTCTCCCTTTGGTTTGTCTTAACTCAGCACCCATAATATGACTAAGAGATTGATCTAATAAGTGCAGTAACCCTACCTAAAATGACAGGATTTTGTATGTAGATTGGCTCCATAAAATCATTTTCTGGCTGAAGACGAATACGATCATTTTCTCTATAGAATGTCTTAACAG
>CALIAZ010000040.1 GCA_938045565.1 uncultured Atopobium sp.
ACCCTACCGTACCGCAAAGCACAAAAAGAGACACCCACCATTCGATAAACGACATACAGTGGGCGTCTCAAAGTTTCTTCTCGACAGAAGATTTTGTGCTGTTACCGCTGGTAGACGATGTGAAATCGCAAAACGTCGCCCGCGCGCATCACAAAAGTTAGATTCTGACTCCTCGGTGAACGGTGTTGTTAAAGATCAGGTAGCCGATAATTGCGTTCACCAGTGACAGCGTGACAAAGATGATGTTTGGAAGTGTCTCGTTAACCACGCCCGTTGAAGAGCTGAACGAATCCATAACCGGGAGAATCATCATCATGAACGTGCCGCCAATGACAAACATGGAGCCCAGCGTGCCCACAAGAGAAGATACGGTGACCGAAAGGCTTCTCTTGGTGATATCAATGACGGAAGTCCAGTCAAAGTTTGGTCGGCGGATATCAATGGCCAGGCCAACGTTAGACACCAGGAACACAATGCAGAGCGGCAGAATAACGTTTCTCAACGCCGTTTCAATGGTGATGTGACCAGGAATCAGGAAGAAAATCTGGGTCACAACGCTGAAAATGAGCACGTAGATCATGTTAACGGCAATCTTTGCGCCAAAAATCTGCTTTGAAGAAACGGGCATGGTTGCCATCAGCCAGTTTGAGCGGCCTTCCAGCGAGTACGAAATAGCAGCGGAGTTGGCAGCGCAGAACATCGAGGTGCCAAACCAGGTGGTTATCATACCAAAGATGGTTCTTGCCAAAGGTAGATAGCGCGGAACCTCGGACGCAGGAACAAAGTAGGCCACGATAGACGACGTGCTAAAGAACATAGAAATAAAGGCGAGAATAACCATCAGCAAGCAGCCAAAAAGCATGTTTATAAAGACTGCTGGGTAACCTGTGATGGTCAGAATCTCTTTTCTAATCAAAGCAACAAATGGCGTCGCAGACTTGGTGGAAATCTGTTTGGTGGTGAACTTCTTCTGGACCTTATCCTCGCTTACCAGCGCATTAATGCGGTCGTTGAAGCGAGAAATGATTGCCACAATTGCTGCAGGAGCACCAACGGAGACCAAGACAAACAGTAAGAAACTGACAATTGAGCCAGAATTAAAGAAATCCGCAATCCATAGTGATGGAAGATAAACTACGCCAACTGAACTTGCAACGCTAAAGACGGTGTCGCGGAAATTACCCACCACAGCTGGGGCAAACTTGTCTGCGTTGAAAGATACCGTAAAGATAAAGAACAGATAGGCAACCATAAAGAAAAGGCCAAAAACGCCACCGATGACCATTCCCAAGTTCTTAAAGTGCAGCTTTGCAGCAAGGGCTGCAACCGCAAAAGCCAAGAGAATTGCAGCAGAAACTGCAAGGTTAGGCCCAAGAAGAAGCGCGAACAAGGCGCCAATCAAGCGTGGAAGTGTAACCGCCTCAAAGGTGAAGTAAGCCAAAAAGACTGGCAGCATAATGACAATAGACCAGATACCCTCGGCAGCATACAGAGCTGCTACGCGAGAATAAATGATGGTGCTCTTTTTGATTGGAAGCGACATGATAAAGTCGTAATCCTTGTACGCAAAAAGCACGCCATTGGCCTTTACAAACGTCAAAATAACACCAGGTAGAGCGCCAACAAGAATTCCCGCGAGAGGAAGCAGCCTTGTGAAGCCGGCAATGGCTAGAGTTGTAGCAACGCCGTAGATGTAGACCATCATAAAGAGCGCGCCAATAACTGCAAAAATGCCGCCAACAATAGGCAGGGCGTTTGCGCCAACCTTTTTCTCAAAATTCTTTCGAGCTCCCACAACCTGCGTAGTCCAAATCATGGTGATCTGAACCTTAAGCAGCATCCAGAACACTTTGAGGTCAGAAGGCAGTTTGAGCTCAGAGCGATTTAGAACAGGAACCTGACCAGCGCTTACTTGAGCTGGAATAAACACATCTCCTGAGAGTTGCAGGTTCTGCTCAGGCACATCGGGGCGCTGAGGAGCCTGTGGAACGTTGTTTGCCATGACTAGTTCTCCTTAGAGAAGGAAGGAGGAACTGGAGCGCCCGGAGGCACTGGTGCACCGGGCACAGTTGGGGCTGCTGGTGCAGCAGGCGCGGCAGGTGCAGCAGGCGCGGCGGGTACTGCGGACACGGCTGGTGCTGCAGGTGCCGCTGGTGCCGCGGGTGCTGCTGGTGCTGCAGGTGCAGCGGGGGCTGTAGGTGCGGCGGCTACAGGTGCGCCAGGAATGACTGGCTGAACAGCGGCGCCGTCCTTTGTGGTTGCCATGTCCTGAGCAATATCGGAAGAAACGCCAGGCGCGCCAGCCTCAAGGCCAAGGAAGACTTCCTCGAGCGAGGCATTACCTCGAATCTCATCCGTTTTACCTGCGGCAAGAAGCTTACCCTGACGAATAATTGCAATTTTATTGCAGAGTTTCTCGACAACCTCAAGAACATGTGACGAGAAGAACACGGCAGATCCGCGGTCGGCAAGCTCATGCAGCATCTTCTTCAGCTCGAAGCTTGCTGCTGGATCCAGGCCAACAAATGGCTCGTCCAAAATGATGAGCTTTGGCTCGTGGAGCAGAGCGGAAATCAGAACCAGCTTCTGCTTCATACCGTGAGAGTAGCTGCCAATAGCATTTGCCAGGGAATCAGTGATGCCCAAGCGGTTGGCCAACGTAGTAATGCGCTCGACTCGGTTCTCCGCAGGAACGCCAAAGATGTCGCAGACGTAATTGAGGTACTTAATACCGCTCATGAACTCGTAAATGTCTGGGTTATCTGGGACGTAAGCGATGACCTGCTTTGAGCCAACAGGGTCAACCAGCACATTCTTTGAATCCACAAAGATGACGCCGCCCTCAAATGGCTGAGCGCCAACAATGGACTTGATAAGCGTTGTCTTACCTGCGCCGTTGTGGCCGATAAAACCGTAGATGTCGCCAGGCATAACGTCGAGCGAAAGATCAGAAACAGCCACCTTAGAGCCGTACTTCTTGGTGAAGTGCTGAACGCTCAGTACAGGGACAACCTCACCCGGTGCTGCTGGAGCTGGTGCGGGAGAAGCTGCAGGCACGGGCGCAGCAGCGGCTGCAGGCGCGGCGGCTGCGGGTGCGGCAGGCGCAGCGGGTGCAACCGGAGATACGGGAGCGTTAGGAACGGGTGGCTGTGGGATGTTGTCGGCCATGTTAGTTTCCTTCTTCCAATTTATCTATCTTGTTCACACGAGTGTCTTGAGCTTTTGGAGCTCGCTTTGCTCTTCTTAGGGCATCGCGAAGTATCCATTCTACCTGAGCATTGGTTGAACGCATGTCATCTTGTGCCCAGCGCTCAACTGCCTCCCAGACTTCTGGATCTACACGAAGTGGATATTGTTTGCGAGGTGCCATGGGTTTCTCGCCATGCTTTACTGCTGCAAGGAACCGGTATTAAGCACAGGCTGAGCCTCGGACTCACCGCAGAGAACAACCATAAGGTTGGAGGCCATGACGGCCTTGCGGTCCTCGTCAAACTCAACGACGCCATTCTCGGAGAGCTGGGTGAGAGCCATATCAACCATGGAAACGGCACCCTCGACGATCTTCTTACGTGCAGCGATGATTGCCTCTGCCTGCTGGCGGCGGAGCATTGCCTGCGCAATCTCAGGAGCGTAGGAGAGATGCGTGAGGCGAGCGTCGTCAACGGTGATACCAGCAACAGAAAGGTTGCGGCTCAGCTCGGACTGAAGCGCCTCGGAGACCTCCTCAATATTGGAACGCAGGGTAATTGCGGTGTTGGACTCGGACTCGTCCTCCATGTGGTCATAGCTGTAAATGCTGGCAACGTGCCTAAGTGCGGTCTCTGCCTGCATAGCAACGTAGCTATCGTAGTCGTCAACGTCAAAGAGTGCCTTGGCGGTATCGCTGACGCGCCAAACGACAACCTCGGCGATCTCGATTGGGTTACCCATGCGGTCGTTGACCTTGAGGACGTCGCCATTCAGCGTGCGAGCACGAGTGGAAATGATAGAGGTGTGCACATTTATACTTGGAGTTCCCACGCCTGTAGAGAGAGAGGAAAGGTCTCCTAAGTTTGTAGAAAGAGTCTTGGCGTAGTAAGGATTTGCCCAGCGAAGACCCTCGTCCTTAACGGTGCCAATATACTTACCAAATAGCACGCACACCTTTGCCTGACCAGGCTGAAGACTGAATAGTCCACTCGAAACAAACAGGCCTGCAAAGAAGAATACCAGTGCACCAATGATGCTTGGGAACGATGGGTCCAGGCGAGGATTTCTGTCTGCAGCGATAGCGCTGAGTACAAAATTAACCAAAAACAGGGCTGCAACTACAAAAAGAACAATGGTAATCAGCAGGAACAGCCAACCACTCTTGGACTTAATGATTTTCTCGGTGCTCATACTATCTCCTTTGTGACAATGAGCTTTATATTGGCATCATTGTGATATCACATTGATTACAAGTCAAGAAAATTTTTATTTAAATATTGTTTAAAAATCGCAGGTGAGGTGGTGGTTTTGACGGTACGCGGTGAGCGCTTGGACGCACAAGATGCGTTTGGTGCATGGCGAGAAGGCCGTCTCTTCGAAAACAATCACCGACCTGCAAGGCTTGGATCAAGCGCGCCTGATTTCTGCAAAGAATCTGTAACTTTTGCCTAAAAACATCAAAGAAACTGTGGATTTGCCTGATTTTGTCAAAAAATCTGTACCTCAAATACAGATTCTTTGCACTTTTCAGGCGGGCTTTGAAGCGTGCGCGAGGTTGCCCTCCATGGAGCCTGATTTTCTCGCCATGTCTGAACGATTTGCCGGAAAAGTGCACCATGTTTGAGTAGTTTTGCCGGTTTTCTCGCCATGTCTGAGCAAATTTACTCAGATTTGATGCGGTTTTCAGTCTCGTAACCAGAGGCAATCAAAAGATGGTAGAGAAACAACTTGGTCGAACAAAAACACACCTCGGGAGAAGCCCCAAGGTGTGTTCGGTGTTCGGTGTGCACTATTGCCTGGTCGCAGCCTGCAGCGCGATGCAACTCGCAGCCTCACGCCCGTCGCAGCCCGCGACCTCGCGCCCGTCGCAGCTCGCAGCCAGCGCGGGTCACGGCGCACATGCAGCCCGCGGCGCGCTAGTCGATACGAGCGTCTACCTCAAGCCAACCGAGCTGCTCGATATTGCCCTTGACGTGCTCGCAAGACTTACGCCATGCCTCAATCTCGGAGTCGGAGAGCTCAGGCACAAAGACCTTCTCGACACCATTGGCCCCGATAACTGCAGGAAGTGAAGAGTAGAAGCCAGAAACGCCATACACGTCGTCGAGCAGCGTGGATACTGGCGTGATCAGCTTGGTGTCGTGGACGATAGCCTTGATGACCTCGACGGCTCCGTTTGCAATGGAGTACTCGGTGCACTGCTTGCCGCTGTAGGTGACGTAACCGCCCATGCGACCAGCCTGCTCAAGCTCTGGAAGATCAAAGGTCTTGCCTGTCTGAGCTGCAACTTCGTCGAGGGTGAGGCAGCCAATAGAGACGTGCGACCAGCAAGCAAACATACCGTTGCCGTGCTCGCCGAGCATCCAAGCGTTGATGCAAGATGCTGGATAGCCGGTAGCGCCGGAAAGTGCATGGCGGAGTCGGGCGGAATCCAGCGTTGTGCCGGAACCGATAACCTTATTTGGATCAGCGCCGGTCAGATACTGAAGCTCAGTGGTAACAACGTCGCAGGGGTTTGCGATGTTAACCCAAACGCCATCGAAGCCCGCGTCTGTAATGCGCTTTGCAAACTTCTTAGCCTCGTCAGTAGTGACGAAGAGCTCACCATCGCGGTTGCCTGCAGCAGCAGCTACATGACCTGCGGCGTTAACGATAATGTCGCACCCAGCAAGCTCCTCATAGCGGTCATCAAGCTCAAAAACGCGAGCAGGGTGTGGATAAAATGGCATTGCATCCAGCAGGTCATTTACCTGAGCCTTGCAGAGGACCTCATTTGTGTCACTAATGTAGAGCTCAGTAGCAAGTCCCTGGTAAAGCAGGGCGTTTGCAACGTGTGCGCCAACGTGATTAGCGCCGATAATACCAATTTTGCTGATGAGAGCCATAGTCCACCTCTTTTGTCTCGCCAAAATACTGTGCCTGTTAGCTTAACGGTTTTTTAGGCAAACGGGAAACGATACAAAAAATGAAACATATTAGATACAACAATCCCCTCAACGTGCCATTTAAGCCCGCAAACGGTATAGTAGTAACCCAAGATTTGGAGAGGACCTATGGGATACAAGACACCAACATGCTCTATTGCGCGTAGCTGCGGAGGCTGTGAATGGCTTTCGGTCCCCTATCCTATCCAACTTAAGCGCAAGCAGGCGCAGGTAGAAGAACTTCTCGCCCCGCTGGCAAGCATCAATAACGTAACTATCGAGCCCATCCGCGGAATGGACGAGCCTCTAGCGTATCGTCACAAGGCGGCCACGCCGTTTGCACCAGGCAAAGGTCGCACGGTTCGCTCCGGTTTCTACGCAAGCGGAACACACAAAATTATTGCTTCAAAGGAATGCCTGGTAGAAGACGGTCGAGCACGCGCTATCCTCAACGATGTGGCGTATCTTGCCGGCCAGTTCAACATTCACGCCTATCAGGAAGATCGCGGCAAAGGAGCACTTCGCAACGGCGTGGTGCGTTGCGGATATGCCACCGACGACGTCATGCTTGTGCTGGTAGTCAACGGACAGCATCTGCCTCATGAGCAGGAGTTTATTGCCGCACTTCGCAAGGCACATCCCGAGCTGACCAGCATCTTCTTGAACGTCAACCAGAAGCGCACCAACGCAATCTTGGGGCGAGAAACCCGTCTGCTTTGGGGCTCAACGTCTATGAGCGACAAGCTTTTGAAGTGCACGTTTGAGATTGGCCCAACCAGTTTCTACCAGACCAACCCTCAGCAAACTGAGGTGCTCTATCAGCTGGCCATCGACGGCGCGCTAGCTGGCTCCGAGCTTGCCAGCACCACGCAGGCCGATGCCGCGCAGGCCAGCGCCTCCACTCAGGCAGCCACTTCCGCGCAAGCCAGCAGCCTGCGAGTTCTTGACGCCTACTGTGGCACGGGAACCATTGGGCTCTGCTTGGCACACGCCGCTGAGGCTCAAGGTATCAACCTTCTGCTCACTGGCGTTGACCAGGTTGAAAACAACATTCAGATGGCACGCAGAAACGCTCGAAACAATAAACTTGAAGCCGAATTTATCTGCGACGATGCCACTCGTTACATGCAAGCCCAGGCAAAAGACGGTCAGAACTTTGACGTCATTATTCTTGATCCGCCTCGCGCGGGTTCAACGCCCGCCTTCCTTAAGGCAACAGCCCAGCTAGCCCAGAAGAAAATCGTGTACGTGAGCTGCAACGTTGTGACGCAGGCCAGGGACCTCAAAGTTCTTCTCGACAGCGGGTTTGTCATTGAGCGCGTAACACCTGTGGACATGTTCCCTCACACCAAGCATGTGGAGACGGTAGTATTGATGTCAAGGGTGAAGGACTAAACAGTATAGAAAAGGCTTGAAATCAAGGGATTCCGAAGAACTGCCCCGGTTTGGGCAAATGATCGGAATTCTTTTTTAGACTGTTTGACAACAGTTCTGACTACTGGAAACATAAGGGTTGTAACTACAGAACTGCTTTTTGCCGTATTGAGGCTACAGAAATGATAACTTTGAATTTAATGCCAAAAGCCAGGTGATGAAGCTTGTTGTATTTTGCGGAATAAGTCTTATTCTGTCATTCGTTTTAACGGTAATTATTCCATTATGGTTATAAGGTTATGCGCGAACAAAACTCTTTGATTTTCTGTCACAGCAAAGTTATAAGCATAGTATACGGCGACAAAGAATGGAATTTGCTAAGGAGGTAGTTTTATGGATTATATACGAGCGATTCTGGACGGGATTGCAATAGCCGCAATCTTTAACGGTGCAGTAGCAGTCTTGGTACTTATTAATCCAAGATACTTTTTTGATTCTTATCCAAAGGCAATTCAGAAAGCTGCACCTGAACAGATGAAAAAAAAGGAAAAAAATATAAATTTCATCATAACAATTGTAATTTGCGGGATTTGTTTCATATATTCAATAGCAAGTCTTATACATACAGGCATTTCGGACTTTTGGAATCTTTTTTGGATGGGGTACATTCAGTGGAGCATATTGAACTTAGGAGATTTCTTTTTGCTGGATTGTCTGTTGTTCCAAGGAAAACATAAGAGCAAGATTGTCATCCCCGGAACAGAGGGGCATCCTGATTATGAGCTCGGCAACTGGATGAAGCATTTGGCAATCAAGGAACATTTTGTAGTCACTCCGTTTTTGATCATATCGTTTGTAGCGGCGGTTCAGGCTTTGATTGTTGGAATATTATGAAGATGAATTTTCGGGTCATTTATCTAAATGGATAGTGAGCTTTTATTTGGATACGCTTGAATTCTCATTGCTAGTACAACAACAAAAGATGGTCAAAACTTTGACGTTATTATTCTTGACCCACCTCGTGCAGGTTCAACACCTACCTTCCTTAAAGCAACAACTCAGCTAGCCCAGAAGAAAATTGTGTACGTGAGCTGTAACGTTGTGACGCAGGCCAGAGACCTCAAAGTTCTTCTCGACAGCGGATTTGCCACCGAGCGCGTGACGCCTGTGGACATGTTCCCTCACACCAAGCACGTTGAGTGTGTTGTCTTGATGTCACGCACAGATGGGTGACGCGGCTGAAACTCGCATGCAACAGGGGCTTTCGGCGATAGCTGCTTCTTGTGGAGAAGGGGTCGATCTCGCGAGATTAGGAGAATAGGAACTTATCGAGGCGAAAACATGAGTAAACCTTGGGTAAGCACAGACGATAACATCAGCCCCTGCGCACCGATTTTTTCGGCATATTGGGTGGGCGCAGACGATGAGCACAATCAGCACAACAAGGCACTTAATGCCGTTGTGGAGAATGTTGCGAAATACGCTGCAAGGCAGAGACCGCTCCCTAGGTCGTTTGCCGAATCGCTTGTCCAGCTCATGAGGGAGCAGAAGATGACGGTCGAAGCTCTCTCGGACAAATCACTCGTTGGCGTGAAAACCATACAGCGACTCCGCAACGATGAGGAATACCCAACCAGCAAGCAGACAATTCTTGCACTCTGCATTAGATTGAGGCTTTCGCCAACTGAAGCGGAAGATCTATTCGACAAAACGAACTTCAAACTAAACACCAAGAAGACAGAGGATGCACCTCTTGCAAAGAAAAAGACACCGGCAAGGAAGCCGAAGATATCCGAAGATGCTGGCAATGCGATCATCCTTCACCTTGCAGGCAAGAAAGCGGTAGCGCACGGATACGTTTCTGGGGATGCCTTTATCGTGCTCAAGGGCTCGGAAATATGCCCGGAGGAACGTGCATCCTGTCGGGAATGGATAAAGATTCATCGCAAGGAACTGATTGATGCCGGAACGGTTAAGGACGGTGTTTTCACAGAGGATACGACGTTCAGCAGCCCATCTGCCGCAGCGGCATGCATCGTAGGCGGCGAATCAAACGAGCAAATCACGTGGATTACAGACGAAGGCGTGAAACTTAAAGACTTATAGAGGGTGTTACATTCCGTTTCTACGGGACGTAGAATAGAGATACATATTGTTTGCATGGTGAGCTAACAGGAGGCATGTTGCAATGCTTGAAACGAAGAAAACGCTTATCGTAGTCTATAAGGACGAGCTTCTGATGAATCAGCTCAAGAAGATGATCGAGACACATGACGATGCTGAAGATAAGGTTGTCGGCACAAGGGACAACTCCATCAGCGTCGTGTCTTGGACGGAGAAGGTGTGGCTCGGTAATAAGAAAGCCGGAAACATACAAGGAAAGATCCTATTCCTCGGCGACATCAAGGGAACAGACAAGCTCATCCCCGTCATCGACGTGAAGTTCGATGACTGCGGCGTCAAATACGGATGGGCAGGCAATCAGGCTGTCCTCTATGTTGAGCCGGAAGCCTTGACCAGCCGAGAGGGCTACGACGAGTTTCTAAAGAAGTTGTCAGACCTCCCAGTTCCCAGTTTCCTGAAGACGATGAAGCAAGATATCGTTGAGAACGCCGGAGAGGAATCCGTCGGAGAGATCGCCAAGCAAGAAGAGACTGACGGCGAGAAGGAGGCTCCTGCCTTCTTGAATGCGGCGAAGAAGATTCTCGAAAGTGGAGCAGATGCCTTCGAGAAGGTCAGTGAGCAGGTCGCAGTCAAATCCGAAGAGATATTCAGGAACAAATCCCTCATGAAAAGGCAGATGCTCTTCTACGGAGCTATCCATCTTTACAGAGATGAGCTTGAGAGCTTCATGAACAAATAGGGTAACTATCGATGCAGACGAAAAGCGAAGTACAACAAGGCTGGGAATTTGCCGCAGCGATAATGGGAGCGGACGTAGGCGCCCACATGGGCACGGAATACGTCAGTGCCGTTGAAGCGGCAATTAAGCAGCTTGAAGATAATATCAACAACCACCAGTACCGCAATCTTGGAATCGGGCAGCTGCAGGGCTACATGCTCGAGGAATGGGAAGCTGGCACATTTAACGTTGATGCGGTGGCGGCAGATTCGGCAGACCGCGCAGTGGTTCTTCACAGCACGGCGAAGGACTCCGTGGACATTCACCTGAAATCCGGCACGGATTACAGTGCCAAGTCCTACGGAACCGCCGAGCAGACCGCCAGGGCGCAGGCTCACTTCAATCCCGACACCGGTCAGGCGAGCTATCAGGGTCAGGGCAGGCTCGTTCCGTCAGATCAGCTCGATACCGCAAAACAGACTGCACATCGGGAAGCACTCCGAAACGAACCTATCCGTGAGGACGTGTCGAAAGCCTACGGCGAGACAGAGTCGAAACTGACCGACAAGCTTGCAAACGACGAGGGTGTGGAGTCCAGATCTGCCTCCAGAAAAGACCTCGAGAAGATGGCAAAGGAAAGCAAGAAGCAGGAGTTCAAAGCAGAGGAGCATGGCGTCACAGCTGAGGGCGCGATCAAGACGGAATACCTGCTGAAGCAAGCTCTGAAAGCCGGATACACTACGGCAGCCATAACGGTAGCCGTTCAACTTGCTCCGGAGATATATAAAGCCATCGACTTCCTCATCAAGAACGGAGAACTCGACCTTTCCACAGTCAAGCACATAGGTAAGAAAGGAATATCGGCAGGTGCAGAAGGGTTCCTTCGCGGTTCGATATCGTCTGCGCTTCTCATCATGTGCGAGAGCGGTGCGCTTGGCGAAGCCCTCAAGGGAATCAGCCCGACGCTTCTCGGCACCGTTGTTGCTCTGGTTTTGCAGACCACAAAGAACAGCATTCTCGTCGCTGCAGGAAAGATGACCACACAGCAGATGGGTGCGGCATTCGTGGATATGGTCGTTGTGTCCGGCGGATACCTCGTTAGTGCACATATTGGAGGTATCATAGGTCAGACACTCGGATTCCAGCTTCCTGTTCTCGGATACCTGCTGGGCAGCCTGATAGGAACATCCTACTGCGTCATCTACAACATCGGCAAGAAGAAGCTAATCTCGTTCTGCGTTGATACCGGCTTCACCTGTTTTGGACTGGTAGAGCAGAACTATGAGCTTCCAGAGGACGTACTCCATGAGATGGGAGTCGAGACGATAGAGATACCACGCACCAGAATCGAGACCACGGAGATACCGAGAATCGCCATCGGTGCGGCTGAAATAAAGAAAGCGGACTACGAGACAATCGACATCACCGTCCTGCGCCGAGGAGTAATAGGCGTAAACAAAGTCGGGTATGTCTTCTCGTAACGATGTCAACCGAGGAAGTTTATTTACGCCTGATTGAATGGTCGAAAAAAGCAGAAGATGATTTGGGGATTTCTGGACTCTCAAGGAGAATCCAAGATGGCTGACAGGGGGCGAGACGGTATCAGATTATCCACGCACATCCAGTCATGAGGAACAAGTCATAAAGCGGATATGTTTACACAAACAGGCGAAAAAACTGCCTTCATCTGTGCGCACACAACCCACATCGTTTCTCACGTCTCGTGCCATGTTGAGTGTGTTGTGATCTTGTCTCGCAAGATGCTAGAAAGTTCTATCACCGCAACGAAGCAGTCTGACGCGGAATAGATGATCTCTAGATTTAGCAGTGGAAAAGTAATCAAATTTGATAATCCTCGCCGGAAAATAACCCTTATAGCACTCTTCGTTTATAAGTTAGATCACAATCTACGTTATGCCGTAATAAGTTGTTCAGCATTCCACATATCAGAATATTTACCATTCAGCGACAAAAGCTGACTATGAGTTCCGGACTCCACAACTTTCCCATCAGCCACCACAAGAATCTGATCAGCATTTTTTATAGTGGACAGTGTATGAGCAATCATTACAACGGTTTTATTATTTTGTAAAAGATTTGAAATTGCCTGTTTTACAGCTAATTCGTTTTCAATATCCAAAGAGGATGTTGCTTCATCAAGAAGTAAAATTGGGCTGTCTTTTAATATGACGCGAGCGATCGAAAGTCGCTGGCGTTCGCCACCGGAAAGTAGATTTCCATTCTCGCCAACAGGGGTGTCATAGCCTTTTTCCATTTTACAAATGAACGTATCGCAGTTAGCTTTTTTACAAGCATCTTCTATCTCTTCATATGTAGCAGAGGGTTTTGCATAGCGTATGTTTTCCCTTACCGTGTCATTAAACAAGAAGGTGTCCTGATCAACCATTGAAATCAGGCTTAGAACATCTTCTGAACTGACGTGATTAATCGACTGCTCCCCTATTTTTATTTCTCCACTTTCCGAATCGTAATACTTTGCAATCAAATTCAGAATCGTTGATTTACCAGATCCGGAATCTCCCACGATTGCAGTTAATCCATGCTGTGGGATGAAAAATCTCATTTCTTTCAAAACAGGATTTTTAGATACATAGGAAAACGACACATCGTGAAATGAGATGTCATACTTCTTTGGGAGAAAAACATCAGCACTTTTCGTTTCTTCTTTTTCTGCCAACACATTTAGAATGTTTGTCTTTGATATCAGAAGGTTCCTGTAACTAAACATATCAACTGAAATTGCGGTAACAAGCTTGGCTAAAATCATTGGCAGCATACACAGAAACAAAAAACTGATTGATTGAATATCCTCCGATTGCCATGCGAGAAAACCAACCCACATGACCAATGGAACAGTAAGCCAATTTACTATGTTAAAAGCAAAATTAACCGGTATACCATGTGCCTCATATTGATAGCTGACCGTGCTAAATTTTCGCATAACGTCTATTGTGTTTCTATTTTTAGTGCCGCCCATTCCATAAGATCGAAAAACCTGAATTCCGTCAATGTATTCGACTATTTGTCCTATGGCTTCTGCCGTAACTGAGTTTTTCTCCACGCCGTACTTATTTACAATTTGAAATGACAGCATCATTTCTGGAATCAACAAAAGAAGAGAACTGGCCAGAATGACCGCGGCCGGAAAATAGAGTACATACGTGAAGGCAATAACTATTAATGTCAAAATTCCATTCTTTACAAGGCTGGCGAGCTTATGCGTCAGAATCTGCTCATAGCTGCTTACATCTGCCGTCATAATATTGATATATTGTCCTTCATGTTTTGAAGTAAATCTGGACAGTGGAACCCTTTTCAACTTATCGCCAAGACCGAGTCGAATATTTTTAGAAACCTCAGCGCCGCCTATCTGAGTGTGTGTATAACCAATGCTGTAAATTACAAGTCGTAATACAAAGATTGCCCCAACAAAGCAAGATATGCTGAAAATCTTACTCATATCAGCGACTTGGTCATACAACATCTTAAGCACCATATAAATGACAATATAATTACTTCCGGAAAGAAGCCCTTCACAGACAGTCAATATTAAACCGCTATAAAACTGGCTACTTTTATGGAAAAGATTTTTTCTCATCTTCCTAACTCTCCTTTTCCATAGGTAATATTCCTTGTTAGTTCATAGTCATCCCAAATTTTTTTATAGTACTTATTACGTAAAAGCAGCTCGTTGTGAGTACCAAAATCTGAAATCGTGCGATTCTCCACCACTGCAACTTTATTGCACATTCCAACCACACTAAGTCTATGCGCAATAATGATGACTGTTTTTCCTATACATAGATTTCTAATTGCCTTGTCAATTTCCATCTGATTTTCTGGATCAGCAGCACTCGTCGCTTCATCCAAAATAAGAATTGGAGCATTTTTTAAAATTGCCCTTGCGATGGCAATTCGCTGCTTTTCTCCGCCTGAGAAGCGAGAACCGTAACTTCCAACTTTTGTATCATATCCATTAGGAAGCGACATAATGAAATCATCAATTTGTGCACCTCTCGCTGCTTCCCGCACCTGCTCCAAAGAGGCGTTCATCCCCATGCGAATGTTGTCAAAAACAGAGTCCTGTGTCAGAAAAGTTTTTTGAAAAACAAGTGAAATATGTTCAAGGAGCGCTTCATATTGGATGCTTTTGACATTCTTTCCTCCAATCAAAACCTCTCCTCTATCCACGTCATAAAAACGTGCAATCAATGCTGCAACTGTACTTTTACCTGCTCCGGAAGCGCCTACAACAGCAATCTTTTCACCGTCTTGGATATGTAAGCTGCAATTTTCAAGCACGTTTAGTTTTCCATCATATGAAAAGCTCACGTCTCTTAGCTCTATATCATGGGTTTTAGGACAAGGATCTCCACCTTCTAAAGTTGGAAGTGCCAGTAATTCTTTTACTTTTGTAACGCCACTAAATGCCTGCGCAAAATTACTAGACAGTTGCTGAAGTGGAAGCAATTCCGTTAAATACAATGAGCCCACATAAGCAAACAAGAGAAACACGCTGGCTGTGATTGATCCTCGTAGGAAAAATTTTCCACCCAGTGGGACAATCAATAAAAGTCCAGACTCAAGTAATAGAATGAATACTGCGTATAAAGGTGCAGTTTTTTTCGAAATCTTGTTCCATGCTCTATTTCCATCGAGAATAGCTTCTCTAAATTTTTTAAATGATTTACTGCCCATTCGGTATGCCTTAATTAAACGCATGCCTCGGACGTACTCAACCATGACAGAATTAAAGTTAGCGAGAGATGTATTAGCCTCTGGCAATACCTCAGACATCTTTTTAAACACACTCATCATTATCGGAATGTCTAAAAGTAAAGGAACCAGAGAAATAAGTGCCAACGGGATATTCACGGTCACGAGATAAGCAAAAATGACTACAGGACCAGTAAAGTAGCTGACAAACTCCGGAATATTATGCGCAAGGCAAAGCTCTAACTTCTCAATGTCCTCATTCAAAACAGTTTTAATTTCGCCCGTACTCCGCTCATTGACATATCCAAGTGGAACTTTAGCAAGATGTTCTATAATCATGCAGCGCACCTTAAACAAAGCGTTATAAGCGCCTTTATGCGAGAGTGTGCCTGACAGACCAAGCAACACCATGCGAAGAATTGTCGTTGTGGTCACCAAGACAATACAGTCTATCAATACTTTCTCCGTTAGCGTTCCAAGTAGAATGGTGTCCATCAACTGATAAATGCCAGCATACGGTCCAATTACAAATAATCCACTCAAGAACGCGCATAATACAGACATAAATAAGTACCACTTATCACTTCCTGCCCATTCTAGAAGTAATTTAACTGGATTTTCTCGAACTTTATTCAAACAGATCACCTCTTTTTTTCGCCCATGGCGGAAAAGAACATTTGCTTTATCTGCTCCTTGTTATCTACGCGACACTTTAAATCACAGCTAATTTCACCATCTGAAAGCACGAGCACGCGATTGCATGTTTTGCAAAAGAATTCAAAGTCGTGCGTAACAACAAATATAATTTTCCCCTGTTCGGAAAGACTTTGGACGATTCTCGCCACTCTAATCATACTTTCGTAATCTAGGCCACTGGTAGGCTCATCAAAGACGATTATTTCTTTTTTGCAAACTTGCCCCACGGCAACAGCCGCCCTTTGCTTTTGTCCACCAGAAAGCGTGCCTGGATGTTGTTTGGCAAGAGGCAACAGATCCAGCGTATCCATCGTTTCTGCAATAACTCGTGGATCTGGTCTATTTATTCCGAAGGAGCATTCTTTCTCTACGCTCTCTGCAAAAAGCTCATAGTTCACATCCTGCATAACCATGTAAGAGATTTTCTGTCGTTTCTTTGTTGGAATTACCTTTTCATCCCAGAAAAAATCTCCTTTTATTTCTCTATGTAGTCCGCAAAGAGCCCGAGAAAACGTTGTCTTTCCGACACCGTTTTTTCCTACAATCGCAATAACTTCACCTTGTGAAAACCTTGCATTGATATCCCTTATCACAACTTTGTTTCTATAGAAAAAAGAAATGTTTTTCAGTTCTAGTTTTACACTGCTCGCTTCTCCGTTAATTACCTCGGGAAGTTCTTTTTGTAAGTTAGTAGTTCGAAGACCCATGTCCTGGCGTTCTTCATCAGTCAAAGTTAGGAACTCTTTGGCAGAATAAATCTTTTTTATTTGTCCCTCATCAAATACGATGATTCGATCAACAATTCCCATCAGATAATAGAGTCGGTGCTCGGCAATTAAAATAGTTTTCCCTTGAGATTTAAGCCTTTTTATATGGGCTCTTAAAGCATCTATCGTTTCAATGTCCAGATTGGATGATGGCTCGTCTAACAAAAAAACGGATGGACTCATAGCATATACAGAAGCAAAGGCAATCTTCTGCTTTTCTCCTCCTGAAAGAGAAAAAATATTTCGTTTAAGGAGATTTTCAATCTCCAAATCTTTTGCTGTGGAAGCTACTTTTTCTTCAATCTGTTTTCTTGGTAATGCAAGATTCTCCATACCAAAAGCTATTTCGCTATCTGTATCCACATTGAAAAACTGCGTTCTTGGGTTCTGGAATACTGACCCAACATGAGATGCAACTTCGTATATTGGCATTTCTGGAATGTTGCGCCCATCAAGTAGAACCTCTCCGGTCAACTTACCTGTATAAAAATTTGGAACAAGTCCATTCACAAGGCGAGTTATTGTGGTTTTACCACATCCACTCTTTCCACAGAGAAGGACACATTCTCCATCGTTCACTTTTAAATTGATGTCGCGCAAACTATCCTTTTTGCGAATATCTTCTTGCTCTCCGTGCAAGTCATACGAAAAGGACACATGTCTGAATTCAATCATGCGTTATAAACCCCTCCAAATACAACCCAAAACAAGCACGTAAACTGCAAAAGCAATGGCAATCCAGTCCCTTTTCCGGAACTTTATTTGAAGAAGGCAAGTGCGTGGTTTTGGATTCTCTATCCCGCGTGTAACTGCAGCAGCTGAAAGCTCATCAGCTGTATTAGAAGCTGTCATCAATATCGGGACATAAAGGCATTCCACCATCATAGTTGGATTTATAAAAAATCCAACTAGAGAGGGGTTCACGTCTCTAAGTCGCATGGCGTCTTTTATATGGTTCCAGTCTTCACAAACTGACGGTATATATCGAAGCATAACTGCTAAAGGAATAACAATCTTATTAGGGATACGCGCTTTGTTCATTGCGGTCAGAAATTCATTAACCTTAGTTGTAGAAAGAATAATACTTGCCAGGAATGCACAAGGGTAGACTGTATAAAACAAGCCGAGCCAAGCTGTAAAGACGGTATAAAGTATTCCTTTTTCAAGCGACATAATAAATAGCGTCACCATATAAAAAATGACATAAAATGCTGCGTAAAAAAGTGACCTACGAACTTTTCCGCTTGCACACCCAAATAAAACAACTGCAAAAACAAGCACACTCTCGTATTGGAGTGATGTTGCAATCGTTGAAGAAATCACACATAGAAAAAGTAGGATAAATTTTGTGCGTGGATCAAATCGTGATTCAAAGTGTTTTATTGTATACGCGCTCCGAATCATGACGTTATTCCAGCTTTTTCAAATTGCTTCTTTAGAAGCTTGCTGCCGATAAAACCACTAAAAAGAGCAACTAAAATCGTGCCAGCTACCATAGTCACCAAGACCCACTGGTTGACAGATGCTGTCATCGTATCTACATATTCAAGTGGCGTACCTTTCTCCACCATTCGGCTTATCCAAGCCTGCGGATTAATGAAATAGGCAATGTATGACCCGGTTCCGCCAAGACAGAAAACAACATAAGACAAAATATTAATTTTTATACTTTTATAGCGCCTGATCCATGCTACTAGTTCCGCAAGTATACTGCCGATTAGATATCCAATAGTCATGCCAATATGCATACCCGTTACATAACAAAAAGTTGCCATTAACAGCCCCGCTATAAAAATTGGTCCTGATTTTGGAACTTTTGCCACTAATAAAAGATATACAGGCCCAGCGAGGAGTGCAGCGCCTACTGGATAATAAAAAGTTAAAGCAGGAAACATTGCAAACGGACCCCCACTCAGTGCGATGCATAGAAAAATGAGTGCTGAAAAAATACCAGCTGTAATGAGCTCCTTGACTGTAAGGCTCTGTTTCTTGATATTCTTTTTGTTTGTCATGATTAATGACCTCCGTTTGCATTCATATTGAAATCTAAAAGACGCTATAACAATATGAAGTTAGTTGTATCTAACCTTAAAAACAGCATAAAATATCAGGGAAATCGAAATAGTTCTACTAATTGTTATTCGTCTAATTGGTATGTTATTCTGTCCGATTTGTATGATTCTGAGGTGCATACATGGGAATCAGTGAGTTTTACGAAGATTGGCTTACTCGCAGTGGATTTGTTGAAACAAAGTCGTCGCCAAACTACTGCCCTGCTGGAAAACTGTACCTTGCTCCAAAAGAAGTAGCCTGTGGATATTACTGGGTTTACGGAGAAAAGAATCTGTTTGATATCAAAATACATGATTTTTATTTCTTTGAAGATAGCTTTATCTCTCTTAACACACCAGAATGTTTAAGTATTACTTATTACGATTCTGTGTCCGGTGAAGAGTTGACTCCTTACCGCCGTCTAACTGCAGGATGTGTAAAATCCTTTTACGGAGGACATGAAGCCTATAAGGCCATTTTTCATAAGAACATTCCAGTTCGTTCCGTGGGTATAGAAGTATTCCCTGCATATTATGAAAAATATCTACGTGAAAAATATCCTGATGACTATATTCCGCCACATGAGGCTTTTAGTCGTATAGGGCAAACGTTTAACTTTCCGGAGATGTCACATCTTTTACAGCAAGTTTGGGATTATAAAGGTGAAGGCATACCAGCAAAGTTGTTCTATGAATCTAAGGTTGCGGAAGCCGTTTCTCTTGTTTATGAACATGGGAAAAAGAGTAAAAATGATCTTTGTACAAGGATATCTCAACAGGACGTAGATGCCTTGAGCAATGTTGCCTCCTATATAAATGACCATTACAACACAGAGCTTCCACTTGCTATGCTTGCTCGAATTGCGTGCATGGGTACAACAAAATTGAAAACCTCCTTTAAATGCATATATCACTGCACTATTTCTGAATACATCCAGCAGCGACGCATGAGTCATGCGGAAATGCTCCTGACCTCTACAGACTTTGCAATAGAGCAGATTGCTTCAGCTGTTGGATATTCCAATGCAGGAAGATTTGCTGCAAATTTTAAAAACAATACGGGATTATTTCCTGCAGAATACAGAAAGATATCTCACAGAAAATTCAAGCTAAGTGACTGATTCGAGCAGCCATGAAAACAATAGAGTTTGGAAAACAAAATAACGACGTAATCATGCTGCTTCATGGTGGCGGTTTATCTTGGTGGAATTATAAAGCCGAGGCTAAACTGCTAAAGAATCGGTATCACGTTGTGCTGCCAATCCTTGACGGACATGCAGGTAGTAACAATGATTTTATAAGCATCGAGAAAAACGCAAGTCGGCTCATTTCTTTTATTGATAAAGAATTTGGAGGCTCGGTTCTCCTTATTGGAGGCCTGTCCCTTGGCGCACAGATTTTAGTAGAAATGCTGACGCAACGAAACTCAATTTGTCAAAACGCTGTCATTGAAAGTGCATCTGTCATTCCGTCCAAGCTGACAAAAGCCCTGATTAAACCGATGTTTTCTCTAAGTTATGGCTTAGTGAAAAAGAAGTGCTTTGCTCAAATGCAATTTGACTATCTTCATATTCGTAAAGATTTATTTAAAGACTATTATCGGGACACGTCACAAATCTCAAAAGAGAACATGATTGCATTCTTGGAAGCAAATACATCCTATGAGGTAAAGCCCAACCTTCAAGATGTCCACGCCAACATCCATATACTTGTCGGCGAAAAAGAACAGAAAAAGATGATCCGTTCAGCAGAACAATTGCATAAGGCACTGCCTGGTAGCGTTCTTGAAATAAAGAAAGACTTATATCATGGCGAGTATTCCATCAATTACCCAGAGGAGTACACAAAAGAACTTCTAGACATGATGTGCTACATATCTTTAAACAGCTCATCTGTGGTGTTGTAGGATGTTGCTTGAATTTTACCTGACATGATATCGCGTGCTTCTTCCATGGCAGCCAGTGTTTCAGTATTAAACTTTGGGATTTCCACTTTAAAAGGAAGGCCTCCGTGCAAAACGCACTGGCGTAAGAAGATGTTTACGGCACTTGACATATCAATGCCGAGCTTTTTAAACAGTTCATTTGCTTCTGTTTTAACATTACTATCGATGCGAATTTGAGTAGGACTTGTTGCCATAGTATCAGCTCCTTTTAAGCTGATTTTGATACAAATGGTATACGTTGTCAATCAATAAACAGATTGGTTTTTAATTTGTTTTGTTTGTCCGACGCTATTTTTTTCCTTGAATTCTCAAAGCAAGTGCAACGTTTAATGATGGTAGACTTCTCAAAGACACTTCCAACTCAGGAGCTCCCGTGATTATAAAAACGAAATACCGCTTTTAGAATATGACAATGTCTCCCCGGAGATTATTACGGCAGATCACGAATGGACCGCAGGTCAACTACCAGAAAAGTGCCTCTTTGCATTTC
Source organism: uncultured Atopobium sp. (assembly GCA_938045565.1). Lineage (GTDB taxonomy): Bacteria > Actinomycetota > Coriobacteriia > Coriobacteriales > Atopobiaceae > Lancefieldella. The sequence continues at coordinate 21,016 of CALIAZ010000040.1, forward strand.
TCGGAGACGTTGTCCATGATTACGCCAACCAACATGGAGCAGAAGTTGTAGAAACAATCGTGACCGTCTCTCGAGACATCAAAGTCTACGCCTTAACTTCACATGGCGAGAAAATCTGTTTAGTTCAATCCCCTACTGGATCTGCTTCATCCACACAGATAATGGACATACTGGTTACCTGTGGATGTAAGAAAGTAATTGCAGTCGGCTCATGCGGCGTTCTAAAAGAGATGCAAGAAAATGCTTTTCTCGTCCCAACTAAAGCTCTTAGAGCAGAAGGAACGTCCTATCACTATCTTCCAGCATCAAGATATATAGAGCTCGACGAAGAGCCAATCTCTGTCATAGAAGAGACCTTCAAAAAAGACGGCCTCCCTTTTGAAACGTGTACTACCTGGACTACTGATGGCTTCTTCCGTGAGACAAAAGATATGGTTGAGTATCGCCTGCAAGAAGGATGCTCAGTTGTAGAGATGGAGTGCTCAGCCCTCGCTGCTTGCTGCAGAAAACGAGGGGCGCAGTTTGGACAGTTCCTCTTTACAGCAGACTCTTTGGCAAACGTCCACGAATATGACGAGAGAGACTTTGGCAAAGATTCGCATGAAAAGGCACTACTCCTTGGCCTGGAAATACTAAAAAACTTTACCTAAAACCATCGCTGGACATCTACGCTTGCTGCGTTCCATAAAATTTAAGCGTACAATTGTTAGTACGTTCTACTTTGCTTTTCAACAGGGCATTTCTTACAAATTGTGAGGCTCATATGAAAGTTCAGCAGCTCATTAAAGATACGTGCGCAATAGCCGCCGAGGAGATCGGCACGGCAAAAGCAGATCAGATTACACAGGCGGCACAAAAGCGATACGAAGCGCTCTGCGCAGAAAACTCATCAGATTCCAAGGAGCTTCGCGCTCATTCTTACAAGCGCATTTACCCTGGTATTGCTGTATATGAAGCTCTACGTGCAGAGGGCATCCCACAAGAAAAGGCCGTCTGGTATATTCGCGAGTATTTCCAGCGATTTGCTGCCAAACGAGTCCCGCTCTTCCAATGGGTCATCAAAACGTTTGGTCTTGCACGCAGGTTTCCACGTCTTTTTAAATCAGGTATCGAGAAAAGCTGCACAGCAAGTGCTGGATTTGCCTTTGAGTATCCGGAAAGCCATGGCAACGAAGCTCGCCTCAATATTGTGAGCTGCCCCTACTACGAGATAACCAAAAGATATGGCTGCCCCGAAATAACCGCTGCATACTGTGATAGTGACGATGCGGGATATGGCAACTTACATCCACAGCTTGTCTGGGGTCGTACAAAAACCATAGGCCACGGTGGCGATTGTTGCGATTTTCTCTTAGAGTATAAAGAGAACTAATTACCGGCAGGCACTGTCTGCCGCTATCATCGATGAAATTTCGCCATCTACATGATGTGCTTTGAGCACCTCTGCCAGGAGTTTTTATGCAAGAAAATCGCATGTTTTCCGACGTCAAGCTGGCAAAGAGACTAACTCCAGCTTGGCTTAGTCCCTTTTTTGCTGTTTTCTTGTTAGCCGTTGGACAAATTATTGGCGCCATTGTAACGGCTTTCTCAGCAGCTCTTATTATTGCTCCTTATTACATGGCGCACCCAGAACTTCCAGATCGTCTTTCCGATTCCCTCAATCTGAGAGAGATTTTTGGAGACTACTATCTTCTGGTAACGCTTCTTTCCTTTGTCTTTATTGCAAATCTCTTTTTTCTGTGGGTAAAATTCTTTGAAAAACGTTCGATTATTACTCTGGGATTTTACAAAGACAACTGCAAGAAAGAGCTGCTCAAGGGCTTTGGTCTAGGAATTCTTCTCTTCTCTATTGTGATGCTGATTCTCATTTTGACCGGAACTTATCAATTAGTTGACACTGCTTTTACGCCCTATGCCTTCGGTTTTGTTCTTCTCACCATTCCGTTTTGGCTAATTCAGGGTGGAACAGAAGAACTTGTCACCAGAGGATGGCTTCTTCCTGTCATGGCAGAGAAGTCCAACAAGATTATTGCAATCGTGGTTTCAAGCAGCCTATTTGGTCTTCTGCACATGTTTAACAACGGATTTAGCATACAATCCCTGATCGACCTAATTCTTTTTGGCGTCTTGGAAACGTTTTACATCATCAAGACTGATAATCTCTGGGGAGCTGCTGGCGTTCATGGAGCTTGGAACTTTGCTCAGGGTAATATCTTTGGCGTTCTGGTAAGCGGAAGCGCCACAGGTAGCTCTTTGCTAAAGTTTGTTCCTAGCGATGGTCCAGGTTGGCTTACTGGAGGAAATTTTGGTGCAGAAGGCTCCGCCGTCTCTGCGATTGTTATGCTGGTTACCATCCTGATTCTTGCCTATCAGCTCAAGAAATCCGGCAAACTCTTTGTTAAGAAATCTGCCGAGAAACCCGTTGAAGCTGAAAACAACAATTTATAACTTTATATTTTGATAAATTTCAATATTTACTATCTAAAGAAAGAACTAAAGAATGTGCCTGATTTGCGACAGAATTCAGATGATTAAAGAAGGAAATAATCCTTATTTTGTCAAAGAATTGGAAACGGGATATGTTGTCTTAGGTGATAATCAGCACTTTAAGGGATATACAATTTTTCTGTGTAAGCAACATGCAACAGAGCTTCATGAGCTAGACGCAGACTTCAAATTGAAGTTTCTTGAAGAAATGTCCCTTGTTGGAGAAGCGGTATCACGCGCGTTTCCCTGCGAGAAAATGAACTACGAGCTGCTTGGTAACGGAGATTCTCATCTTCATTGGCATTTGTTCCCTAGGGTTTCCGGTGACCTGGGTGAATACGGCCGCAACGGTAAAGGTCCCGTCTGGTGGTACCCCATGGAAAAGATGTATGACAGCTCTACTTGTCCTTCTCCAGAAGAATTAGAGACGCTGAAGTCAAAGCTTTTACTTGAGCTTACTAAGGTGCTTTCCTCAACAGAAGATAATCAAGGTAACCAGATACAATAAGATTTTCGCAAAACTATCGCAAAGGAAGCTGAGATTGATGGCGTTCGATTTCAAAAAGGAATTTAAAGAGCTCTATGCGCCAAAAAATAAGCCAGGCATAATAACTGTTCCGTCTATTAATTATCTTGCAGTAAGAGGATCTGGAGATCCCAACGTAGAAGATGGTGAGTACAAGCAGTCAATAGGACTGCTTTACGGCGTTGCTTATACCATCAAAATGAGTAAAAAGAGCACTCATCATATTGAAGGATATTTTAATTTTGTTGTTCCTCCACTAGAGGGATTCTGGTGGCAAGAGGATACTCACGGTGTTAATTACGCTCATAAAGAAAACTTCAAGTAGATTTCAGTCATTCGCCTACCCGACTTTGTTACTAAAGCAGACTTCGATTGGGCTATTACTGAAGCAACCAAGAAAAAGAAACTAGATTTTTCTAAGGTAGAATTCTTTACCTATGATGAAGGTCTCTGCGTACAATGCATGCATATTGGACCTTACGATAGTGAGCCTGAAACCGCCTCTCTTATGCATGAATACATGGAGAGTCAAGGATACGTTTTAGACATCACTGACGAGCGCATGCATCATGAAGTTTATTTGAGCGACGTGCGCAAGGTAGCTCCAGAAAAACTAAAGACTGTCATCAGACATCCAATCAAAAAGGCCTAGTGAACCTCGATACTCTGAAAAATTTGCTTCAATGCTGTGTGTAGCACAATGGCGACCTTGCTTAACACGTTAAGCGCACTGATCAAGTGCTAGCTCTGGTCACAATAAAGCGTCCACTTCTCCTGCACCTTAAGGAGAAGTGAGTTGTGTGTTTATGGTCAATTTGCAGCTTGAGCAGCAAGTTATTCTCGACATTAATTATCATTTATTTTTCTCGTTGTCGTTTGAGGAGAAATAATGCGTGTCAAGAAAGTTTTGAGCATTTTATTTGCTCTTGCTCTTGTGTTGAGCAGTCTGCCTGCATCTGCAATTGCTGAATCTATTGAAGATGCAGGTAAATATTCGGTTGTTGTTTCATACGTTAATGTACTGAACAATGAAGAGATTCATGCGCCTTCAAAGCAAGTTGTAAATGAGGGAGAATCTTGGTCAGTTGCCGCTCCAACAATTACCGGCTATAACCTGGAAGATCCTGCTCAAACAACCGTTACTGGCGTTGCTTCTGGTTCAGATCACTACATTAAACAGACCGTCTATTATACGCCTAGCTCTGTTCCCTACACCGTTAAACGCATGAAAGAGATGACTACCGGAAATTATGTTGAGGCGTCCTCCGAACAAAACTACGGTGTACCCAATTCAATTGTTACTGCCTCTGATGTTACCTATCCAGGTTTTGTACGCACAACTACAGACCTTTCGCTCAAGGTTACCGCAGATGGCAAGGCTGTTAAGTACATTTACTATGACCGCAATCCTCGCAGCGCAATTTATTTCTCAACTTCCGGCAGTGAGCTATCCCCTGTAATTGGAAATCCGGGAGATGCTGTTCCTGCCGTCCCCAATCCAACACGAACTGGTTATACCTTTGCTGGTTGGGACCTTAATGACGATGGTATTGCAGATTCTTTGCCTACCACCATGCCTCAAGAGCCTGTTACTGCAAAGGCACTTTGGACTCCAGCAACAGCAACGTATCACTACGCCTATTTTATTCAGGATCCAAACAACCCTTCTAACTACAACTACGTTACAACCACTGCAGCTTCTGGAACTGTTGGAACAATGACTGAAACTGCTCCCGTTCAGCCAAATACAGGCGTTTTCCGCTTTGAAACATACAGCCACGAGAGCGATCCAACTCCTATTGCAGCAGATGGTTCCACCACTATTAACGTTTACTACAATCTTGCAACTATTACCGTCAATGTGCGTCCAAAGAGAAACGGTTCCATTCTTGCAACGCTGACGCTTCGTTATGGTGACTCGTTTAATCCTTACGCTATCAACCCCAATACCGGCAACAAGTACAGCGACGACATGCTTGCCGCCATGCGTGCAGACGACCCTTCTGGAACCTACTATTGGTACGGCATAATCCCTGGTGTTTACGGTACTGCAACCACCACCCAAGCAAAAACAACTGACCCGGGTTCTAAAATCACTGCAGATAATGTGCTTGAAATTTACGGACGCTATACCAATTTCACTACTCTTGGTCCGCGTTACCGCTTCTACTACTATCAAAACCTTGATGGCACCTATGATATGGGCGGAGACCACACGCTTTCACGATCTGGCATGATTACAGAAATTTCAAACAACAGTGGTGATGGCTATCTTGAGAGCGAGAATAGACATCCTGGCTTCTCGTATGACGGCTACCGCACGAGCATTGGTCATTTTGATGGAACCAATTACGATGCACTTAGTTGGACCAGTTGGCAGCCATACAACTACGATTATCTCATCACTAATTACAATTCCAACCTGATCGAGCACCGCTATAAGCGCAATACCTATACCGTTACCTACGTAAGCTCTGGTACAACTGTTGCTACGCGCTCCCATCTCTTTGGAGAGCCCTTTAATGCCAGCTCCGATGTTCCTGGTGCCTCTTTAACTTCACCACGTCCTGGTTATGTTTTCAAGGGCTGGTACGACAACTCGGAAACTGTGGGCACTCCTATTACCGACACCACTATGCCTGCAACCAATACCGTGTTGTACGCCAAGTGGGCACCTCTGACCGCAACCGTTACCTTTGACTCTGAGGGTGGCTCACCAGTCAACTCGCAGGAGCTTACCTACGGAGACGCAGCTACCAAGCCCGCTGATCCAGTACGAGAAGGCTACACCTTTGCTGGTTGGATTCTCTACACCAACGGTAACCCCTCTGTTTACAGCTTCTCCGCAGCAGTTACAGGTGACATTACCCTCCACGCACTCTGGAAGAAGAACGACTCCTCCGTCTCCTACACGGTCATTCACCAGACAGACGATGGTCAGATTCTCTCAACCACAACTGAGACCGCTCAAATTGGCTCTCTTGTCAGCAAGTGGGCTCTCGACGCAGCTGATCGCGGAGACTACGCCTATGTAGACGTTTCTTCTCGCTCTATGGTTCTTGATGAAAATGCCCAGAACAACGTTTTGACCTTCACGTATAGCAAGGAGGCTCGCTACACCTATACCGTCCATTACGTTGACGCACAGACCGGCGAGCAAATCCATTCCGACGATGCAATTGGCAGCCAGACGCTCAACCTGCAGAATGTTTCTGCTCGTGAGATTGATGGCTACACACTTCAGGGTGATAGCACCGGATATGTTTCTGCTGACCAGCTTGAGTATACGTTCTACTACACAAAGAACCCTGTGGTTCCTGCGGCTCCTCAGGCCCCAGCAAAGCGTAAAAGCGCTCTACCCGAGACTGGCGATGCTTCAAGCGTAATTCTTGTTATCACAGCCCTAACCTCTGTGGCTTTCTTGGGAACTTCTCTTATTTTGCGTCGTAGGAAAAGAACCGAAGCATAACAGAAGGCTCTAATGCAATTACAAAAACCCGGGTGCGAGGCACCCGGGTTTTTGTTTGCGTATTCTTGAAGTGGCTGCAGGCAGGCACAACTCTAGCCAGAAAACTACTCCCCCGCGTCCATTCCTGGAAAACCAATCTGCCGTAGCGCTTCGTACAGTACAATAGCGGCAGCGTTTGAAACGTTAAGCGCACTGACCGAGAACTCATTGGGATCAATAAAGTTTCCGCAGATATCCTGCTGCAAAAGTGCTGGGTGGGAGTACTGATCATCGCCATCAAGCGCATCGTGCTTTTGGCTCCAGTCCTCACGGTTGACCAGACTAGCGGAGTCTTGCAGCATTGGGATTCTCTCGCACTCGTCTGCGTACTTGGCCAAGAGTTCCTCGGATAATCCCAAGCTTTCCTTACCAAAGATGAGGTAATCCCCATCGCAATACGTTGCCTGTATGTAGATCTTCTTAGCCTTCTTGGTAAGGAAGTGCAGCGGAGATCTACCGTCTGTAAAAGCGCTGTCGACCGTGGCAACAGCGTCGTGTGCAGTGCCCGTAGCAGGTGAGCCAGATGCTTGGGCCAGACCGTTCTTCTCCAGAAATTGATCCCAGTTATCGTAGACAGAAACGTTAAGGCTTTGCCAGTAGGCCATACCTGCTCGTTTGAGGCTTTTGTCATCAAGCGAGAAACCCAACGGGCCCACCAAGTGCAGATGAGTTCCGCTAACCACGCAGGTACGACCAATGTTTCCCGTATTTGCGGGAATTTCGGGCTCTACCAGTACAACGTTGAGCATGGGTTATGCCAGAGCAAAACTGGTCAGGAAAGCAATGAGTCCGCCAAGTGCCATAGTAGCTGGCAGCGTTACAAACCAAGCAGCAATAATCTTGCGCGCAACGCCCCAGCGTACGGAGCTACGACGACGAGCAGATCCTGCACCCATAATGGACGTAGTGATGACCTGTGTAGTAGAGACTGGTGCTCCAAGTGCAGTCATGAGCTCAATTGCAACGGTAGAACTTGTCTCGGCGACAAAGCCAATAACTGGTGTGAGCTTAGTAACACCATCGCCAACGGTACGCATGATGCGGCCGCCACCAATGGAGGTACCCAAAGCCATAGTAGTTGCGCAGAGAAGCTTGACCCACAGAGGGATGCCGGTAGAAGGGTCGTGAAGACCTGCGGTAACCAGCGCCAACGTGATGATTCCCATAGTCTTCTGAGCATCATTATTGCCGTGGCTGTATGCCATAAAGGCAGCTGAGAGCACCTGAAGACGGTGGAACAGGCCATGTGCCTTTTTAGGTGGCCAGTCAGCAAAAATCTCAAACACCAGCTTCATAATAAAGTAGCCCAGTGCCATACCAATAAGCGGCGAGGTAAACAGAGGAATAACAACCTTCTCCACAACGCCAACCCAGAGGATGTGACCAGTGCTACCGGTAAAGACGATGGTTGCACCGATAAGGCTGCCGATAAGTGCATGCGAAGATGAGCTTGGGATTGAGAACCACCAGGTAAAGAGGTCCCAAACAATGGCGCCCATCAGTGCAGCAAAAATAACGTAAAGCTGTAGCTGAATATCAACCAGACCAGAAGCAATTGTCATAGCAACTTTCTCGCTCATAAGCGCACCGACAAAGTTCATGATAGCGGACATGATAATTGCTGTGCGTAGAGGCAAAGCCTTGGTATACACCGTGGTAGCAATAGCGTTTGCGGTGTCATGGAAGCCGTTAATGAACTCAAATATCAGAGCGGAAACAAGTACCGCAATAAGCAGGATACTAGCCATTTTTCACAATGACATTCTGGACAGCGTTTGCAACGTGCTTGCAAGCATCAAGGGTAGATTCAAGCCTATCCAAAAGGCTCTTCCATTTAAGAATTTCAATTGGATCATCAACATTTCTGAAGATAGAGCTCAGAGCGTTGCGGTAGACAACGTCCCCCTGGTCCTCATACTCATTTGCCGAGCGTGTGTGGCGAATGACCGAATCGTCCTTGTGATAATCAGGGAGACGATCAAAGGCCTTCTGCAGCTCCTCTGAAGCAAACAGAATGAGATGAGCTACCTGAACAGCCTCTGGACGCATCTCTTTGATGTCATACATGCTGAGGTGAGCAGAAACACTCTCAATACCGTCTGCAATCTCGTCCATAAGCAAAGCAAGACGCGAGATGTCCTCGCGATCAAATGGCGTGATAAAAGACGTGTTAAGGGTAGAAATAATCTTTCCTACCTGGTCGTCACAAAGCGTCTCATAGTTCTTAATCTGAACATCATAATCTTCTGGACTTGGGAATGACTCCATGTAAGAGACAAACAGTTTTGCTGTAGAAACAATCAGTGCAGAAAACTCAGAGAACATGCTGTAGAACTCATCTTCTCTACGAGAAACACGACTCATATGACGCCCTTCACTTGGACTTTGTGATTACATACACAGACACATTTAGTATAGCTGTTTAAGGTGCGTATGCTGGGGATGATAATAATTTCAGACTTTCTATAGAGAGACTGTCATTCATAATAAGATATGGACTAGGGAGATCAGATCATGCGAGAAAAGTTGTTTGAATACGTTGCAAATCAATACGGTATAGACCCTGACTATCCCTTCTCAACAGCTCCAACCTATGCGGTTTTACGTCATCCCCACAATAACAAGTGGTTTGCGCTTGTTGCCGATGTACCTAGTAAAAAGCTAGGCTTGAAAGAATTCAAACACTACGATCTTGTTAATGTAAAAATAGACGATCCATTTCTTCTGGAAATGCTTCTACATCAAGATGGTTATTTGCCTGCGTACCACATGAATAAAGAGCATTGGATTTCCATACTTTTGGATGGCTCCATTGACTTTGATGAGCTCTGCCAATGGATTGATGCGAGTTATTCGGCAACGAACTAACGAATATCTTCTTAAGTGATTGGGTAAGAACCAGCAATCCGTTAACCAACCATTGGAGGCTACTTTACATGACAGAAAAGCGCACCATTACGTTTAACGAGAACTTCTTCAACAAGATGGGACAGATTGGCAGCATACTATCAGTCATGATGTATGTTTCTTATATCCCTCAAATTACCAATAACCTTGCTGGAAACAAAGGTAGTTTTATCCAACCACTAGTTGCTATGATTAACTGCACCGTGTGGTTTGTTTACGGCGCTTTCAAGAAAGAGCGCGATGTTCCTATTATGATTGCTAACGCCCCAGGCATTATCTTTGGACTTGTAACTGCAATAACTGCGCTACTATAAGCAAAGAAACACGCAACAAGTCAACTTAGCAAATAAGGCGGTCATATGGCACTTATGGATGTCTATAAGGTTATCTGTATTTCTATGGCTGCCTTTTACTTTTTTACGGTGTATCTGCTTCTTGGAAAGAGGAACTTGAGTAAAATTTTTAAGCACACAAACTTTGATCTACTCCGTTTTGGAATGCTCATGCTCTTCTATATCTTTGTGGGCATCGCATTTTTTATCGCCCTAATGTTTCTTACTACCGAAGTCTCGCTGAAACAGCAATTTCTTGTTCCAGCCTTTATGGGCATTGGCACCCTTATTATTGTCTGTGGCGTCTTCACGCAAATAGCCAAACACTCTACTCATGAGGCCCTGCAGACTATTAGGGACATAGCTGTGCCTCTTATCTGGGGCATTACATCGTTTGCGTATATGCAAACCGCTCTCTATTTAGTAGGCCTGGCAAAATAACCGCACGATGTTGCTACGTCGCTCAGTTTAATCTGGGCTCTTGCCCTTAAGCACCCGACTGCTCTTCGGAAGACTTCTGTACTTCGGAAGATTTCTGCTCTTCAAGAGCCTTCTGACGGCGCTTTTTGAGGTATCTTCCAAGCGGTGCAGTAATAACAAAGTGATTCACAAACGCTCCGCAAGTTGCTAGCAAAGCTGCAGCCAGTGCATTTGCATAAGGATGCCATGATGGGAAGTACTGGACTAACGCCTGCTGAATTGGAAAAGCCCAAAGGTAAATACCATAGGAAAGCTCAAATTTGGTGCCAAACGTACTAAAGTGGTTACCCATTCCATACGCAAGACAGAAGCAAGCAACAGGAAAAACCGTCAGCATTGCCAGATTGTCGATGCCACCAAAGACCATAACAAACCACAGAACAATCGAGACAAAGCCTAAAACAGGCGAGATAGTGACGTGGTCTCTAAATACCCAAATTAAAATACCCAGATAAAATAGAAGAACCGCACGCACAACGCTTAGCTGAAGCGGAGAAAACTTCACGTAATACACTGCCGCTAACGCAAAAACAGGTACCGAGAGCAGCAAAAACTTCTTTTTATCAAACTTGGTGAGCTTATAGCTGATAAAACACAGCACGTAGCAGATAAACTCAACGGGAAGCGTCCACAACGCAGCATTAACCACGTCGCCCGAAGGATTGTTAGTAAACACTCCTGGCAACTGATGAACCATAATTAAGGCGCCATTGAGCAGGTACTTATACGTCTGTGGATTAGTGAAATATTCCGCAGGTGAAAGTGTTGAGAGTATTGGACCAAGCACAAAAGCGGTCAAAATCACAACAAACAAAAGCTCGGGAAAAAGCCTTAAAACTCGTGCCGAGAAGAACTTCTTTGGTTCAGGATAATGCTCACAACTACGAGCAATTAAAAACCCGCCAAACAAGAAGAAGATGCCAACGGAAACACCGCCGGGACTCAAACGATCCCCAGTTAGCTTCAGCAAATAGCTGCCAGCATCACCGCCCAAGACTACTGAGTAGCAGTGAGAAACAATAACCATTAGCGCAGCAATAAACCTCATAAAGTTCAGGTTATTGACACGCGATGTTGCTACGTCACTCAGTTTAATCTGGGCATTTCTCGCCATTTACTTGCCTACCTCTATGCGAACCTTTTGGCCCTCAACGTGAACTCTGTCCTGTGCAAAAAGCTGCAACACCTCAGGATACAGCTTATGTTCTACCTGGTGAATTGCCTCTTCAAGCTGGTCAACAGTCCAGCCCTCCTCAACCACAACAGGTCGCTGAGCAATAATGGGGCCGCGGTCGTAATCAGCGTTTGCCAGATGAACGGTAACGCCCGTCACCTTGACTCCGTACTCAAACGCATCCTGAATAGCGTGCGCGCCGCGGAAGCTTGGCAACAGCGCCGGGTGTAGGTTGAGCACGCGATTAGGGAAGCTCTCCAGAATAGGAGCGCCCACTTTGCGCATGTAGCCGGCCATAACAACGTAATCAACGTTATAGCGCTTGAGCTCGGTGGCAATAACCATATCTGCAACAAACGGATCCTCGTACGTCTCTTTTGAGAGCGTCAGAGTTTGCAGACCGGCCGCCTCTGCCCTCTTCAAACCATATGCGCTAGAACGAGAAGAAACTACCAGTTCAATAGTTGCATCTAACGTGCCAGCATCAATGACATCGATAATAGCCTGAAGGTTGGTGCCCGAACCAGAAAGAAGAACGCCAAGCTTAATTGGCATCGTTGTAGACCACCTTTCCGGTGCCTGAAATAATCTGACCCATAACAAATGGCTCAAAGCCCTGTTCAGAAAGGGCCTCTGCTACGTCGTCAACGTCATCCATGTCCACAATCAGGGCCATGCCAACGCCCATGTTGAAGGTGCGATACTGCTCATCAAGAGACAGGTTTGCGGCGTTAGAAACGTAAGAAATAACAGGTGGAATATCCCATGCAGGACCAGCGTCTCCACCACGATCAACCTCTGCATCAAGGTGAGAAGGAAGTGCGCGATTAAGGTTCTCGGTGATGCCACCACCGGTGATGTGTGCCATAGCCTTGATAGGTGCGCCTGCACGAAGAGCAGCAAGCAATCCACCTGCATAAATGGTGGTTGGACGCAAAACGGCATCTGCAAGTGACTCGCCGTTAAGCTCCTCCATCGGCTGGTTGAGCTCCTCGACCGTCTTGCCCTCAATGGCCACCTTACGTACAAGCGAATATCCGTTGGAGTGAATGCCAGAGGAAGGAAGTCCCAGGATGATATCACCCTCACAGACCTTCTCGGGACCTAGGATCTTTGGTTTGTCCACAACGCCTACAACAAAGCCAGCCAGATCGTAGTCATCAGGGTTCATAACGCCTGGATGCTCGGCCATCTCGCCGCCAACCAGCGCACAACCGCTCTTGCGGCAACCCTCTGCAATACCGCCAACAACCTCGGCAACAGCCTCAGCTTTGAGCTTGCCCACGGCCACGTAATCCAAGAAGAACAGAGGCTCAGCGCCCATAGGGACAATGTCATCAACGCACATTGCAACCAGGTCCTCGCCCACCGTGTTGTGACGGTTGAGCAGCTGAGCAATGGCAAGCTTGGTGCCAACGCCGTCGGTGCCGCTGACCAGCACGGGCTCCTCCATATCCTTCAGAGCCGCGGCCGAGAAGCAGGAGCCAAAGCCGCCCAGGCCGCCAATGACCTCGGGACGAGTAGTTGTAGCAACAGCAGCTTTGATGGCGTCAACCGCGCGAGCGCCCTCATCAACGTCAACGCCTGCGTCGGCGTAGGTAATCTGCTTGGCTGGATCAGCGGAAGTGATCATTGTTTCTCCCCTTACTGCTCTGAGGGCATGAGGCCCTCATCAATTAACTGCTGTTCTACCTGGTCAAACTTTAGTGCATACGACGGGTGCAAGTTATCGGGCTTGTTCTCTGGCAAAAACCTGTGGTGGAAATCTTCAGGGATTGCCACGGGATACTTGCCGCTAAAACAGGACTCGCAATAGCCCCTTGATGGCACACACGCAAGCAGGCCCTCGAGGCTCAAGAAGCCCAAAGAATCTGCGCCGATGTACTCGCAAATTTCTTCTGTACTCATTTTTGCTGCAACAAGCTGGTGCTGGTCAGCGGTATCAATGCCGTAGAAGCAGGGCCACGCTACCTTAGGAGAAGCGCTTCTGACATGCACTTCTGTAGCTCCCGCGTCTCTGAGCAGCTGAACAATCTGCTTTGAAGTAGTGCCGCGAACAACGGAATCGTCCACCATCACAATACGCTTATCTGCGACAACGTCCGAAAGTGCGTTGAGCTTAAGGCGAACGCCCAGCTCACGAAGCTGCTGTGTGGGCTGAATAAACGTTCTGGCAACGTAGCGATTCTTGATGAGTCCGGTGCCAAAGGGTACGTCCAGCTCTTGTGCAAAGCCCTCAGCTGCAGGAACGCCGGAATCTGGCACGCCAATTACTAGGTCAACATCAGCCGGCGTCTCTTTTGCCAGTTGACGGCCCATCTGGTGACGAACAGAATATACCGAGCGGCCGCTGATAATAGAGTCAGGACGCGAGAAATACACCTGCTCAAAGATGCAATCTGCCTGCTGACGAGGAGCAAGTCCCATCTCAGAAGACAGGCCGTTGTCTGAGATACGGATAATCTCACCAGGGGCAACCTCGCGCACATACGTGGCGCCCACAATATCCAGCGCGCACGTCTCGGATGCAACCACCCAGTTATTCTCGCCCTCCTCGCCAATATGGCCAAGTACCAGCGGACGAATGCCGTTTGGATCCCTAAACGCATACAGCGCGTTCTCGCGGACGAGCACCATGGAGTAGCCACCCTCGATGAGGTTCATGGTTGCGGCGATGCCGGTGCGCAGTCGGTGCGTTTGACGCGTGAAGTAGCCAATGAGCTGGGCTGCTACCTCGGAATCCGTGTGCGATCTAAAGGAAATCTGGCGAGAAGACAGTTCTTCTCGCAAGGAGTCAAAGTTAACGAGGGTGCCATTGTGAGCCAGAGCAATGAGGGTCTCATCGATGGACGACATGTGTGGCTGGGCCGACTCCCAGCCCTTGGCACCCGCGGTGCCGTAGCGGCAGTGGCCGATAGCCACTTTACCTGGCATTGCGTTGAGATCGTCGTTGTTAAAAACTTCAGTTACGAGGCCCGTGTCTTTTCTGATAAGCACGGTCTGACCGTCGCCGACGGCTATACCTGCGGAATCTTGCCCGCGGTGCTGCAGCGCGTGCAGCGCAAAATAAGTGAGTCGAGCAACGTCACGGTCAGGCGCCCATACTCCAAAGACGCCACATTCCTCGTGAAGTTCCATTGGATCCCCTCCGGATGCCTCGCTTGAGTCACCCTTGATCAAACGTCTCTCACGTTTGGCAACAGTACATACAGTGTACCTGGAAAATTGCAAGAAAAAGCGCTCCGAACAAATATGTTCGGAGCGTGTAACAATTTTTTAAGAAAGTAGCATTTTGTTGAGCTTAACGAACCACTCTTGCAGGAGTTTCTGTCGGCCTTCTTGCAGCTACTGAGCCTTTGGCTGAGCCTCAGTCTTTGGAACGCAAATGAGCATGGTCCTGCCATATTGGTCAGTGTAATTGCAGGTAAAGAGTGTAAGAACATGATCTGCGCGAGAAATAACATCTGCTGCATCGGAACGAGAACTTACTGCCCTAGAAAGCCTATCTTTCAGGTAAGACCTGAACTCATCAACAGAATTGAAGTTAAACTGCCTGACTTCCTCGTCATCCTCGTCGGTGTGATAGGTAAACACAGGCTCCAGCTCATATGTCTGAGTAGGTGTGACGTACCAGATGGTCTCGACCTTATCAAAGGTAGACTGGTCATTCATTGCTCCGATGTACTGGAACATTGAGCCGTTTCTCATATGGTGACCATAGAGAATAGTCTGCTGGTCAGTGAGGCCGTTTGGATTGTTCTGGTAGTCCATGAAAATCTGACCGCCGATTGACCACTCGCCTTTTGCGTTTGTGTGCAGGTAGTGGTCGTTATCTGTGGTTTGATACACAGGGTAGTTGACCTGCGTATCTGGAATCTGGATCCAGCCGACTACCTGGTTGTTTACTGCCTGAAGGCCAGCCCAATCAATGACTGGAGCTTCATCTTTTTTCTCGGAAACTGTTGCGTATGTTGCAAGCTCTTCGTTGATGACATCTTGCTCGTGATACTCAAGCTGCGTCTTGCCAAACATAACGCCAGCAACAACCAAGAGGCCAATACCAACTACCAGCAAGATTGTGGAAAGAATGTAGGCAAAACCCTTCTTCTTAGCGGGTTTCTCGCTAGACTTTTTAGGAGAGGTTTTCTTGTTGCCATCTTTTTTTGAAGAAGCGGAGCTTTTCATAGAAGCCATCCCGACGGAGGTTTTTGAGGTGTGAGTATTTCCAGCCGGCTGATCAGCAGCGGCGAATGAAGCAAAATGCTTGCCGTTTTTTGATTCCATGCACTTCCCTTCTGAAGGTACTTGTTTGCCATACCTTAGTCATACTCTTGTGATACCCCTTAAAAGTTTAGCTATGCACGAAACAAAAATCTCTGTGCATCTTATGAAGTCATCGCATAATCATATTTTGCAGGTACACAAAACCCGCGCCTTAGCATTCTAAAGCGCGGGTCTTGTGTGTGATTGCGTGCGGTTGCGGGTGCTTGCGTGCGAGCACGCGCTGATACGGGTGCAGTTCTGTTTGCGAGCTGTGTGTCAGCTTATGCGTCAGCCATCTCGGCTTTAAGCTGGACGATCTTCTCGCGATACTCTGGAAGGGATGCGCCAAGAATCTGAGTAGCGTAGATAGCTGCGTTTTTAGCGCCGTTGATGGCAACGCAGGCAACAGGCACGCCAGATGGCATCTGAACCATAGAGAGCAGGGAGTCCATACCGCCGAGGTCAGAGGTCTTCATTGGAACGCCAACGACAGGCAGCGGAGTGAATGCAGCAACAACTCCGCCCAGGTGAGCGGCCTTTCCTGCAGCTGCAATGATTACCTTGAGGCCACGATCAGCGGCGGTCTCGGCCCACTGGTGAACCTTATCTGGAGTACGGTGTGCAGACGCAATGACCAACTCGTATGAAACGCCAAGGCGCTCGAGCTCGGCGGTACATCCCTCCATAGTTGCAAGGTCGCTCTTAGATCCCATGATGATACCGACAACAGGCTGATCTGCCATCTCTGCTCCTTTGTTACGTCTCTTAAAATAGGTGGATACGTCAAATATCCACCTTCCAGTATAGAGTATGATTTTCTTGAACGTTGGTCCATCAGTCCACGTGAAAGGAAACTGTAATGAATGAAACCAACTCTGTTCTGTACCAGCGAGAAGGCTCGTACATCCCTCGCATCGCCGCAGTGCACGATCTCTGCGGATACGGAAAATGCTCGCTAGGCGTAGCTATTCCGGTTTTGTCGGCAGCGGGATGTGACGTTTGCTCCGTACCTACGTCGCTTTTCTCGGCACACACCAAGTTCCCTACGTTCTACATGCATGACACCACCAATATGCTCGAGGACTACCTTGACGCATGGCAGGAAGAGGGCATTGACCTGGACGCCATTTATTCTGGCTTCCTTGGCGCTGCTGAGCAGGTTGCAAGCATTCAGCGTTTGTACCAGGAGCATCCAAAGGCGCTTCGCGTTGTCGATCCAGTTATGGGCGACGGTGGCAAGATGTATCCAACCTATACGCAAGAGCTTTGCGATGCGATGAAATCTCTGGTAAACGGTGCAGATATTCTGACGCCAAACCTTACTGAAGCTTCGATTCTGACTGGCATTCCTTATGCTGGCCAGGATTTAACAGATGAGCAGGTAGATGAGCTACTTGATTCGCTGCTTGCAATGGGTGCAAAGTGCGTCGTTCTTAAGGGTATCGTTCGTGGCGACGGCCTCATCCGCAACTTTGTTGCTACTGAGTCCGAACGAGGCGAGATTGTTTCTGAGCTTCTGCCTTACATGCTGCACGGCACCGGCGATTTGTTTGCTTCTGCGCTTTTAGCTGCAGTTATGTGTGGTCAGGAAATCGCTGACGCCGTTGAATTTTCTGGTGAGTTTGTTTGCGAATCCATGGAAATTACTCGTGAGCAGCCAAACTTTGAGCTTCGTGGCGTTTCGTTTGAGACAAAGCTTGGCTTGATTGCCCAGCTTCTGCAGGAGTAAAGGCTCGTGCAAGCTGCGCCGCTTGCGCAAAATCTTACGCTTCAGCGAAATCAAACATGATTCTTTGCCATAGGTGCCCACTCACATAGAGTGGGCACCTATTTTTATGCCAGTAGCTATGCAAAAATCCGTCGCTATACATGAAAATGTATTTTACAGGCACTTTATTCGTTTCATTTTTTATCAAACAAACATTGAGCTCCAAAATAGGGCGAAAAAGGTAAAAAACCCGTTTAGTTGGGGATCGAGGGAATTACTTAAAGATTTGATATTACTAAAAGGCCAGTTGGCACTAATCGGACGGCACATTGCTAGCTCTAAATGGCTCAAAATCGTCATGCATAAAGACTAAAACCCCCAACTAAACGGGTTTTTTACCTTTTTGGGACCAAAATGACCTTGAAAACACCGATTCTGCGATTTTTAGTCAAATTAACGTGCAAAATCATTCGCCGTGACACCATTTTGAGGCGCGCCAACCTTCTGGTAAGTCACTTCCAGTAGCGTAAGTAAAAGAGCCGCTGGTGTCAGCGGCTCTTTTGCACGTTTTACTTTGTTGTTCGCGGTGCGTAGGTTACTTGGTGCTTGAAGAACTGTCTGATGTACCTGTGGTGTTAGTGGTACCTGTGGTACCAGTGGTTCCCGTAGTGCCAGTTGTGGTGTTCTTCTTTGTTGAAGAGTCACCACCAACGATGCCGCCAAGCACGCGAACTGGCGTAAATGAGGTTGCAATCTGGTCGCGCAATTCTTTCTGAATGGTGTCGTTTGCACCAGTGATGACCATGGTGATGTTTACGCCATCAGAAGACTGCGTCTTTGAAAACGTAAAGGTAAAGATAGGTGTTGCGTCTCCACCAGGCTTAAGGAATCCAAAGAGCTGAGATTTCTGCAGCTCACCTTGATCGTTTTTATGAACGCTAACGTGATAGACAACGGTATTAATTTGTGGGTTGAGCAGCGCGTTAATAGCAAACGCCTGAGCCTGAACACTAGATCCCGCATAGCACTCAAGCACGTCTTTTGAGGTGGTGTCGGTAACCGTTACCTCAACGCGACCAGTGTTCTCGTCAGCTTCCTGGACCGAGAAATCCTCAGGGAACTGTGTAAATCCATTACCCCACTCGACACCGCCACGCAATGCAGATGCAACAGATCGCACCGTAACTGATTCGGTTAGATTTGCTGTGTTGGCTCGACGAATAACACCGCAAGAAACCTGCATGAGAACAACAATTACCAGGAAAATCAGGACAAAAAGGACTGCCGTCTTTGTAATGACCTTCTCGATATTTGAGCCTGAAGGATCAGATCCCGAAAGCGGGTCAACGTCTACCGCTGCAGCTCCACCCTGCCTGCGAGCACGCTCTAGAGCTGCGCGTTCCTCGTTAGGATGACCTGTCTCGTCTACCTTGGTAAACAACTCTTCAGCTGCGTCAGCGTCAAGCGCGCCCTTCTGGCGACGCGCGAAGCGTGAACGTTCTGCATCATCTTTAGCCATGTAGCTCTCTCATTCAAGCTGCATAAACACGCTTTCAAAGCGTGCAATGCGTTGACTTTTGATCTTTGGTTACGAGCCGTCGGTTTGCAAACTGTAAACCTGCGGTTAAGCGCATCGCGAGAAGAACGATTGCTGTCGCAAACCGCGTTTCGCAAAGCACCTAATGCTCTATTTTACCGCCTTGCGAGATTTGGCGCACCACCAAACTGCATTTGATAGTAATGCGCGTAGATTCCACCCTTTTCTAGCAGCTCATTATGGGTTCCGCGCTCAACTGCACGACCGTGATCGATGGTAATAATTTCGTCAGCGCCCATAATTGTCGAAAGTCGGTGAGCAATGACCAGCGTGGTTCTATTTTTTGCCAGCTCAGAAAGGGATTCCTGAACCGCACGCTCGGACTCGTTATCCAAGGCAGAAGTAGCCTCATCCAGGATGAGCAGTGGTGGGTTCTTGAGGAACACGCGCGCAATGGAAATGCGCTGCTTTTGTCCACCAGAAAGCCTTGTTCCACGCTGTCCTACCTGCGTGTCATATCCGTCAGGCAACGACTCAATGAACTCGGCGATGTTCGCGCGCTTTGCAGCAAGTGCAATGTCTTCTGCAGAAGCCTCAGGGCAACCATATGCAATGTTCTCCGCAATGGTGCCGTCAAAGAGGTACACGTCCTGTTGGACCATACCAATTGCCGAGCGCAAACTATGCTGCGTAACGGAGCGAATGTCCTGGCCGTCAATGGTGATGCTTCCGCTTGTAACATCATAGAAGCGTGGCAATAAAGCGCAGGTAGTGGACTTGCCTCCACCTGAAGGTCCAACCAGCGCAACAGTTTTTCCGCTCTCAATATGAAGGTTCAAGCCGTTAATAACGTCTTCGGCATCGTTGTAAGAAAAATGAACGTCCTGGTAGATGATATCGCCAGCAGTAATCTGAATGTCATGAGCATCAGGCGCATCTTGAATATCCGGCTGAGTTTCAAGAATTTCCGAGAAACGCTTAAAGCCCGCAAGGCCCTTCTGGAACGTCTCGGTAAAGTTCAGAATGTTCATGATTGGCGTGGTGAACAGCGAGATGTAGAGCGCATAAGTTGCCAGGTCAATGGCTTGCATCTGACCCTGAGCAATCATCCAACCACCCAAAACCAACACAACAGTGTTCAAAACGCCCATCATGCCAGAAATAGCAGCCTGATATCTGCCCATAGCCTGGTACATGTTGGCTTTGGAGTCTAAGTATGCGGAGTTGCTTGCCCTAAATTTCTCGCGCTCATGATCTTCTGCCGCAAAACCCTTAACCACACGAATACCAGAAAGCGAGTCTTCTAGCTGGGTATTTACGTCAGAAATGCGCATGCGGTTCTCTTTAAAAATACCGCGCATGTGCATGTTGGCAAAGAAATTGAACACCACTAACGCAGCGGCAATTCCAGCAAGCACCAGCGTAAGAGGCACATTAATAAAAGCCAGAATAACAAAAGAACCAGCAATCTCAAGCAGGCCAATAATCAGATACTCGGGACCGTGGTGCGCCGTCTCAGAAATGTCGAACAAGTCAGATACCAGGCGACTCATCAAATCGCCCGTCTTGTGGCGATCATAATACGAGAAACTCATGCGCTCGTACGCGTCAAACAAGTCTTCTCGCATCTTGCTTTCCATGCGGGCACCCATGATGTGTCCCCAGCTAATAACAAAGTAGCGGCACAAAAAGTGAACAAAATACATGACCACAAGGCCAACGGCAATAAATACCAAACTACCGAGAATGGCATCTTTACCCTGTGTAAACAGTCCCTTTGTAAGCGATCGCAGGATTTGAGGGAACGCCAGCTCGATACAAGCCAAAATGATGGCGCAGATAGTGTCCAGAATGAACAGATGTTTTTGCGGAGCGTAATAAGAAAGAAAACTGGCAAACAGCGATTTGCGATGTTTGCCAGGGACGTTGTTACCAGGTACAGGGCGAGAAGAACGATCAAGCATGCGTAATTACTCCATAGGCAATCGATGTGAAATTGAATCGCAGATAAGAGCTCCAATAATGGTCTTTGCATCCTCGATTTTGCCGTCGAGAACAGCATCTACCAGCTCAGATAGGGGGACAAGATCAACGTTAATGAATTCGTCGGCATCTGGGTCTGATCCCTCAAAGGTCAGCTCAGTTGCCATGTAAAGGTGAATGAGCTCGTCGGTAAAGCCATCCGAAGTGGCGGTGGTGGTGAGAAAAGCCATCTTCCCCGCCTTCATTCCTGTCTCTTCCAGCAGTTCACGATGGGCACAATCCAGAGGGTCCTCACCTGGGTCAAGCTTTCCTGCAGGTAGCTCAACTGTTACACGACCAAGTGCAGTTCGATACTGACGTACCAGGCAAATTCTGCCCTCATCAGTCAGTGCAACTATAGCCACAGCTCCTGGATGACGTACAACATCGCGAAGAGCAGTACGTCCATCAGGAAGAGAAACACGAAGACGATTCACGTCAAAAATGCGACCAACCCAAACGGTATCTTCGGAGAGAGTCTTTTCTTCCAGAGAGGCATCGCGTGCATCTTCTGTACCTGCGGTGAAGCTGCGTTTTTGTGGCTCACCTGAATGATGATAGGCAGCGTCACCTACAGCAACACGCTCTCCATCATAGGTAAGCGAATCAACCGCTGAGTGCAAATCATTACGAGCAGAGTCAAATACCTCTGGAGTTACCTGCATGTCAGCGTCGAGAATCTCTGGCTCAGTGGACTGCATGTCATCAAACACGTCGTTGAACTGAGCGCTGCTCTGATTGCTGTTCCAAGCACCTTCCTGCGCGTTGGTTTTCTCGTCATTTTGATTTGCCATAGCCACTAACCTCAATTATTTTTCCGGACGACCTTGAAGAGCCTTGAGTCCAATATCGTGCCTGAACTGCTTACCTTCAAAGTTGATCAGATCACAGGCCTCGTATGCACGAGCGCGCGCCTCCTCAAAAGTTGGAGCAAGCGCAGTAACGTTGAGCACGCGACCGCCAGCAGTAACAATCTTTCCGTCTTCAGTCTGAGCGGTTCCTGCGTGATAGACAGAGACGCCTTCGAGCTGCTGAGCAGCCTCGATGCCGGTAATCTCCTTGCCCTTCTCGTAAGAGCCAGGATATCCAGCGCTTGCCAGAACAACAGAAACAGCCACCGTATCGGACCAGGAAACCTGCTGATGACGGAGGGTACCGTTGTCACAAGCCATCAAAATTGAAACTAAGTCTCCCTCAAGGCGAGGCAGCACAACCTGAGTCTCTGGATCGCCAAAGCGAGCGTTGAACTCAAGAACCTTAGGACCATTTTTGGTCAGCATAAATCCGCCGTAAAGGCAGCCAGAATAGTTAATGCCCTCTTTTTTGAGCTGGTCAACCACGCGCTGCTCAATAGCAATCATCTGAGAAAGCTCTTCGTCGGTCACAAAAGGAACAGGAGAATAGACACCCATGCCACCAGTGTTGGGACCCTTATCGTCGTCGTAAGCGCGCTTGTGATCCTGAGCTGTTGCCAGCGGAACAACGTACGTTCCATCAGTCAACGCAAGCAGCGAGCACTCTGATCCCTCGAGGAACTCCTCGACAACAACGGTTGCGCCTGCATCACCAAAATGGCCGGAGAAGCACTCGCGAACACCCTCAAGGGCCTGCTCAAGCTCAGTTGCAACGATAACGCCCTTACCTGCGGCAAGACCATCTGCTTTAACAACTACAGGAGCGCCAATCTGGTTAACATACGCCTCACAAGACGCTTGATCGGTAAAAGACTTCCATGCAGCAGTTGGAACGTTTGCTCGCTCCATAACGCCCTTGGCAAACGCCTTTGAACCCTCCATCTGAGCTGCATTCTGGTTAGGACCAAAGCATGCAATACCAGCCTGACGAACAGCGTCTGCAACACCCACAACAAGAGGTGCCTCAGGACCAATGACTACCAGGCCAATGCCCTTTTCCTTGGCAAACGCAACAACCTCATCAGGATTGTTTTGATCAATGGGAGCAACCTCTGCCTGAGCAGCCATGCCACCATTACCTGGAGCAACGTAAATTTTTCCTGCGCGCGGAGACTCCTGCAGCTTTGTCAGGAGCGCGTGCTCGCGACCACCTGCGCCAAGCAACAAAATATCAACGGTGTCATTCATAAGTACTCCAGCCTTCTGATACAACGCCTTTGGGATACAAGCAACGCCAACAGAACTTTCTCCCAGGCTCTTTTTAAACTCGGGAGAAGCAAGTCTTTCTGCAATACATTCTGCATCATATTCATTAGTTTTAAGTGGCTTTTTGAGATGCTTTTGTATGCGCTTCTCGCCACTTGAAATTACTACATATTTGAGTTCGCCGCGCTTTACAAAACACGCACTCATAAGGCGAGAAATTCTACCAGCTAGATCCATAAAATCTGAGGAGCGTGCAACCTCTGTGCATTTTCCGCCAACCAAACGATACAAATACATGTCATTTGAAATGCGCCTATGCAAACGCTCAAGTCGAAGTCTTAGCGAAAGCCCGGGGTGCTTGTCCTTGCTTTTATGCAGAGCAACCTTATTCATTGCGATATACATTGTCGCAACTACCTCGGCAAGTTCGTGTGCGTATGCACAGGTTGCCTCAAAAGAAGTCCCGGATGCTCTTGCCACGCTTAAGCGCTCAAGCATGATTCCCATGGCGGTAGGCATATTTCCGCTATCAACCAGGCAAATTGAGCTCGAGATATCAGGATTGTTCTGAAGAGCCTTTTTTGCTGTAAGGAGCGAACCAGAAAAATCTGCCCACACGTGAAGCGAGAGGATCTTTTGTGCTCCGGACTCAAATATACCCCGATAGAACTCGCCCACCTGGTCAGCATCTGAGCTCAGAGCTCCAGGTATTACAGAAACCCCCAGGGCTTCAAGCTGGGAAGCTTCAAGCCCACAAGGGTTATCGCAAACTATTGCAAAAGTTGAGCAGTCCGAAGACGCCACGGGTTACCTCCAGTAGCGGTCGATTGTCTGCTCGCGATCTGGACCAACGGTGATGATAGAAACGCGTACACCAGCAAGCTGCTCCAGGAAGTCAATGTAGTCCTTAGCCTCACGAGGCAGCTGATAGAAGTTGCGAACGTTAGAAATATCGCACTTCCAGCCAGGAAGAGTCTCGTACACAGGCTTTGCGTGATAGAAGACACTCTGGTGCTCTGGAACGGTCTTGTAAATCTTGCCGTCGCACTCATAAGCAACACAGACCTTGATCTCGTCCAGGCAGCCAAGGACGTCAAGCTTTGTAATTGCAAGGTCAGTGAGTCCATTGATACGAGCTGCGTAGTTGACAACTACAGCGTCATACCAACCGCAGCGACGCTTACGACCGGTAGTTACACCGTACTCATGGCCAACTTCGCCGAGAAGATCGCCTGTCTCGTCAAAGAGCTCTGTTGGGAATGGACCAGAACCAACGCGTGTGAGGTAAGCCTTTGCAATGCCCAAGACACGGTCAATGTTGGTTGGACCAACGCCGGAACCAGTAACCGCGCCACCAGCGGTGCAGTTAGAAGAGGTGACAAATGGATAGGTACCGTGGTCAATATCAAGCATAGTTGCCTGAGCACCCTCAAAGAGAATGTTCTTGCCAGCCTCAAGCTCTTCGTTGAGGAAGAGAGAAGACTCAACAATGTAAGGACGAATGCGATCTGCATAAGGCAGGTAGGTCTCGCAAATCTGGTCAACGGTATAGGTTGAAAGACCATACACAAGACTCAAGATTGGATTGGTGTATTCAAGTGCAGCCTCAAGCTTCTTGCGGAAGATTTTCTCGTCAAGCATATCCTGAATACGAAGACCAGTACGGTTCATCTTGTCCATGTAAGTTGGGCCGACACCGCGCTTGGTGGTACCAATAAGATTCTTGCCCAGCTTTTTCTCGTGTACGCCATCAAGATCTTTGTGATAAGGCATAACAATGTGGGCGTTGCCAGAAATCTTAAGAAGATCGCAGGAGATACCCTTGCTCTCCAGCATGTCAATCTCACCGAGAAGAACCTCTGGATCAACAATGCAGCCATTGCCAATAACTGGATAGGTATTCTCATACATAACGCCAGATGGAACCTGGTGAAGTGCAAGCTTTGTGTCTCCAGCAATTACCGTGTGGCCTGCATTTGCACCACCTGCGTAACGGCAAACAACGTCAAAATCTCCGGAAATGAGGTCGGTAACTTTACCCTTACCCTCGTCTCCCCACTGAGCACCAACAAGTACGGAAGCTGGCATAAGTTCTCCCCTATCGCAGCTATCTACAAACACGACCATTACATGACGGTTGCAACCTCTTTAGGGGTTGCTTCATAAGTATATCTAATACCGCTGGCAAAAGCACAGAAGCGCGAAGGTTTTGTCACACATAAGAAACGATTAGTGTGCAGAGTTTGTCATTGCGGCGTACTGAGCGGCTTCACTTTCTGAGTAGTTATTTCCCTGGTAGATCTCAACAAACTTGGTAGACGTTGGCATAAACATGACGGGAACATCCCTCAGAGCACCTGCACGATTCTTTGCAACAATGATGTTAGTAACGTCTTTATCAGGACGGTCATCGCGTGCGGCTTCTTCATCGCTCAGCGAGCGGTCAAGCAGCAAAACAATATCTGCATCCTGCTCGATAGCGCCGGACTCACGCAGGTCAGAGAGCTGTGGACGCTTACCGTTTCTGTTCTCAAGCGTACGATTGAGCTGAGAAAGCGCAATAACAGGTGCTTTGAGATCTTTAGCCATAATTTTAATGCCACGAGACATCTCAGAAACCTCAGTTGCACGACTGTCTGCACGGCCCTTCTCGGCTGGCGGAGAAAGCAGCTGAAGGTAGTCGATGATGATGACGCCCTTCTCGGCCTTATTAAGCATTCTGCGGGCTTTTGCGCGGATTTCTGTGACTGTTGTGCCTGGAGTATCGTCAACGATGATTTTAAGGCGAGAAATGCGCTCTGCTGCCTCCAGAAGGGTAGGCCACTGCTCATTTCTGATGTTGGAAGAACGGATGGTCTGCAAATCAACCTTTGACTCAGAAGCCAGAAGTCTTTGAGCAATCTCAATCTTACTCATCTCAAGCGAGAAGAGCGCAACAGTTGCACCGGATACTGCGGCGTTATAGGCCATGCTGAGTGCAAAAGAAGTCTTACCAACACCAGGACGAGCACCAATAACAACCATCTGACCCGGACGAAGACCCTGGAAAAGGTTATCAAGGGTTGCAAATCCAGTTTGGACGCCCAGCTCTGCCGCATCTTTACCAGCGTTTTGCTGAAGCTCCTCAAAGAGATCAGTCATGATGTCTTCAATGCCCTGTTCAGACTGCTGAACATCTCTGTTGGTTACATCAAAAATGAGCTTCTCTGCCTGGTCAACAACTTGCTTTGTGTCTTCTGGAGCATTGTAAGCAAGCGCAGAAATTTTTGCAGAAGCACTGATCATCTTTCTGAGCGTAGTATCACGATGCAGCATGTTGGCATGGTTTTCCCAACCAACCATAGCAAGTGGATTGTTTCCAAGCTCTGCTAAACGGACAGCTCCGCCGGCACGTTCAAACTTGCCGTTGCTCTTAAGGTGGTCAGCAAGCGAAATGACGTCTACCGGCTTATTGTTGTCAAACAGTGACTTAATTGCCTCAAAAATAAGCTGATTAGAAGGAATATAAAAATCCTCGGAAGAAAGCCTAATGAGGCATTCTCCTCTGATCTCTTCCGAGAGAATCATTGCGGAAAGAATGGAAAACTCGGCATCAGAATCTTGTGGCATAGAGGCGTTCTCTAGGGCCGTCAATTGCGTAGGATTCATCTCAAACGAGTCTTGTGCCATCGTCTTTTCCAATCATGTTTTTTGGGAATGAATCTGAATAGTAGTGTACTTTTCAAAAAAATAAAGAGTCATTTTGGCTTGCAAAATTCGAAAAGTTAAGTCTTCAACACGATTTTCCAAAACTTGCATACCCTGAGCGGGATTTCCTTAAGTTTTCAACGTTTTCAACATTTTTTGGACTTTTTTGACACGTAGTATTTTCTACACAATTGCTTATCTGCGGTTATACAAATCAAATTACAATTCCGCAGGTTAAGTGAATATATTTTACATAACATTTTGAATAACCGCAGGTAGAGTATAAGAAATTATACCGTTCCATCTTCACATAAAAAGACCACCCCTTTGTTATGTTTCACAAAGGGGTGGTTCGAACAAACATTCCATTCTTTTCAGATGGCTGCGCTTTTTATAAAAGCTTACAAATCTGTAGAAAACTGCAGAAATTGTATAAACCACCAAAAAATGCAGGAGAACTATGTTTTATGCATGCATAAAACTACTCTGCGGACTCAACCTCAACCTCGACGTTTGCCTCAGCGACAATCTCCTCGGTCTCCTCCTCTGCAGGAGCAGCATCGTCCTCGCCAACAAGAACAACGACGGTAGCGGTAATGTCACGATAAAGCTCAATGGTGACATTGTGGCGACCAGCGGTCTTGATAGCAGCGCTACGAGCAATGCGCTTACGATCAACGGTGACGTTGAGCTGTGTCTCGATTGCGTCAGCAATCTGAGCGGTGGTGACGGAGCCAAAGAGCTGGCCCTCCTCGCCAATGCGAGCGTCAACAGTTACGAGCTTGCCATCAAGAGCTGCCTTGGTAGCATTTGCGTCAGCAATACGCTGCTCTTCGCGCTTAGCGATATTGTGACGACGCTCCTCAAGCTGCTTGATGTTACCCGGTGTAGCAGGCTGGGCAATCTTGTTGGGGAACAGGAAGTTCTCCGCATAACCCTGTGCGACCTCTACGATGTCGCCTTCGCCGCCCTTACCGCGAAGCTCGCCCAAGAGAATAACTTTCATGGGAAACTCCTTTGATGAGTCGATGGTATCGACTAGTTGTTGTTTATCGTAGGCTCTGAATCCTGGCTTCCTGAGCGATTAAGCTTTCGGAAGTTTGCCCAGGCGTCAATAAGTCCTACGAGAGCCATAACGCCTAACTGAACTTCTAGCATGCCTGCCAATACAAACAGTGACAGAGAAAGTGCTGGCGAGAAGTGCTTTTCGCGCACAAACCATGTGAGCACTGCAAGACCCTGAAGAGCAAAAACAACTCTAAGAGCCATGAATACATTCAGCGTAATAAGCTGAAGTATGTCTTGTGCAGGCAAAATGGTGCTTGAAAGTGCATACACAAACAAGTTGGCCACAGTAAGAACACACATCCAAAATGGAACGTCCATCAGCTGGAATTGTGATAGTTTCTGTGGGTCTCTTGTCAGTGCTTTATACACTGTTCGAGCTCCAAAACGCGCAATTACAAAATATAAAAGCGCCATGCCGGTATAGCTGGTTGGCCAAAAGAGCATAAAGAGTGCCTTTGCTGTTGAAAGACCCTCTTGGATCTCTGGAGAAGCACCTGAAACCTGCGAGGCGTATTGATTAAATACGCTCTGAGCAAGCTCGGGAAGAGTTGTTCCTGCCATTGCGGCAAAGAACGCGTCATATCCCAGAAGTGCCAAAGCCGTTGCTCCCACAAGAAGAGACCCAACACCAACGGTGAGCTTCTCTGTTGCAAAAGCGTAGCCAACTCCAAGAGCAAGTGCACAAGCGGTAACTGAAGTTGCCGTCTCCGTTGGTCCCGAGAGCAAATAAGCTGCTACACCCGTAACAAGTACTGAAGTAATAGCAGGACCAAACCATCCGTGTCCTTTTTTGCAATAGACAGCAATTACCATGCCATACGCAACCAAAGCTGCTCCAATAAAAGAAAGGAGCCCAGTAACTACTCCACCAACAACGCAAAGAACAAAGCCTTGCTTATAGGTTGGAGCTTCAAACGGACGCGGTCTGCCTCCATTTTGGTTGCTTGGACCGGCAAAATTCTGTGGGCTACTCTCTGGGCGAGAATACCCTTCAGGTGCCTGAGGAATATTTGAATCCGGTCTATCCATTGCTAACCAACTCTACCTGAAGAACAGATAGGTTATCCGCGACTACGGCCACCGCGGCTGGAAACCACAGGGACAGTGTAGGGCAGAAGTGCCATCTCGCGTGCGCGCTTGATAGCAAGTGCAATGTCGTGCTGGTGCTGCGTGCAGGTGCCAGTGACGCGACGAGGCTTAATCTTGCCACGGTCGGTCATGTACTTACGAAGAAGCTGAGTGTCTTTGTAATCGATGAACTCAGTCTCCTCCTTGCAGAACTGGCAATACTTGCGACGCGGCTGGCGCTGGAAATCTTGTTTCTGCTGAGCCATGTCTTTTACCTTTCAGATGACAGTAACGTCTGTGTTGCTGTCTGACGTTTAAAACGGAATATCAGCATCGTAGAACTCCTCGTCTGGCGGAGCCGGAACGGGAGCGGGTGCCTGTGGAGTTGGAGCTGCATAAGATGGTGCGACCTGTGACATAGGTGCTCCACCCTGCTGATTCCTAGAAAGGAACTCGACCTCATCGACAACAACCTCAAGCTTGCTGCGACGCTGCCCTTCCTTCGTCTCCCAGGAGCTGAAACGAAGCTTGCCTTCAATAGCAACCTTCGAACCCTTGGAGAGGAAGCGGGAAAGTGCTTCAGCACGCTGTCCAAATACTACGCAGTCTACGAAGTTAGGAACATCTTCCCACTCACCAGTCTGCTGGTTCCTGCGACGATCGTTAACCGCAACGCCGAAGGATAGAATCTGGGTACCGCCTGCTGTGGAGCGAAGCTCCGGGTCACGGGTCAGGTTGCCCGAAATGTTAACCCTGTTAATACTCATAAATCTCACTACCTCTCATCGTGGAATAATTCCACTTTTCCATTACAAGGACTTAGTCCTTATCGACTCGACGCACGATCATGTGACGCTTAACAGCATCATTGATTCGCAGGACTCGATCGAGCTCTGCAATCTGCGTTGGATCTGCATGGAAATTGATGAGGGTATAGTCACCCTCGGTAAGATCGTCGATCTCAAAAGCAAGCTTACGCTTACCCCAGTCCTCGACGCTGTCGACTACTCCGCCGTCAGTGGTGATAGCAACGTCAATACGCTTCATTACACCAGCGCGGACTTCCTCGGTGGAAGCTGGGTCAACAAAAAACAGCAGTTCATAGGCCTTCATATTGTCACCTCCTCTGGGCTAATGGCTTCGGGAAGTGAAGGTGCACCCGAAGCAGGAAAGTTCGACCAAGCATCATACCACATAAATGCTTAAATACGAAACTAGCCCACAAACTTTCTCACATGCAGTCCACATATATAGCTTAAATTGGCAATTTGTTGCCAAATTGTCTTTAATCTTGCAGAAATTTGACGCAAATCTTTCTAGCGCATGGTCGTACGCGCAATTTAAAAAATGCAGGATTGAAAAAGAAAAACGGCCATCACACAATCTGCATGATGGCCGTTTCGTTTATATGTGCCCTACATTACTGAGCTGCAGGTCCCTCAGGATTCTGAGCTGGTGCATCTGCTGGAGCAGCTGGTGCCTCAGGAGCCTCTGGAGCTGTTGGGATAATTGGCTCAACAACAACAGTTGAAGCTGGTGCAGGCTCTGGAGCTGCAGGAGCAACAGGTGCCTCAGGGACTACAGGAGCAACTGGTGCTGCAGGTGCAATGGGTGCAACTGGCGCAGCAGGTGCTGCAGGTGCTGCAGGTGCAACTGGTGCAGCTGGAGCTGCAGGAGCAACAGGTGCCTCAGGGGCTACAGGAGCAACTGGTGCCGCAGGCGCCGCAGGAGCAACAGGCGCTGCAGGAGCAGCAGGAGCCACTGGTGCAGCAGGTGCTACTGGAGCCGCAACAGGCTCAGCTGGAGCTGCAACAGGGGTTGCAGGTACAACTGGAGCTGGAGCAGCAACTGGGGCAGCAGGCGCTGCAGGAGCTGCTGGAGCTGGGGTTGCTACTGGTGTTGGTGCTGGTGCTGCGACAGGAACAGCAACGGGTGCTACTGCAGGAGCAGCGGTTGCTGCTGGTGCGGTTGGAGCAACAGGTGCTGGAGCAGCGTATGTAGCAGCTGCGCCATCACGTGGATCGTTAATGAATGGTGGCAGTGGATCGTTGCTCTGTCCCCATGCAGGAACATTGAACTGACGCATCCAAAGAGCGATTGCGTTCTGCATAAGAAGCATAACGATAAGACCAACAACGTGACCAATATAGCCAATAACCAGGAAAATTGGTCCCATCTGAATGAAGCCGCGTGCAAGCAGAGCAAGCATGATAAGACCAACCTGGTCCTGGCTGGTAACGTTCTGAGTTCTTGCAATGGTAAAAGCTTGAGTACCAATGTTAACAATCATGCTAATTGCAGCGCTGCCGCCAATGATACCCATAATAATAGAGGTAATAATGCCAAGCACAATGCCCATACCAAAGATGCGGAACAGACCGCCCATGTCATGCTTAATCATCTCAAAGATGTTCTTAAAAGAAAAACCAGCAGAGATGCGACCATAAACTGATGCGCGAACCTGAACAACATTGATGAACAGTGGGTACACAAATGCTGCAACAATAAAGACTGGGATAAGAATCAGATTGATGACTGGAATAAAGGAAAGAATTCCAGTAGCAATGCTGTATGCCAGACCAAAGGCAATTGCAATGACAGCTGCCTTAAAACCAGTAACAATGTAAGTACCAAACTTGAGGTCCTTCTGCTTTGGACCAGCATTGATGCCCCATGCAGTTACGCGCGCAGTCTCAAGTGCATAACCAACAAGTGCAAGAATTCCGACAACTGGAATAAGACCAAACAGAGCCATAATAAGGACAGGCTTCCACCAGCCCTTTTCCAGAGTCAGAAGTGCCCAGGAGCGTGCAAAATAGCGATCACGCCTGAAACCATTCAACTCATCTGCTGAAACAGCCATTTAACTCTCCCCTCGTGTCAAAAAGATGACATCGAATTACTAAGCCTAAACATTCTATATAAAATCGAAAAATAAATATATCTTTATTGGTAGCAATTAATCAAATCAAAATGTTAAATGGCGGAGGAGGAGGGATTCGAACCCTCGTACCCCTAGAAGGGGTAAACGGTTTTCGAGACCGCCGCATTCAACCACTCTGCCACCCCTCCGAAGGGTGAAACGGCGCCCGTAGGCGCCGTGAAAATTCTGGCGGAGAGTCAGGGATTTGAACCCTGGAGACGCTTTAGACGCCTACACGATTTCCAATCGTGCTCCTTCGGCCACTCGGACAACTCTCCATATAAAACCGCACGGGACAGTATAGCGGATTTCTCACCAATATAGGACGAGAAGTTCTGTGTATTTTTAATACTTGTGTAGTATTGTCATACTCATAAAAAGTAAAACACCAGTAGGAGGTATGGATGCCACCGTTTTTCTCGCCTTATGGCACAGATGCAATTTCTGTGGGCATCCCCTACTGGCTGGACCTTCTAACAGTAATTATTGGCGCAATCTCGGGAATTTTAGTTGCACGAGATCGTCACTTAGACCTTGTGGGCTTTGTAGGTCTTAGTCTTTTAGGCGGCCTGGGCGGCGGACTTATCAGGGACGTCATGATGCAAGAGGGTGGCGTCTACATGCTTAACTCGCCCTACGCCATTCCGGCTGCCGTTTTTACCGCCGTTTTGCTGTTTATGTTTCCCGAGCCGCTTGGTAGATTTCCGCGCATGCTTGAGTGGACCGATATTATCTCTGTTGGCCTCTTTGCCGTTGTTGGTACCGATAAAGCCCTGGTATATCACCTGCTCCCCTTTTCGGTCATTCTGATGGGAAGCATCACAGGCGTGGGCGGCGGTATGCTTCGCGATGTCTTTCTTGGCGATATTCCTCGCATTTTCCAGCGAAGCAATCTCTATGCATTTTGCGCAGTTGCAGGCGCAACCTCCTATTGGGCTCTTGTTTCTTATGCGGGCGTCACCAAAATTTGGGCAGCCGTTGTCTGTGTTGTGGTTACCGTTAGCCTCAGGCGCTGGTCTCTCAAATACAACGTGCTTTCACCTGCAGATATTGACCTTACTCCACACGTAATGCGCAGCGTCAACAAGCTTCGTCACAAAGCTCAGAAGCCAGGTAAGCAGCCTGAGCAGAACACCCCGTCAAAGTAGATAAACCGCCGCAATCGGGCGGTTTTGGCGATTCGGTTGTTTTTGCTTACTCTTACACGCCCTTTACCAGCACTTTATTTAAAATCCGCCTAAAACAAAACTGGCGAGAAACCCTTGCAGCTGCAAGTTTTTCTCGCCAGATTGGTTGTCTGTAAACGACGCTGTTACTTCTTAACCATACCGTTACGGACTGCCCACTTACGGCGCTCAGTCTCGGAAAGAATACGCTTACGCATGCGGATGTTTTGTGGCGTGATCTCGACAAGCTCGTCGTCCATGATGTACTCCAGAGCCTCTTCCAGCGTAAACAGGCGTGGAGGAGTCAGCTGAACTGAAATATCTGCAGTTGAAGACCTCTGGTTGCCCAAAGACTTGGTGCGCGCAATGTTAACAACCATGTCGCCTGGCCTTGAACGCTCGCCAACCAGCATACCCTCGTAACACTCAACGCCTGGAGAAACAAAGAGCTGGCCGCGTTCCTGGAGCGTGCCAAGTGCATACGCAACAGCCTTCTCAGTGGACATGGAAATCATGGCGCCGTTCTGGCGGCTACCAATATCACCTGCAAAAGGACCGTACTCAAGGAAAGTGTGGTAGAAGACTGCGTCTCCGTGGGTGACGTTCATGACGCGCGTCTTAAGACCCATGATGCCGCGGGTTGGAATCTTGAACTCAAGGTGCGTCTGAGTCTCACCAGTGTCCATGATGGACATGGTGCCGCCAACGTTACCAAAGACCTCGATAACCTTACCGGCATACTCTGGGTTGCACTCAACAACGGCCTGCTCAATAGGCTCAAGCGTGTGTCCCTGGGCGTCCTTCTTGAACAGAACGCGAGGACGACCAACCTGGAATTCAAAGCCTTCACGGCGCATGCTCTCCATAAGAACAGAGAGGTGCAGAATACCACGACCAGAAACCTCAATGCCCGTCTTATCAGGAAGCTCCTCAATGCGCATGGTAACGTTATTCTCGCGCTCTGTCATCAGGCGCTCTTTGAGCTGACGTCCACCAACAATGTCTCCCTCACGGCCAACAAGTGGCGAGGTAGAAGGCTCAAAAATAATGGAAAGAGTTGGTGGATCAATCTCAATTGGATCCAGCTCAACAGGATTCTCTGGATCAGTGTAGACATCACCAATATCAGTGTTATCAACGCCAACGATTGCCGCAATATCACCTGCGTCAACCTCATCGCACTCCTTACGACCCAGGTAGTCAAAGGTGAACAGCTGCTTGACCTGGCTCATGGCGCGGGAGCCATCATTTTTGACAACAAGAATCTTGTCACCGGTATGAACAGTTCCGGAATACACACGACCAATACCAATACGGCCCAGGTAATCAGAGTGATCAATGGTGACGCACTGCATAGCAAGAGGGCCATCGATATCAACATCTGGAGCTGGAAGACCGTCGATAATCATATCGAGAAGAGGGAACATGTTGTCATTGTCATCATTTGGATCAAGGCGAGCGTAGCCATTAACGCCAGAAGCAAAGACAACGTGCTCCATAGTGAACTCAAGCTGCTCATCGGTTGCGCCAAGGTCCATCATAAGATCAAGAGAATCGTTAACAACAGCCTCTGGACGAGCGCCGTCGCGGTCAATCTTGTTGACAACCATCATGATAGAAAGACCTGCATCAATGGCGTGACGCAGAACAAAGCGCGTCTGTGGCATAGGACCCTCAGCTGCATCGACCAGCAAAAGTGCGCCATCAGCCATCTTCAAAACACGTTCTACCTCGCCACCGAAGTCAGCGTGGCCAGGGGTATCAATAACGTTGATCTTGACGCCCTTGTACTCAATAGAGATATTCTTTGCCAGAATAGTAATTCCGCGCTCACGCTCCTGATCGTTGGAGTCCAGAATTCTCTCTTGAACCTGCTGGTTCTCGCGGAATGCATCGGTTGCCTTAAGCATCTGGTCAACCATGGTAGTTTTACCGTGGTCAACGTGGGCGATGATAGCAATATTTCTGATGTTGTCTTGACGCATAAGTCTCTATCTCTCGAAGGTATGTGTTTGGACTTGCTACTTCAGGTCCAATTCTTATCAGCTTTAGAACTTTAGTGCAATTACGCGCCTAGAGCGCCCAGAAATTTCAATGAACGCAGCTTTTTCATTACAGAAGCGGCTCAAGCTCTCCTGCCGGAGCTGGATCAGACCACACAAACTGGTCGCCTTGGCCTTTTCCGTGAACCAAAGAATATGCCGAGAAACTCTTATAGCCCTTCTCGCCAAACTCAAGAAGCACAGCATCTTCGTAACCGCCCTCTTTGAGCAGTTGAATGGCTCCTTCATATACAAGCGCATAGCGAACAGGCTCTTCGAGCCCTGCTTCTTTATCGCCCTTCTGTTTTGCTAGGTCAAGCACGCGCTTATGGGCGCCCTCAAGTAGCTCTTCTGGACCGTCGTCAGAAAACTCATAACTTGCAACGGTGCCTGACGCATCTT
>CALIAZ010000041.1 GCA_938045565.1 uncultured Atopobium sp.
ACCGACGTTGACCTTACCGAGACTGGTCACGAGGAGGCAGCAGCTGGTGGTCGTGCTCTTAAAGAGGCTGGCTACGACTTTGATGTTTGCTACACTTCTCTGCTCAAGCGTGCTATTCACACTCTGAATCATGTTCTTGATGAGCTTGACCGCAACTGGCTTCCTGTTCATAAGACTTGGCGTCTGAACGAGCGTCACTATGGCGCACTTCAAGGTCTCAACAAGGCAGATGCTGCTGCTGAGCACGGTGAGGAGCAGGTAAAGATTTGGCGTCGTTCCTTTGACGTTCAGCCACCAGCTCTTGAGCCAGGTGACGAGCGCGATCCTCACGTTCAGGAGATGTTCCGCGATGTCCCAGCAGAGGACCTTCCATACACCGAGTGCCTGAAGGACACCATTGCACGCGCATGGCCTTACTTTGAGCAGGAGATCAAGCCACAGCTTGAGGCAGGTAAGCGTGTTCTTATTGCTGCACACGGCAACAGCCTTCGCGCTCTTGTTATGCAGTTTGAGCACCTCACTCCAGAAGAGATTCTTGAGGTCAACATCCCAACTGGCATTCCTTGCGCATACACCTTTGACAAGGATTGGAACATTGTTGACAAGCACTACATTGGCGATCCAGCTGTCATCGAGGCAAAGATTAACGCTGTTGCTAACCAGGGCAAAGCTAAATAAACTGTTTGCCAACAAGTTATATTGCTAAGCAGAACGGGGTGGTTTTAAACCGCCCCGTTTTTTATAAGTTTTGGTTACGTAATCTACCTACAAAACCATGATGAGTGTGCCCGCAGCAATAAAACCTGCTCCGACAATAGATTTTATCGTCAACTGTTCATGTAAAAATATGGTTGCCAGAACAAGCGTAATAACAACGGAGAGCTTATCTATTGGAACAACATCGCTGGCTCGACCAATTTGAAGTGCGTGATAATAACAAAGCCATGATGCGCCAGTTGCAAGGCCGGACAAAATAAGAAAAATCCAACTTTTTGTATTAATTGACTGAATTCCATCTTGCGCGCCGGTTATAAAAACAATTCCCCATGCCATTGCTACAACAGCGACAGTCCTAATGGCTGTTGCAAGATTGGAATTAACACCTTCAATTCCCATCTTTGCCAGAATCGAAGTGAGCGCAGCAAAAAATGCTGAGCCTAAAGCAAATGCAAACCACATAAAATTAGTGTCCTTTAAAGTTTTGCTCATCAAAATAACTCCTTTTTCAGAAGTCATTATAGTCACTCACATGCGTAAAGAAATTGTTTTTGAATAGTGTTACGATGTACCGCCGAGAAAAGAAGGGATTATATGTATAAAAGAGAGCTCAACACAAAACTTGTTCTTTCTGTAATCGCTACAGGAATTATGTCTTTCTCGGGAGTTGTCGTAGAAACTGCCATGAACGTGACGTTTCCAACGTTGATGGAAGAATTCTCTATTGGCACCTCAACGGTACAGTGGATGACCACTTCATACCTTTTGATTCTTGCCATTATTATGCCTATGTCATCGTTTTTAAACAGGCGATTCAAAACCAAAAGCATCTTTACCGTAGCCATGATCTTCTATATCAGCGGCATTCTTTGCGGATTTGCTGCTCCAACGTTTATGTTATTGTTGCTTGGCCGTATTTTAGAGGGCATTGGCACCGGTCTGGCTCTACCACTGATGTTCAACATCATCACCGAGCAGGCTCCACTTAAAAACATGGGCGTGATGATGGGCATTGGCATGCTTGTTACCGCCGTTGCACCTGCAGTAGGACCTTCAGCTGGTGGCTGGATAGCAGAACATCTTGGCTGGCGAATGATCTTTGCCGGTCTTCTCCCCTTCTTAATTGTAGCATTTGTGCTGGGAATTAGTTCAATTCAACAGAGCCATGAAACTGAAGTTATCTCTTTTGATGTCTTTGGCTGGTTCCTTCTTACCGTAAGTTTTATTGCGCTCATCTTTGTTATTGATGAGTCCAGCGCGTTTGGTCTTCTTAGCATTCCTGTTTTGCTTGCAATGGTGATTTTTGTGGGTTCACTTGCGCTCTTTGTACGTCACGAGAACTCATTTAAACGCCAGGAGCAATCTGATAAATCTCCAAAAATTCCTATCATTAACCTTGAGGTATTTAGCGAGAAGGGCTTTGTGCTCTCGCTCTTTGCTATTGTTGCTCTGCAATTTATTATTCTTGGTCAGTCGTATCTTCTGCCTAACTTCTCCCAGCTAGTACTAGGTGCAGGCGCCACCGCAGCAGGAGCTCAGATGTTGCCAGGATGCGCTATTGGCGCAGTTATGGCACCAATTTCTGGTCAGATTCTAGACAAGCTAGGAGCTAAAAAGCCTATTGTTACAGGCATTCTTTGCTGCCTTACCAGCATGCTCCTTTTGCTGCTCTTTGTTCACCAGCTTACCGTAGAAATGATTACGTATATTTTTGCCATCTTTGCCATTGGCCAGGCGCTTCAGATGGGAAACAATTTTACGGTAGCTTTGGGACATCTGCCAGAAGACCGCAAGGCAGATGGAAATGCTGTTATTAATACAATGCAGCAGCTCTTTGGCGCTATGGGCACCAGCGTTATTTCTGGTGTAGTAGCGGCTTCTCAGCTTGGAGCTACAGACTTAGCCACAAGCACTCTTGCAGGAGCTCAAAATGCCCTCTTTGTACTTGTATGCGTAGCTTGTATCCCTCTTGTTACCATGGGAACCGTACTCTTTGTGCTGCCAAAGATGACAAAATAAAAACGCGGCAACTACAACTGAAGAAAGCAAATTAAAAAGCTAGGTATCCAAAAGAAGGATATCTAGCTTCTAATTTAGACAATCGAATAATCAAGCTACGACACAACAGCTGATAATTTCAATCCAATAAACACAGCAACTAGGCACGTTATAACATTAACTGCAATGTTCACACCTGCAGCGGCCCAATTACCTGCTTGAATAAACGTCAGTGTTTCATTTGAAAAGGTCGAGAAGGTCGAAAGTCCTCCGCAAAGGCCCACAGCTAAGAATAGCTTTACCTGCGGCTGAAGCGGACTTGCTAGATCAAGTCCCGTCACAAAGCCAATAATCAAACCTGCAACAACATTTGCAGCAAACGTACCAACTGGCAGATTAGGAATCCACTGTTTAAAGAGGACTCCCAACTGCCAGCGACCTAAACTACCCAGAGCTCCACCAAGGGCAACAGCTAAAGCTTCAAACACAATAAACGCACCTACTCCAGCTCGCGCGAGCCTGTATACAGCTGGTAATACTCTCCGTGCTTGGCAATGAGCTCATCATGAGTACCACGCTCAATAATGCGGCCATGCTCCAGGACCATAATGGCATCAGAGTTACGGACCGTAGACAACCTATGAGCAATTACAAAGACGGTACGGCCTGCCATCAGAGCATCCATGCCCTTCTCGATAAGTGCCTCGGTACGCGTATCAATACTGGAAGTTGCCTCGTCCAGAATGAGAACAGGAGGATCAGCAATAGCAGCGCGGGCAATTGCCAGAAGTTGCCTCTGACCTTGGGAAAGGTTGGCGCCGTCTGAGGTAAGCACGGTGTTGTAACCACGGGGCATACGGCGGATAAACTTGTCTGCATTTGCAATCTTTGCCGCAGCAATAACCTCGTCATCAGTAGCGTCTAGCTTACCAAAGCGAATATTGTCCGCGATGGTACCTGTGAACAGGTGCGTGTCCTGCAAAACAATACCCAATGAGGACCTTAGTGCAGATTTCTTGATGTCGTTAATAGGAATGCCGTCGTAGGTGATGGTTCCACTGCGAACGTCGTAGAAGCGGTTAATAAGGTTGGTAATAGTTGTTTTACCAGCACCGGTTGAGCCGACAAACGCAATCTTTTGGCCAGGCTTTGCAAACAGCGTGAGGTTTGCAAGAACCGTCTGATCATCGTCGTATCCGAAGGTTACGTCATCAAAGCGAACGTCTCCAGCAAGAGGGGTTTTCTCGCCAGACGGTTTGACCCAAGCCCAGGACTCTTCTCCTGACTCATAACCACTAACGCGGACCAGGTCTACCTTGCCCTCATCAACCTCAGGAGTCATCTCCAGAACTGCAAAGATACGCTCGGCGCCAGCAAGAGCAGTGAGCAGGAAGTTGGAAAGCTGCGTGAACTGATTAAACGGCATGGCAGCCTGGCGAACAAAGACCAAGTAGGAGGCAAGACTTGCAACGTCTGCGTGTCCGTTTACGGCAAGTAGAGCGCCAACCACGGTGACCACGGCGTAATTGATATACGTCAATGAAACCGTGATAGGGACCATAGTTGCCGCATACGCCTGAGCGTTTGTTCCAGAGTGTCTGAGCTCTTCATTGACCTTTTGGAAGTCAGCAAAGTTGGCATCCTCGTGATTAAAAACTTTAACCACCTTGAGGCCAGAGATGGTTTCTTCAGCAAAACCGTTAAGAACACCAAGACTCTTCTGCTGCACCGAATAATGCTTAGCCGAGCGCTTACTTGCGTAACGCGCATATATCACAATTAATACGTCAAAGAGGATAGTGATAAGCGTCAGCTGCCAGTTAAGAACAATGAGCAGTACAAGTGTGCCAACCATCTGAATAAACGCCAAGACAAGATTAGCAAAACTGTTATTAAGCGCTTCTGAGATGGTATCCACGTCGTTTGTAAAGAAACTCATGATATCGCCGCGGGTACGACGGTCAAAGAACCTCAGCGGCAGCGACTCAATGTGCTCAAAAAGGTCTCGTCTAATGTCAAAAACAATCCTCTGAGCAGCGCGAACCATAATTTGCGTGTAACCGACACTGGTAAGAGCGCCAATTGCATACACAACCGCCGTGAACACAACAAGGTTGGTGAATGCGCTTACGTCTCCCCTGCCCACTGCGGCAACAACAGGTTTTATCATATAGGTACCCAGAAGCGCCGCTAAACCGCTGATAGAAACAAGAAGTGCCACCAACATAAGGCGTTTCTTAGCATGACCTAAGTACG
>CALIAZ010000042.1 GCA_938045565.1 uncultured Atopobium sp.
ATTTTTAGCGTCATGTATACGTCTTTTTGACAGATTATCCGACATAGGTGTGTTCAACCATTTTTCCTGCAGCAAAAAAGCCCCGCAACCGAATGTGGTTGTGGGGCCTGAACGTACTAGCCACGCTCATTGCGTGCTTGGAGCCGCGTGTATCATGTGCTTTGCGACGCTCGCCGCACTGCGACGCTCGCGACCATGCGCCGTGCGCGCAGAGCTTACGCTGATGGGCGAGGTCCGCTGGAGACGCGGATGGTGATCGTAGCACCAGGTGCGGCGCTTGATGGCGTCTGTCCAATTACGTTACCGGTAGCAACGTTGTCGTCATAGACCCAAACAGTGTTGACCTGGAAGCCTGCGTTCTCAAGCGTAGTCTGAGCAGTTTCAAAGTCCTTGCCAACAACGTTTGGAACAGACCCACTCTGAGCACCAGACGAAACAACGATAGTTACGGTAGAGCCCTTATCTGCCTTGCCGTTAGCTGGAGACTGGGAGATAACGCGGCCCTCAGGAACGTTCGACGAAGGTTGCTGTTGAGTGTCTACCTTGAAGCCTGCATCTTTCAGGACATCAGATGCACGCTCGGCAGTCATCTCTGTGACGTCTGGAACGTCTGCCTTACCCTTGCCAGAAGACAAGTGATAGGTGATGGTGTCGCCAGCTTTAGCGTCGCTACCAGCAGCTGGTTCCTGAGTTGCAACGTAACCAACGGTCACGTCGTCCGACTCAACCGAATCGCCATTTCTTGCTTTGAGACCAACAGCAGCAAGAGCAGACTCAGCCTCCGATGGACTCTTATTAGTGAGGTCAGGTACCTTAACTGCCGCGGCAGGTTTAGCACCCTTAGAAACAACAAGGTTAACAGCGGTTCCCTCAGGAGCCTGCCTGTTAGCACTTGGTGTCTGGTCAATGACCTGGCCTTCAGGAGCAGAATCGCTATAGCTTTCTGTAACAGTTCCCAGCTTAAAGTGGCTGCCAGAAGCACTTAGTGCCTGAGTTGCCTGGTCTTTTGTCTGTCCAACAAACTGCGGAACTAGATACTGTTGGGAGGAGTTGCCAAGAACGTGCGCGATGGCAAAACCTGCAAGGGCCAGGACAACCAGAGCGCCCAGGACGCCGAGAATAACGTTGCGCTTGTGACGCTTATTCTCGCGCCTATCCAGCTCATCGGCCTCTTCGCGAGAATGGACGCGGTTTAGGCGACCGGTATCGCCACCGCGGGTCATGTAGGTG
The DNA here is from genome assembly GCA_938045565.1 of uncultured Atopobium sp. Lineage (GTDB taxonomy): Bacteria > Actinomycetota > Coriobacteriia > Coriobacteriales > Atopobiaceae > Lancefieldella. The sequence continues at coordinate 1,231 of CALIAZ010000042.1, forward strand.
TTGGAGCCGTCGATGCCACGACGATCAAGCCTGGAAGTTGGCTGAGGAGGCGTCACGATGCGAGGGCTCACGGTGGTGTTGCTTGGAATGGTTGCACGACCGGCAATAAAATCGCGAAGTGCACGAGCAAGCTCGTCAGCACTCTGATAGCGGTCGGCTGGGTTTTTCTCCATGCAGCGAAGAATGATTGCCTCAAGAGCGGGGTCAACGTTAGGGTTGATCAGCGATGGCGGCTGAGGAGCCTCGTTGACCTGCTTCATGGCAACGCTGATAGCGTCATCACCAGCAAAAGGAACGCGGCCAGTTGCGGCCTCGTACATGACAATGCCCAGGGAATAGATATCGGTGGTTGGTCCCAAAGGCTTGCCAGTACTTTGCTCTGGAGAAACGTAGTGAGCGGTGCCAAGAACAGAGTTATCGGTGGTTAGACTGCTGTTCTTTGCGCGAGCAATACCAAAGTCCATGACCTTGATGTTGCCATCTGGCTGGACCATGATGTTCTGTGGTTTGATGTCACGGTGAATGATGTCGTGACGGTGTGCTACAGACAGCGCCTGAGCAATCTGAGAGCCAATCTGAGCCACTTTACGGGAATCAAGGGCTCCATGCTTGCGGATGCCGCTCTTAAGGTCTGTACCGCGCAGGTACTCCATGACAATGTAGTAGGACTCGCCGTCCTTGCCCCAGTCGTAGACCGAGACGATATATGGACTGGAGAGGGCTGCTGCAGCCTGAGCCTCCTGCTTAAAACGGGCAGCAAAGGACGGATCGTTTGCGTACTGAGGCAGCATCATCTTGATGGCAACAGTACGACCAAGAACCTGGTCCTGTCCGCGGTAAACGGTGGCCATTCCACCGGTACCAATTTTGTCTTGAACCTGGTAACGCCCACCGAGCATTCTACCTGGCATAACTCAACTCCTATCAAGCGTGCGATTTTCTCGCCACGTCACTTACTATCTTAAAACACACCCAACTACTTGGGGAGAAGACCGTGCGATGTTTTGAGCGCTACGAAGCAGCTCCCAAAGCTTGGATATTCAGGCACTGCGCAAGAACACGTCCGCCAACCTGAGCACCGTAACCCAAAACGTTCTCGCCGTTGCCCTCGATGACAACAGAAACAACAAGGGTTGGGTGGTCGTAAGGCGCAAAACCGATGAAGAACGAGTTAAAGTTGCCGTTCTCGACGTCTGCTGTACCTGTTTTACCCGCAATCTTGACACCCGGAACGCGAGCTCCCATACCGGTGCCGGATTCAACAACGCCCAGCATTGCCTCTCGGACCTGTGCGGCAGTATCTGCAGACACGGCCTGGCCAAGCGATTTTGGTGACGTTGTAGAAACAACAGCTCCCTCTGGTGAGAGAACGCGATCAACAATGTAAGGGTTCATGACCACGCCGCCGTTAGCAATTGCCGCTACTACAACAGCGTTTTGCATGACGGTAGTCTGAGGACCTGCAGGACTTGCGTGCTCTCCAACAGGAAGACCGCAAGACGCCCAGCCAAGCTCCCAAGTGGTCATCTCGGCAGGATTTGGCATCAGCGATGGAGTTGTGGAGAAGTCCTGACCAAGTGCGGTGCCATAACCAAAAGCACGTGCATAGCTGACCAGGTTGTCCGCGCCGAGCGCGACGCCAAGCTGTGCCAAAGCCGTATTGGAAGAGCGGGCAAACGCCTCACGCAGAGGAATGGTGCCCATGTCCTCGTTGGCATAGTTGTGGATGGTGCCGCCGCCAAGCTCCATGGTTCCTGGAGCGGAATATGTGGTGTCTAGTGTGGTGGTACGCGTATCAATACCAGCAGAAAGTGTAATGGTCTTGAACGATGAACCAGGGGAGTAGAGCGCCTGGGTGGTTCTATCGACCAGCTGACTGCCAGTGCCGGACTCGATAATGGTACCCAGTTCAGCGTGGGTGTATGAAGGGCTAGAAGCCTTTGCAAGTACGGCTCCGGTAGCTGGGTCCATGACAACAATGGAGCCCGAATATCCTTGGAGCGCAGCTTCTGCCACGGCCTGCATCTGAGAGTTGATGGTCAGAACAACACTTGAACCAGCGGTATTGACGCCAGCCATCGAGTACAGAGCACTTCTCCAGTCAGAATGATCTGCGTGGCCAGTGAGCGTCTCGTTCATGGAGGACTCAATACCTGCAGTTCCGTACTGGGTAGAGATGTAGCCAACGGTGTGAGAAGCCATGCCGTCGTGAGGATAGTTGCGCACGTAGGTGCCATCGTCTTGCTTGACGCTCTCTGCTAAGGTGACGCCGTCAGAAGTCATGATGGCGCCGCGTTGAACGTATGCACTCTTAGCAATGGTGTGGTTGTTAGTAGGAAGAGCTTGAAGTCTAGGGGCATCAATCACCATCAAGAAGGTTAAATTGCCGAGAAGAACGGTGAAGAAGAGAGTAAATACGGTAACCAAATTGGTTAAACGTTTTCCGAGAGCAACACGTCCCAGAACACCAGACTCTTCAGACTGCAGGCCAAAGCCTCCGCGGATGTGGCTGCCATGCAGAACAGAGGAGGCGTGAGCTCCTCCAGAAGAAATTTCAAGTTTTTGGGAATCAAGCACTTTTTTACTTGGCTCAAGTTCTGTCTCGCGACCAGTTCCCTCATCACCCGCTCTGAGCAGCAGGGCAACAATGATAAAGCTGGAAAGAAGAGAGCTGCCGCCCTGGCTCATGAAAGGCAAGGTGACACCAGTTAAAGGCATGAGCTTAGTAACGCCTGCAACAATAAGGAAGGTCTGAAATGCCAAAACACTCGTAAGACCAGCTGCTGCAAAGGCGGATGAATCGGATTTTGCACGAGCGGCTGTTGCAAGGCCTCGTACGGTGAGGAGCAGGAACAAGGTAATGATTGCTGCTCCGCCAAAGAGACCCATCTCTTCTGCAATGGCCGAGAAAATAAAGTCGGACTCAACAACAGGAATGAGCGTAGGCATTCCCTTATTAATTCCGGTACCAGCAAGGCCTCCATCTGCGATGGAATAGAGGGACTGGACAATTTGGAAGCCATCTCCAGAGGGATCTTTGAAGGGGTCGAGCCAAATGTTGACACGAGTCTGAACGTGGCCAAAGAAGTGGTACAGCACCACGCCGCCAATGGCTAAGAGCGCAATACTGACAAAAACGTAGCTTGCGCGGCCTGTTGCCACATAGAGCATGATGACAAAGAATACAAAGAAGAGCAGCGCGCTACCAAGGTCGCGTTCAAAAATAACAACAATCAGACTGACGCCCCACATAACAAACAAGGGCAGCAGCATTTTGAAGCGAGGAATGCGGAAAGGTCCAAAAGAACGCATGGAGACCGACAGGGCTTCTCGATTAAGTGCAAGGTAAAACGCCAGGAAGAGCGTAATGGCAATCTTAGCAATCTCGCCAGGCTGGAAGGTAAAGGCGCCAAAAGAAATCCAGAGCCTTGAGCCGTAGCGGTCCTGACCAATAACAATTGGCAGAAGAAGCAGTATGACGCCGAGAATACCAATGGAGTATTTGTAGCGCGCTAATGCGTCAAGATTTCTAATGACCGCCAGCACCATAATCATGACAACAACAGAGATAAAGAGCCAAATGGTCTGATTAACTGCAAGATTTGGCGCAAGTCTGGTGACCATAGTGATGCCAATTCCCGAAAGTACAAACACAATAGGGAGAATGGCGGGGTCTGCTGCGGGAGCAAGGAACCTAATAGCAATATGGGCCACAGTAAATGCTGCAAAGAGACCAATAGGAACGGCCATAGTCTCAAGGCTGAGTGTTGAGCGAGCAGTAATCATGTACATGGCGTATAGGAGAAATACGGGAATTGCTCCTGCAAACAGTAAGAAGAGCTCTGTATTACGCCTTAATCCACCTGCTTTTTCCATTCCTACTCACCTCCCGAACTTGTTGTTGACATTGTTGTTTCTGTTGTGGGCGTTCCGCCAGATTGAGCGTCTTCTTTCTTTTTGACCGCTTTAGTGTTGGCGTCGTCAATTTGTTTGCGGTAATTCTCGACGGTGCTATGCGCTTCGTCTTCGTTTTTAACGCGGATTCCGTCGGCTAGTGAGTCTTGAACTGCGTCAGGTAAATCTTTTATTTCAATAGACGTAGTCTCAACAAGTGACGACATGTTTATGCCGGCGATTGTTGTAGGAATACCTCGATAAACGCCAACTGTAGTTCCGTTAATTCCTAAGTACCACTCGCTACTTACAAACAGGAAGAACACGGTAACAGTAGCAGCAAAGAGTGCAAGAAACGAGATAAACGTTGCAATGACGCCACGGGTAAGGTGTCGTCTGGTTTGATCAGCTATGCCGTCGTCTAAGACATCGATGACAATAACGGTGATATTGTCAGATCCGCCATAGGTAAGAGCTGCGGAAACAAGGTTGTCAGCAGCCTTTTGCGGCGTGACGTTAGAGACAGCAATGGATTCAATCTCGTCGTCAGGAACCATGCCAGAAAGGCCATCGGAGCATAAGATGATGCGGTCACCATCAGATACTTCAAGCGAGAAGTGATCTGCGTACATGTCTGGATCAGAGCCAAGAGCTCGCGTAACTACCGAGCGAGAAGGGTGTGTACGAGCCTCATCAGCGGTAATCTGGCCAGAATCAATGAGCTCCTCAACGTAGCTGTGGTCGTGAGTAATGCGGACCAAAGTTCCGTGATGAAGCAGGTAAATACGAGAGTCGCCAACATGAGCAACAGCCATCTGATTGCCCTCAATGAGAACAGCTGAGGCGGTAGAACCCATGCCTGGTTTGCCAATGCCCTTGGCAGGAGCGTCAATAACTTCCTGGTTAGCAGCCTCAATTGCAGCGCCAAGACGAACATCGTCTGCAGTACTTGGCGCCTGTTCAGCAATGACCTTAACGGCAATAGAGCTTGCTACCTCACCAGCAGCATGACCACCCATACCGTCACAGATAGCAAAGAGAGGGGTGCGCAAAAGGAACGAGTCTTCGTTATGCTCGCGAACTAATCCCACGTCAGAGCGCGCGCCCCAAGAAATAAAGGTATTAGAACCTGAAACTGCTTCTGCGTCGCCTCGACCGTCCAGTGGCAGCTCGCAACGGCCAGGAGCGCTGACGGGCTCTTGTGCAGGTGTATCAGAAATATGTGTTGTATCAGAAGAAACCATGAGCCTCTTATCGACGTCCAACACGCATAATCACATCGCCGACCTGGACTTCGTCTGTGTCGCGAAGCGTAACGGGCTGCTCGATGATGTGACCGTTAACCATAGTTCCGTTTGTGGAACCAAGGTCTTCAAGCACCAGAGCGGGTCCCTGGATGGTAAAGCGGGCATGTGATGCAGAAACGTAGGGTTCGTCAATCACAATGTCAGAAGAAGGGGAGCGTCCAATAACAACGGGTCCCAAGATATCTACGTGCAGACCACGTAAGGACTTGACGCCCTTCTCGACATCAACAGACCAAATAGCTCCGTCTTTGCGCTGTCCGCGGACAAGGCCAATGCCCGTGCGCATGACTGAGAACAGGAAGATGTACAGCAGGACAACAAGCAAAACACGTCCTGCAAAGAGAATCAGATCAATCATTAGTTCTCCCGGAACTGAAGGTCCATAAGACCAATGGTAATGAGGTCTCCGTCGCGCAGAATTACCTCATCTACGTCAATATCGTTGACAAGCGTTCCGTTAGTGGAGTGCAAATCAGCAATGTGCCAATCGTGACCGTCATAGGTCATCTCGGCGTGACGTCTTGAAACGTTAGGATCGCGCAGAACAACGTCTGCCTGAGAGCGCTCGCGACCAATGATGGCGCGAGGAGCCTCAACGCGATACGAGCGACCGCTCTGGCGATCAATCAAAATACAGGTAGCGTCCATGTTTGCACGTGGCGCGCCTTGCAGATTGCGAGAAGAACGTCCACCCATGCCATTGAGCTGCGCATCAAGGGAAGGCGTGATACGACGCTGTGTCATAGGGACAGGAGCCGCTGTTGGGATAGCTCCGTTAACTGGAAGGTCTGGAAGTCCGTTTGAGTTTGGAAGAACAGGCATAGGGGTGGACTCAGCTGCAGAAACAACAGGAATTGCGCCTTGAGCCTCAACAAAATCTGGTGGCATTACCGCAAGACCAGCGTCTGTACCAGCAAGGTCCCCCAAAACCTCTGGGGTTGCATTTTCTGCAACAACAGGACGGACCACGGACAGAGGGTCTGGCTCTGGCTGTGGTTCTGGCTGAACAGTGGCGCGAGAATTGTGCTGCTGAGGCATTTGAGCTGCAGCTCCTCCAACGCTGGAGTTTCCGCCCAAGAACGCGCGCTCTTCATTGCGCAGCTGGTCAAGGGTATTGCCGTCAACATTTTCTGCAAAGACAGCAAATCTTCCAGGCTTCAGAGAAGGGTCAACCATAAAACGAACAAGTGGCTGGCCTACAAATACATAATCTTTTTGCTGAGCCTGAGCAGCCACAAAGTCAGAAACCTCTGCAGTTAGATCAGCATAAAGAGGACGCATCAGTGAATCGTCTTGAGGAGCAACTAAAACGGTATACAGGGCAGGTGCAGTGTCTACACCGTCGATTTCATACGTCTCACGTTCCATCTCTTTAGCTGCGCGTTTGGCAAGCTTCTTAAAAGAGAAGGGCTCTGCGTATCCCTGAGGTGCGGCGCCAAAGACCGAACCAATACGGTTTTCAAAGTCACTAAGAAAGCTCATCTAATTCCTCGCCTTCCTGATCCGCTTGAAGTGGACCTATCAGGACAATTGCAATACATACAAGTACACATAAGAATAACGTAATTAGTACAGAAACTATACTTTCAACTACCCAAAAATTGGGATTCTCCATCCAAACTGCCCACATAAAGCCACCTGAAAGCAATGAGGCGCAGACAATTTGTCCAAAAACCGCCCATCCGCGTCGTCTTTTTTGGCTTATCAGCGATCCCAAAAGAGCAGATAGAGTGCATGCTCCCAAACGAATCCAAAACGGAAGGCCTGAGGCTAGTGAGGTGTAGTCGTAGGCAAGAGGTGTTGCAGCAAAGCCAAAAGACATGCCTTTGACAAGCAGCGTTCCAAAGAGAAAGCTAAAGGCTCCTGTTAAAGCTGCAGGAAGAGGCCTCATTGTTGCAGAAACTAGTGCTGGAGCTGAAACCGGAACAGGCAACAAGGCGCCCAAGAGGCAGTTAATGCTGCTGAATTTTGAGACTCTTCCTGCAAACGCCCACCAGATAACGCTCACCATAGTTACAAGCGTTGCAAATGGAAACGAAGTGCTGGTAGGACTAATGCTTGCCAAAGCGTACACCGCGCATGCAATGACAAGCGCAGATCCTAAGGGCGTCCAAAGAGCAGCAGCTGCAGCTCCCACAAGAGAGCCAACCACTATAAACGTAAGTGATTCTGGGGCAATGAACTGGAACAATTGGACGAGAAGAACGCCGGTTACCAAGGCAGTTGTGCCACGCACGGCAGATGAGGGCAGCCAGGGGAAGCGAATTGAGAGCGGAAGATGCTTGACGTCCCACGTCTCGGTTTCCTCTTCTTCAGACTGTTCTACTAGGGCCTTGAGGCTTTTCTCGCCCTGTTTTTCGCTGCCAAGAGGAGCCACAATATCTTGGGCAAATTCTAAGACGCTTCCTTGTCTCATCGATGGTTCAGGAGAAAGTGCCTGTGTCAGAGCGGCATCTACAACAAACGGAATCTCGGGATCCTCTTTAATCAGAGGAATCTTTGGACCTTTGTACATGCGATCAAGGGACTCTTTAGCCGTTCTACCTGCAAATACATTGGTGCCTGTTAGCGCCTGCCTCAAAACAACAGCAAGCGAGAAAATATCAGCGCGCTCGTCAACAAGCATGCCTTCAACCTGCTCAGGAGGCATGTAGCCAACCGTGCCACCTCGAGCACCGCCATAACCAGCAGCTGAGGCAAGTGTTGCCATACCAAAGTCGGCAAGTTTTACGGTGCCTTGGCGGTTAATCATGATGTTTGTTGGCTTAATGTCTAGATGAAGCACGCCATTTTCATGGGCATACTGAAGTGCCTTTGCAAGTGAAGAAACCATGTGAGCAGCCTCAGCGTAGGTGAGATAACCGCCTTCAACACGAGCTAGAAGCTCAGACAGATTGAGACCGTCAACAAACTCCATAACCAGGTAGGCGTAGTCGCCTTCAATTTCAAAGTCGTGAACGGTCACAATGTTGGGGTGCGCTAGCAAACAGGCAGTTCTTGCCTCTGAAAGTGCCTCATCAACAGTAGAAGCAAGCACGCCAGGCGTCTCGGAAGCACCTAAAAGTGGCATACGTTTGATAGCTACGCGCCTCTGCAAACGAGTATCCCAGCAGGTACAGACGGTACCGAAGCCTCCATTACCCCTGCGGGCAAGAACGCGATATCGATCCAGCAAAATCTCTGGCTCAGCAGCAGGAGAGGCCTGCTGAGTAGAAGACGAGTGTATATAGGTAGTTTGCGTGGTCTGTGACCGCGAGTCACTCACGGCAACCTCCTGTGTTTAAAGTGTGTTTGTCGGCCGTGACTGTCTATATTCTACCGCTGAAAAGAATTTTCTTATATATCTATTGTTTTCCATTAGAAGAAAACAAAATGTTGTAGTATTATTCCCTAGCACGCGGGTGTGGCGGAATTGGCAGACGCGTACGGTTCAGGTCCGTATGAACGCAAGTTCATGGGGGTTCAAGTCCCTTCGCCCGCACCATTTGCATTTAAAAAGCCCCTTTACGGGGCTTTTTGTTACTTATTTGTTGTCTGCATCAAAGTCAGACCAGCCTTCTTCGTCTTCTCCAAAGAGATCCCAGTCGTCTTCAGTCTTTTTGTGGTTGAAATACATCTTTTTGGTTTTGCGCTCCAGCACAAAGGAAATAACCAAAAAGAGCAAAATTCCACCAAGTACGAGGAACAACACGCCGGTCTTATCGCCAAAAAGCCAACCAATAAAAGAGTTAATTGCGTCCATAATCCAGCTCCAGAACATGTGAAGGGTTAAGAATCCAAATACAAGTATATACTTGGTAGGCTATAAGAAAAAATGCACTGCCAAAAAGTGTTGATTCAAGGAGAAGCTGCATGCTTGATATCAAATTTGTGCGCGAGAACCCTGACCTCGTAGATAAGTCTTGCGAGTCCAGGCAAAATGCTCATTGGGATCGCGAGAAATTCTTTGAGCTTGATGAGGAGCGCAGGAGCGTAATCGCTGAGGTTGAGTCTCTTCAGGCAGAGCGCAACGCTGTTTCTAAGCAGATTGGCCTTCTCATGCGTGAGGGAAAGAAGGAAGCGGCTGAGGCAGCTAAAGAGCAGGTAGCAGCTAATAAAGACCGTATCGCAGAGCTTGACCAGCGTCGCGGAGAGGTTGAGGAGGAGCTCACGGCTCTTGTCGCAGCTATTCCGAACATCCCAGACGCATCGGTTCCTTACGGTAAGGACGATTCCGATAACCCTGAGGTCCGCAAGTGGGGAGAGCCAACTCAGTTTGATTTTGAGCCAAAGGCACACTGGGATCTTGGACCTGAGCTGGGCATGATTGACTTTGATCGTGGCGTAAAGCTTGCAGGAACTCGTTTTTATTTGCTTGGCGGCATGGGCGCTCGTATGGAGCGCGCGCTTATCAACTTTATGATTGATACGCACAACCAGGCAGGATTCAAAGAGTGGTGGCCACCAGTTATTACAAATCAGGATTCCCTGTTTGGTACGGGCCAGCTCCCTAAGTTTGAAGAGGACCTCTACCACGTTCAGCCTGACCTCTACCTGATTCCAACTGCTGAGGTTCAGCTCACCAACATCCACCGTGACGAGATTCTGGATGCATCTCAGCTTCCTCTGCTTTACACCGCATTTACTCCATGCTTTCGTGAGGAGGCAGGTTCAGCTGGTCGAGATACCCGCGGCATCATTCGCGTTCACCAGTTTGACAAGGTAGAGATGGTCAAGTTTGCAAAGCCCGAGGACTCCATGAATCAGCTTGAGTCCATGGTTCAGGAAGCCGAGAAGATCCTTCAGCTTCTGGGTCTTCCTTATCACGTGGTAACTCTCTGCACTGGTGATATTGGCTTCTCTGCATGCAAGTGCTACGACATTGAGGTTTGGCTCCCAAGCTATAACGCATACAAGGAGATTTCTTCCTGCTCCAACTGCTGGGATTTCCAGGCACGTCGTGCAAATATCCGTTATAAGGATCCAGCAGAGTTCAAGGGTACCCGTCTGGTTCATACGCTTAACGGCTCTGGTCTTGCAGTTGGCCGTACTATGGCTGCAATTATGGAGAATTATCAGAATGCAGACGGCTCCGTTACCGTACCTGAGGCGCTTCGTCCTTACATGGGTGGTATTGAGGTTATTCGCCCAGAATAGTTTCTCTTTTTAATCAAAACTGATTCAATTCTTGAAATGGTCTTCTACAGAATTGTGGAGACCATTTCTTTTAGTGATTTATAGAACATATGTTCTATAAATCAGCTATACTTGTGGCTAGCAAAAGAAGAAAGAGGTAGCTATGAAAGGTTTGGTAGAGGTACAAAAAGATATTGTAGTACGGCAGTTTGTGCGGGGTAGTGCAGCAGAAATTGGATTTGGTCACAAGGAGTTTTATTCAGAAATCCATATAGCGCCAGGGCAACTTGCAGCCTTAAGAAAATGGATTTCAGGCCATGGTAGGGTGGGTTTAAAAGACTTAAGTCCACAAGAATATCTTGAGGTCATCATGGCAGAAACATGTATGGCTGAGGTAATGGATGAACTTGATGAAGCCGGTATTTCTTATCAGTATTTGTATGCAAACTCTTCCGGTGAAGTAGCTTTAAGACCAGGTAGATAATAAAAAAGAGCTCCCGAAGGAGCTCCTAAGTTCAAGTGGTGCGGCGTATAGGATTCGAACCTATGACGCCCTGATTCGTAGTCAGGTCCTCTATCCAGCTGAGGTAACGCCGCGTGCAAGTAGATAGAATGCCATTTTCCAGTTAAAAATGCAAGACTAATCTTAGAAAAAGTTCTTTTTGGTAAGAAAAAAGCTCGTTGCAGAGGCGCAACGAGCGGAAAATTCTGGCGGAGAGCTGGGGATTCGAACCCCAGATGGGCTTGGGGCCCATACTCGCTTAGCAGGCGAGCACCTTCGGCCTCTCGGTCAGCTCTCCAAA
>CALIAZ010000043.1 GCA_938045565.1 uncultured Atopobium sp.
CTCACCATAAGCAAAGCTGCCAACACCGGTGCATCTGTTTTCTTGAGCGCCATATGACCAAACTGCTCCGTCAGAAGACTGAAGCTCAAAACGATACCAAATGAGGCCAGTGGCAGCAGGTTTAACAGTTGCCTCAAAACACTGCGCAAAATCGGGTACACCAGCTGGCAACGCGTTAGCAAAATCACCTTTTTGCATCACCACGCGTTTCTCGCCAGAGAGAGATTGGAACTCTGGAGATGATTCAGGGCCGTACTCTTGCCAGAGACGAAGCGTTACTGACTTAACATCATCGTCCCAAGCAAATATTCTTATTGTTACTGAAGCACCTAGCTCAACTGCACCTTTTGGATATCTACAAACAATGTTTGATGTGTTGTGAAAAGCCTGCATTCTTACCAATCTCGACGACGAACGTACCTGATAATCTCAGGGTGTAGTAAATGATACACATCAAGGTATTCGTTTGCAGCGTTATGCCAACTAAAGTCCTCTGCCATTGCCTGTTTTACAAGATTTGCCCACGATTGCTTATCGTTCTTATACACATCGGCAGCATACAGAATAATATCTGCCATCTCATCTGCATTTTGATTAGCAAAACTAAAGCCAGTTCCTTCGCCCGTAAACTGGTTATATGGTTTAACAGAATCTGCTAGACCGCCCGTCTCGCGAACAACAGGAAGCGTGCCATAACGCATAGAAATCATCTGAGAAAGGCCGCAAGGCTCAAACTCTGATGGCATCAAGAACATATCCGCACCTGCGTACATACGGTGAGAAAGCGCAACATCAAACTCAATACGTGCTGCCATGCGGTTGCCATAATGCTCATCAAAGTAACGCATAGCATCTTCTTGTTCAGCTTCGCCTGTTCCTAAAACAGCAACTTCAATACCTGCGCAAATGAGACGGTCCATCGCATAGCGAATCAGGCCCAGACCCTTCTGGTTAGTCAAGCGCGTAACCATTACTGCAAGTGGCGCATCTGGATCCACCTCAAGACCCAGCTCCTCTTGCAGCTGACGCTTACACTCAGCCTTGCCTTCCATATGACGTGCCGAGAAGTTCTGTGGAATATAAGGATCGCTTGCAGGTGACCACGCACCAATATCAATGCCGTTCAAAATACCACGCAGAACGCTTTGACGGCGGCGGAAGATGTCATCCATACCCTCGCCAAAGTGCTCTGTCTGCAGTTCACAGGCATACGTTGGGCTAACAGTGAGCAGATAATCAGAGTAGCAAAGTGCACCCTTCATAAAATTGATTGAGCTTGCATCGCACCTCAACTGATCAACCGCAGCTGGAATATCAGCAAGGCCAAGCACATCGCTCAGCATCTTATCAGTAAACTGGCCCTGAAACATAACGTTATGGATGGAGAAAACCGTCTTAACGTTGTGGACCTCAGGGACGCCCTGATACTGCTCACGCAAAAATACAGGTGCTAGTGCCGTTTGCCAGTCATTGCAGTGCAGAACGTCGCAGGAGAGCTCTGGGACATGTGCAATAAGCTCACAGAGAGCCTTTGAGAAGAACGCATAGCGCTCTCCATCATCAAAGTAACCATAAAGGCCATCACGAGCAAAGTAGGACTCGTTATCTACAAAGTAAAAATCAACGCCCTCGTGAACTAGATGCCAAAGCCCACAATACTCAAAGCGCCACGAAAGAGGCACTTGCAGCTCGTAGACCTTCTTCATCTTCTGTTTCCACTCAGGCTTAATGGAGCTGTAGAGTGGCGAGATAACCGCCACTCGAGCTCCTACTTTTTTAAGTGCTTGTGGCAATGAACCCGAGACATCTCCAAGGCCGCCCGTCTTTGAAAAAGGCGCTACCTCAGAAGTTGCATAGACAACACGAAGCTTGCGACGCTTGGAGACTTGGGACATTGTTACGCCACCCTCTTATTGTTTTTACGCTGAATAAGAATTTCTTCGCTGGTACCACGAAGCTCAGTACCTGCAGGAATAACGTTAGAGCGGTCTACAATAGCGTGCTCGACTACAGAGCCTTCCTTAACAATGCAGCCTTCCATCACAACAGAATCGCGCACCACGGCACCGCGCTCAATAATGACGTTACGGCCAAGGATGGAACCAGTAACCGTTCCACGAATGCGGCAACCTGCAGAAATGGTGGAGTTGCTTACCTTAGAGCCAATCTCAAACTTTGCTGGAGCGGTATCGTGAGCCTTTGTCTTAATAGAGCGCTCTGGGGTAAAGAGCTCATTTGCTGGTATGGGGTTCAAAAGTTCCATATTGGCAAGATAGTAAGAGTTGTTTGAGAAGATGGATGCTACATGACCTTCAAAGTGGAAGGTACGAACCTTGACACGGTTATAGTCAGCATGAAGTGCCTCAAAGAGGTCAAGATAATCAGTAGCGCTATACCAATCAAGCATATCAATGAGCAGGTCACGCTTAATGATAAAGCAGTCAAGGGAAGCTTCATCTCCGCGCTGGACACCATTATGCGTCTTAACTACACGGTCCCCGTCAAGCTCAACACCAACAACATCTCTATCGTTATAACGAGTGGTGTAGGTCATCATTGTGATGTCTGCATCAGACTCCATATGCTGATCAAGCAGCTCGGTAAGATCAGAGTTGAAAACAAAGTTTGAAGTGGACAACAGAACATACTCTGCGTCAGTTCTCTCAAGATAAGGCCTGTTGGAAATCAGATCTCTGAGCAGGAAACGAGCGCCTGCATGAGAGGTACCAAAAGCAGATCCTGGCAAGATAAACAAGCCACCACTCTTGCGGTCCAAGTTCCAGTCTTTACCAGAGCCAAGGTGATCAATGAGCGAGCGATAGTTAAATGGCATGATGACACCAACGGTACTAATGCCAGAATTAACCAAGTTAGAAAGAGGAAAATCTACCAGGCGATATCTTCCCAAGAAAGGCATAGATGCGATTGGGCGTACATCATTAGCGATTTCCATATTAGTAGAAGCATAATTGCAGGTAATAAGTCCAATTACCCTTTTCATTAGTGCTCACCTCTTTCAACCACTACATCATTTCCAACAACAGCAATCTCCTTGTTAAGGTCAGAGCTGCCAACGTGAACGTTCTTTTCGACCACAGCATTCTCACCAAGGATTGCACGAATTACCACCGCGCCAGGCTTAACTTCTGCGCCAGGAAGAAGCACGGAGTCAATAACGCGTGCTCCCTCGCCAATAACGGCGTCGGTAGACAAAATTGAATGGCGAGAATAACCAAAGACCTGGCAACCATTGCTTACCAGACAGTCATCTACCTCGCCGAAAGCGCCAATGTACGCTGGTGGACGGGTGGAAGCATTAGACAAAATAGGGAACTTATCCGAGAAAATATCAAACTTAGGCTCAGAGCCCAGCAAATCCATGCTGGTCTCGTGGTAACTTGCAATGGTACCTACATCGCGCCAGAAGCCCTCAAAGCGGTAGGTAAACAGGCGCTTGCCATCATCAAGCAGCGTTGGAATGATATCTTTGCCAAAGTCATGAGAAGACTCAGGATTTTTTGCATCTTCACGGAGCGTTTCAAGAAGTAAGTCAGTGGTGAAAATATAGATTCCCATCGAGGCCAGGTTGGACTCTGGCTCTGCGGGTTTCTCGGCAAACTTAGTAATTCTGCCCTCATCATCAATGGACATGATGCCGAAGCGAGAGGCCTCTTCCCAAGGAACAGGCATGACGGCAATCGTAAGGTCTGCGTTGTTCTTCTTATGGCAGGCGAGCATCTCGCCGTAGTCCATACGGTAAAGCTGATCGCCAGAGAGAATTAGTACGTAATCAGGGTTATTCTGCTCAATGTAGCCAATGTTCTGAGTGACAGCATCTGCAGTACCCGCGTACCATGCGCCACCAGACTGAGTAGCAAATGGAGGCAGAATAGAAATTCCACCACCGCGCTCATCAAGGTCCCAAGCACTACCTGATCCCACGTAAGAGTGAAGCAAATACGGACGGTACTGTGTCAAAACACCTACCGTAGAAATTCCTGAATTTGCGCAGTTGGATAATGCAAAGTCAATAATGCGGAACTTGCCACCAAACGAGACAGCAGGCTTAGCTACTTTTGAGGTCAAAGCGCCTAGTCGGCTTCCCTGTCCTCCTGCAAGTAGCATTGCAAGACATTCCCTTTTGCTCATATCCAAATCTCCTCTCTCCCCAACAGAGATCTCTATTCTTAACGCCCTACGACGATTGAACCTAAACGCAGATCCTTACACGTGCCAAATATCTTCCATGTACTCCCTGATAGTTCTATCAGCGGAGAAGAAACCAGAGTTTGCCGTATTGTGAAGTGCGCGAGCATTCCAGCTACGACGATCTGCATAGGACTGAGTAAGCTCTTCCCATGCCTTCACATAGGCATCAAAGTCAATAAGCATCAGGTCAGGATCGTTGTTGATCAACAGGTAATCGCGAATTGACTCAAAGTTGCCAGAGAGTCGGCTCAAAGAACCATCGGTCAGCATATTTACAATGCGAGCCAGCGTTGGGTTCTGGTTAAGCAGGTTCTGTGCAAAATAGGTGCCGGAAGCATATACCTGCTGAACCTCATCTGCACGAAGACCAAAAATCTTGATGTTCTCTGGTCCTGCAAGCTCAGAAATCTCAATGTTGGAGCCATCGTAAGTTCCAAGTGTTAGAGCTGCGTTCATCATAAGCTTCATGTTTGAGGTACCAGAAGCCTCTGCGCCAGCAACAGAAATCTGCTCTGAAATATCAGATGCGGCATAGATAAGCTGCGCATTTGAAACAGCAAAGTTTGGAATAAAGACAACCTTCAGACGACCCTCAATACGCTCATCGTTGTTGATAACATCTGCAACGGAGTGGATAAGTCGAATAACTTCCTTTGCAAAGGTATAGCTCTGAGCCGCCTTACCCGAGAAGATAAAGGTGGTTGGAGCTGGTTTATAGCTTGGGTCATCAAGCATGCGATTGTAGAGATACAAAATCTTAAAGACATTAAGCAGCTGGCGCTTATACGCATGGAAGCGTTTTACCTGCGTATCAAAGATGGTGTTGGTGTCCATCTCAATGCCAGTTGTCTTCTTAACATAGGCAGCAAGACGCTCTTTTTCTTCTCTCTTTGCTGCGTCCATCTTGTCCAAGAACTCAACATCGTTCTCATAATCAGAGAGCTTCTTAAGCTCATTAGCATCATCAAGCCAGCCTGTGCCAATGGCTTCAGAAATAAGCTTCGCGTAAGCGGTATTTGCCTGCGCCAAGAAACGACGATGGCAGATGCCGTTTGTCTTGTTGTTAAAGATTTCTGGACGAAGCTTGTAGAAATCCTTCAGAACACTCTGCTTCAAAATGTTTGTATGCAGGTCAGATACGCCGTTGACCGAGTGGCTAAACAGAATAGAAAGGTTAGCCATACGAACGGTGTTATCCCACAAAACTACTGTTGAGGCGAGAAGATCGGTGTTGCCGTTAGAATCAGCAAGCAGCTGCTCCTTATAGCGACGGTCAACCTCATCAATAAACATATACAGACGTGGAAGGAGCTCACGGAAGGTGTTGATAGGCCACTTCTCAAGAGCCTCAGGCATAACAGTGTGGTTGGTATAAGAAATTGCATTTCTCGCGATATCAAATGCCTCGTTAAAGTCAACGCCATGGTCATCGACAAGAAGGCGCATAAGCTCTGGTCCGCACATTGCTGGGTGCGTATCGTTAGTGTGGATACAGACGTGATCTGCAAAGTGGTCCCAATCCTCACCGTACTTATCCTTATAAGCACGAAGAATGGTCTGAAGACCAGCAGAAACAAACAGGTACTCCTGTTTCAGGCGAAGGATACGTCCGTGCTCACCAGAGTCATTTGGATACAGAATGGTTGAGATTGCTTCAACGTCAGAACGGAACTTATTAGCACGTGCATAATCGCCGGCATTAAAAGCATCAAGATTGAAGTCTTCCTCTGCTGGCTCTGCAGACCAAAGACGCAGCTTATTTACGGTTTTTGCACCATAACCAACAATAGGCACATCGTATGGAACAGCCCTTACTACCTGGCCACCTTCTTGCGAGAACCAGAAATTACCGTTCTCATCCTCATGCCTTACAACCGTGCCACCAAAGCGAACCAGTACGCTGGAATCGTCTTTTCTCACTTCCCAAGGATATCCATTGGCCAGCCAGTTATCAGTACGCTCTACCTGGCGACCATCCTTGATCTCCTGACGGAAAAGGCCATAGCGGTATCTCATACCATTACCAAAGCCAGCCATTCCCTCATGAGCCATAGAATCCAGGAAGCATGCAGCAAGTCTACCCAAGCCGCCATTGCCAAGACCAGGATCTACCTCTTGAGCAGCAAGCTCCTGAAGAGACGTACCCATCTCTTTAAGGCCCTCTGCAACAACATCAGTAATACCCAGATTGAGCAGGTAATTCTCAAGCAGGGGTCCAAGAAGGAACTCTAGAGAGAAGTAATAGACCTGCTTGTTTGCATGGATATAGGAGGTTGACTGAATTTCTCGCGCCTTTTCTGCAATGAGGTGAGCAAGAACGTTATAACGCTCCTGATCAGTGCATTCTCCATAGTATTTGCCAAGAATTTTGATGAACTTATCGCGATACTGATCTTCAAAATCTTGTTTATCGGTAAAAATGTTTTGTCCGTTATTTACGGCCATGCTTCCCCCTCTTTGGAAGTTCTTTCTCAAACGCTAAAACAATGCCACCAAGCGGAGGAACAGACAGTTCTACCGAATAATCTCTTCCATTCCATGCCACTGGCTTGGTGGAAAGCTTCTTAGTATTCACAATACCCGAACCGCCAAACTCTTTTGCGTCGGAATTGAATACTTCTTTCCACACACCTGCAGAAGGCATGCCTAAACGGAAGTTCTGATGGGTTGCAACGTCAAAATTGATGAGAATAACCAGGTCCTCGGAAGGTTTTCTTCCGTGTCGAACAAACGAGATGATTGATTGCTCGTTATTATCTGCGTCAATCCAATCAAATCCACGATTATCGTAGGCGTACTGCCAAAGTCCTGGATGATTCTTATAAAAGTGATTAAGAACCTTAATAAATGCCTGTTGATGAGCGTGGGTTGGATACTCCTCAGTCAGGTAATACTCAATGCCCTCGTAGTAGCGCCACTCAATAAACTGTGCAATCTCGTTGCCCATAAAGTTAAGCTTAGCACCTGGGTGGGTCATCTGATGAAGCGCCAGAGCCCGCATGCCTGCAAACTGCCTCCACCAGTCCCCTGGCATGCGCTGAATAAGGCTACATTTACCGTGAACAACCTCATCGTGGCTCAGTGGCAGTACAAAGTTCTCATTGAACTGATACATGCTGGAGAAGGTCAAAAGACGATGGTTGCCTGGTCTATAAGGGAAGTCCGTCTGGCAATAGTGGAGCGTGTCATTCATCCAGCCCATGTCCCACTTAAGATTAAAGCCAAGACCCCCAACCTCTGGAGGGTAGGTAACCAATGGCCATGCTGTGGACTCTTCTGCAATCATCAAAATATCTGGATGCTCTTTCTGAGCAGTCTCGTTGCAGAGACGCAAGAAAGCACTTGCATCAAGATCTTCCTCAGTACCCTTATGGTTAAAGCGCTTCTGAGAAGGATCGTCGATACCAAAATTCAAATACAACATGCTGCTGACACCGTCAACACGAATGCCATCAGCGTGATAGTCCTTTAACCACATAAGCAAGTTAGAAACAAGGAAGCTTCTAACCTCACCACGAGTCAGGTCAAACTTAAGCGTTCCCCAGTTAGGATGCTCTTTTTCTTCAAAGAGCTTGGTGCCATCAAACTCTGCCAGACCATGAGCATCTTTGCAGAAGCCTCCTGGAACCCAGTCTAAAATGACGCCGATTCCAGCTTGATGGCAAGAGTCAATAAAGTGCTTAAACTGGGCAGGATTGCCATACCTTGAGGTAGGAGCAAAATAGCCCGTTACCTGATAACCCCAAGATCCGTCAAAAGGATGCTCCATAACGGGGAGAAGTTCGATGTGGGTGTAACCCATCTCTTTAACGTAGGCCACCAGCTCTTCTGACAGGTCATCATAGGTATAGAAGGCATCTACGTTTGTATCAAAGTAATCTTTTGGCTCTTCGGCCTGCTCTACATCCTCTGTATCAGCAGAATCTTCCTCTTGAGCGCTCAGGTCAGTATGCTGCTTCCAGCTACCAAGATGGACTTCAAAGATGTTAAGAGGACTATGCAGGAACTTAAGCGTTGCACGTCTCTTCATCCATGCTTCGTCTTCCCAGGCGTACACATCTGGGTCAAACGTAATAGATGCCGTATGTGGCCTAACCTCTGCATACGTACCGTAAGGGTCAGCCTTGAAAATCTTCTGTCCAGACGCGGATACAATCAGGAATTTATACAATACTCCCGAAGTTATTCCTGGAATAAAGCCTTCCCAGACTCCGCCGTATTCTGAGCGAGTTAAAACGTTGACGGTATCATCCCAATTATTAAAGTCTCCAACAACAGAGACAGAAGCTGCATTGGGTGCCCAAACAGCAAAATGATAACCTTCAACTCCGTCTTCTTGAACCGCAGGGTGTGCACCTAATTTTTTGTGGCTCTGGAACCATTTTCCTTGCGCAAACAAGTATGCATCCTGGTCACTCACTGCTAATGATGCATTTAACTCTGCCATGCTCACCCCCGCGCTTATCTATGAAATCTACGCATTTTATAGATTTTGTTATCCATAAAAATTTGTAGTTGATAGTTACTAAGATAAACCATTACAAGGTAAAACATGGTGACAAACACGCAATATGACTTTCACCGATAAAAAACGACCGTACGCGTTATTTTTTGTTTGTACCAATTTTTGCTAATTATAGTGAATAAAAATTGCAACTAAAAGAAATGGCAGCTTACCCAAATAAACTGCCATTTGATACATAAACTTTTTATATAACCGTGAAGTGACTTAAGAAAGCTGGCTCCTACAAGTCCTCTCCCTGAAGCGATTTTCAGGTTTCTTGCAACTACATCTTACGTGGCACAGCTGTCTCAGCTGAAGGAGCATGAGCGGCAATCGCGTCAAGAGCTGCTGCCTCAGGGTCCTTCTCTCCAGCTGCAACTGCCCTACCGTATGCGTCGGTATCAAGAATTGCCTGACGGAAGCGATCAGTGGTAAAGCCATAAGGAGCACGGCCCCACTCGTTGGTCTTTTGAGCTCGCTCAACAATGATGTCCAGATCAGCGTCAACAGATTCTGGGGTAATGTCCAGATCAGCCAAAGTAGTTGGAAGGCCAAGCTTTCTGTTAAGTGCCACCTGCTCCTCAAGTGCTTTGAGGTTGCCGTCAAAGGCATACAAAACGCAGGTACCAAAGGAAACAACCTCACCATGAAGGTGTTTCTCGCCACGCTCGCCCAGAGCAGTAAAGGCATTGTAGAAGGCATGAGCGGTTGAGGAATTGAAGTAGTACGCACCGCGCTCAGCACCAATGTTGGTGGTCATGTTAGACACAACACCAGCGGTAATGATGATGTTAAGAACAACGTTTTCAAATGCTTCAGAAACAATACCAGCGCGCTTATCTGCCAGTGCCTGCTCTGCATTGTCAAACAGAGGCTCAATACAAGCGCCCGCAGCAAGAGCTCGTCCCATAAGAGGGCTGTGGAGCAGCTCAACTTCTCTGGAAGAAAGTTCAACCTCAGGGCCCTTAGAGAAAGCGTCACCAATTCCCGCCCAGAAGTACTCATCAGGACTCTCTGCAATAATCTGCGTATCAATAAAGGTATGAACAGGAAGCTCAGCAGGAATGAAGTACGTATCTGCAGAACCGTCCTCTTTATAGAAAACAGCAATTCTTGTTACAGGAGCGCAGTTAGAAGCAAGTGTTGGGAAGGTAAAGTATGGTTTATCCAGGATAGTTGCAATCTCTTTGCCCTCGTCAATTGCACGACCGCCACCAACAAGGAACAGCATATCAGCAGCAATAACCTCAGGCATTGCTGCAATCCTCTTGGCGTTTGCATGCGTAGAGTTAGTACCGTAAGAAATCCAAGAAGAGATAGAAACCTCAGAGCCCGCAAGCGCAGCCTCAAGCTTTGGACGTGCCTTCTCCATTGCGGTTGGTCCACCAATGACCACTGCATTTTTGCCAAAGCGCTTAACAATGTGCAGTACTGACTTATAAGCATCAACACCAATGGTGTATGAAGGCAGATACTCCGTAAATGTTCCGCGAGATTCCATCTTTTCCATAGCGTCCTCCAAAACCTATATCAGAAAAGCGAGAATATAACTTTAACTGAACTAGTTATGTTTTTGCAGCATAAATCCTTGAAGCAGTGTGTTTTCTGCTTCTGCATAAGCTGACGAGAAAAACTCTGTATCAAGCATTTGATACTGTGGTGAGCTCACGCTATTCTGGCGATTTTCCTCTGCAATACGCTGTATGACCTGAAGCGTTTGCTCAACATCTGAATACGTAAACCCATACTGTGGATGAGCTGCGGCAACCGCAAAGAGCTCATCGGATGCTTCTGGTAGGCGACTCATAACAAGCGATCTGCCATACACATCAAAATCTGCTTGCTTGCGGATACGCGCATCTTCTCCCGTTGGAATATGATGAGCACGCAAAAATGCCCGTGTATGAGCGTTATACACGTGGTCACAAACAAGGTGGCACCAAATGCCCACGATAAGCTCTCTCAGCTGGCGCTGATCTACTAAGCCACGCTGCTCAGCTGAACAATACGACACATTTGGCTGAATAAAGTCAGTCTGCAACAAATACTCAGCAGGAGTAAGGCCGCCCATAAAATTACGCTGATACCGCTTATAACTTGGAATAGGCAAACTACCTGGATACGATTGATGGCTTCGACCGTACCTTACCTTGTGAGAATAGTCTGGGACCATAAAGCCAATATGTACGTCAGGAGCAACATTTCCAAGCAGAAATGCATCAGGATAGTGAATATCCACATCCAAGCAACCGGCTTCTTTCTCAAGGAGCCGGTCAGCATGAGCAATATGTACGTTCCAACTTGGCACTACAATTACCTGCTTATCCGCGAATTTCTCCACCGGTAGAACGAAGGACCTTCTCCACAAGCTTTGTGTGGGTCTTCTCGACCTCTTCAGAAGTAAGCGTTCTATCGTCTGCGCGATACGTGAGCGAGAAGGCCATGGACTTCTTACCTTCTCCAACACGCAGAGCATCGCGGTACACGTCAAAGAGCCTGATATCACAGAGAAGCTTGCCACCAGCAGACTTCAAACGCTGAATCAGCTGCTCAGCAGTTACGCTCTCGTCAACAACAATTGCCAGGTCAATAGAGATGCCTGGATAGGTTGGAGGCTCAACAATAGGAAGATCTTTCTGAGAAAGACGCAAGAGCGACGCAACAGAAATCTCAAAGGCAATGACAGGAACCTCAATGTCAAAGTTCTGTAGCGACAAAGGATGAATGTTTCCAACCCAACCGATTGTCTCGCTACCTGCAAGAATCTCAGCAGCACGACCAGGCTGCAGCCAACCATATTGCTCTGGTTCAGCTACACGGAAACGTACCTTAGGGATGCGAAGTGCCTCAAGCAGGCCCTCAACAATACCCTTAGCATCAAAGAAATCGTAGCCTAGATACTTAGCGTTCCACGAATCATCTGCTGGGCGACCAACCAAAACGCCGCAGACGTAACTAGGCTCATCTGGTTGGCTCTTATCCTTGTGTCCAAAGAGCACGCGGCCCAGCTCATACATGGCAATGTTAGAAACACCATGAGCAAGGTTGTATGCAATAGAACGCAGAAGACCCGGAACAATAGAGCGGCGCATCTCAGACTGATCAGCAACAAGTGGGCTAATAACCTTTACAGGAACGCCTCTTCCCTCTTCGCTCATGCCAAGCTTGGAGAGGTCATCTGGACTTGCAAACAGATACGACTTTGTCTCGTTTAGACCAAGAGAGCGCAGCGTACGGCCAATCTTTCTGATTTGGCGCTGCTCTGAAGTCAAACCGCCTGCATGGTTTCTAGCAGCAGGAAGCGTAGCCTCAATATCGCCTTCACCCCACAGACGAACAATCTCCTCAATCAGGTCAACCTCGCGGGTAAGGTCTGGACGATTTGTTGGAGCAACAACGCTCAACTCACCATTGTCTGCAGGAGTAACCTTGCAGCCAAGACGCGTAAGGCGAGAAACCATAAACTCTTCTGGGATCTGAGCACCTGCAAGTGCGCAGATGCGCTCAGGGCGAAGCGTAATAGTTACTGCCTCTTTTACCTTTGGATACACATCAACGATACCTGGGCAAACCTCAGCACCACAGCACTCCTCAAAGAGAGCTGCTGCAATATCTGCAACAGATGCGCAGCCGTTTGGATCCACAAGACGCTCGTAGCGAATAGATGCCTCACTCATAAGGTCAAGGTTTCTACTGGTACGGCTGATGTGTCCGTTATCAAAGACCGCAGACTCCAAAAGGACATCAACGGTATTCTCGGTAATTTCAGAATCCAGGCCGCCCATAACACCAGCAAGGGCAATAGGAATCTTACCGTTATCGGTAATGACGGTCATATCAGACGTGAGCTCACGATCTTCTCCGTCGAGTGTCACAATGTGCTCGCCGTCTTCTGCAGCGCGAACCACAATGTGATACTTGCCGTCTTCCTTGGTGAGTTTTCCAAGGTCAAAGGCGTGCAGAGGCTGGCCGGTTAGGTACATAACGTAGTTGGTAACATCAACAACGTTGTTAATAGAGCGGCCTCCACAAGCCGTAACGCGACGAGCAAGCCACTCAGGGCTTGGGCCAATCTTGACGTTACGAACCACGCGAGCAGTGTACCTTGAGCAGAGCTCAGGGTCAGCAATAGTAACATCTACCTGCTCAGATGCATCTGCACCAGACTCAGAGGCAACACTTGGCAGCTCAATATGAGTGTCGATGTCATATATTGCAGAAACCTCAACAGCCATACCGGTCATAGAAAGGCAGTCGGGGCGGTTAGGGGTAATCTCACAATCAAGAACAACATCAGACATGCCCAGGTAATCGGTGAGAGGCATACCAATTGGAGCATCCTCGGGAAGAATCATAATGCCACTCTGATCATCGCCAAGACCCAGCTCGCGAGAAGAGCAGTTCATGCCGCAAGACTCAACGCCACGCAGCTTGGACTTTTTAATCTTGAAGTCTCCAGGAAGCACCGCGCCAATCATTGCCGTAACAATGTGGTCTCCCTGATTAAAGTTCTGAGCGCCGCAAACAATCTGTAGAGGAACAGGATTTCCGTCCTTATCTACATTGTTGTTGCCAACGTCAACCAGGGTAACGTACATGTGATCAGAATCAGGATGAGGCTCTTTACTTACAACCTGAGCAGTAACAACATGGTCAAGATTTGCGCCGACGCGCTCTATAGCCTCAACCTCAGTACCAGTGCGCACAAACTCGCGCTCAAGGTCTTTTGGGTCCTGAGGAAGATCAACGAGCGTCTTCAGCCATTCATAAGATACACGCATGTGATTGCCTTTCTAATAAGACGCCGATGATTAGAACTGACGCAGGACTCTCTGGTCACCAGAGATGAGCATACGCAGGTCAGGAAGGTCATAACGAAGCGCTGCAACACGCTCAACACCAATGCCAAAGGCAAAGCCTGTGTACTTCTCGGAATCAATACCGCAGTACTTGAAGACATTAGGATCAACCATGCCGCAGCCAAGAATCTCAAGCCAACCGGTATTCTTGCAGAAGCGGCAGCCCTCGCCGTGGCAGACACCACAAGAAACATCTACCTCACAGCTTGGCTCAGTGAACGGAAAGAAGTGAGGACGATAGCGTGTAGCGCGGTCCTTACCAAAAATCTCACGAGTAAAGTGGTCAAGGGTGCCTTTGAGGTCACCAAAGGTGATTCCCTCATCAACAACAAGGCCTTCCATCTGCGTAAACTGTGGCAGATGGTTTGCATCTGCAGTGTCAGGACGAAATACCGTACCAGGACAAATCATGTAAATTGGAGGCTCTTTTGTCTCCATGGTATGTACCTGAACGCCGGAGGTCTGCGTACGAAGAAGAACGTCAGACTCACCCAGTACGTGTGATTCCTTTCCTTCTGGCGCATTGTCTACTACGTAGAACGTATCCTTACCAGAACGGCTTGGGTGATCTTCAGGAGCATTCAGCGCTGTGAAGTTGTAGTAGGTGGTCTCAACATAAGGGCCCGTCTCAATGGTGTAGCCCATGCTGATGAAGATGTCCTCCATCTCCTCACGGACCTGCTCAATGAGGTGCTGAGTGCCTGGGTTCAGACGACGACCCGGAAGGGTAATATCGGTTGCCTCAGCATTGAGCTGAGCTTCAAGGGCTTCTCGCTTTAAGGCAAGCTGACGCTCACGAATAGCGGTCTCAACGTTAGCGCGAACGGTGTTTGCAAGCTGGCCCATTTGAGGGCGCTGATCTGCGGGAACCTGACCCATCATACGCATAATTGCGGTAAGAGAGCCCTTTTTTCCCATTGATGCCACGCGCACCTTTTCAAGTGCTTCAAGGTTTGTTGCCTTAGCAATTCCTTCAAGCACTTGCTCACGAATTGCCGAGAGTTCCTCAGACATTCCCATGTAATTACCCTTTCAATAGAAAACCGCCCCTGAGCATATGCCCAAGGACGGAAAATTTCCGCGGTACCACCTCGGTTGATTGCACAGTTTTCTCTCTGAGCAATCCACTTTGAAGCCTAGTCTCGTTAGGCGGACGACTTCCCTACTAAGCAGTGACTGCCGTTCAAGTTGTAGCTCGGGAGTGAACTCTACCAGCGCTGTGCAGGTGTTTCTCAGCCACGAACACCCTCTCTGTTCACAACGTGCTCCGGCAAACCTCTCCGTCAACGCACTTTGTTCAGAGTATCACACTGCATGGGTTTTGAGCAGCAGCACAACCCTTTTTACCAGAAAGATAAACAAAAGCGTAACAACCGCGAGAAGAACGATGGTTCCTCCTGGCTTAAGGCCAAGCTCATAAGAGATAACAAGTCCCCCAAGCGAGGTCAGCATACCCACCGTACTTGCATACAGACAACATTGCTTCCAACTGCGGGAAATCTGCAAAGCACAGGCAACGGGCACCACCATCATGGACGACACAATGAGTGAGCCAACTGTTCTTGCTGCAACAGCAACCACTAAAGCTACTGCGATAACAAAGCCAAAGTTGATAAGGCTTACAGGCACACCAACACAACGGGCATGGCGCTCGTCAAAAGACATCAAGAAAAGTTCTTTTCTGAGGAAGAAACAAAAAGCAACAGCAAGTACGCTAATGACCACAATCATCTGAACTTCTTGCTCACTCACGGTCAGAATAGAGCCAAACATAAAGCTGTTGAAGCTCGACGAGTTAGGAACAAAGCCAGACAGCACACCTGCTAAACCAATACCCGCTGCCATAACAATGGCAACTGCAAGCTCCGACTGATCTTTGAAGTGACGACGCACGCCCTCAACACAGAGCGCTCCACCCAAGCAAGCTGCAATTGCTCCGGCAACAGGATTAATACCTGCGATCATACCGCCTGCAACACCTGCTAGAGAGGTATGTGAAAGAGCATCACCAATCATAGAGAGGCGCTTCAAAACAACCGTCACACCGACCAGTGGAATAATTGCTCCCAGAAGGATTCCTACAAGAATTCCTCGCTGCATAAATACGTATTCAAACATTTATGCCCTCCTCTCATACGAGTCTTGGGCATCTTGAACAACGTCGGACGCAGGACCAAGGGACTCCGTTAAAGCAAAATCATCCAATTTTCCGCGATTATGGTCGTGGACATGATGCGAATCAAGGTCACAATGGGCACCATGAACCGCACAGTGATTGTGACCGTGACCTCTACCAGCAATTTCTGTGGCCTTATGGTCTGCAACCTCAATAACTCTACACGCAAGGGCGTCAAGTGCCGTAAGATCATGCGTAACAATAAGCACCGCAAGGTCTCTAGCTGCATGAGCTTCTCGCACTAAGTTATAGAAGTGGTTGCGGCTCTCTTTATCAAGACCAGTTGTAGGCTCATCCAAGATAAGCAGTGAAGGGTTTCCTACTAGTGCACAGGCAAGGCGGACTCTCTGGAGCTGGCCTCCAGAGAGCTCCCTGATAATACGTGTAGAAAAATCAGTCATGCCCACAAGGTCAAGTGCTTCAAGCGTACGCTCACGACGCTCTTTGGCACTCATCTTTACCTTTTTGGCACGAGCATACTGACTTGCGTCTACTAGTTCGACGACGCTTGCAGGAAAGCGATTAACCGATTCAGAAGGAAGCTGTGGGACATAGCCTACGCGTTCCCAATCTTTAAACCGAGTCGAAGGAGTTCCAAAAAGGAGCGATTTTCCGCTTGTTGGCTCAAGTTCTCCCACCACAATACGAGAGAGCGTAGATTTACCAGCTCCGTTATCGCCAATAAGCGCACAAATCTCACCTTGATGAACGTCTAAATTTACATCGTTTAAGACGCGCGTTTTCTTGTATGAGAAACTCACGTCTTGGAGCGAGATGGCTATCTGACTTTCCTGCAACACGTCCTCCAAACACCCAGCCTAAGCTGGTAACACATATTACGCGAGAGCGCCCTCAAGAGCCTTGAGGTTTTCGCGCATAACAGAGAGGTAATCCTCGCCTGCCTTGAGCTCTTCGTCAGTAAGTCCCTCAAGTGGGTTGAGCTCTTCTACACGAGCACCTGTTGCCTCAGCAATTGCCTGAGCAACCTTAGGGCTTACCAGTTCCTCCGTAAAAATAACCTTTACATTATGCTCTTTTACAAACTCAGTAATCTCTTTCATTTCCTGAGCATTTGGCTCTGCATCTGCCTCAACACCCTCAATAGGCATCTGAGTGAGACCGTAAGCCTCGCACAAATAACCAAATGCCTGGTGAGAAACAACAATGGTCTTGTTAGGCAGAGAATCAAGACCCTTGTGGAACTCATTATCAAGCGTATCAAAATCTGCATTTGCCTTATCAAGATTGGCAGCATACTCCGACTTGTGCTCAGAGTCCTTCTCGGACAGAGCGCCACAAATATTCTTCATCTGAATCTTGGCATTAAGAGGGCTCAGCCAAACGTGAGGATCGGTTCCGCCATGGTCATGATCGTGGTCGTGATCGTCTTTTTTCTCCTCGTGGTCGTGATCGTCTTCCTCCTCTTCAAGCTCAAGAAGTTTGACGTCTTTGCTGGTTTCAACAGCGACAAGCTTTGTGCCAGAACCAAGGCCGTCAAGTACGTCTTTAACCCAGTGCTCCATACCAGCACCGTTGTAAATCAAGAAGTCTGCTTCCTGAATAGTCTTCATATCCTTGCTGGATGGCTCCCAATCATGTGGCTCAGTACCAGCAGGAACCAGGCAAGTTACCTCAGCGTAATCGCCAGCGATGCGCTTAGCAAAATCATACATAGGATAAAAACTTGCAACGATGTTGAGCTTTTTCTGGTCCTTGTTATCAGCAGCACCTTCTTGCTTTTGAGCACCTGGCTTGCAGCCAGCAAGGATAGCGCTCACACCAAAAGCAGAAGCTGCAAGTGCGCTACGACGAGAAACAGTTGGATTCAAATTCATGTTACATCTCCCAAAACTATAAAAACCAATACGGTGTAGTGCCAAATTTTTCAAATAAAATTGCGCGATTACCATTACTACCAAGCGTAAAAACATGGCGAGAAACCCGTGTTTCTCATTACTTCTTTGCCTTTCTACTCACTTCTCATCATCTGAACATGCATTCATACTTCCCCTTTAGCACGAAAGCGGGCTGTCTTCCGACAGTCCGCTTTCTAAAAGTTAGCCTTAGTATACATATTCCAATTCGAGTCAACGATAAATTTTTTATCTTTTCCGCAAACGGAATTGGAATAAACAGGTTAACTGTTTTATCTCTTGCTAACCTACTGATCTTTCTCCGCATACGGAGTAATAATCAGATTTCCACTATTATACTCACCCAAATAAACCTCTGAAGCAGATTCATAACCTTGACGCTGAAGTTCTTTTTCAAGCCAATTTTCTTCCAAATCAAGCGCATCAAGAATGTTTGTTTGGACTTGTCCATCAGTAATGAGCGGGAACCTAACGTTCTCTTCTCCATGCTGAACAATAATCAACTGGCCGTTTTGCTCAAGAACAGCGCGTTTAACGTCTGAGGTGTAATGCACTCCTGCCTGACGCAGCTTAAGCGACACATCGTAAGCAGTAAGTCCCATAGATCTACAGTTATCTACGAGTAACTTGCCCTTATCAATGACAATAACAGGACGTCCATCAATCAGCTGCTTGACCAGCATATTGTTTGTTCTCAGCCATCTGAGGACCATTACAATAATGAGCCAAATGAGCAGAACAAGGGTGTACTGCAGAATAGTAATTGAGCTGTTATAAATCATGCCGCCAACAATTCCACCAAGTACAAAGTTTTGTACCTGGTCAATTGCTGCAGTTGGTGCAAGGTTTCCTTTTCCGCTGACGTTAATTGCCAGAACAAGCGAGAATAGACCGATGCACAATTTAATGGCAACTTCTAAATAAAAGTTCATCGATCTACTCCTCTACATGTTTAATGTCATTGCCAATGAGATTAATCTGCTCAATAACATAGTCATTCTCGGTACTTTTCAAAACGTGATAATACTTACCGTCAACCTCAAGGTACGACGGATTTCCCTGGCTATCAAAGGCAATGTACACGTGGTCAAAATCAACCTCAAGACGTCGAGCGATGTTTTCTTGTGAGGCAACAATTGACTCATAGTGCTTACTTGCCTGATTAACCTCTAGCACACGATCGAGCTGCAAAAGTCCAAGAAAAATGAGCGAGAACAGCGCAATAAGCGCCAGCTCACGATACTTAGAATTCTTTCTATCACGCATGTAATGCACAAGCGAGAAGATCATCAGAAGTGCAACAAGACCAAATAAAACAAGCTGAGTCCAGTCAAATGCTGCAGCATGATGAATCAGATAGTTATGGGAATAGAACTCCATAGACTTCCTTTAATTTGCATTACTCAAGATCTGCTGCTTAAGCCTTGAAGACACTCTTTCCACCAAGGAACGTCTCTTCAAGCTGAAGATCTTTTGTAATAACAATAAAGTCTGCGTCATATCCAGGACGAATAAAGCCACAAACATCATCAATCCCACAGGAGCGAGCTGGGTTTTCTGAAGCCATGCGAACTGCTTCTTCAGCGGATACAATGCCCCAGTCAAAAACGTTCTTCACACCTTCAAATAGACGAAGAATTGAACCAGCAAGGCTGTGAGACTCATCCATCAGGCGAGCAGTTCCGCCTTCAACAACAACAGGGAAATCGCCAAGCTTGTACTGTCCGTTAGGCATACCACCCGCACGCATGCAGTCTGTAATAAGAACGGTGTGGTCATATCCCTTTGCATTTACCAAAGCACGAACGGCAATAGGATTGAGGTGGTGACCGTCGCAAATAGCCTCTGCATAGGTACCGTGGGTGGTCATTGCAGCGCCAACCATACCTGGCTCACGATGATGAAGACCACTCATGCCGTTATACGTGTGAACAAAGATGTCAGCACCAGCGTTTACACAAGCAAGTGCCTCCTCATACGTTGCGTCAGAGTGCCCCAAGGCAACATGAACACCACGATCTGCCATCTCTGCACAGAACTCTGGAGCACCATCACGCTCTGGAGCAATAGCAATCTTGGCAATCCAACCGTCAGCACGCTCCTGCCACTCATCAAAGACCTCTACATCTGGATCCAAGAAATACGCAGGATTCTGGGCACCCTTGTGCTTCTCAGTAAAGAATGGTCCCTCCAGGAAGATTCCCTGGATGCGAGCAGCGTCAATGCCATTTGCTGCAATTCCCTCTGCTGCATCAGCAACGGACTCACAAGCATCGCCTGTTTGTTCAATGCTAGCGGTCAGAGTTGTTGGAAGCCAAGAAGTTACGCCGTTAGAGAGCAGGCCCTGAGCAATCTCAATGACGCCATCAGGATCGCAATCCATGATGTCATGGTCAAGGAAGCCATGGATATGCGTATCAACAAGACCTGGAGCTACCCAAGAGCCCGTACGGTCAACAATCTCACACTCTGGCTTCTCTTTAGTGAAGTGGCCAAAGACACCATCTTCAATAAGCAAGTAACCTGGACCAGAAGTTGCTCCTGGTAAAAAGAACTTATCTGCTTTAACTGCAAATGTACTCATACGTACCTCAATCATTTTCAAAAGGACGCGCCATAGGCACGTCCTTATTAGTAATTCCTACAGTGAGTGAATTGTAACACCCTTGACCACTCGATTAACCTGACCGGTTGGAGAAGGTGTATCCGGTTTGTTATTAACACGGACTGAGTTCAAAAGCGCTACCACTTGAGCAACCATTACAAATGGCAAGGCCAAATAAGGCGCTGGTAGAGGCTCTGAAAGTACCGGAAGACTAAAAGTTCTTCCCGTAAAGTTTGTTGCACCCTCTTGCTCAATACCAATGGTCAGAGCAGCAATCTGGTCTCCCTTAATCTCGTCAAGAATATCCAGATCATACTGACGGGTGTAAGGATTGTTGGAAACAAAATCAAATACCAGGGTGTGCTCGTCAACAAAAGACTTTGGTCCGTGGCGATAGCCCATTGAGGAATCCCATGACGTTGCATTAATACCAGCGGCAAGTTCCAAAATCTTAAGCTGCGCCTCATGAGCAAGGCCCACAAAAGGACCGGAGCCCAGATAGGTAATGCGGTTGAAATCGCTCTTAAGCCACTCAGCAATCTCTTCCTCGCGCTCAATTACTTGCCTACCCAGCTCAGCAGCATCAGAAATCCAATCCTTCTTCTGCTGGTCATCGGCACTATCAAAGACAAGTGTTGCAAGAAGTGTCATGCAGCTATAAGAGCCGGTCATTGCAAAGCCCTGGTCATTTGCACCAGGAATAAGAAGCAGCAATGTGTCATCTTTACCTGCGGACTCTGCGGCAAGTTTTCCCTCAGGAGCGCAGGTAATATTGATGAGCAAAAGATTTTTGACAATCTGGCGAGCAATATTTACTGCAGCAAGACTCTCTGGACTATTACCAGAGCGTGCAAAAGAAACCAGGACCGTTGGATCATCTGGATCAAGGCTGCCATAAGGATCAGAAACAATATCAGTAGTTGCAACAGACGCAAACTCAAAAGAGTTCTTCTCGCCATGAGAACGAAGATACGGAGTAATGGTATCGCCTACATATGCCGAGGTACCTGCACCCGTAAAGACCACGCGGGTACGACGACCCTCACCGAGATTGCGAGCGCATTCGACAAACTCTTTAATTTTAGAAAGATTCTCCTGATAAATGCCAAAGGTAGACTCCCAAAGCTCAGGCTGCTGCTTAATCTCGGCAGTTGTAATGTGCGCGCCTAACGCCTTTAGCTCTTCTTGGCTCTTCTTAAACATTGATATCCCTTCTCACAGCTATTTAACTGCGTGTATGTACAATCTTGTATCTGAATTGATCAGCGCGAGCCACACTTAAGGTGAACTCAACAATACTGTTTCTGTCATTGTAGGTTGTACGCGTAAGGCTCAAAACAGGCGAGCCCTCAGAAATTTGCAATAAAGTGGCGTCATCCGAGCGAGCAATTGAAGCCTTGAACTCCTCTTCTGCTACGCCAATCTTTATGTTGTAGTCTTCTTCAAAAATTTGGTACAGAGATTTTTGCTCAACATCATGAACGGTGAGCGAGAAAAACTGTGAGACTGGAAGGTAGGTTACCTCCAGCATCATGGGCACATTATCAGCACTTCTTAAACGCTTGATGCGGAAGAGTTTCTCGCCAAGAATAACGTGCATATGCTGGGCTAAAAACTTATTAGCCTCAATAGTGTCAAACTCAAGAATAGTTGTCTTTGGAACGCGGCCCAACTGACGCTGTTGGTCAGTAAAGCTATAGCCGCCCATAAGGTCTGTTGCGCGTTCAGAAACGTCTGCAACAAAGGTACCCCGACCACGCTGACGGTAAATGAGTCCCATGTGTTCAAGCTCTTGCAGGGCAAGTCTTACCGTGGTGCGAGAAAGGCCATAGGAATCGGAGAGCTCTCGCTCAGAAGGAAGTGGATCGTCTGGATCCATCTCGTTCTCAATACGATAGCGCAGCATGTTTGCTAGCTGTTCGTAGAGTGGCTGTCTTCCCATAAACGCTGTCATCAAAACTCTCCTATAAAAGACGAGTGCCCACTAAGTGGACACCCGTCGCACTTACTTAACCCCAAATATATGGGAGAACGCCAAAGCCAGAACCAAGGAGTGCAATTACCAGAAGCAGGCAGATGCACATGATTGGAGTCCAGTTACGCTTTGCCATGAGGTAGTACAGGCAAAGGGTAAGAGCCAGTGGGATAAGCTTTGGGCAAACGCCGTCGAGGATCTTCTGGATGTCAATGGAGACAGGAGAAGTGACTTCCTCGCCAACAGTTACCAGGTTAACACCGTTTCCAACTGGAGCAATAGCAGTGGTGCCGTCCTTGCCGTCAGCAGTCTTGCCGCCGATGAACTTAACGGACTCAGGATCCTTCTTGTAGTCAGAATAAGAACCCTCAGCAAAGAGAGCCTTGTCATACTGACCAGAAGCAAGCTGCTCGTCAGAAAGAGTTACCTGAGAAAGAACAACGCTGTGTGTCTCACCGTTAGGGATGTTTGCGCCAGCGCCAAGCTTGGTTCCGCCGTAGCAGACAACCAGGCAGCCAACAACAAAGACGCCCAGGATAGAAGCAGCACGAGTGAACTCTTTTGCGTTCTCGGTGAGCAAGGTAATTGCGTCAGTACCCATCTTGTAGGAAAGGTTCATCAGCCAATAACGTACCGCAAACTGTGCGATGTTAAAGATGATGAGGAACAAGAATGGTGCAAAGACGTTGCCGGAGATTGCCATGTTAGAAGTAATACCAGCAGTAATTGGAACAAGGGTGAACCAGAACAGTGCGTCACCAATGCCGCCCAGAGGACCCATTGCAGAAACGCGGACTGCACGAATAGTTGGGATATCCAGCTTGTTCTGCTCAAGGGAGAGAACAATACCCATAACAAAAGTAACCAAGAATGGATGGGTATTGTAGAACTCAAGGTTGTGACTCATGGAAGCAGCAAGGTCATCCTTGTTGTCGCCGTGAATCTTCTCAAGACCTGGGAGGATACCGTAAAGCCAACCAGCTGCCTGCATTCTCTCGTAGTTAAAGGAAGCCTGCAGGAACAGGGAGCGCCACACCATCTTGTTGAGTGTCTTCTGATCAAGTGGCTCAGCAGGAGTAGTGTTCTGATAGGTATCAGGAATATTAAATGCCATCTTCGAAGTCACCTCCAGCAACAACAGCAGGAGCAGCATTCTTCATCTTGGTCTGGAGCTGGTAATCCCAGAATGCGATACCAAAGCCAATGAGAGCAAGAAGCAGAAGTGCTGGACCAGAGAGCTCAGGAATGCTAATAAATACGATTGCAGCTGCGAAGCCCATGAGGAAGAAGCCCCAGAGCTCGCGAGAAACCATAACCTTCAGCAGGATTGCAAAGCCGACGAAGCGCATCATACCACCGGCGACGGACAGTGCATTCATGAGCCACTTTGGAATTGCAGTGGTGATCTGAGTGCCAAATGCAGCACCACCCAGGAAAAACAGGGTAACAATGACACCAAAGAA
This sequence comes from uncultured Atopobium sp., assembly GCA_938045565.1. GTDB lineage: Bacteria > Actinomycetota > Coriobacteriia > Coriobacteriales > Atopobiaceae > Lancefieldella. The sequence continues at coordinate 23,666 of CALIAZ010000043.1, forward strand.
AAGACCAAGAGCAGCCATTGCACCGTAGTTAATACGAGCAATTCCCTTAGGATCTGCCTTCTCGGCGTATGCATCAGCAGTTGCCATTACGGGGGACATAATGGTAAAGATGATAGTTACTGCATACTGGCCAAGCAGGGAGAATGGAATTGCTGCAGCTACAGCAGCCATTGGCTCAAGCTTAGTAGTGATTGCAAAGACTGCAGACATAATGCCGCCGATAACAGCATTAGGTGGCTGTGCACCACCAACAGGCATGTTACCGATGGTCATAAGCTGATAGGTACCACCAACAATGAGACCAGTCTGAACGTCGCCAAGAATCAAACCAACCAAAAAACCAGTTACGATTGGCTGGTAAAGAGACTCGAGGAAACTAAACTGATCGATGCCAGCGATAAACGCAACGATGAAAATTAATAACACCTGAATAGGGCTAACATCCATCTTAACTCCTCCTTTCAAACACACCATAACTGCCGATGACGATGATCGACAGACTATCCGAATACCTTTGCCAACCTGCTAGAAACGTTGCTCCATTGCAACTTTTTGTCATCTCTACCAGGAAGTTGCGCGCAAAACTTACTCGAATAGCTTTGAGATATCCTCGACCGGGGTCGTAGGAACACGCCTAATCTCTAGAGTCACCCCCAATTCCTGAAGCTCACGGAAGGCAGCGACGTCCTTATCGTCTACCGCCACACTTGTGGCGACCTGTCGCTTTCCCTCAGCCATGTGCATATTGCCGATGTTCACCTTTTTGATAGGAACACCGCCCTTAACCAGAGTGAGGACATCCTCTGGATTCTCGGCAACTAAGAAAATGTGCTGGCTTGCAGAAGCCTTGTGAATAACATCGATAGTTTTCTGAAGCGTAAAGTACCTGGTTGCAACGCCGCTAGGAGCTGCCATGTCCATAAGACCCTGACGCATTTTATTTCCTGCAACCTCATCATTAGCAACAAGGATGAGGTTTGTTCCAAGGGTGCCGTTCCACTGAGTAGCAACCTGGCCATGAATCAGGCGATTATCGATTCGAGCAAGCTTAATATCTGGTTCTCCCATAACAAGTTCTCCTCTCTTTGCACGCATATTTGTACGTGCTATCTGCGATTCTCATCGCACTACTCGCAACTTACGCTGCGTGTTTTACTGCAAATTATTTATTGTTGGAAACGTTGATTAAAGCCCAACGATCCAACGTGATAACCACATTTGGAGCAAATTCAACATCTACTGTTTCTTTTTTGACGTCTTTTACTACGCCATACATTCCGTTGTTGGTCTTAACCTTCTGACCTGCATGAAGATTCTTCAAAAACTCCGAAGTTGCCCCAGCCTTTTTAGAAGAGGCTCTCCATACAAAGAAGGAATACACAAGACCCAAAATTACCAAGAACGCGAGAAGGACAATGGACGAAGCAAGAATGTTCTCTGCCAGATTTGCCATGTGCATCTCCTTAACTCAACAATAAACGCTACTTAAATACCATCGTCTCCGAAGATGTCATCTTCTGGCTCAACCTCAAGCTCAAGACGCTTATGAACAACTCCCTGACTGCCAGCAACAACAGCAGTCTCAACCAGCTCTTCAAGGGAGGTATCAGCCATACGGCTACCAAGTGTTTCAAGAAGCATAGGAAGGTTTGTACCTGTAACAACTTCTACGTTTGAATAATTCTGGGCAATAATCATTGCCTGATTAAAAGGCGTACCGCCAAGCAGGTCGCAGAAAACCAGTACGCCATCAGTAGTGTCAAGAAGATCGGAAATTGTGGCAGCAAGAGTTTCTGGGTACGTTGCAGCACCGGCTTCAATAAAAGGAACGGGGACAAAAGCTTCTTGCTCACCAGCAATCATCTTTAAAGCATCAGCAAGTCCGTTTGCAAAAGTTCCATGACCAGTTAAAACGCAACCTACCATGTCAAACTCCTTTCAAAGAGTTGGAAACTATCTGGAGAGCTACACGGAAAACTAGGGGTGTTGAAACTTCTCTCTAAGTGGTAGATACCAGATAACAACCTAACATAAGTATAGTCTAGTGAGCATCTTGAGATGTGTACGTTAACAATCGGCGGTTTAACGGTACTATTTTTACCGTAAACGGTACGCCAGTTGTTATTTTCCCAGGTAAATATATGGATAAATTGTGATGATGCACTAAAAAGTTAGAACTTTTCCTGAAAAAGTAGAAGTTCTTATAACGCATCTTTATACGTAATAAATGTAGTAAACAACCCTAAAATCCTGCTCAAATATGGCGAGAAAATAAAATTGGTATTAAGAAATTATGTACTGGTATCTTTTTTTATAACATCTAAAGAAAAGTTTCTTGATGGCGCTTTGGTTAAATAGATTCAACTTAATTCTATTTGCAGTGACACTGTTCCATAGTGTTTCTCGCCCCTGCTATTCTCTAGGCACTCATCGTGCACTGTCTTTTTGACGAGGTGATATGCGTGATTATTACCGTAACACTCAATGCATCCATTGATAAGGCATACTACCTAGATTCTCCTGTTGTAGATGGAACTGTGCATAGAGTCTCGGTAGTAGATAACAGCGCAGGCGGCAAGGGTCTTAACGCCTCACGAGCCATTACCACCCTTAATTACCCCGTATGTGCTACGGGATTTGTAGGCGGCAATAACGGTAGATACCTTGTTGAACTGGCGCATAAAGATGGTATTACCAGTGATTTTATTTATACCGAGCAAGAGACTCGCTCATGCATTAATATCCTGGAGCCAAGCGGACAATCAACTGAGTTTTTAGAGCCTGGTCAGCCTGTTCTTCCTGAAGAATTCCTTGCTTTCAAGGCAAAACTTGTGCAGCTTACCAAAGAAGCTGAGGTTGTCACCTTTAATGGCAGTATTCCAAAAGGCATTTCTGCTGCTAATTACAAAGAGCTTATTGAAGAGACTATGGCTGCTGGTGTGCCTTGCGTTGTAGATGCCTCGGGTGCACTACTCACCTCATGCATTGATGCCCTTCCTACCATGATCAAACCAAACACCGATGAAATCGGTCAACTTCTAGGAAGAGAAGTAACTACAGAAGACGAGATCATCGCAGCAGCTCAGGAGCTGCACAAACGCGGCATTAAAATTGTAGTTGTCTCGCTTGGTGCAAAAGGTGCGCTCATGGTTTCTGATGAAGGAACCTTTAGAGCAAATCCACCAAAAATCGAGGCTATCAATCCTGTTGGCGCAGGAGATACCCTTGTTGGCTCATTTGCTGTTGCGCTTGCACAGAAAAAGCCAACCTCAGAGTGTCTTACCTTTGCACTGTCTTGCGCCACCGCAAGTTGTCTTTCTGCAGGTACCGGACGCTTTGATCAAGCTGTTGCAGCAGAAATTCATAAACAGGTGGCGATCAAAAAGATGGCTAAGTAAGTCACAGCAAGACGGGTTTCTCGCCAAAGGTTACAAAGGCAAAACGATTTCTAGAAAAGTTGCATAACAGAGTAAGAGAAACGTTACAATTTTTTTAGTCAATTAAAGAGTCCATTAGGGCGAAAGGAGCAATAGATGTTCGTTACTACTAAGCAGATGCTTCTTGACGCACAGGCTGGCCATTATGCTGTTGGCGCCTTTAACGTTGAGAACCTTGAGTTTGTAATGGCTGTTGTTAAGGCAGCAGAAGAGCGCCGCTCCCCTGTTATTCTTCAGACCACTCCTGGCACCATCAAGTACGCAAGCCTTGATTACTTTGCAGCAATGGTTCGTTGTGCTGCTGAAGAGGCAACTGTTCCAGTTGCTCTTCACCTTGATCACGGTGACGGCTTTGACCGCTGCATTCAGGCAGCTCGCGCTGGTTACACTTCCGTCATGATTGACGGCTCTCATGTTCCTTTTGAGGACAATATTGCCCTTACTGCATCTGTCACCAAGTTTGCTGGGCCTATTAACCTTCCTGTTGAGGCAGAGCTTGGCAAAGTTGGCGGCAAAGAGGACGATGGCCCAGCTGTTGAGGGCGAGAACCCCTACACTGATCCAGACCAGGCTGAAGAGTTTGTTGCACGTACTAACTGCACTTCTCTTGCAGTTGGCGTTGGTACCGCTCACGGCGTCTACCACGGCACTCCTCACATTGAGCAGGGCGTCCTGAAGGCAATCCGTCAGCGTCTTGATATTCCTCTGGTTCTTCACGGTACTTCTGGTGTTCCAGATGACCAGGTAGCAGAGGCAATCCAGAATGGAATTTGCAAGGTTAACTACGCAACTGAACTCCGCCAGGTCTTCACTGCAGCCTTCATGAAGTACATGTCCGAGAACCCTGGCAACTTTGATCCAAAGAAGCCTTCCGTTCCTGGCATGGAAGCAATCACCCAGATTGTTGCAAGCCACATGGATAACCTGGGCTCTTCCCACAAGGCATAAGCGTCAAGGCATAAGCGACGCACGTATTCTGCTCTTTTGCAAATAAAAATAAGGCGAGAAGATCGATTGGTCTTCTCGCCTTTTGTTAAAAGCAAAGCGTTATTGAAAACGCAGGTCTTAGCAAATCTTGCAAATCCAATCTGCCTCTGGAGCCTCAATCTCGCCAGACTGAATGCTGGTCAGCGTGTTGCGAAGCTTGGACATAACTGGTCCAACAGCCTCCATACCAGCACCAAAGACAATTTCTTTCTCTCCGTCAACAACTTTGCCAACAGGAGAAATAACAGCAGCGGTACCGCACATGCCGCACTCAACAAACTGATCAAGCTCGTCAAAGCGGACAGGACGCTCAACAACCTTCATGCCCAGCAGGTCTTTAGCAACAGTTGCCAGAGAGCGGCGAGTAATAGAAGGCAAAATGGAGTCAGTGTAAGACTGAGGAATTACCAGGGTTCCCTCTTTATCAACAAAGAGGAAGTTTGCACCACTGGACTCCTCAACATAAGTACGAGAGCCTGAGTCAAGATACATACTATCTGCAAAGCCCTGCTCATGTGCCCATGTAGTTGGGTACAGAGACATAGCGTAGTTCAGACCAGCCTTGATGTTGCCGGTTCCGTGAGGAGCAGCACGGTCATAAGGAGAAACGGTCAGTGCAACAGGAGCAACGCCGTTAGAGTAATACGCTCCAACTGGAGTGACCATGATGCGGAATTCATAGGTAGGAGATGGCGTAACGCCAACGGTATTGCCGGTACCAATCATAAATGGACGAACATACAACGTAGCGCCTGTACCAAATGGTGGAACCCAAGCTGCGTTTGCAGAAACAACCTCTTTAACAGCAGCAACAAACCTATCCTCAGGAAATGGTGGCATAACAAGACAAGATGCAGAGTCAACCATACGCTGAGCGTTAAGGTTTGGACGGAAGCATACAATATCGCCAGAGACAGTGGTATAGGCCTTTAAGCCCTCAAAAACCTCCTGGCAATAATGGAAGATGTTTGCGCATTCAGACAGTGTAATGCTGTGATCGGTGGTAAGGCCACCCTCATCCCAAGCACCGTCTTTGTAGTGGGCAACGTAGCTGTAGTCACACTGCGTATATGCGAAGCCAAGCGCTGTCCAATCGATGTCTTTCTTCTCCACTGAGTTTGCCATGGCTTTCCTTTCTCCGTGGGTTTCAAAGAATGAACTCCATCATAAACGTGCGGGAATGAATACCTAGTCGTATCAAATAGTTTGTAACCGAATAGATATTTTGCGGTATAACGTACATGAGCTGAAGGGAGCAAATATGAATATCAAACTTAAGAGAACTTACGACGCACCAGAAGCTGACGATGGGTATTGCGTGCTCGTTGATAGACTGTGGCCTCGAGGTATCAAAAAAGAGAACCTGCACGCTGATGAATGGGTTAAAACTATTGCTCCTACCACTGAGTGCAGAAAAGCATTTAACCACGATCCAGAGCGCTTTGACAGCTTTGTATCTACGTATACGGCTGAACTTGACAGCAATCCCGACGCAGAAGCCTTTGTTGAGCAACTTAAAAAGCTTGATCAATCTACCGTAACACTGCTTTTCTCGGATAAAGACACTACGTACAACAATGCCGTGGTCCTCAAGAAGTGGCTTGAGCCTAAACTAAAGTAATAGGCTTACCTGGCCATATCTACATCTCTTGCGAGAAGAACTTCTGGTAGAAATCCAATTCTTCAGAAGTATCGATGCTTGATGAGAATAAAATGTCAGGCTCTATAGCGCTGGTATTCTTAGCGACATCTCCAGTGGTATCCGCAGCATTTTCTGCAGAAGCAAGCAGGTTTGCCTGTCCAAGCAAACGCTTTAGCTGATGAGCAGCACCTGCACCACCATCAAAAAATTCTACGTCTCCTAAAACGGAGCTAATTTGCTTTTTGATAAAGGGGTAATGGGTGCAACCAAGAACCACAGCATCTACCTGACCAGCATAATCTCCCAAAAGCTCGGTTAGTCGTTTGCGCATCTGCTCTGAATTAGCCCGACCGGATTCAATAAGCTCCACCAAGCCTTCTCCTGGAATAGAGATAACCTTTGCAGAAGGATGTAGGCGTGATTCAAGGTTGTGATATTTCTGCAAAGAAAGCGTTGCCTTTGTAGCTAGAACAACCACTGTTCCATGGGGATATACGGTTACTGCAGGCTTAAGAGCTGGCTCAACACCCACAATAGGTACATGAGGATAAGTTGCCCTCAGCTCATCTGCAGCAGCAGCTGTAGCGGTATTGCAGGCTATAACCAGCGCTTTAGCGCCCTCATCAATAAACTTTTTAGCAATAGCAGAAGAGCGCTGGGCAATCTGCTCTTTTGGCTTAGTGCCATAAGGAGCAAATGCAGAATCGCCAAAATAATGAAATTCCTCGTGAGGCATTTGAGCAACAAGGTGTTTAAGCACGCTCATGCCACCAACGCCCGAGTCAAATACACCAATAAAACTATGAGGAGCCAGACGAGCTTCCATTACAAACCTTTCAAACTGAATGTAAAGTATTTTATACCTTTATCATTCAAAGGTTGATTTACGTCACTCTTAGGTAGAATACCAAAGATATGTTTTTAACGATTGGAGTTTCATGAGCAACGAAGGTAAAAAGGTAAAGGTCCACTACGTAGGCACGCTTGATGACGGAACCAAGTTTGACTCCTCCCGCGATCGCAACGAGCCACTGGCATTTACCTGCATGGCTGGTCAGATGATTCCTGGTTTTGATGAGGCTGTCAAAGATATGACCGTTGGCCAGATTGTTGACGTCCACATTCCAGCAGCTGAGGCATATGGTGAGCGCCATGAGGAGGCAGTACAGCCTGTTCCCGTAGCTCAGCTCCCTGGTTCTGAGAATCTTGTTGCAGGTCAGCAGGTTACTCTGGGCACCCCTGAGGGATACCCTGTTATGGCAACCGTTGTCTCTAACGACGGCACTACTATTGTCTTTGACACCAACCATCCAATGGCTGGTAAAGACCTTAACTTCAACATTGAGCTTCTCGAGGTTGAAGAGTAATCCACTCCCCCTTTATTGGGCGAGAAGGGCTTTGCGGTTGAAGAGCAGGTAGTACTGGTACCCGATGAGCATGCAGAGATTGTCGCCGCTTTGCATGCCGCCGTTGCCGACAACGTTGCGCTGGTAGTAACGACGGGTGGGACGGGCTTCTCGCCACGCGACATAACGCCCGAGGCAACATGCGAAGTATGTGAGCGTCTGACACCCGGCATCCCCGAGGCCATGCGCAGCGCATCGATGCTGATAACGCCCAAGGCTTGTCTGTCACGGGAGGTTGCCGGCATTGTGAAGCGCACGCTTATCATCAACTTGCCGGGCAGTCCCAAAGCTGCAGTTGAAAACATTTCCGCAGTTATCGAGCCTGTCTTTCACGGTCTGGAGATTCTTCGCGGCATCGTTTCTGACGGATAGGCCGGACACCGTAGCTGGTAGATAGGGTAGAGGCCTCATCGGCGGGTAAGGTATGGTACACCGTCGATCTGGGGTCTCTTCTCTTGAGTCGCACGCTCAATCAAAATCCACTTTAAATCAGAAAATTTCTCTAAAATCAAATTAAGAATCAATTGCACCCATGAGAGTGCCGGAATAACAGTCTTACTTTTTTCTATAAGTTAGCCTACGATAACATTATTCGTTAAAAATGAAGTGTTGGGGAAGAAGGCTTGTATGGTGGATAAGAAAAAGCAAGACAATAAAAAGAAGCGAGGAACAATCTCTCGCATCTTGGACTTTGCAGGAACACGACGGCCGCTTACCATCATCGGCTGTGTTCTTGTGGCCATTTCCATGGTTTTTACCATGATGCCCTATGTTTTTATCTGGCTGGTTGTTCGCGACCTTATTGCGGTTGCACCAAAGTGGGAGGAAGCAACGAGTATTGCAGGCTACGGGTGGATGGCTTTTTGGTTTGCCGTTGCGGGTATCGTGATCTACTTTGGTGGCCTTATGTGTACGCATCTTGCGGCATTTCGTATTGAGACCAACATGCGCAAAGCGTGCGCAAAACGCCTGATGGCGGCACCTCTGGGCTATTACGATACCCATGCATCAGGTATCCTGCGACGTCGTATGGATGCGGCAACGCTCAATATTGAGCAGCTGTGTGCTCATAACCTTGCAGATATCGCAGGCTCTATCTCGATGTTTGTCTCAATGTTGGTTCTTCTCTTTATATTTGATTGGCGCATGGGACTTGCATGTTTCATGATCGTAATCATTTCCATAACGTCAATGTCCTTGATAATGTCCGGTAAAGGCAAAAATTATATGACCGAGTATCAGACGGCGCTCGACAAAATGGGCAAGGCCAGTACCGAATACGTGCGCGGTATCCCCGTGGTAAAGGTATTTCAGCAGACGGTGTATACCTTTACGGCATTCAAGAAAGCCATTGACGAATACAGCACTAAGGCCGAGCAGTACCAAGGTGAGGTCTGCGAAAATCCGTATAGTGTCAATCTCAGTTTCACTGAAGCAGCTTTCGTATTTTTGATTCCCGTCACAATCTTTTTGGTACCGGGAGCAATTTCGTCCGGTAATTTTGTGCGCCTCGTGACAGACTTGGCGTTTTATGCGATCTTCTCGGCAGTCATGTCTACCGCATTGGCAAAGATCATGTTTGCCGCTGGTGGCATGATGCAGGCAGAAGATGCATTGCGGCGTGTTGAGGACATTCTTGCCGCTCCGCAGGTAAGCGTGCCTAAAAATCCTAAGATACCCGCAGGTAATGGCATCGAGTTTCAGACGGTGAGCTTCACGTATGAAGGGGCCGAGAAGAAAGCCTTGGATACCGTGACATTTACGGTTCCCGCAGGATCTACCGTGGCTCTTGTGGGACCTTCCGGCGGTGGCAAAACTACGGCCGCAAGTCTCATACCTCGCTTTTGGGATGTCGATTCGGGCTCGGTAGCGGTTGGTGGCGTTGACGTACGGGAGATTGACCCCAAAGTCCTCATGGAGCAGGTTGCTTTCGTGTTTCAGAATAACCGCCTGTTTAAGACAACGATTTTGGAAAACGTGCGTGCTTCTCGCCCTGAGGCAACGCGCGAGGAAGTTTTACGCGCGCTTGAGGCTGCCCAATGTAGCGACATTATCGAGAAAATGCCGAACGGCGTGGATACGATTATCGGAACGCACGGAACCTTCCTTTCGGGCGGTGAGCAGCAGCGCATTGCTCTTGCCCGCGCCATTTTGAAAGATGCGCCGATTGTGGTTCTTGATGAGGCAACGGCTTTTGCCGATCCTGAGAACGAAGCCCTCATTCAGAAGGCTTTTGCCAAGCTTACGCAGGGTCGCACGGTAGTCATGATTGCGCACCGGCTCTCTACCGTCGTAGGTGCCGATAACATCGTGGTGCTTGATGAAGGACGGGTAGTTGAGCAGGGCACCCATGCAGAACTGGTGAATGGGGGCGGCCTGTATGCGCGCATGTGGGCCGACTATCAGAAGGCCGTTTCGTGGAAGATTTCAAAGGAGGTGGCGTAAATGTTTGGTGAGGCTTTTAAGCGCAAGTTTGCTCTTACCGACCAAGGTGTCGCAAACGTTAAGAAGGGCACGTTTTGGACCGTTATCGTTAACTTTATTGATTTTGCGGGTATCGGCATTTTATTCATGCTCATGAAACAACTGATGGCGACGCTTCTTGGCGGTGCTCCCTCTCCGGAGTTGTTACCGTATGTTGGCGGCATCGTCGTGTTTCTGGTGGTGTCGTTTGTTGCCCATAAGATGCAATACAAGAATACCTACGGCACCGTATACGGAGAGGTTGGAAAAATCCGCATAAGTTTGGCAGAACGTCTGCGCAAACTTCCGCTCTCCTTTTTTGCCGGTCGTGATCTGGCCGATCTTGCCGAGACCATCATGAGCGACGTTGATCGCTTGGAACATGTGTGGTCGCATGTGCTTGGTTATTTATACGGCTCATATATTTCGACGGCCGTGGTGGCGGTTGCACTTATTGCGTTTGATTGGCGTATGGGCATTGCGGTTATGTGGGGTGTGCCCGTAGCGTTTGGCTTGCTCTTTGGCCTGCGCAAAGTCTTTGCCAAAAGCACCAGAAGGTCTCGTGCCGACGCCCTGATTGTATCTGATGGCATTCAGGAAATGCTCGATACCGCGCGTGAGATTCGAGCTACCAATCAGGTTGAGCGCCACCTTGGTGAACTAGAGGCTAAGATTGATACGTCCGAACAAAGTACCGCTTTTGCGGAGCTGAGGGTTGGGCTTGTAGTCAACGCAGCCTCTGTCATCATGCGCCTTGGCGTGGCAACAACGATTATCTTGGGTGTCAACCTCATGCTGGCCGGTCAGATTGATTTTTTGGTCTTCTTTATGTATTTACTTACCGTAAGTCGCATATATGCCCCCTTTGACCAGGCGTTGGCGCTTATCGCGGAACTCTTTATCTCCGAGGTGTCGGCTGAGCGTCTGCAGGCTATCTACGATGAACCCGTTGCTGAAGGAGCAGACACGTTTGCCCCAGACGAGCACGATATCATATTTGATTCCGTGAGTTTTGCATACAAAACAAAAAGCGCACATGGCGAGAAGAGCATCCAGGAAGAAGATCCGTCTTCGGTACTCAACAATGTGAGCTTTACGGCAAAGGAGGGCGAGGTGACGGCTCTTGTCGGACCGTCAGGCTCGGGGAAATCCACCTGCGCACGTCTTGCAGCCCGCCTTTGGGATGCTTCTTCCGGCACGATTTGCGTGGGCGGCGTGAACATAGCCGGTATTGATCCTGAGGTGCTCCTTACTGACTATACCATGGTGTTTCAGGATGTCACGCTCTTTGACGATACCGTGATGGCAAATATTCGCATCGGGCGCAAAGACGCTACGGATGAAGAGGTGTTGGCGGCGGCTCGCGCTGCCAACTGTGATGAGTTTATCAACAAGCTCGCTGACGACTACCAGACCATGATTGGCGAGAACGGCAGCAGGCTTTCGGGCGGGGAGCGCCAGCGCATCTCGATTGCCCGAGCGCTCCTAAAGGATGCGCCAATCGTGCTTATGGATGAGGCAACCGCCTCCTTGGACGTGGAAAACGAGACTAAGGTACAAGAAGCGCTCACTCGACTGCTTGCCGGCAAGACGGTTCTGGTGATTGCTCATCGCATGCGTACGGTTGAAAATGCCGATAAAATCGTGGTGTTGGCAGACGGCAAAGTTGCCGAGGAGGGGTCTCCTGCCGAGCTGCGCGCAAAAGAAGGTGGTCTGTTCCGCCATATGTCTGAGTTGCAGCAACAATCTTCCGGATGGGCGCTTTAGCAAAAAGCTTGGAAGCTCTAGTAAAAGCCGGGTGCCTTGTAGGTGGAAATTTCTATGATGTCATGAATTTGTGTCTTTGATTCTTATTTTGTACTTGTAGGCGATGTACCATAATTGTGGTACATCGCCTACAAGCCTTAAAGTACATTATCTAACCGAGCGATTTCTTTACCACGCCATATATTTGTGTAGTTTTCCAGCTGAATTTTCTGGCTGTAGTCTTATCTTTGCGGCCCTCTCGGCTGTTTAGTCAGCGGACTCAGACAACAAATGGTCGATTGCATCTACAAGAACTTCGGTTGCTCCGGGAATCCAAGCATCGTAGTAGGACTTGAATCGTTCGTCAGCGAGATAGGCATGTGCAAGCCCTCGATGCGTTTCTGCGGAGTATAGTCCGTCGGGCCAAGATAAGCGCAGGTACTCAGCATGTAGCCGAGCGGCGTGCAGAGCATGAGCGCCCGTTGCGTTTCCTTCTTTGACTGCTGCAACGAGCTCGGCTTTCAACTCTTTTTCGATTTCATCGCGATGCTGCCATTCGGATTTAGTGAGTCCCTTCATCTTTTCGTTTGACGCGTCAGCGATGGTATCTCCCCAACGTTTGCGCACTTCTGCTCCATATTTCTTCTCGTTCTTATCGATAAGGTCCTGTTTAAATGCTTCAAACTTTTCCTCCGTACTCATAGGAGTACCTCCTTCTAAGCTCTCAAGTGTTTTTGCAACGCTTTCGATAAGTCGTTCAATGTGTGTTTTGCGTGCTTGCAGTTCTTTGAGGTGTTGGGCGAGAGCGGCTTTTTGATCGAAGGACGGATTGTCAAGTATCTGATGAATATCCGACAGCGATACGCCCATCTCGCGATAAAGCAGGATCTGCTGCAGTCGGTTTGTCTCAGTTATTCCGTAGACTCTGTAGCCGTTTGCCAGGCGCTTGGGGTGCAGCAATCCCTGCGCTTCAAAGTGATGCAGGGTTCGGACAGAAATTCCTGCTATATTGGCGAGCGCTCCTACAGAGTATTGTTCTGCCACGTTTGTAACCTCCGGTATCGGTTGTCCTTCAACATCGGTTGTAACTTCCAACATCTTTTACGTGAATCATGGCCATGGTCCATGACAGGATAGTAATCCCTTACGTTGCGTAAGGGTCAAGCTGAAATGATAAAAACGTTAAGGACCTCAGAATGCAAGGATGTTTTATCCTGTTATCCGTATGGGTGTGTTGCGGTTCGTTTTGAAGCGAGGAATTCTATGAGTATCTTTTCTTTCTTTGGTGGTGGGGCAAATATCAACGAAGGTGTCGCTGAGGCTCGCGAGACCTCGGGCGCTGTTTTGGTGGATGTTCGCGAGGCAGATGAATATGCGTCCGGTCATATAAAAGGTGCCGTAAACGTTCCTCTTTCCGATATTGAGCGGATATCCTCAGTCGTTGCGGACCGCACGGTTCCACTCTTTCTGTACTGTGCAAGCGGAGCCCGTAGTGCGCGTGCCGAGAAGGCCTTGAAGCAGATGGGCTATACGAATATACGCAATATTGGTGGTATCCGAGGATATACTGGTCCTCTTGAATAACGCCTCATAGTCTCATAAGGTGAGCGGCAGCGGGTGAGACTGATAGCGGAATGGTTCTTCTCGCGTACAGAATATCTGGAAAAATCTAAAGAATCTTTGATCTGAGATCTTTCGGATGTACATACTACATAACGAAATAAATATGCTACACTAATGGCTATATCGTATCAGATTATTGACGTTAGGATACCGTGTACAGACCAATTCCTGCGCAGACAAAAATAGCAGCAAGGCGCATTGGCGAGAATATTGCTACTTGGAGGAAGCTGTATGGTATTACCTCCCAACAACTCGCCGATAAAGCCGCCGTATCGCGTGCTACTATTTCGCGACTTGAAAACGGAGATCCATCGGTGAGTTTTGCAACGTTTCTTAATGTATGTCGCGCGGTATTCTCGCTTGACGACGTTGTTGATGCCACCGATCCTTACGAGACGGACTATGGCCGAATCCGTTCTGAGCAGGCTTTGCCACAAAGAGTAAGGAAGCCGCGCACCTAATGTTGGCATGTCTTTGGTGTTTCAGAAAACCACCACTAAACAGGTTTTTCTCGGATTTCTACTATTTGTGAGGTTTAGTGGTAGTTTTTTCCCTTGAATTCTCATTGTAAGTGCAACAACAAAAGACAAGGTAGTGACCCATGGGTCTACAATGGCGCTTACGACAACGTTCATTGAAAGGATTTCCATGGGTCACTATAGCCATCTTAGCATTGAAGAGCGCGAAGACATTATGGTCTGGTGAAAAAATCATGAAAGTATAAGCCAGATTGCCCGTAAGCTCGGACGAAACAAATCAAGTGTTTCACGGGAGATTAAAAGAAATGGTTGGTCAATTATTGGAGTGGCGCATCTGTGCTATAGAGCCTCGACTGCCCAGAGAAAAGCCGATGTTCGACGCCAGGCTTGCAAGAAACGCACCCTACTCGATAATCCAAGCCTTCGTGCACGTATTGTCTTTCTTATCTGTAGTCGCCACTTCTCACCTGAGCAGATTGCAGGCAGACTACACTTAGAACTTTCATACGCTCCTGTCAGCTGTAGCACTATATATAGAGCCATACACTCAGGAAAACTAGACTGTGAACTTCCAGGTGTACAGTCTGTACGCAGAAGACTCAGACACCGAGGCAAACGACGGCATACAAAACACCTCATAGAGTGCAGAGGCAAAATACGGATAACTCATGAACTTGTCGAAAGACCAAAAGAGATTGCAGATCGCCTTCGTATTGGAGACTGGAAAGGAGATACCGTCATCGGTAAGGACAAAGGGCCACGCCTGGTCACACAAGTTGACCGTATGAGCGGCTACCTTGTTGGTGGCAAAGCTGCATCAGGGTCTAGTGCCGATGTCAATGTAGCTATACAGCAAGCTTTGAGAGGTGAGGTAGTAAAAACCATAACGCTTGATCGTGGATCTGAGTTTGCCCGCGCAGCAGAGCTTCAAGAAGCTATTGGAGTAAGTATCTACTTCTGTCTTCCACATCATCCCTGGCAAAGAGGCACCAATGAAAATACCAACGGTCTCATAAGAGAGTATTTTCCAAAAGGCACAGACCTCTCATCGATTAGTGATAGAGAGATTGAGGCAGTATATAATGAACTCAATCTAAGACCACGTAAGCGTCTGGGTTGGAAGTGCCCTTGGGGAGTCTACCATCACCAAACGTTGCACTTGCTTTGACAATTCAAGGCATAAAAGCAGCATTATTTGGAATCAGTTGAAAGACACGCGTGAGATTGAAACATTAGAGTTACGTCCCAAAAAGTGGTCTGGAAGCCAAAATCCACTAACTGTAGGCCATTCTTTAGCAGATTTTGAAGAACGAGGATCACTTAGAAGTCATCATGCTTCAAAAGCGACACCTGTGTAGTAGATTTCAAAAAGCTGTGTAGTACATTTTACGGCGAGAAAAGAGGTCTTCTCGCCACGTCAACTCAATTAGCTGGGACTTTGCAAATGAAGGCTGTAACAGAGCTCAAAAAAGTACTACACAGGTTTTCAAGAAGTACTACACAGCTCCACTTTTGAAGCGAAACCAAGTCAAGTCCAAATATCACTGCGCATCTTCAATCATCCTTACTGCAAGATGATCGGAAAATTGGCTGCTTCGTTCTCAGTTCTAAAGGGTTCAACCATATTCTCAAAAAGTCTTACATCAAAGAGAAAGTCCCGATGTTGCATTAAATGCAAGAAACAATGATGATACTTGCTACAATTATCAGAATGGAGGCGTCCAAACTGCTGTACAACATTACCACATGGATTTCTGAAACGTTATCAACATAAAAGCAGCAGCAAGGCTACCCTGCTGCTGCCCATTTACCCAAAGAGTACAGACAAGTCCAAAGTACAATTTACGCTCTAAGCTAAGAAGCCAAAGTACGCTCCAATGACTCCCAAAACCATGGTGCCTAAAATGAGCCACATGGGATTGATCTTCTTGGCAAGAAGCCGGTAATAGATCCAAAACGCACTCATACCAACGATACCAGGCATGATGCTGTCAAGTACGGTTTGAATGGTGGTTGGATCCTGGCCCTCAACGGCCTGACCGATCTGCACGGGAATAGTTGCCCAGAACATGTCTTTTGTCATACCACCAATAACCATCGCACCCACGATGCCAATGGCAGCTATGACCTTCTGCATCAGCCCGTTTTCCGATGCCTTCTCAAGAAAGCCCACTCCCATTGAGTAGCCCTTCTGAACACCCCAAACACGAAGCCAGAACGCGGGAATGTTGTAGATAAGCAAAAAGACAATAGGTCCGGCTGCATTACCGGCCTGACAAAGTGAAATGCCTACGGCTGCCGCAACGACACGGATGGTAGTAAGGAAAATAGCATCTCCAATGCCGGAAAGCGGACCCATGAGAGCGGCTTTGACATCGTTGACCGAATCGGGCTCAATCTCGCCTCGAGCAACACGTTCCTCCATGGCCATTGCAATGCCGCCGACAAACGGGGCAAACTGTACCGTGATATTGAAGAATGCCGCGTGACGACGAAGAGCTGCCGCATAGTCATCGGGACGGCCGTGATAAATCTTTTTGAGCATTCCGGCAACCATAAGACAAAATGCAAGGTTCATCTGCTTATAGTACGTCCAAGAAAACTCCATACCCAAAGCACCCGTGTTGAGCGAAGACTTGATAAGATCGCTCTTGGTAATCTTATACTGATTATTATTCGCAGATACGTCAGTTTGAGCCGTAGCAGTTCTGGTCTCATTAAAAGTCATCGTCGTCATCTCCTTCCGTTGCAAGCTGAGGACTACCGGAATTAGTACCAAAGTTCAGCAGGCCGAATTTCTCGATAACAATAATAATCGCGATAAGAGCAACACCCAGCGACGGAACGTTCATATACGAGGCAAGCAAGAAGCCCAGGAAGAAGAAGGGCAGGATCTCGCGCTTGAGAACAAGTCTGCCGAGCATAGCAAAGCCCATGGCAGGAAGAATATTGGCGGCAATACCAAAACCGTCCATAATGAACGCCGGAATCCAGTCAAGAAGGTTCTGTACGGCACCGGCACCCAAATAATATGCCAGGCCAACAAGAAGAACGTTCTTTGCAAGGCCGATAAGACCAATCGCCCAGTGTACTGCATAAATGCTTTTAAGATTACCCTTTGATGCACATACGTCGGCCTTGTCAACAATAATTGGCATAATGCCATTGATAACGTTGCTGATGGCGAGTGAAAGCGTAGCAATAGGCATGGCCAGTGCAAGCGCTGCCTCAGTACCCTTACCCAATGTAATGGCAAAAGCACAGGCGAGAATACTGCCCACCTTTTCATCAGGCGGCAGATATGCACCGATGGAAATATTTCCCATAAAAAGAAGTTCAAGACTGGCTCCGATAGCCAATCCCGTCGGCAGATTTCCCAGAATAAGACCAATCAAGGGACACGTGACAATGGGTCTGAACGCATAGAGTGTGCCGAGTTGATAGTCAAACATCGCAAATGCCGTAACGAGCGATATCAGCAGTGTCTGTACAAGCATCTTTCCTCCAATCAAACTGTCTCAAACGTTACGTTGGTCGTACAAAATCATGCGGGACTACCTACCAAGGACATTTTTGATATCAACCTTGGGATCGTCAGCAAGGGGTCGTATCTCCACCTCCACCCCCTTATCAAGCAACTCGTAGATGATCTTCTCCTCTTCAAGTTCAAGGAAAACCTGACGCGCAACTTCACGCGTAGTTGGGCTTCCCTTGGTATTGCCTAAATTGAGACTTGTAATCTGTGGACAGCCGTCAATAAGCTGCTTGGCTTCTGCAATGGTCTGCACACAAATGAGCATGCGATATGCATCCGTTACGCCTGAATTGATGGCCTCGATTGCGTGAGCCATATCCTTAATAACCAGCTTGCAATCGGCTGGTTTGCCCATCTTAAGCGTCATTTTCCAAATAGGATCATTTGCCACATGATCTCCCACACAAAAAATGCAGTTGGCCTGCAGGCCCTGAACCCAGGAAACCGCAACCTGCCCATGCAATAGGCGATGATCGACCCTCGTAAGCAAAATCATATTCAGCCTCTTTTCCTAAAAGCTAGAAAGTTTCATCTTCTTCAACTATCGATACATCGTTTACAAACTTCGGGCGTACATCGTTGTCTGCTACAAGTTGTCTCAAAAGATCTGCCGTATCCTCAGTCTCATTGGAGAGAAAGAGTGTAAGAACCAGCGGAAGATTTATATTTGTGACCAGATACACGTTCTTGCGAGAAAGCATGAGTTTGGTGAACTCGTTGTTTATGCTTCCTCCCATGAGGTCCGTAAGTACCACCACATCCACGTTATCGGAACAAGCATCTACAAGAGCCAAGGCTTCTTTCTCAATGTCATCATTTCCGTCTACAAATGCGTTAAATATGTCTACGTCAGCATGCTCCCCAACCAAAAGTTTCACGCTCTCGTAAAGACCTTTGGCAAAGTGTGCATGAGAAGCAATGATATAGTGCCTGTTCATGAATGAATCTCCTCCAGTGCCCTTCTATAAGCCGCAAGTGATCTTCTGTCCGCAGATGCGGGATCGGCGTAATATTGCGAACCAACAATCTCAAAACTCAGGTGGCCTTTGTAGTCATTTCTTGTCAAAGCAAGAAGATCGGCCTCCAGGTTCCTCTCGCCATCTCCCCACGCCAAATGCGATACGGTTTCCGCATCTGTGAAATGACAATGCACGACATCCTTTCCAAAGGCATCAAAATAATCCTGCATCGTTTCATGGGCTCGCCACATGGCACCCGTATCAAGTAGAACCTTGAGGGCGCTGCTTCCAACCTCATCAATCAACCTGCGAAGATCCTCACACCTGTTGCAAAGATTTGACTCTTCCGGCTGAAGCGCCTCCACGGCGAGTACGATGCCTTTGCAAGTGGCATACGATGACAAATCACCCAACATATAAACGCTGCGCTTCCAGGCTTCCGTGCGTTCTTCATCCAGAAAGCCCCAGCCCGGAGTTACGACAACTATTTCCACTCCCAGCTCGGAAGCAACGTTAATGGCACGGAGAAAGTAATTCTTGGTTCTTTTAATTGATTCTTCTCCTCTGGCAGCAATGTTGGCCGGTTTGGGATTGTTCTGCTCAGGACAGAGCGCGCATACGTCTAACCCAAAGCTATTGGCAAGACGGGTAATCTTTTCAGGCGTATCGTTTGAAGCATAATCAAGAAAGAAGTGCATGGGTCCGGTCCAAAGTTCAACGGCTTCAAACCCCGAATCTGCCGCAGATGCAAAAAAACGCTTCCAGCGAGAAGAACCTGTGGGAGCAATTCATTGCCGCAGGACGAAATCGCACATCAGAACCCATACCAACCTCCTTTCCAATCTCTGCACCACTTGAACACTAATACTCAAACTGATGGTAGTAGCGGCGATATTTGAGATTGTGTTTGGTTACCATCTCATAGTGTCTGGCTAAACGATCAGTCGTAAGAAGCGAGATAATATAAGACGAAACGATCGTACGGAATTTCTCGTCAAGACCGGGAACGGCGTATTCTTTGGTATCGATAACGGTAATATCGGTATCACCGGTACGTCCGCTCATAAGGAACTTCTCGACACGTTCATCCAGCGCACGGCACTCGTCCTCACCTTTGAAGAGAACCACAGGTACGCCGGGCTCCACAAGCTCAAGCGTTCCATGAAAGAAATCGGCTGAGGTAATATAGCGTGTACGCTTCCACTGCATTTCTTCAAGAATGCACATGGAGAAGAGGATTGTCTCGCCCCACAGCGCACCGGAGCCGATAAACATGGTGTACGGCGCAAGAGCATACTTTTTGGCAAACTCTTCGGCTTTTGATTCAAATCTTTTGCGAATGTCGAGAAACGCCGACCATATATTCTTGGTTTGCTCGATAAATGCATCGTAATCAGGGAAGAAGCCTTCACGGTTAAGAATGCGCAGACCAAAGCAGTCGGCCAGATAGTAGCCCTTTTCGCAACCACCGCTTCCGTGATCGTTTTTCATAGACACACATCGATCAGCGCCAACAACTTGTCCGATAGGACTGTCTGCCTGAGTCATGGCGTATATCCTCACACCCTTGTTTTTCATGGTCTTGAGCGCCTGCAATACCTCGGGAGTGGTACCGGACTCGGATGAAGTGAGAACAACGGACTTCTCGGTCATGGTTTTGTCGCCCATGACATTAAACTCGGCTGCATGAAGCAGCGTAACTTGATGGTCAGCATCCGCATATTTATTCATAAGATACTGCATACGCAAAAATTCATCCCACGTGCCGCCCACACCCAAAAGATACAGCCGATCAAACCCCTCGTTACAGACATCGTCGGCAAACTGTTTCATACGCTGACCTACGGCGTAGAGCTCTTCTCCATCCTCAAGATAACCTTCTTGATCAAAGTGCATAATCTCTACTTTTTCGGTTTCTTCCATATTGCTTTCCTTCCTCGCAAAACATCCCAATTGCTCTTCCTCATAACCGCAATGTCTTACCAATTAAAGCGCCTTGTGGATGCGAGCGCATGACCTTCAAAACGCTTTGACCTTCCAAAGAACCATCGAGATACAAGTTCATACTTTTTAGTACCATTTTTGTGTATAAGATAGCAAAATACCGAACCACTTTAACGAAAAAAGATCATATTCACGTACCCATACGGGTAAATGGTATTAAATTGTCGCTCAGTGGTATATATGGGGTTGGCTGCTTGACAAAATACCCGAATATCAATGGGAAACCGAATAGCCGCCCAGGTCCCCTCTTCTGAATGCCGCAACGTATTCAACGGCCTTGCTGTCTTCATCATAGCTCACGCATTCGTATGAAATAACAGGCACACCTTCGCTCACACCTAAAAGATGCGCATCTCTCATACCCAAGCGAACCATATCCAGATGCTCAACTGCGGATACCACCGGGTGACCAAACATGCTGTAGGCTTCATACAGTGAAAACACTCCGACATCCACGCTCTCTATCTGGGGAAATAATGGGATGGGAATATAGGTTTTTTCTATCATAAGGGGGGCATCGTTTGCATAATTCAGGCGCTTGATGGCGAGAAGATCGGCGTTGCAATCTATTTCAAAAAGATGTGCAAAAAACTCACCTGCCGGCCTCACGGTCTTTGAAAGAACCTTGACTGAAGGTACCGCACTACGTGCACGAACGCTCTCGCGAAATCCCGCAAGCTTTACCGCATCCGACTCCCCCAAATGCTCGTTCATGACATAGACACCCTTGCCCTGAACACGTCGTAAAAGACCTCCCGCCACAAGTGCATCGACGGCGTTTCTCACGGTCAAACGTGTTACGTCAAAGCGCTCGGCAAGTTCATTTTCCGAAGGTATAGCACTCCCAGGCTGATAGAAACCATCCTCTATTTCGTCACGGATGGCTTCACGTATTTGAAGGTATTTGGGCTTCTCGATATGCTGTAAGTTCACCTGCGTCACCAAAACGTCCTCTCAAGGCTCATTGGCCTACCGCATAAACTGACAAACGTATACCTGTCGGGCCGTATGACGGACTTGTAGTACTCAAGAGGCTCTTTATCTCTCCCAAAGTTAATGCCCGATTGGAAAAAAACCGCATCTCCCTCGTACATGTCGAGAAGATCAGCTTCTTGAGAATCAAGATGAGTAATGGAAAGGGTATCCGTGCCGTGTGCAAGAGAAAACCCGTATTCGTTTCTCATCACATCAAAGAGAGATTCTTTTGAGAAATCATGACTCTCGATACCGGGACATAATGCTTCGTTCACATAGGAAGTCTCAATCATACAGGGGAGACCGTCCACATAGCGCAAACGCATAAGCTGCAGGACGTTACAACTTCGATCTATAGTCAGTTTTCGAGCGACGTGAGCATTACCCGAACAGATTTTTTGACTAATCACCATGGAGTTAGGTGTATGTCCGGATTTTCTGACATTGTCGCTAAATCCGTATGTTTCTGC
>CALIAZ010000044.1 GCA_938045565.1 uncultured Atopobium sp.
TCGGTATTCGGTATTCGGTATTCGGTATTCGGTATTCGGTATTCGGTATTCGGTATTCGGTAAATGGTAACAAAACCAAAAACCAGCTCCCCGCGTACACACAGGAAGCTGGTCATCTTACTAGTAGCATTTGCCTCGTCGTCTTACGATTCCTTTGGCTGCGCCGGATTGTCCTCGGCAGCGTTAGCGTCAGAAGGAGCGGAACTTGGCATGCCCAGCAAGCGCTGCATCACCATCTCTGGGCTGGTCTCGCTGTAACGGACAAGCGAAGTGATGCGCTCGCGCATGTGATACTCGTGGAGCTCATCCTCAAGCACGCGAATGCGTTCACGCAGTTCATCGATAAGATCGTCCTTCTCGAGAGCTCGCTCGCGCATGTCCAGAATGCGCACAACACCGGCAAGATTGATGCCTTCGTCCGTCAGCTTTGAGACAAGATTGAGGCGGTCAATGTCCGCGCGAGAGTACAGGCGCGTGTTACCTCTAGAACGGCCGGGGTTAATCAAGCCCTTCTGCTCGTACACGCGCAGCGTCTGCGGATGCATGCCCGTGAGCTCGGCCGCAACGCTGATCATGTACAGCGGCTTGTTACGACCGTCATCCTTCTTTCGAGCCATTACCGCTCCTCTCGGTAGCTGCGCTCATCGGCGTCAAGTAGCGCCTGAAGAGCGTCTCGCTCCTTCTTGGAAAGTTTTGTTGGAACCTTAACGTCCACCGAAACATACAGAGCGCCGCGAGTTGCAGGATCCTTTACGCGAGGAGCACCTAGGTTCTTGAACCTAAACGTCTTTCCGCTCTGTGTACCTGCAGGAACCTTGAGTCGCACCGTAGTTCCGTCAGGCGTTGGTACGTCAACCGAAGTACCCAAAGCCGCCTCGTAGATGCTCACTGGCAGCTTCATGCGCACGTCAGCGCCATCTCGCGAGAAGACCGGGTGAGCTGCAACGTTAATGGTGACCACAAGGTTTCCTCGTGGACCGCCATTGACGCCGTACTCGCCATGCTTCTTATAGCGCAGCTTCATGCCATCGTAGGCGCCGGCTGGCACCTTAATGGTCAGCGACTGTTCCTCACCGGTTGAAGGCACACGATACGTTGCCTTGCGAGAAGTGCCCTTAAATGCCTCATTAAACGATACGTTTACGGACATAGTCAGGTCGCTGCCTGCGACTGGACGGTTTGCTCGCCCACCAAAAATGTCGGCAAAGTCAAAGCCGCCCGCTCCCGCACCTGCGCCGCCGCCAAAGCCGCTAAAGAAATCGGCAAAGTTGGCGCCGTTGACGTTGGTGGTATAGGTGTAGCCGCCCTGGCGACCACCAAATCCACCTCCAGGAATGCCTCCAAATGCAAGCATCTGGTCATACTCCTGGCGCTTTTTATCATCAGAGAGCGTGTTGTACGCTTCCGAGATCTCTTTGAACTTGGCCTCATCGCCGCCCCTATCAGGGTGGTATTTAGCTGCAAGTTTCCTAAACGCTTTTTGAATATCAGACTTCGAGGCGTCGCGCTTCACGCCAAGAACGTCATAAAAAGTCTTACTACCTGCCATTCAGCACGGCCTCCTCTCTAAACTACTCTGTCTTACTCGGCTGAACCGTTTGCAGCCTCGGCGCCGTCCGCTGCTGCACCGTCTGCGCCCGCGCCATCTGCAGCTTCAGGCTCCGCTGGGCGCTTTGGGCCACCGTGAGTAACAACAACCATCGCAGTGCGAATATCCTTGCCGCCCATGCGATAGCCCTTTTGATACACCTGAGCGACGGTCTCATCATACGCCTCGGTGTCCTCAATCTGGCTCACTGCCTGGTGAGAAAGGGGGTCAAAGGCCTCGCCCACAGGATTAACTACCTCAACGCCTTCTTTGTTCAGGACGCTTACGAACTTATTGCATACAGCGGAGACGCCCTCGACAAACTGCTTGGCTGCAGGGTCAGTCAGGTTATCCGCGTGCTCAATGGCGCGCTCCAGGTCATCAATAACGGGGAGAAGATCAACTACCAGCTTCTCTGTTGCACGCTGACGCTCATCAAGACGCTCCTGAGCGGTACGACGACGATAGTTGTCCCAGTCAGCCTGCAGACGCAGGAAGCGATCGTTTGCCTCAGCTGCCTGCTGCTTTGCTGCCTCAATCTTGTCGGAAACCGAGTCCAGCTCGTTCTGCAGACGGTCGCGCTCCTGAGCTGCACGCTGGGCGTCGGCAGCGATCTCTGCCTCCGCTGTCTCTTCACCGCGACGAATTGCCTCTGCAACCATCTCTTCTTCGGTCATCGGACGGCCTACGCCAGCCACACCGGCTGCGCCAGCTGCGCCATTGGCAGCGGTAGCGTTATCATCAAGCGTTTGACTTGCGGAATCCTCCCCCACAACGCCAACAGCACCTACGGTTTCATCACCGTTATTCTCGTTATCAAAGGTAGCGTCAACCTTGTTCTGATCTTCTGTTGCCACTGCCATCACCTCCCTATGTGTAGAAGGCGGCTAAACGTTTCCGCCAGCCGCCTCCGAGTCATGTCACATTGTCTACCAGCTACTGCACCAAGTTACCCAAGCGCATATGCCGAGAAACTCAGATTAGTTCTGGTTCTTATCGTCGTCGACAACCTCGTAGTCTGCATCAACAACGTCTGGCTCAGAAGGGTTGCTTGCTGCGCCGTTGTTGCCAGCGGTCTGAGCCTGAGCGTCAGCATAGACAATCTCTGCAAGCTTCTGGCCAACCTCAGTGAGTTTCTCGCCAGCCTTCTTGATTGCCTCAATGTCGGAGCCATCAAGTGCGGTCTTTGCCTCAGCAACAGCCTCTTCAACAGCCTTCTTCTGATCCTCAGGGACCTTATCGCCAAGGTCTTTGACGGTCTGCTCGGTGCTGTACGCCAGGGAGTCTACCTGGTTGCGGACCTCAATCTCGTCCTTGCGCTTCTTGTCTTCCTCAGCGTGAGACTCTGCGTCCTTGACCATGCGATCAACTTCCTCGTCGGACAGAGCGGTGGAACCAGAAATGGTAATCTCCTGGGACTTGTCGGTTGCCTTGTCCTTAGCGGTGACCTTCAGGATGCCGTTTGCGTCGATGTCAAAGGTAACCTCAATCTGAGGGATACCACGCTGAGCAGCAGGAATGCCGGTAAGGTTGAACTTACCAAGGCTCTTGTTGTCAGAAGCCATCTCGCGCTCGCCCTGAAGGACGTGGATCTCAACGGAGGTCTGGTTGTCAGCTGCGGTGGAGTAAACCTTTGTGCTGGAAGTTGGGATAGTGGTGTTGCGGTCGATGACCTTGTCAACAACGCCGCCGAGGGTCTCAACGCCCAGGGACAGTGGGGTTACGTCCAGAAGCAGGATGCCAGATACGTCGCCGGTAAGAACGCCGCCCTGAACAGCTGCACCGTCTGCAACAACCTCGTCTGGGTTGACGGACATGTTAGGCTGCTTGCCAGTCATGCTCTTGACCAGGTCCTGAACAGCTGGCATACGAGTGGAGCCGCCGACCAGAATAACTTCGCTGACGTCGGAGAGCTGAAGACCTGCGTCCTGGAGTGCCTTGGTTACAGGAGCCTTGCAGCGGTCGAGAAGATCGCGGGTGATGCGCTCAAACTCTGCACGAGTCAGGGTGTAGTCAAGGTGCTTAGGACCAGATGCATCTGCAGTGATGAATGGCAGGTTAATCTGTGCCTGCTGAGCGCTGGAGAGCTCCTTCTTGGCATTCTCTGCAGCCTCCTTAAGGCGCTGAAGTGCCATTGGATCCTTGCGGAGGTCAATGCCGTTATCGGAGTTGAACTTGTCTGCAAGCCAGTCGATAACGCGCTGATCCCAGTCGTCGCCGCCCAGGTGGTTGTCGCCGTTGGTTGCAAGAACCTCAACAACGCCGTCTGCAAGGTCAAGCAGGGAGACGTCGAAGGTACCGCCGCCGAGGTCGAAGACGAGAACCTTGTGGTCCTGGTCCTTCTTGTCCAGACCGTAAGCAAGAGCTGCTGCGGTTGGCTCGTTAACGATACGCTGAACGTTGAGGCCAGCAATCTTACCTGCGTCCTTAGTTGCCTGACGCTGTGCATCGTTGAAGTATGCTGGGACAGTAATGACAGCGTCGGTTACAGGCTCACCAAGGTACTTCTCGGCGTCTGCCTTCATCTTTGCAAGGGTCATAGCGCTAATCTGCTCTGGGGTGTAGTCAACGCCCTCGATCTCGACGACTGCGCGGCCGTCGGTGCCAGCCTTAACCTTGTAAGGGACAGTCTTGATCTCAGACTGGACCTCGTCAAACTTGCGGCCCATGAAACGCTTGATGGAGAAGACGGTGTTTACAGGGTTGGTGACAGCCTGGTTCTTTGCTGCCTTACCAACAATGCGGTCGCCATCAGCGCGGAAGCCAACAACGGAAGGAGTTGTGCGGTCTCCCTCTGCGTTTACGATAATAGTTGGCTCTCCACCCTCAAGGACAGCCATAGCTGAGTTTGTAGTACCCAGGTCAATTCCAAGAATCTTACCCATTGTGAATCATCCTTTCCTATGTACGTGTTCCGTTTGGCGAGAAACCCCACAGGTAGATGACCTGAAAAAGGGTACAAGCTAACCGCGAACACATACTGTGTTTCTGCTTTACGGTTTTGCTTATACCCCTATGTCTGACTTATATACATAATCTAAGTCAGTTTGTAGTAGATTTTTCACCGACGTTTTGTAGCCGCTGGTGGAATTGATGATTAAGCCGATTTAGCTCTCACAAATCGAATTTAAATAATTTGATATAACCTCAAAATCATTCGTACCAATTTGCCTAATAAATTCAGAACCAATTACTGCCCCATCAGCGCCATTTGAAAGCACCTCTTTTATACCCTTATTGTCTTTGATGCCAAATCCTACAAAAGCAGGCAAATCGGAAAACTTTCTTAGCCTTTTGATTGTCTCGATATACGCATGCTGACTTGATAAGTCTCCCCCTGTTTTACCTGCAGCGGAGACAACATATGCAAAATGAGTAGATTCATTGATAGCTTGTTCCATTTCTAAATCAGACATGGATTCGGAGAATATTCTTACAATTCCTGAGTAATCATTACGGGATTGAACGCCATCAACACAAAGAACTGCATCGTAAATCCAATAGGGCAGCTCTTTAACTTTAAAGTTTTCCAATCCCTCTGCATACGTCATAAGCACAATACGAGAGGAAAAAATCTTCCTGACTTTAGATAGCTCTTCTTTAACAATATCAGCATTCAACATTAGTAATGTTTGCTCATGTGTCTTTTTGATTGTCTCACCATCCATAAAAGGATTACTTACTGGCAGTCCAATCTCAAGACATCCGATACCATGTCCTTCAATTTCTTGAAGGACATGGTAAAACATTTCCCAATTTGGGTACCCCAGCGGTAAGTACAGCGCCAGTTTTCTTGCCAGTTCATTGTGCTTATTACTGCTGGAATACTTTTGCATTAGAGATCCTTAGAATGGAAGGGCATGGAGAATAAAGCCAAGAAGCGGACCATATACACAATAGTCGGTCTCAGAGAGAATGCGCATAATTGGCTCATAAGAACCAACAAATGGCAGAAGCAGGGCCTGGCCAAAAATTAGGATAAAACCATTGGCAAGAGAGCCAATTACCGCACCTCTAGCGCCACCATGAGCATTACCAAAAATTGCAGTTGCTGCACCAGTGAAGAACGTTGGAATAAGCGCTGGGAAAACAATAATTGGATATCCAACTGCAGCAAGAATTACCATACCTACTAGTCCAGATAACAAACTGCAAAGGAAACCAACAATTACGCAGGTTGGATAGCCTGGGAACAGCAGTGGGACATCCAGACCAGGTTTTGCTCCAGGGATAATCTTATCTGCAATACCGTGGAATGCTGGAATGATCTCTGCAAGCATCATTCGAACGCCAGTAATAATAACGGTAATCCACATGCCAAAGCTAATACCCTGAAGAATTGAATAGACCAAGACGTCCTGTCCTCCAGAAATATTTTCCATAACCCATGTAGGATCTGCGACAATACTTACGCAAAGGAACAACAAAGTCATTACCAACG
This sequence comes from uncultured Atopobium sp., assembly GCA_938045565.1. Taxonomy (GTDB): domain Bacteria; phylum Actinomycetota; class Coriobacteriia; order Coriobacteriales; family Atopobiaceae; genus Lancefieldella. The sequence continues at coordinate 6,030 of CALIAZ010000044.1, forward strand.
TTAAGGCAATAGTCATCTCACGGAGGAAAGCAAACTGCTTTGGAATTTTGATCTCTTCAAGATCGTGCTCCTTGTTACCAAAAGCTTTTGCGAGATATGTAGAAATCAAAAGACCAGTAGAGCTTGAGTGAGCAAGGGTAATCTCTTCTCCACCCTTAACTCCCTTAATGCAGTGATTGACATATGCGCAAGAGAAGGTCATATAGCAACCAAGAAGCACTGATCCAACTGCCACAATTCCCCAAAAATCAAGAGGCGTATTGTACTTAAGTAGGGCGGCAATCAGACCTGCGAAGAAGAATGCAACATGAGCTGAAAGATGAACAAACTTAAATTTTGTAAATCTTGCCAAAAGCAAGTTAATCAAAAATCCGAAAGCAAAAATAAGAGAGAGTTCTGTGCCTAGGTCGGTCATATATTCAGCACTAGCAGTACCAATATCAGTGGCAGGAACAGAACCATTTCCGAAAGCTTTTCCAATCATTGTTGCCAAGGGCAAAAGCGCCATTCCAAGCGTTTGTCCTCCAACATTGACCATTGTGAAGCCAATCATCGCCTTAATTGCAGATGGAAGAAGCTGGCTCCATTGTCTTTTCATTGCAATCATTCCGATTACAACGACTAATCCAATGATAAATACCGATTGGCTTAGATAATGATTGACAATATAAAGAAAAATCTCCATGACACTATCCTTCCATCTGATTAATATGCTGCATTAGCTGCTCTTTTAGATACGCCTTATCCATCATGTTATCGATGCGAATTATTGGAACAGAGTTATCCCTCAGTGCATCAGCAAAGTCTGATGTGGTAATAATCAAATCATATGCAGAAGGATCTACAGAGCCGATGTCGGACGCATCAACAGTTCCGTCAATTCCTTCAGCATCTAAAATTTGCTGAGTAAAGAGCCGCATCATCATGCTACTTCCAACACCAGCGCCACATACTGTTACAACCTTGATCATAATTGCCTACCTCCTACTTGTAATTGCAATTACTTCAGCAGCCTTGTCTGCTTTTAATATCTTTTGGACATTTTCTTCATCACTTAAAAGCTCTGCCAAATCTGCAAGCGCGTTCAAATGTGTTTGATGATCAATTGCACAAAGAGCAACTACCAGTTGTACTGGGTCATTCTTTGGGTGTCCAAAATTTACTGGCTGCTCAAGAGTGATGAGCGAAAAGCCAATACCTAGAGCACCTTCTTCTGGTCTTGCATGAGGCATAGCGATGCCTGGAGCAATAACAATATAAGTTCCGTTGATTCGGACATTTTCTATCATTGCCTCAATGTACTCTTCCTTTGCAACACCTTTCTTTACTAGTAATCTTCCGGCCTCTCTAACTGCATCGTCACTATCCTTGGCACAATAATGTGTCTCAACTAAGTCTTCTGTAAGGACCTCTTCTAGCATTGGGAAATACCTCTCTTCTTTATCCTGTTTAGGTAAAAAACCTAAATACTCTTCAAGTTTTCGCTTCAAGATCTCTTCATCAGATTTACTAAGGACAATCGTTTGAGAAATAATAGACATAATTTCATCTGGGGAAATAATTCTTTCGCTCACTCTGAGAACATTTTCAATTTTTCTTTGATCTCTCAAATCAAACTGAGGAGAAACTTCAACAACCTTGACATTCTTAGACGTAAAAGGAAACGTGCTAACGACAAAATCAACGCTGTGACTTTCCAGCCATTTCTGTGCTTCATTCGATCCGAATGTTCCAAGTACCGAAACTTCATACTTTGACTCTAACCTTGAAGACACTATTTCAGATGTAGCTACACCGGCGTGACACACTACGATAACCTTAGGTCTCAGCTCAATAGGCTTTTTTGTTCTTTCCTGGGAAGCCATAAAGAACATAGTAAGAAATGCAATTTCGTCTTCAGAAAAAGATATTGAAAGCCCTTTTTCCAAAACAGAAATTGATTCAGTTGTTGCTCTATATAAGTCTTCGAACTCATTTATCACATAATCCAAAAGCGGATTGTATATTGCCTCTCCACTTACAGCACGCCAGTACGCAGGTCTTAAGTGATTTAATATACTTTCAAATAGCTTGTCGTCATTAGAAAAATTTGACTCTGTAACCAGTTGATCCATTTTGTCTATGAATTCAGATACTAAAATCCGTAACTTAATCCAGTTTTCGGAAATATAATCGCTCATTCCAACAACTGTTGATTCTCTAAACTTTGCTGAAAGGAAATGCAGTTCATTCTCTGTAATTTCTTGACCATACAGTCCTTTTAATTGTTCTATACATTTATTTACTGCACCATATTCAGGACTACCCAATAAATCCTCTTTATCAATGTTACGAGGAAGGCAAAGTTGCTTATTTTCTTTAAATCTTGCAACAGATACAAGCACGTAAGCAATTAACTTTTGCTGAGCATTTTCTGAATATTCAACTTGAAGACAATTTGATATTTCATTTATCGAGTTCTTTATTTGATTGAGCTTCTCAGCATCTTGCTCACTTATAAACGCATATAAATACGGCCAATCTTTTGTTAAATAATCAGCAAAAAGGCCTCTTATTTTGAATTCATTGCCTGCGACTGACACACCTTTGAAAGGAGTGGTGTCTAAACAGATGTCACTTCCAATGAAATTCCTTTTAATTTCGTCCAAATCCCTCTGGATTGTATTTTTTGAAACCCCAACAACTTGCTGAAGCTCTGAGATTGAAATTTCCTTTGCCCACAAGATAACAAGGTCGAGAATAACCCGTCTTCTCATTTCTGGATCAAGATAAAAAATATCGTCTTTTTTCACCAGCTCTGAAAATTCAATTTCAATTGGAGCTTCATATATCAAAACACCTCTAGTATTTTGAATTGAGGTGTGACCTTGAGAAATCAAGAGTTGATTCAAAGTAGATAAGTCTTTATATACAGTTCGAGAGGATACATTGTGCTGCTCTGCAAATTTCTCGACAGAAATCTGCTCAGCTTCTCGACACAATATATTAAATAGATTTTCCACTCGACTTTTCATTTTATTTTCACCTCATAATTAGGTTATATGCCGTGCCAAACTCGAACAAATATCATTTTATTCACCTACTTTGAAGTAGATGGGAAACCTTACATATATCAAAGTATTAATTATTTTTCTATTCAATCCGCTCCTTAACTAAACAATAAGGCCTCAATGATTGCTCATTGAGGCCTTATTGTTTAAAACTAAATATTTTTACAGCCTTATCCCAGTAATGTATCCCTGCTGTAAGCCTCACGCCATGCGACGGAGAACTCATCGACAGCAATCTTCGTGCCAGGATGATCAATCATAGTAAACACAACCTCTGGTGGAACGGTAACAGACTGAATACCGGCAGCAATAAGGGTATGAACCTGCTCAACATTTTTGAAGGATGCTGCAATAACCTTAGTATTCTCGAATCCCTGAGTCTCAAGCATCTGAAGTAGATCCAGCACCTGACCAATGCCGTCACCGTAATTGCACATACGGTTAACGTAAGGAGCCAGATAATCTGCGCCGTTCATTGCTGCAAGGAATGCCTCGTCAGCAGAATAGATAGCGGTTGCAAGAACACCAAGACCCTCGGACTTTAGTTGTTTAATTGCCTTGTATCCATTGTGAGTGACAGGAATCTTTACATAGGTGTTCTTTGGACGAAGACTGCAGATGTAACGAGCTTCCTCAAGCATCTGCTCATAATCAGTTGAAACAACCTGAACAAAAAACTTCTGCTCTGGGCGAAGATACTCAACAAACTCCTTAATAACCTGCTCTGGCGTCTTACCGCTCTTGGTGATAATCGAAGGGTTAGTGGTTACGCCCTCGATAGTCAAAAGCTCATCAAGTTGTTTAACTGCCTCAAGATCTGCTGTGTCCAAAATAAATTCCATGCTTAACTCCTTTATATACTTCGACGATCACTCACCGTGTCGAACCACTTTTAGACCAAAGCTTTTATACACGTTCTCAATATCAGAAAGCTCGCTCTCTGTAATTAACTCATTATCTGCACACTCATATGCCATCCCCAATGATTCATACTTTCCTTCGCCTAACTTGTGAAATGGCAAAAGATCAACCTGCTTAATCCCGTGTGCACAAATTACCGCAGCATTGCTTTGTGCGTTTGCGATTGATGCGGTATATCCAGGAATAAGCGGAACGCGCGCAATTACCGTTGTCCCAATCCTTACAAGTGCGCGGATATTCTCGTCCCTTACGTCTGTATCAATGCCAGTAACCTCAATGCTGCGCTCTTTATCAGCAAGCTTAAAGTCGACCAAGAACACATCGCAAACGCGAGCTAATCTTTCAGCATCAATAAGCGGAACAGCAAGCGTTGTCTCAAGCGCCGTGTTAATGCCTCTGTTCTTGCACTCCTGCAATACGTCCATGACATACTTTTGGCGATTGCTGCCTGCAAGACATTCCCCACCCGAGAGTGTAATTCCCCCATTACTCTCGTCAAAGAAGACCTTGTCTCTTGATAGCTTATCAACGAGGATGTCTACGCTGTGTTCAGTGCCTTCAAGTCTTTTAGCGCCGGTTGGGCACTCAGAAACAGGAGTATCACAAGGGCATCCATTCGCATCCAAACAGCCATCTTTCCTAACTGAACAACCAATGCACAGACTCTTGTGAAAAGAAATCTCCTGTTCAAAGGAAAGATTCTCTGGATTACAGCACCATGGGCATCTAAAAGGACATCCTTTTAGAAAGGCAACCGTGCGTATTCCCCCACCATCATGGAGAGAATACCTCTGGATGTTAGTAACTATGTCGCTCTTACAGCACATGTTCCGTCCGGTTGATAATGTCATCCTGAATTGCCTTAGACAACTCCACAAACATAGCACTGTATCCTGCAACGCGAACTACCAGGTTCTGATATTTCTCAGGATGCTGCTGTGCATCAAGAAGCGTTGCACGATCCACAACGTTGAACTGAATGTGCTGCAAACCAAGGCGAGAAAAACTGCGAAGATATGCAGAGAGTTTCTTCAGTCCCAGCTTTCCCTGAAGTACTGATGGAGAGAACTTAACGTTAAGCAAGCTGCCGTTGGTGTCCAGCTCGTTCTTGAGCTTGCTGACCGACTGAAGACTTGCAGTTGGACCATTCTTATCGCGGCCAACCATTGGAGAAAGCCCACCGTCAGCAAGCTGCTCACCTGCAACGCGTCCGTCTGGAGTTGCACCACATGCTGCACCCAGTGGAACGTGAGCAGAAACGGTGTAGCTGCCCGGCTGGAAGAATCCGCCACGGACATTCTGATACTTCTCGACTTCTCTTCCGTAGAACTCCAAGAACTCAGAGCCGAGAAGGTCAACCTCGTCGTTATCGTTTCCGTACTTTGGATAGTTATTGATAAAGGACTGGCGGATCTTCTCGTCGCCCTCTGCTGACCAGTTGCGTTTAAGAAGCTCAATAAGCTGCTGATAAGTCATAACAGGTTCAATGGAGTTACCGTTTTCGTCCTCACCAAAGACGACACGCTTGATAACAAGCAGGGAGTCTGCAAGATTTGCAGTGCCAACACCCTGAACACCAGATGGGTTATAGCGAGCACCGCCATCAGTGATGTCACGGCCGGTTTTGAGGCTATCGTGAACCAAGATAGAAAGAAGTGGAGTTGGCGAAGTTTCTTTATGTGCCTGGTCACAGACATTGCAGCCGGCAACCATTAGTCTAACGTACTCTGAAATGGTCTCTTTAACTGCCTGCTTGAGATTTTCAAATGATGCGAAACCCTCTTGGTTGCGCTCAAGAGTAATCTCAAGGCAGCGGACCATGTTGAACATAGAAATATCATGCAAGCCGTACATTCTTCCTGGGATAGAAAGCTCAACACAGCCAACAACTGCGTAATCACGAGCGTCTTCTTCAGAAACACCACGAGACATGAAAGACGCAACGTTGACCTCATCATTGAAAATCTGAGGAATACCGTCGCCCAGACGGATGATTTCTCCGGATTTCTCCAGCAAAGATTCTGGAGTGTTCTTGTGCATTCTCAACGAAAGGTTAGGCTGTGGCAGGCGGGTATCTTTCTGTACGTCAAGCAGTAGATAGGAAAGCTCGTTGGTGCAGTCATTTCCCTCGCCGTCAACACCGCCAACTACAAGATTAAAGCCGCTTGGGAAACCTGCAAAGAACTGGGCGGAGTCGGTGGAGCGCAGGAAAACAATTGTGTTCGTCTTAAGATAGAAGCACTGAATAAGCTCGCGCAGGAAATCTGGATTCTCACCCGCAGCGAGGCTTGCCTCATAGAATGGCGCAAGATACTGATCCATGCGTCCAAGGGAGATAGAGCTTGCATTGCTCTCGTGCTGAAGTACAAGCTCGGTAATCCAAGTGAGCTGTAGAGCATCGTAGAAATCACGAGCTGGTTCTGTAGCAATGTGGTGCAGAATCTCTGCAAGACGATCAAGTTCCAGAGCACGGGTCTCAGAAGAAGCATTTTCTTTTGCCTGAAGCACTTCTGCCTCATAACGCTGCACATAGGCAACAGTTGCCTTAAGCACAATAACAGCCGCTGCATAGAAGTCATTCTCGCTATCCTGAGCAAACTGCTGCTCAACCTCTGCAAGAAGAGCGCCAAAACCGTTCTGTAACACCAGGGGGAAATCGCAAATGATGTGACCCTGACCCTTATCAGTCTGAGCAACCGAGAAAATACGGGTCCTCTGTGCCTCTATTAGATTCTCAGCAAGATGAGCCTTATAACAGTCATTCAGCGATTTATTTGTCCAGAAAAGATAAAGCACCTCTTTGTAATAGGTCTTATCTTCCTCGGAAATTTTAAAACGGTCTTGCTGTCTGGTTGGAAACTTGTCCAGCTCATTCAGAATCCAATAAGGAGACATTTCTGGAGAAACCACACCCGCGCGAGGCGTATCCGTTCTATTGCCAACGAGAAAATCGTAGTCATCAAGAACAATCTTGTGGTTCTCAAGAAGATGCTTAAATGCCTTTGCACGTCTAATAACAGGTGCCTCGCCCTGTGTTTCTTTGTAACTCTCCATATAAAGACGGGCGCGTTCCATGGTCACCTGGCGTGGCTGAGCAAACAAGGAATCCTTAATAGCTTGCGTGCGCTGAGATAACATAACTCCCCCTTAAAGTACGAAATTACCCTTGATTGTATTTTGTTTTCTCCGTGTTTTCAATTGTTTTGTATTGATTTTCTACATTTCCGAACAAAACAATAATAATGAATACCGTCTATCGTTATTTATAGGCCGTTCACGATAAAGTTTATTTACATATCAATTATTTATTGACGCATTTCAACTCTATTTCTATATTATTTCGGTGAAATCAATACACAATAATAAGGAGTCAAGGCGTTATACACGCTAAAGCAATAAAGAATCATTAGTAAAGGAGAGCCTAATGGAAGCTAAAGACTCAACAAATCAGGCTAAAAAGATTCAACAGTACCTGATGAGTGGTGTTTCGTACATGATTCCTGTTGTAGTTACGGGCGGCGTTCTCTACGCTGTAGCTGCAATGCTTTCAATGAACACCATTGCCACTGAAAGTGCAGTCAAAGCATCAAATATTGTTGTTGATGTTCTCAGTCAGATTGGCGGCGTTGGACTTGGCCTTATGGTTCCAGTTCTTTCTGCATTTATCGCATTCGCAATTGCAGATCGTCCTGGTATTGCTCCTGGTCTTATTTGTGGTCAGCTAGCAGTTAACGTTGGCTCCGGCTTCATCGGTGGCATTATTGCTGGCCTTCTCTGCGGCTACCTCGCAGCAGCACTCAAGAAGGTCAAGCTGCCAAAAGCAATGCAGTCCCTTCTCTCAATCATGATTGTTCCAATCTGTACTTCCTTGATTGTTGGAACAATTATGATTTGCGTTATTGGCGCTCCTTGCGCATGGCTTCTAACTACCCTTACTGTTTGGCTTTCTAGCATGAACGGTACAAGCGCAGTTATTGTTGGTGCCATCTGTGGTGCAATGATTGCATTTGACCTGGGCGGTCCAATTAACAAGGTTGCATACTCTACCGGCGTTGCTGTTGTTGGTACCGAAGTTCTTGCTGGTCACAATGCACAGTTCTTTGGCCCTATTGCAATTGCCATCTGCCTTCCTCCAATCGCAGCAGGTATTGCTTCTTACGTCTTCAAGAAGAAGTTCACCGAGGCTGAGCGTGACGCAGGTATTGGTTCTATCGTCATGGGTATGTGCGGCATTACTGAGGGTGCAATTTCTTACACCACCGCTGATCCAGCACACATGATGCCAATTAACATCATTTCAAGTGCTATCACTGGTGCTATTGCTGGTGCTCTTGGCGTTTACTGCAACGCTGCTTGGGGCGGTCTAGTAGTTCTTCCTGTCACTTCTGCTGGTACTTACCTGGTTTCCCTTGCAATCGGTATTGCAATTTATCTTGGACTGGTTGCAGTATTCAAGAAGAACATCACCGAAGAGTCTGCTAAGCCTGCAGCAGATGACGACGTCGAGATTACTATCGAATTCTAAGGAGCGTCATGAAGATTTTAGCTGTAACTGCTTGTCCATCTGGTGTTGCTCACACATACATGGCCGCTGAGGCGCTGAAGAATGCTTGCACAGCAGAGCAGATCGAATGCAAGGTAGAGACTCAAGGTTCCATTGGAATCGAGAATGCTATTACCGCTAAGGATCTTTCTGGTGCAACAGCAGTTGTTCTTACCAATGATATGCCTATCAAGGATGTTGAAAGGTTTGCTGAGCTTCCAAAGATTAAGCTTCCTGCAGCAACTGTCATTAAGTCCGCTCCTGCAATTGTCGCAAAAGTTAAGTCTGAGCTTGGCTAGACCAAACTGGTAAATAGCCTATGGCACAGGCAAATTTACACACAAAACATGAACCCCGCTTGAATTTATCAAGCGGGGTTCATGTTTTAGAGATTATGCTGTGGATTCAAATCTACTTACAAATCACGTCAAAGGCAGCAAGCTGATCTTTAAGCTTCTCCGTCAACTTATCTGTAATTACTGTCGTAACATCATCGAAGTGCGCAAAGGCATAACTCCCCGATGAGCTGAATTTCTCGTGATCAACCATAAGAATAACCTGAGAGGCTGTTTTAATTACTTGGCGCTTAACGGCTCCATCGTCAATGTCATAGGTAAGAAGCTCACCCGTATCGAGGTTAATACCAATAGCACCCATAAACACCTTATCAAAGTGATATGACTCGAGCGTCTGAATTGCCGCTGAACCATAGAAACTATTGAGCTCGTAATTAACAGTTCCACCAGTCGAGATGACCTTAATGGCAGGATTTCCGCTCAACGCCTGAAGGATATCGATCATGTTGGTAATAACCGTCATGTATTTAGTACCAGCAGCTATTTTCTCTGCTAATGCGATATTGGTTGTGGAAATGTCCAGATAGACAGTCTCACCTGGCTCAATAAGCTCATATGCTTTATCTGCAATAATACGCTTCTCGGGAATCTTAGTATTGATGCGCGTACTAATGTTCCAGTTGGGTTGCACCGACGTACTAATAGCACCGCCGTATACACGCTTTAAAAGGCCCTGGCCATCGAGGTGCTTAAGGTCTTTTCTGATGCAGTCTTCAGTAACGCTAAACTTTTCTGAAAGCTCAATTACTGTAGCTCTTCCGTTTGTATTAACGAACTCCACAATCTTATCTTGGCGTTCTTTTAAAAACATCATTTCTGCCTTTGAACAGGTATTATCATTTAGGACAATTGTACCCTGTATTGACTCATAGCGTTCTGTCTTATTTTGTCCTGTCTCCAAACGGCAGCAGCAGTGTATGTGAAGGGTTAAACGCTACTCAGAGTCTATTGCATCAACCAGTGGAATCCTAATGGTAAACACAGAACCATGTGGAGTGTTTTCGGAGACTGTAATGGAAGCTCCATGTCGCTTTAAGATAGTTTTAACCAGCGAGAGACCAATGCCCGCACCGCCAAATTCCCTAGACCTAGATTTATTTACCCTGTAGAACGGCTCAAAAACAAGCTCTCTTTGCTCAGGCGCAATGCCCACTCCTGTATCGGCAATTGTAACAAGGCATTCTTGACCCTCAGTCTCCAGGGCAATGTTGACTGATCCCTCTCTACGGTTATAGCGAATAGCATTCTCTACCAAATTATAAACAGCTCGGTATAACAGATTGGCATTTCCCTTAACAGTAAAATTTTGTGCCTCAGATTTCGTATTAGAATGTTCGTCAATCTGCATGTTAACCTGCACGTTGACCATATTATTTTGAGCAACTGATTCAAGATCATCCACAACTGTTGTAATTACCGCATCAAGAGAAACATCCTCAACCTCTCCAAGCTCAGATGTCTCCGTAAGCTCTAACAGGTTGGCAATAATTGCAGACAAACGATCAATGTATGTCTCCATCGTGTCTACAAGTTCGTCATATTCATTCTGTTTGCGTTTCTTTTTCTTGAAAACGTCAAGCTTGGTTCGCAGTACCGCAATTGGCGTTCTAAGCTCATGAGCCGCACTAACCGAAAAACGACTCTGCATTGCAAATGCTTCATCTAACTGGTCAGTCATTTGATTAAATGACTTGACTAGCTCCTGAACCTCTTCTCCACCGCCCTTAATCTCAATGGAATCAGACAGCGTATCAGGACCAATTTCTTTCATGTGAGCAGAAAGTTGTTGAACTGGCTTAGTATAGTGACCTGCTAAAAGATAAGCTGCACAGCTGCCGGCAATAATCACAAAAAACAAAATGCCTAGCGCATCAAACAAAATAGAACGCTCAATTGCACCTACGTCTAAAACAATAGAAAGAGCTCCTTTGTTGATGGCGTTGGCTGCTGCTAGTTCCAACAGCTCAGACGTTGAGCGGTACACAAGCCAGGTTAAAACAACACAGCAACATACTAAGAGAGCCACCATAAGAAAGGTGAGCTGAGCGCGTATTGAGCGCATTGGCTTTGGAGTTATCTCACTTATCTTAATCATCGCTATCCTTCTTAAAGCAATAACCCTCTCCTACTTTGTTGGAAATTGGGTCATATCCAAGGGCTTCTCGCAACTTTTTTCTAATCGAGAAAATATGAACGCGCACGGAATTACTGAATAAATCCACGTTGCTATCCCATGCATGAGCCATCAACTCTTCACTGCTCACAACCGCCCCGGCGTTTCGCATCAGATACTCCAGAATTGCAAGTTCTTTCTTGGTAAGGTTGACCTGAGCGTCTCCAACAAAAACTTGTCGAGCCGTAGTATCAAATCGAAGTTCTCCCGATGTCAACGAAGCTTCTCCATGAGTATACTCACGACGCAAGAGCGTCCTAATACGTGCTTCTAGCTCACCAAACGCAAAAGGCTTAATTAGATAGTCATCAGCACCCGCATCCAGTCCAACAATACGATCAGACACTGATGAACGCGCAGAAAGAATCAATACCTTGGTCTCTGAGTGCTCCGATCTAAGCGTGCGCAGTAAGTCCAGACCATCAATACCAGGAAGATTAAGGTCAAGCAAGATGAGGTCATATTGTTCAAGCTGAGCCATCTCAAGCGCCTGAGTACCGTTGTCCACAAGATCAACGTAATAGCCATCAAGCTCAAGACCCTCTCCAATGGAGGCGAGAAG
>CALIAZ010000045.1 GCA_938045565.1 uncultured Atopobium sp.
GTGTGTTTTGAACTGCCTCCTATTTCTCGTGTCCAAGAAATGGGAGGCAGTTCATCCGCCGGCGCCGATATCGGTGATCGTACCTCCGCAAGGATATGAATAATTCAAAAAATTAGCTTGAGCTAGCGCCTATACTTGGCGTTCTCGAATGCAATCTTGAAGTCTTCAAGGAGTTCTCGTGGGACCTTCTCCTGATCTCCGTGATGGAGCTCCTGCATAAAGACATTGCTTATAGCTCCAAAAATCAGGCGAGGAGCAATCTTATCTGCAAGAGGAACAAACTCTAGGACATATCTTTTATCATCAATGGTAAGCCAGGTGACTCTCCAGCTACTGACGGTTCCCTCAATATCTGAAGCATGAGCCGACGCAAAGACATTTTGATTGTTATCAAAGAGGTACACGACACCATCTGCGTCAACGCCAACAAAACCGTCTGTAGCGCATTGCTCAAAACCAGAAACAATATGCGCACCACTGGTCCAGAACACCCAGTTCTTCTCGCCAGCCATAGACAGACCTTTCTAAAACATCAAAAGTTTCTTGACTTAATGGTAGTTGGAGAATACTTTTAGAGCAAGTAATTTTCGGTTAAAAAGCATAGTTTACCTGCGAACTCAACCTGCCGTTGAGTAGCTTGAAACCGTTGCGATACCCAACTCAACTGATGCGTTCTTGTTGAACGTATTGTTACGACTCATAGTGAAATCAGCGGCCCGCATGCCATTTCAGTGATAATAAGTTGAGAAAAGGAGCAACTATGACTACTTCATCTGAGACCCTTGGTCGTCGTATTGCACGTCTTCGTTTGGCTAAAACTGCAACGCAGGAGCGTCTGGCAAAGGAGCTGAACGTAAGTCCACAGGCGGTGAGCAAGTGGGAGAACGACATTAACTATCCGGATATCTCGCTGTTGCCAGATCTTGCGCGTTTCCTTGGTGTGTCCGTTGACGAGCTTTTGAGCGGTGCAAGCGCTTCCACTCAGGAAACTGCTGGCCAGGAGAACGCTGCTGCCCAGGAGAACGCTGCTGCCCAGGAAAGCGCTGCTGAGGTTGTTTCCGTTGCAGCTGACGAGCCCGCAGAAATCGTAGAAGAGCCTGTAGAGCAGGAAAACCAGGGTATTGCTGCTCAGTCTTCAGGTTTCAGCTTTGGCAAGCTTTTTGGTAAGAGCATGGTCAAAGTCGAGAAGAACGACGAGGCTGACGGTAGCAAGAAGAAGGGCGTCCGCCTTGGCAACGGTTCTGCAAAACACGGACTGCACGTGTACATTGTCTCCGACGATGGTGACGTTGTAGATATGTGCGTTCCTCTAGGTCTGGCAAAATTTGTTTTAAATTCGGGAATTCAGGTCAGCGGAAGCTATCTTAATCAGGAGACCCAGGAGCAGCTCTCTAACATTAATCTTGATGCGCTTATGGACGCTGCAAAGACAGGCGAGAGTGGCACACTTGTAGATATTACGTCCGCAGATGGCGACGTTGTAAAGATCTGGTTTGATTAAGCGCTAACGATTACATAGCCTGACAAAAAACGAGATACGCCCGTCCAGCTAAGTGGAGGGAAACGGTCTCGTTTTTTGTTTGTTACACGGTATTCCAATTAGCAATAATAGTAAGCATAGATAGATATAGCAAAAATCATCTATGAACAAATATACCGACGTTTACGATAAAAATATTACCGTTTACAGATTTGTTATTGAAGAATTACTTCTGATCTTTGCTGAAAGTTAAAATATTTCTGACTACTAGTCAAGAAAAAAGCCCCTTATAGAGGGGCTAAGTGAAGTCAAAATTGTCATCTACATGACGCCCGAAGGCATTTAAGGCAATTGCCGTTATTTTGACTTAGCAGTGACGTCCTGACTGGTAATCAAGACAATTGGATGGTAAAACACTTTTTAATGGAGTGCAAGTATGAATCTTAGAAATATTTCTTCATATGACGTTGGCCTGGATTTTGGTACCGGTTCCGTCGGTTGGGCGGTAACTGACGAGAATGGTAATCTCTGTCATTTTAAGAAACGGCCAACATGGGGAAGTAGGATATTTCAAAGCGCAAATACAGCAGCTGAAACACGTCGTAAAAGGGGTCAGCGCCGTCGTTATGATCGTCGCAGACAGAGGCTTGATTTGCTCCAGTCGCTATTTGACGAAGAGATGGCAAAAGTTGATCCTGAATTCTTTATTCGCCTTAGACAGTCAAAGCTTAGGGTGGAAGATCGTGAAGAAGGTCACAGGAATTATCGATTCCCATTCTTTAATAGCTCCGATTTTACAGAGCGCATGTACTACAAGTCATATCCAACTATTTATCATTTGCGCAAGCATTTGATTGAGTCTGACCAGCAAGAAGACCTTAGATTAATTTATCTAGCATTCCATAACATTGTGAAAACAAGAGGCAACTTTCTCTACCAAGATAATCCAAGTTTAAGTGCTAAAGATGCAAGCATGTCAGAGGCTATTAAAGAGTTGTTGAAAGCTCTGGTTTTATGGGCAGACGCTTCATACGATTTTGAAATTAATGAGATTGATCCAGAAAAGCTAGAAAAAGTATTTGAAGATACATCGTTAACAAGAGCCGAGAAGAAAGATGAGGCTCTAAAAATATTGACTTTAGAAGAAAAGAAAATAGCAGAAGAACTTATCAAAGCTGTTTTGGGCTATGAAGCCAATTTCAACACTATTTTTAAGATCGAGGCTGAAAAGTTTAAATTCTCTTTTGATAATGATGAGCAGAAAGAAGCATTTATTTCATCAGTTCCTGATGAGGGAATGGCTTTATACGAGGCTCTTCAAAAAGCATATTCGGCTTATATCTTGATGAATATTATTGAGGATGCAAATGGTAAAAGCATCTCTTATAGTATGGTCGCAAAATACAACAGATACAAAGAAGATCTTAGGACCTTAAAAGACCTTGTAAAAGAATTTTGTTCGGATGAATATTCCCAATTCTTCAAAGGGAAGAAATACGAAGTTCCTTATCAGAAGGATTATGATAAATCTGAAGCTAAGGGATACACAAAATATAATGTAGCCAGAGATGCTAAGTATGATGATTTCAAAAAAGAGGTAGAGAACCTATTTAAGGAGACGGCTGCTACCTCAGACTCACGTTATCAAGAAATGATGATAAAGTTTGCAAATGGTAAGTTCCTTAGAAGACTTAAAACCACTGATAACGGAAGCATTCCATTTCAACTTCATCTTGAAGAAATGAATGCAATCATCGATGCTCAAGAGAAGTTTTATCCTTTTTTGTCTGAGATTCGCTACAAACTCAATTCTCTTGTGACTTTCAGAATTCCATACTATGTAGGACCTCTTACCAAAAAGGGTGCAGCGCTGGATGCTTTTGGCAAGCCGCGTTTTGCTTGGTCAGAGCGTCAGGAAGGCAAAAAGGGAGAAAAAATCTATCCTTGGAATTGGGAAGAGATTATTGATAAAAGCGGCAGTGCGGCTAAATTCATTGAACGTATGACTGGTACCTGCACGTATCTTTACGGAGAGCCGGTTCTCCCTAAATGTTCTTTATTGTACGAGAAGTTCTGCGTGTTAAATGAGTTAAATGGCGCTCGTTGGTCACAGGATAACGATAAATGGTATCGCTTTGATGCAGAGGATAGGCTCTCTATTTATGAAGAGTTATTTGAAAGATATAAGTCAGTTTCGTTTAAGAAAGTGGAAGATTGGCTTAAACAACGTGGCGAGACTTTTCCACACGTTAAAGGTGGTCAAGGTGAAGGAAAGTTTGAGTCTAAACTCAGTTCCCATCATTTTTTCAAAAAGCTATTAGGTACTGATGAGTGGTCTGATCAGACAAAGCAGATGATCGAAGAGCTCATTCTATGGAACACCCTCTTTGAGGATAAGAAGATCCTTAAGGAAGAAACTACTAAGAACTATGGTGACGTGCTCACCGCTGCACAAATCAAGAAATTCTGTGACCATAGATTTGCGGGATGGGGGCGCCTCTCTAAGAAATTACTTACAGGTATTAAAACGGAAGTCGATTTCCGTAAGATGTCTGTAATGGACCTTCTTGTTGAAGGTGACCCTTATGGAGAACATGTTGGTAGTTCACTAATTCTCATGGAGATTCTTCATAACAAGAACTTTGAATTTAATAAAGAGATTGAAGCTCATAATGAGAAGTACTTCTCAAAGGACCAGTCAGTTGAAGACCTGCCAGGTTCTCCTGCAGTTCGCAGATCAGTCAATCAGGCTTTGAGAATTGTTGAAGAGATTGCAAAGATTGCAGGTAAACCCGCTGCTCACATTTATATTGAATCTACTCGTGATGAAGATGAAAAAAAGCGTGGAAAGCGCACTACTAAGCGTAATGAAAACATTAAAAAGATGCTTTCTGAGCTTAAAGAAGAGTATAAAAATACAGATATATTTACACAGCTCGATAAGCATAGTGATGAACAGCTAAGTAAGCGACTCTCTTTGTATTTCATGCAAAATGGTAAGTCCATGTACTCTGGCAAGGCAATAGATATTAATCTAATTGCTGATAACACGTATTGCCAAATTGATCATGTTTTACCGCAGTCTTATATCAAAGATGATAGTTTTGAGAATACTGTCTTGGTTCTTTCTGAAGAGAATCAGCGTAAAGGAGATTCTCTCTTATTGGATGCTGATATTAGACGTAAGATGGCTGGTCTTTGGCATGAACTTCATCGTGTTAAGTTGATTGGTGATAAAAAATATAAAAATCTCACGCGTTCTGTTGTCACTGATAGACAGATGGAAGGCTTTATCAATAGACAGCTTGTTGAGACGAGCCAGATTGTTAAGTTTGTCCGAATGCTTTTAAAGAGTCAGTATCCAGATACTGAAATTTGTTCAATCAAAGCGTCTCTGTCGCATGAAATTAGGGAAAAGTATAACCTTCCTAAAATTCGTGAAGTGAATGACTATCATCATGCTCATGATGCATTCTTAGCTTGTGAGATGGGACGCTTCCTTTCGATTCGATATGAAGAAGCATTTACTAATCCAGTTGGCTTAACAAAACTAATGCGTAAGTTTGTTAAACAAGAGAGTGAAGAAGCTCAAAAGCAACATAGAATCCCCGGTACAACTCCATTCTTTGTAGATAGCTTCTCTAAACCTGGTTTTGATTTTGAAACTGGAGAAGTAGAATGGGATCCAATTGAAGAAGTTGAAAAGATAAAAAGAACATTTGGATTTAAAGAGTGCTTTGTTTCTCGTATGCCAGAAATGACAAGTGGTGCATTTTGGAAAGAGACTGTTTATTCACCAAAAGATAAAAAAACAACACTTGCATTACCAGTTAAAGGTAATCTTTTGCCAGAAAAGTACGGAAGCTATTCGAGCGCTCAAGCCTCTTTTTCTGCAATTTGTAGGGGAAAGAAAAAGAATAAGACCCAATATTATGTAGTGGATATTCCTCGTACAAAGTCCGTTGAACTTTATAAAAATCACAGTAAGACGTCAGGTTATTTAACTAAAGTTTTAGAATCATCTGGCGTTGAATTTGAGGAGCTCATTTACCCAGCTCTCTTAAAAAACCAAGCAATTGAATATGGTGGACAGAGATTTTATGTTGTTAGTTCAACGGAATTAAGAAATGGAGTATCTCCTTCTTTCTCCTATGATGAGTATGTATTTATTTCAAACTATTTTGATAAAAATCAAGATGATACTAGTGCCTCACTTGTTATCTATGATTTGTTATGGAAAATAGTTTCTTCTCGAATGCCAATACTTGCAGAGAAGTTGAAGTTAGATAGTAAGAGAAAAGTTTTCGCTGCTCTAAATTTAGAGGACAGTAAGAAAGTACTAGTAAGTCTTTTGAATACTATTAATGGCAGTACTGTTCATTCTGATACGAAAAAAATTGGTGGTTCAACAAGAACAGAAAGAATTTGCATATCCATTTCTGCCCAATTGAATAAAAATCCTGCTGAATTTTATGTAATTGAGCAATCCGTAACTGGTATGTTTGAAAGAAGGAGACGTATTGGGCTTTAGAACAGTTCTTATTGAATCTCCAAGTAAATGCACATATCAAGGTGGGTATATGATTGTTCAGGTGGAGGATGATATCCATAAAGTCCATCTGTCAGAGATTTCGTCTGTTGTTTTAAGTACCCAGAGAGTTTTCTTAAGTGCATACTTGCTATCTGAACTGTCTAAAAACAAAATTGCTTTAGTTGTTTCTGATGAAAAGCATAATCCAGTAGGTCAATATCTTCCGTTGTATGGCGCGCATAATACAAGCTCTAGGATAGTTGAACAGCTATCTTGGAGCTTGCCTCAAAAGAAACGTGTTTGGCAAAAGGTTGTTCAAGAAAAAATTAATCATCAAGCCGATTTACTATCACTTGTTGATTTGAATGATGAGTCTGAAGTAATTCGACAGTATTCATTAGATGTACGTTCTGGCGATTCTTCAAATAGGGAAGCTGTTGCTGCTAAATATTACTTTAGTGCTTTATTTGGAAATGAATTTTGTCGGGATGATGATACTCCGCTTAATGCGGCTTTAAATTATGGCTACAGCATCTTGATGTCGACTGTTGCAAGAGAGATAGTTTCGAGAGGTTATTTAACTCAGACGGGAATTTGTCACAGGAGTGAATTTAATCAGTTTAATTTTGCTTGTGATCTGATGGAACCTTTTAGACCAGTGGTTGATAAGACTATCTTGAGTAAGTTTGAGGGTGACTTCTCAAAGGAATTAAGACATCAGTTGAGCAATCTTGTTAACGAAGAGCTGCCCTATAAAGATGGAAGCTATAGATTAAGTTCTGTTATTAGCGGATTTGTTCAAGACTGTCTAAATTCTTTGAATAAAAAGACATCTGTTTCTGACATTAGTTCTTTTGAATTAAGCTAACTATGCCTGAAAGAGTTAGATTCATGAGATTATTAGTCTTCTTTGATTTGCCTGTTGAAACTAGTAAACAAAGAAAGGCATATAGACTGTTTCGTAAATCTTTGCTTAAAGATGGTTATCTAATGATTCAAGAATCTGTCTATTCAAAACTTGTATTAACTGCACAATCAGCTGATTTTGCAGTTGAACGATTAAATAAATCAAAACCGACAGAAGGGTTGATTCAAGTATTAAAGGTGACTGAAAAACAGTATGAATCAATTATTAATATAACTGGGCATGGATCATCTTCCAATGCGATTGACTCTGTAGATAGGTTGATTGTCCTATGAAAATTGTTTTTTCAGATATCCCTGTATCTATTGAATTATCAGATAAAAAAGTATCTGTACTTGAAATTATCAACAATCATCTATTTGCACAGATATGTAACTCTTTACTAGAAAAAGACGAAGAATCAAGAGAAATGTCTTTTTCACTATGGGATGGAGATAAAGAGATAAAGCCAGAGCAAAATATTCTCTATGTAGATTCACCGCTGTCATTGCCATGGGATGATAAAAAATTAAATAACAAGTTTTTAGAATATGTTTCTAAAGAGATCAATTTAGACGAACAGAGAAGATCAAGAATCATAGACGCTGTTTCCGTTATCAATGAAGAGATATTTCAAGTTTCAAGTGGTTTTAATGCATCTTATGAATTACAAACAGAATGGGATATGGCAAAATATCTAAAGATGAGTCATTTTTCTGCCGAGAAAGCAGGAAGATCGTTCTTTGATAACCAGATAGAATTTCTAAACTTTATTTCGGACGTTTCTTTTAGAGGAACTGTAGTTTTCGTAAATCTGAAGAAATTTTTTACTCAAGAACAATATGTTGAGTGGTTAAATCAAGCCATTTTTCTTGGAATACAGATTCTTCTTATTGAAACAGAAACGTCAATTCAGGATAATATTAATGAGAACAAACAAGTGGTTGACCTGCTCGATTGCTCTGATATTATCTCTAATCAGGTCGGAATGGACGTCTCCTTGCAGGGGAGATTTTGCGACAACGGTTTTGGCGCAGTGACATTCTGACTGGTAACTAAGCTCTCTCGCAATTCCTTTCGCTTTTCTCGGTGTTTTGGCGCAGTGACATTCTGACTGGTAACTAAGCGTGCAGTACAGCACAATGAATGGATTGACTGTTTTGGCGCAGTGACATTCTGACTGGTAACTAAGCTCTGCTGTTGGCTTGCGTTCAGTCACAACGTTTTGGCGCAGTGACATTCTGACTGGTAACTAAGCTTTATTCTCATTTGCTGCCTGGACGTGACAGGTTTTGGCGCAGTGACATTCTGACTGGTAACTAAGCTCATACGTTCTTCTAGGCATTCAAAGCTGGGTTTTGGCGCAGTGACATTCTGACTGGTAACTAAGCTGTATTCACGCCTAGTATTGAATCTGATTGTTTTGGCGCAGTGACATTCTGACTGGTAACTAAGCCCGCTCGGACGTTCCGTCCTTGCTAGTTGTGTTTTGGCGCAGTGACATTCTGACTGGTAACTAAGCTTTTTTTGTGCAATTTTTTCAGAAGGGCGGGTTTTGGCGCAGTGACATTCTGACTGGTAACTAAGCATCCATTCGCCAGAGTGTCAAAGGTGGCGAGTTTTGGCGCAGTGACATTCTGACTGGTAACTAAGCCATCCGCCACTTCATACAAACCTTACCTTTGTTTTGGCGCAGTGACATTCTGACTGGTAACTAAGCGGTGGCATAAATGTATGTGCTGACTTATGCGTTTTGGCGCAGTGACATTCTGACTGGTAACTAAGCACATCCGCCACTTCATACGAACCTCACCTTGTTTTGGCGCAGTGACATTCTGACTGGTAACTAAGCTATGAACAGTATTATCTATACAGTCGACATGTTTTGGCGCAGTGACATTCTGACTGGTAACTAAGCTGGGTGGTGCATGGGTATACAGCGGAAGTTGTTTTGGCGCAGTGACATTCTGACTGGTAACTAAGCCAGTTCGATATATAGCCCCTTTAGCGTTCAGTTTTGGCGCAGTGACATTCTGACTGGTAACTAAGCATACGGGCTGCAAAGAGTAGCAGAAGGCAAGTTTTGGCGCAGTGACATTCTGACTGGTAACTAAGCGTTTGCCGTTCGCGTCAACCCACGTAACGCGTTTTGGCGCAGTGACATTCTGACTGGTAACTAAGCTTCGAGAAGTTAAGCCAGCTTGGCTCGTGTGTTTTGGCGCAGTGACATTCTGACTGGTAACTAAGCTATCGTGGAAATGTCGACATTGTCGTCGGCGTTTTGGCGCAGTGACATTCTGACTGGTAACTAAGCAGTGCTGTTATAAGTGCTATCTCCTACATTGTTTTGGCGCAGTGACATTCTGACTGGTAACTAAGCTAGATTTTGGACTGATAATATGTCTTATGTGTTTTGGCGCAGTGACATTCTGACTGGTAACTAAGCACGTCCCAGGCGCGTTATCGTCATCGCAGGGTTTTGGCGCAGTGACATTCTGACTGGTAACTAAGCTACGAGGTCGGAAAGACTTACACAGTCGAGTTTTGGCGCAGTGACATTCTGACTGGTAACTAAGCTAGACATAGTCCCCATTCCTCTTCTCTCTGGTTTTGGCGCAGTGACATTCTGACTGGTAACTAAGCTCCGTTTCTTAATTCTTCTGCAATACCATCGTTTTGGCGCAGTGACATTCTGACTGGTAACTAAGCCGACTTAGGATACGTCATTTATGACACCAAGTTTTGGCGCAGTGACATTCTGACTGGTAACTAAGCACGAGGGCGTTAAAGCTTCTCGCGAGGACTGTTTTGGCGCAGTGACATTCTGACTGGTAACTAAGCCGTTTCCATCGGGTAATACCCGATAATTGTGTTTTGGCGCAGTGACATTCTGACTGGTAACTAAGCATCAGATGAATCTATTGATTACGGTGATTGGTTTTGGCGCAGTGACATTCTGACTGGTAACTAAGCACGAGTGCAGTTCTTGCATTCCACAACCACGTTTTGGCGCAGTGACATTCTGACTGGTAACTAAGCCAAGATGTTAGACAACCAACTCTGCATTGAGTTTTGGCGCAGTGACATTCTGACTGGTAACTAAGCAACACAAGGCATATAGTAATACTCAACAAAGTTTTGGCGCAGTGACATTCTGACTGGTAACTAAGCCAAGATGCGTTCAGATGTCATCAACAACAAGTTTTGGCGCAGTGACATTCTGACTGGTAACTAAGCAATGCAAACATGGCAAGCCGTCATTTCAAAGTTTTGGCGCAGTGACATTCTGACTGGTAACTAAGCTCATCACGCACCACCCTTGCGCCACAGTTGGTTTTGGCGCAGTGACATTCTGACTGGTAACTAAGCGAATAATTGTTTATATCATTCAGGTGTTAAGTTTTGGCGCAGTGACATTCTGACTGGTAACTAAGCGGCAATAGCCATCGGATACAATAAGGTGATGTTTTGGCGCAGTGACATTCTGACTGGTAACTAAGCTTTACGGAATGATACCAAGCAGCAACATCAGTTTTGGCGCAGTGACATTCTGACTGGTAACTAAGCAAACTTTTGTTTTCATCGCTGCAATTATGAGTTTTGGCGCAGTGACATTCTGACTGGTAACTAAGCAAAAGTTTGTCGCTCATGGATGTTGAGCCCGTTTTGGCGCAGTGACATTCTGACTGGTAACTAAGCAATGTCATGGAACATACAGACCAACTGAGGGTTTTGGCGCAGTGACATTCTGACTGGTAACTAAGCCGTTTTGCGGAGCTCTATCCAGACTTAGCTGTTTTGGCGCAGTGACATTCTGACTGGTAACTAAGCCGGTGAAAATTGCGTTGCCGACAATGCTGTGTTTTGGCGCAGTGACATTCTGACTGGTAACTAAGTTTTCGGTATGACCTACCTGGAGAACTTCTTGTTTTGGCGCAGTGACATTCTGACTGGTAACTAAGTGACACAAGGTCAAACCTCAGCCCAAGAAAGGTTTTGGCGCAGTGACATTCTGACTGGTAACTAAGTTTATTAGATGTCGAGGTTTGATTACAGACAGTTTTGGCGCAGTGACATTCTGACTGGTAACTAAGTAGGTGCGCTTACCTACAAGGATCATACATGGTTTTGGCGCAGTGACATTCTGACTGGTAACTAAGTGGTAATGAGCATCAACCGAGTTAACATCACGTTTTGGCGCAGTGACATTCTGACTGGTAACTAAGTTCGACTATTGGAAAGCCCAAGCACGCAAATGTTTTG
The DNA here is from genome assembly GCA_938045565.1 of uncultured Atopobium sp. Taxonomy (GTDB): domain Bacteria; phylum Actinomycetota; class Coriobacteriia; order Coriobacteriales; family Atopobiaceae; genus Lancefieldella. The sequence goes on from CALIAZ010000045.1 coordinate 11,179, forward strand.
GCGCAGTGACATTCTGACTGGTAACTAAGCTGCTTCTGGAAAGTTTAGAGCAGAGTTTTTGTTTTGGCGCAGTGACATTCTGACTGGTAACTAAGCTAACGGTATTTGGTGCTGTCGACTTTATTTGTTTTGGCGCAGTGGCATTCTGGCTATAATTAGGCATAATAGTTAATAAAGATACCCACCCGATTCTACTTGATGTGGATTTGCGTGGGTATCTTTAGGTTTTAGCATAGTGACATTCTGAATGGTAGTTAAAGCCACATGTCAGTTATTCGATGGTTTTTGTAGTTTGAAATGTTCAAGGTTCTAGAAGGTAATCAGATTGATGCAAATAGCATTGTCTTCTAAAAACCACTCTTCTTCACATTCAAATTTAGTGAATTTGTCAGGAATATAGGCTGACCCTTCAAGCCAAAACGATTCGAATTCTTGAGCATCAGGTTGATCGATGAGCCATCCTGATAAATCCATAGCTAACATATTATCTATCAATGCAATATTGCCTTCGCCACAATCTATATAGAATATTTTCCCTGTTCGTTTGCTTTTGCTTGAACTAAGAAAAAAAAGTTAACAAATTGCTCGTCTTCAAAGCCATATCTGCTGTCGAGCCCCACTATTTTCTTTATATTATTTTGTTTTGACATTGGTTGTCCTTTTTGTGTATGTCAACTTATAGTGATTTTAACGCAGAAACATCTCAACAAAAAAGCACCTCAGTCATCCCACAAGGGGGGGGGTAGCCGGGGCGCTTTTGTTTCACTGTAGCACACGCTTACAATGAGAAGCCATTCGGCTGCGCAATCCCATCAACTATACTTGTGTCAAATAATTCGACGTAACGCTGCAACAGCACGTTCTTCTCGGCTGGTAGTGGAGATTCTTACATGAAGTCTTTGATTGTGTACTATTCATATTCCGGCATCACAAGAAGGCTTGCTGAGGATATTGCGCTGATTACCGATGGTGAGTTGCTGGAGCTTAAGCCTCAAGAGCCTTATTCTTTCTCGTATAACACGGCGGTAAAAGAGGTTAGAGCGCAAATAGAAAAGGGCGTTTGTCCTGCGTTAATGCAATACGATATAGATGTTGCCGGCTTTGATACTGTTTTTATAGGATCACCCAACTGGCTTAAAACATTTGCACCTCCGATGCTTTCGTTCTTAAGAGCAACGGATTTAAGCGGTAAGACGGTCATTCCGTTTTGCACGCATGGCGGTGGAGGATTTGGAAACATGATTGAGGAGTACCAGAGGGAGTGCGGTGCTTCTCGTGTAATGCCTGGACTGGCGGTAAAAGGCACGTATACTTTTAGCGAAGTGCAAAAGTGGCTGGATTCGATAGGGTTGGACAATGCGAGTACTTCTAGCTGAAGATGAGAAGAGAATGGCCGCAGCTATTGTGGCTCTCTTAAAGCAAGAAAAATACGACGTCGATCATATGACTGACGGCACGTCCGCTCTTCTCGCCCTAGAAAGCAACATGTTCGACATGGCAATCCTTGATGTCATGATGCCTAAAATGAGCGGTTTTGAGGTTTCTCGAAGGGCTCGTAGCAAGGGAATTACCATTCCTATTTTGATACTGACGGCAAAAAGCCAGCTAGACGATAAGGTCGAGGGCCTGGATAACGGTGCCGATGACTATCTGACCAAGCCATTTCAGACAGCAGAACTTTTGGCTCGTTTGCGTGCGCTAGGAAGAAGGAGTTCTAGCTTTCAAGAGAATGTTCTGCGTTTTGGTGATCTCTCGCTTGATTCCACAACCGCAACGTTGACCTGTGAGACTTCTGGTCAGAGTGTGCGCCTAAGCGAGAAAGAGTTGCGCATTCTTGAGTATATGATTGGTAATCACGGTCGCATTATGACGCGTGATCAGCTTGCTATTAAGATATGGGGATTTGAAAGCGACGCCGAGTACAACAACGTTGAGGTGTACATGTCGTTTACTCGTAAAAAGCTGGCATTTATCGGTTCTACGGTAGAGATTAAAGCAGTTCGTGGCTTGGGATATGAATTGAGGGACCAAACTGTTTAGGCAATCCAGAAGAAAAATTATCCTCTCCATTATGGTGTCGCTTGTTCTGCTGTTCACAGTGACGCTGTCGGTCATCATGTTTGCTAGCACTCAGGAGATCAGGCAGAAGAACATGGACGCGCTCAACCGCTATGCAAGCCAGTATTCGCTTGAGAAGGAAAAAGGTAGTTCTGAGGGACAGGGTGGTTCGGGGGGACAGAGTAGCTCAGAGGGCAAGGGCGGTTCTGAGGGGCAGACAAGCTCCGAAGGTCAGAGTCCACAGCAGCCACTGGTCAAACCTGACGCTCAGCTGTCAAACAAATCTGACAATCAACCGCCAGGCCAGAGATCTGCTTACGAGCTTTCAACGTTTTACTCAGTATCGTTTTCTGCAGATGGTTCTGTACTCTCAGTCTTTAATGGCGAGAAAACCGTTAGCTCCGATGAAAACCTCACTGAGTTTGCTCGTCAGATTTTGAACGAAGGAAATTCTTCTGGTAGAACAGGTAATCTTTCCTACGTGGTTATGAAAAAAGATGGCTATACGCTTGTGGCGTTTATGGATAACACCGTTTCTGAAGCCGGTCTTCAGACCATGATGCGAAACGCTCTGCTTGTAGGAGGCGCGTCGCTGGTAGTTATGTTCTTTATTTCTGTGTTTCTGGCAAAGCGCATCATTCACCCACTTGAAGAGAGCGATAAAAAGCAGAAGCAGTTTATATCCGACGCAAGTCACGAGCTCAAGACTCCTATTGCGGTTATTGACGCCAATGCAGAGATTCTATCCAGAGAGCTTAGCCACAACGAATGGCTCTCCAACATTCAATACGAAAGCAATCGTATGGGAAAGTTGGTAAAACAGCTGCTAGATTTTTCTAGTGCGGAGAATAGAGAAGTTCCTATGGAAAAGCTGGACTTTTCTCATGTAGTTACTGGAGAATCACTGGTCTTTGAGACGTTTGCGTTCGAGAATGGCAAGGCACTTCAAAGCAACATTGAAGAGGGGATTGTTCTTACAGGCAATCAGAATCAGCTTACGCAGGTTATTTCTGTGCTGCTTGATAACGCCCTGAGGCATACAACGGGTACTCAGATTGAGTTAAATCTCAAGAAACAAGGTCACAGCGCTCTCTTAAGTGTTAGTAATGATGCAGAAGAAATTTCTCAAGAAAAGCTTGAGCATCTGTTTGATCGTTTTTATCGTGTTGATGACGTTCGAAACAGTGAGGATAATCACTATGGATTGGGTCTTTCGATTGCACAAGCTGTAGTTCAAAAGCATGGTGGAACCATTAATGTAGGCTATTCAGAGGGTCGAATTACTTTTACTGTTCAGCTTCCTATTAAGGGAAAATAACGTGTAGGTAGAAATTCAATATTCAATCTTTAGTTCAATAAAACTGTTTTATTTAGACGTCTTTCTCATGAAGGCGTCTTTTTTATTTGCGCAGGTAGATGACTATAGAGCAAAATATGCGAAAATCGAATATTTTGCATTTGAACTGGGGATTTACTAACTTTCCAAAAATTTCTAAAAAATTTTTGAGAATTCAATCTTTGTTCAATCTTTGCCTCCTACTATGTCCTCATCAGATGCAAGGGAGTAAAAAATCACTTCATTGCATACACCAAATAAGTGCAAGGAGGCGCACATTATGCAGTACACAAGAAGAGATGTAGTAGCCGGTCTTCCAGTTTTGATGGCGTTCGGACTTGCTGGTTGCAAAACCGCAAAAGCAACCGCTAATAACACAACCGAAGCCACCAAGAAGGCTTCAGAAGCACTTCGGATTACCGCCGCTCAGATCCTGGATGGCTATGCAGTCAACAGCACTACTGCTGATGAGAATACCATTCTGGTCAATACTACCGACGATGTAGCCATTACTAATTCCACGGTTACTAAGACAGGAGATTCCGACGGCGGAGATAACTGTAACTTCTACGGTCAGAACGCTGCAGTTCTTGTTGAGGGAGGTTCAACTACTACGCTGACTAATCTCACCGTTACTTCAGATGCAAAGGGTGCCAACGGCATTTTTAGCTACGGAGGCAATGGCGGTCAGAACGGCGGTGACGGTGATGGAACCAAGGTTATTATCAAGGACACCACCATCACCACAACCGGCGACGGCGCGGGTGGCACCATGACAACCGGTGGCGGCACCACTAATGCCTACAACCTCACGGTTACCACAAACGGTCAGTCTTCTGCAGCTATTCGTACCGATAGGGGCGGCGGAACAGTTTACGTAGACGGTGGTGCCTATACCTCCAATGGTCTAGGTTCGCCAGCCATCTACTCCACGGCAGAGATCCACGTTACTAACGCCACACTTGTTTCTAACCTTTCCGAGGGCGTTTGTATTGAGGGCTTGAACTCCATTGAGCTTACCGATTGCGATCTCACGGCAAACAACACCAAGTGCAATGGCAATGCAACCTTCATGGATACCATCATGATTTATCAGTCCATGTCCGGAGACGCAGCAACGGGTAATTCCACCTTTGCTATGACCGGTGGTTCCCTCACCAGCAAGAACGGCCACATGTTCCACGTTACTAACACTAACGCTGACATTGAGCTCAATGGTGTCAAGTTAACTAACGAAGACGCTGCTAACGTTCTTATCTCTGTCTGCGATGACGGTTGGAATGGCGGTAATAACAAGGCAACCTTTAACGCTAAAGCTCAGGACCTGGTGGGAGCGGTGCTTGTTGGCAACAATTCCACACTTGCTCTGAACCTCACTGGAGGAACCACGTTTGAGGGTTACGTTAACGGCAACATCGTCAACGCTACCAACCAGACTGTTTCCACCGAGGTAGGTACTGTTACGGTAACTCTGGACAACAATAGTACTTGGACTTTGACAGCAGATAGCTATGTCACCGAGTTCAATGGTGCTGCAGCAAACGTTATTGCTAACGGTCACACACTGTATGTAAAAGGTACAGCACTCACGGGAACCTAAGCGAGAAGAACGTGTAGTAACGTAAAGCCACAGCTACAAAAGACACCCTGCGGGTTATGAGCTCGCAGGGTTGTTCTTTGTTGTTAGGGTATGAGTTGCGCGCTTTGCTGAGGGAGAGTGTGGGAATCGTCTGCTGCAAGAGACTGAGGTGTAGAACTAGTTACTCGTCCTCTGAATATGCGTCATCTTGATAGGAATCTTCTTCGTTATTATCATGCACAAGCAAGGAGTTGAACAGCTCATCGATATCGTTTTGCCTCTGGATAGTCTCTTCTTCGGCCAGTGTCCACACACCGTCTTGGTAGTAAAGAATGTCACCTTGGCAAGCGTTACTTGGAAGCTCGTGGCGAGAAACGGTAAGCATATTGCCTGGTTGATCATTCAGCTCAAGCACGGCAAAATTGTTGTCTTCAAATCGATCAATGATTGCTTTCATTACTTGGTCCTCGATTTCGACGACGTGCCAGATTTATCTTGTGAGGTCGGAGCTACTACTGTGCCGGGTTTCTCGCCAGATATATCAATGTTTGTACCATCGCAGGTAATGGTAATGGTTCCATTGGCGCCTGTGCCCCAGACTTCAACGGAATGCTTGCGGAGGGCGTTCAGGACCGACTGCATGGGGTGGCCGTAGGAGTTGTCCAGGGCGTACGAGAGGACGGCGTAGGTGGGCGAGAGTTTGCGGACCAGCTGCTCGGTAGTACCTGTTCGAGAGCCGTGATGCGAGAGTTTAAGCACGTCAATGTGGCCTGGATTGGAGTCCAGGATGGCGTTTGTGGGCGCATCACCCGTGAAGAGGAAGGTCTTGTTGCCAACGGTCAGCTTGATGATTATCGAGTAATCGTTGGTGCCGGGAAAATTTGCGTCTTTGGTGGGCCAGAGAATTTCCAGCCTGTAACCGTCGGTTTGGTCGATGGTGGTACCCGCTTCGGCAAGGGTTATCTGCAGGTTATTGTTCTGGATGGCGGTCAAAAACTTTCTGTATGTTGCCGTGTTGTTTGTCTTATTTGGTGCGTAAATGGTCCCAATTTGGGTGCTGGAAATGACATCTGCCATGCCACCGATGTGATCTTCATCGGGGTGAGTGGCTACCAGGTAATCAATCTTGTTTCGACCAAGTTCTTGGAGCACCTGTTCGATTTTTGGTGCTGACCCTGTGGGACCGGCGTCGATAAGCACGGTTTTCTCGGGAAGTGCAATGAGAATGGCTTCTCCCTGGCCGACGTCGATAAACTTGATGGTTACGTTTGCGCTGGTCTGCGTGGTGGTGGATGGTGCGTTGGAGTCTGGTTGCGATGACGAGCCGGAGTCTGGTTGGGATGACGCGGCGGAGCCTTGCTGTGGCAATCCCGCAGGTGAGACGATAGTTGGAAGCGGTTGCGTCAGAGCGGCGCTAAAGTAGAGCGCCACACTCAGTGCGGCAAGTACGATTCCAACTTTCTGTTTTCCGGCGTATCGCTTGCGTAGTTTGAGCTTGCCTTTTACGAGTTGTTTGGAAGAGTCGGGGTCTTCGTAGATGAGGTTCAACGCGCTCTCGATAACCGGAAGCGAGAAAATTGCTGGTAGAAGGTAAGAAAGCAGCGACGGCAACGCAAGTATTTGAGCCAGGGCAAATGTGCCAGCGATTAGCGCTGCGTTTACAACAAGCCTGGTAAGGCCCGACTTCCACCCCTTGAGATAGAACTGCGGAATGCCAAAAATGCCAAAGATGAGGGAAAGAATAAGCGCAAATAAGTAGTCAGATTGCTTGCCAGAGGCTGTATGGGGCGATTTAGTTTTGCTGTCAAATTGCTTTTGATTGGGCATAAAACCTCTCTGGACACGTGCGTTCTGAAGAATCTTACCCTATTTAACCAGCCAGTCTAGGGCTTTCTGTATTCTTCCCTCAACGTTTTGGAAGTGATTTCCGCGGTTGAGTTCAAACGTTGAGGTAATTCCCGCGCTTTCCAGCTTGCTGGCGAGAAGTTCGGCGTTTTCTCGCACGTGCATTATCTGTGGATTAGGGGTTCGTGCTTCTCGATCACCCAGCGAAAGATAAACGTGTGTGAGGCCGACCACCCCTCCGCTGAGCTGCTGGTCAACGTAGTCCAGAAGGTCTGGGAACCAGAACGATCCCGAGACGGCTCCGATGCGCTGGAAGGTTGCGGCGGGAGCGGCAGCGTGTGGTGCAGTGAGGGTGCTGAGCTGCGGCGTCGTGGCAGCGGCGGCCTGTGTCACGCCGGCCCAGAGGCTGAACAGGCCCGCGAGCGAGTATCCCACAAGCACCCTATACGCCGGCGGCTTGGTGAGTTCCGATTCTGCCCAGGGGACAACATGGTTGATAAGGGTATCAAGTGTTTTTTGAGCGCCGTCGCCAAAGTTGGGACCCTTGGCAAAGACGCGCGGTGCGCACCAGGGTGAGAAATTCTTTTCCCACAGGTCAACGCCAACGTTCACTAGGCTGACGCCTGCAGGTACCTGAACGGGGGAGTTGTCGGCCACGTCACCCAAGAGGTAAACAATAGGAGCTTCTGCTACAGAGGACATCTGCGTGTAGATGGAAAGTCCGGAGATGATCGTTTTTCTCGCCACGAGGTTGGCGGAGTGCGGCGCTGCAGCCGCAACGGGACGGGAGGCTGCAGCGTCGGGATGCGTGTCTGATGAGGTGTTCATGCTACTCACTCAGAGCCATCTGCAGATAGTAGACGTTTTCGCGTAGGTGAGCAGCAACTTCGCGGTCAATGATGCCCTCAGACTGAAGGCGCGAGATCTGGTCCAACTCAATGCGCAGTGCGTTTTCTGCCACATCATCGGCGTACTCGCGAGCATTGGCAATCTGTTGTCTAAAGTGCGGTGACATCTTATGTGAGCTCAGATTGTAAGGCAGTAGGTAGGAAACTTGAGTAGTACTAGAGCCGTGCTCATCGTTGATATTGATGCGGCTCCAAATAGACTCAATTGCCGACTCGTGGTCAATCATCAAGTTTGACGTAATGACCGCCATTTCTTCATCGTCGCCGTTTGCAATGCGCTCTAGTTCGTCGAGCCCTGCGTATTCCATCTCAAGTGCGTATAGACATGCCTGGTAGTAGGACTGGTCAGCATCCTCTAGATGTCTGATGCCACCATTGATGATGTGTTGTGCTGACAGCTTAAGCTCGTGGAGAGCAACGGCAAACCGTGAGCGGTGGTTCGTCTTTGCAGCAATGTTTGCAATAGGTCCATAATAACCCACTGACCTGCGGATTGAAGTAATGTCATCGACAATTTGGTCCCATGGAATGGGGTTGTTGGTCTTAACGTGACGCTTGCGAAGCTCCTCAAGGCATTTCCGTTGGACTTCTGTCTCGTGAAGTATTACTTCTTTCATCAGTTTGCCCGAGTCGGGCGCGGTAATACGAGAAGCAAATAGGCGGTTGGTATAGCGCGTGATGGTCAAACGAAGAGCAGGTAGATACTCTGACACGGGGTTTTCCGACTGCAGCATGCTCCTGAGCTCGGCGAGAGTGGCTTCTAAAACGGCAATCTCTCCCTTGTGGAGACGCTCGGGCAGGTCAGAGTCTGCATCAGGGGACTTGGACAGCACGGGCAGCAGATTGTCTGCCAAGAGCAACGTGGCGAGAATAACGCCGGCGGCAATGGTAATTAACAGATCCCTCTGTGGAAATGCTGCTCCAGACTGAGTTGCCAGCGGCAAGGTGAGGATAATCGACAACGTTACCGCGCCTTTTGCACCCGCAATGGTGGTGACCAGTACGTTTTTAATGAGCTCGGCAGATGTGATAGAGATAGGCTTTGGAGTACACGTGGCTTTGGGTTGGTTGAGGGGTTGCTCAGCACTTTGAGTAGAGTCCAGTTCAGAGTGCTGCTCGACGGTATTCTCGCCATCGTCCTTCTCGTTGTCTTTACCAGTGCAGAGGTGTCCACCTTTGTGGAGTTTGTGAGTTTCCAGCGCGTAGAGCCATGCAAAGCGGACGCCATGCATAAACAGAGTGATTGCAGCAACAATACCTAGAATCTGAAGGATATTAAGGCCACCGTTAGTACCAGGGAGTACGGCAAGTGGAAGCTGCATTCCTAGGAAGACAAAGATGGTGCCGTTAATGAGGAAGCTTATGACTTTCCATGTGGAATCGGACACTAGCTTCTGTCTTGCTACCAGCGCTTTATTGTGTTGTCTGCGAGGAAGTGCAATTACCAAGCCCGCTGCTACAACGGCAAGTACACCAGAAACGTGAAAGGTTTCGGCAAGAAGATAGACAAGAAATGGCGTGAGTACTTCGTAGAGGACGTTTGCAACAGTGTCCTCATAGCCCAATCTGCCAAGCATTGTGTTGATGGCAGAGAAGGCAAAGCCTGTGACAATTCCCACTGCCACGCCGCCTACAAAAAGCACCGTGAATGAACCTGCTGCGTCTATCAGTGAAAACGTGCCCGTAATAGCTGCTGCAACGGAGAATTGGAATGCAACAACGCCAGACGCGTCGTTGATTAGGGACTCTCCAGAAAGAAGTGTCTGCTGGCGATGGGTTAGATGAATGTTTGATTTAAGTGCAGTAACGGTGGCCGCATCCGTTGGTCCAAGCGCTGAGGCAAGTGCAAAAGCTGCAGCTAGGGGGATTGAGGGAACCATAAGATGAAGGGCGTAGCCGACCGAGAGAACACTGACAATTACTAGTGCAATTGCTAACGACAAAATACTGTTCAAGTTGAGAAGAAGTGCACGGATGTTGGTTTCTCTCGTCTCGTTGAAGAGGAGCGGAGCAATGAAGACCAGCATAAAGAGCTCGGATTCCAGATGCACTTCCTGGACGCTGGGTAAAACGAGCGCCACCAATAAGCCGATGACCACCTGGATTACCGGGATGGAAACGTTGACAAACTTGTCGATGACCGAGGAAGCTGCGACGCACGTTAAAACGATGAGCACAAATTCAAATGTCTCCAACTGACTTCCTTCCTGGTCGTAGGGGGCAATGAGGTGTACCTCGCAGCTACAAAACCCCTAGGAAGAAGAATACGTAGTCGAGGACGTTAATCAATATATAAATGCTAGCAAAAACCAGATACGGCCAGAGGTGCGCTTTAGTGATTGCAATAAACTCGCGAATAAATGCTGTAGGCCAGTACCAGCCTTTTGTATGAGATCCAATACCGTCTGCTTTAAGGCCCAAATTGTGAGCGTATTCAGCGCAACGGAAAACGTGGAAATCGCTGGTAACAACTGCAGTAGTGAAGTCGGCGCTTATGGTAGAAGCCGCGGAAGAACTGCTGAATGCGCTTGCGTCAGCGCTGATGGCACCGGCAGCTGCTGTCCAGTCGTTGTTGATAATGCCTATCGAGTATTTAAGATTTTCCCAGGTAGTGGCTGACTTGTCTTCCATAAGGATTGCATCGAGTGGAACGTCCTTCTCCAGAAGATAATCACGCATAGCTTGAGCCTCGGAGACAACTTCATCAGCACCTTGACCTCCGGAAACAACAAACTTTCCGTGTTGATGCTGCTTGTTCCAAAGTTCAAGGGCCTTGTCTATTCTGCCTGCAAGCAGAGGAGTTGGTCGTGGACCATCAAGTCCGGCGCCATGAATAATGATGTAATCATAGGTGCGGCGACGGGGAAGGATTCGGTATATCCATGAATAGAACAGCAAAGCTACAAAGGTAAACGAGAACCACAAGCCTTCAAGCATAAAAAGCCCCAGTAAAACGACAACAACGCGGTGAGTATCTGGGTCCAAATTATTTACGATAGCGGGAGAAGCAATGAGCAGGATAAGGAATCCAGCCATCAATAACGGCAGCATCGATGTCAGTGAAAATCCATTATTTTTTACAACAACTATGGTGTTAATTAATAAGAAAATAATGGTCAGAAAAGGTGTTAGTAACACAAGAGCAATTAAAATTAATCCAAGAATATAGTTGTTAAACCTCAATACTAGAAGAACCGAGGACCATGCAAGAGCCGCAAATAGAAAAAGTGCATTGCGGAACTGTCGAGGCTCTTTGATAAAGGAGTAAATAAAAAGCACACCTGGAACAACCGCCGGAGCCAGTAAAAGCGCAATTGAAACTATATATTCCCAGTTAAAATGAGCTCCTGCGTCTCTCAATAGGTTGTCTATAGGCATGCACATTCCTTCCGTGATTGCCAGTTTTCTCCTTTAAATGAAGTTTATTTGGCGAGAAACCCGTCTACAAGAATTATACCAGCAAGCTCAAAAGGGTTGAATTTGCGTGATGGTTCGTTCGTAATGCGCTACTCTGTTACCGAAGTGCCGGTGCGTGCCACTCGGCATTGCTCACATACAACAGAAGGATGGATAGTTGCCTTTTTGATTCGGCGAGCGGTTACCGTTCGCCGATAAGCGTTGCTTTTTATCGGTCAGAGGCTTGGTAAGCGGCATGTTAGTGTGCATATTGTTTACGTGCGTAAATATCAGATATTTGTAAATTGCATTTCTCGGTAACTAAATATTCATGAAAGTCTGTTCACCCTTTCACGGGTTCGTTCTAGATTTAACAAAATTTATCTTTGAAAATGTATTACGTGAATGTTCGTTTTTTGTTTTGTAGAGGACCCAGTTGTGGCTTCAACAAAGCAGCGAGCTTTTGCAAATTGTTTATGGTCCTCGTCAGTGTCACGCGTATAGCGTGCTCCTCCACGAGGTAGGTAGTGTTTCATTGTTAGAAACACAGATTTAGGAGGGTTTTATGAAGGGTTATGCAATGCTCAAGATCGGCGAGTCCGGCTGGATTGAGAAGGAGACGCCAAAGTGTGGTCCTCTGGACGCAATCTGCAAGCCACTTGCGGTCGCAATTTGTACTTCTGATATTCATACTCTGTGGGAGGGCGCAATCGGCGACCGTCATAACATGATTCTTGGTCATGAGTGCTCTGCAGAGGTTGTTGAGGTTGGTGAGTGCGTCAAGGACTTCAAGCCTGGCGACCGCGTCCTTGTTCCTGCAATTACTCCAGATTGGAATTCTCTTGAGGCTCAGGCTGGCTACTCCATGCACTCCGGTGGCATGCTTGCTGGCTGGAAGTTCTCCAACTTCAAGGATGGCGTCTTTTCTGAGCACTTCCATGTAAACGATGCTGACGGTAACTTGGCTCACATGCCAGAGGGTATGGACCCAGCAGATGCTTGTATCCTTTCCGACATGGTTCCAACTGGTTTCCATGCAGTTGAGCTTGCTGGCGTTGAGTTTGGCGACACCGTCTTGGTTATTGGCATTGGACCTGTAGGCCTGATGTCCGTTGCTGGTGCTGCACTTCACGGTGCTTCTCGCATCATTGCTGTTGGTACCCGTCCAGTCTGCGTTGAGGCAGCTAAGGGCTACGGTGCAACCGACTTCATCTCCTACAAGGACGGCCCAATCTGGGAGCAGGTCATGGAGCTTACCGGCGGCAAGGGCGTTGACCGCGTCTGCGTCGACGGCGGCGGCTGCGAGACCTTCGAGGACGCTGTCAAGGCACTCAAGCCTGGCGGAAAGATTGGTAACGTCAACTACCTCGGTTCCGGCGACTACGTCAACATTCCTCGCGTCGAGTGGGGCGTTGGTATGGGCCACAAGGACATCCGTGGCGGCCTCATGCCTGGCGGCCGTCTGCGCATGGAGAAGCTCTCCAGCCTGGTCACTTCTGGCCGTCTTGACCTTCACCCAGAGGTTACTCACCTCTATCACGGCTGGGATCACCTCGAGGAGGCTCTCTTCACCATGCGTGATAAGCCAGCTGACCTCATCAAGCCAGTTGTTGTTATCGACTAGGTAACCAAACAGGTAGCGTGATTTAGTACGTTTAAGCTGGCGAGAAGTTCGGTTTTCTCGCCAGCTTTTTGCGTTGGTGGGCGCCAAACGCGCCGGTAGGGACCGGTGAAACGCGCTGGTAGGGTTCGGCGAAACGCGGCGGCAGAGCCAACAAGAGCGCGACGCCAACGGAGTTTAGGAAGCGGTTGTATTCATGAAAATCCTTGTTGTATCAGGCTTTCTTGGAGCTGGTAAAACCACCTTCATTCAGGAGCTCGTGCGCCGGACTGGGCGTGATTTTGCTATCTACGAGAATGAATATGGCCAGGCAGACATCGATGCGCGTCGCTTGAGACAGGACTCCGATCTCAAGGTTTGGGAGTCTACCGAGAATTGTATTTGCTGCTCGGGCAAGCAGGATTTTGCGACGTCGGTGCTGACCATTTCAAACACCATCGACCCCGAGTATTTAATTGTTGAACCAACTGGCGTGGCTAAGCTGCAGAGCATTCTTGATAACGTGAATCAGGTGGCCTGGGAACGCATTAGTTTGCTGGCGCCGGTTACCGTGGTCGACGCCGTTTCGTGGCAGAATCAGCGCACCGATTTTCCAGAGATTTTTGACAACCAGCTGAGCGCCGCCGCGAGCGTGGTGATTTCAAAGCTTGCTCCAGGTAGCGAGGATGCCGCCGAGCCCATCAAACAGTTTGCGGCAGAGATAAATCCGCAGGCAGAAGTCATTGCGGAGCCCTCGTATGCTGATATTCCCGACGAGTGGTGGAATGGCCTTCTGACGCGCGCGCTTGACGGTTCTGTTCTTAAAGATCTAGCTAGCGAGAAGGACGAGGGGCCTGATCTGGAAACTATGGCGCTAACTCATGCTGAGCTTCCAAGTCCAACGCACTTGATATGGCTTTTGGATGCGGCGTCGGCTGGCGTTTTTGGAAAGCTTACTCGCGCAAAGGGCACGCTGCCGTGCGGCAATCAGTGGGTCAAGTTTGACCTGGTAGAGCGTGCGTGGGCAATTACGGATGACGAGGCTCAGGAAGAGTCTAGGTGTGTGTTTATTGGCCGCGATCTGCTGCGTCATGGACTTCGTGAAGCGTTTGTACCGGCGTTCTGGCACGAGCAGTCGGACCTTGCTGATGAGCATGACCATTCACATTGCGATCACGAGCACGGTCATTGCGTACACGAACACTGTGATCACGAGCATAGCCACTGCGAGCACGAGGACCACGAGCGCGGGCATTGTGAGCACAAACATGATCACTTCGAACATGGTAGTCACGTTGACCATGAATGTGATAGGCGTGGTCACGAACGGTAGCTACTTTAAAGGTGAGATTACTCGTTTTTTAGTGGACGTATGGTCTTGTTTGTTTGCGAGTGCTTTTATGCGAGCATCAAGGAGTATCCGCCGCCCTTCTCCACTGCGTGTATAAATAAGCTCGTAATTTCTAAGTTTGCTACTTATGCAGTTTGCAAATTCTTGAGCATCGGATTTATTTTTACTAAATAAGCTTGGCACAGCAAAATAGCTGGTTTGACCACTTACTTTATGACGAGCTTTAAGAATATAACGTTGATTTTCGATTGGTGCAAAGAACTCAAGAACGGTATTTGTAAAGATTGCTTTTTCTCGATTGGTTCCGCCTTTGAGGAATACTTCTGTTGAAACTGCATGTTTATCGTGTTGGATGGCTTGTACATCAGTTTGTTGAGTTTGGATAAAATTTTTATTTAGAAGTGCTTTCTGGATAGATTTACCAAGTATTTTTAATCGTTTATAAGGGCTACGATAAAGAAAATATCTTAACCATAAAAGTCCCAGTATAATCAGCAAAAATGAGGCAATATTTATAGGAACTTGGTCAGACCTGCTTCTGATTGATTGAAAGATATAAAAGACAATATCGGATGCCATTGTTGCGAGAGTCAAAAGAAGTAATTTCTGGGCATCCCAAAATTCTGCATGAGGGATTATTTTGTTATCAATTTTGATTTCTTGTACTACTTCCATGTCGTCGTAAATTGGAAGTGCTTCTCGCCAACCCTCTTTGAGGTTTTGGCGAAGCCTTGAGCGCAAAAGAGTCTGTTCATTAAGACGCGTTAGATTCTCTTTGGTGAAGGTAATAAATCCAAAATTAAAGCGTTCAATTCCTGATTCGATAACGTTTTCTGTATAACTAAGACCCAAAAATTGTTGCATACGACGGTTCAGAAGTTCCATGTCCGGGCTATCGCCATCAAAGCGAGTGTTTGCCCATGTAGAAGAGGATTCAAATGGATTATTTGCGGTATTTTTTGATATATTGACGGAAATAAGATGCCATATATTACTGGTCTTATCAGGATTATTTGGCATAACACGAATTGCACGTCCTCGCATTTGATTGCTTAGCATAAAGCTACCTACGAAGCTTGCCAGAACAAGTGAATTAATGCAGGGTGCGTCCCAACCTTCTCCAAGTAGAGATTTTGTTCCAATAACAACCTGGATAAAGCCTTCTTGGAAGAGCTGTGTAACAGCACCAACTAAATCGTGTTGGTCTCCAAATAGGTAAACTTTGAGATAGTCATTAGGGTTTAAACATCCAACTGGTAAGAATTTCAGGCGATCTGCATCAAGAAGATCTTCTAATCGGTGCCGAGCAGCCGTTGGAATAATAACAAGACTTCCGGTAAGAACAGCAAGAGCTACTGGTATTTGCTGCTTTACGGTTTCTCTACGGATGGATTCAAAAAAAGAAAGTGTTCCAAGTTGGGTTAATTTTGCATTTTCGTCGCCTAGACGTGGCTCAAAGTCTTTACGGATATAGTCAGTAAGTATGAGCTGGCGTAGATTAGCGCCGAGTGACTGATATTCAGAGGAGAAAATCTCCTGAACAGCTTTAAGTTTTCCAAGAGATTGTGTTAAGAGAAGATCCCGCTCTTTATTTCGACAAAGTTTGACTTGCTTTCGTTCAATTAAACCAGCAGAACGCAATTGATGCTTTATCTGTTTGACTTCGTCTTTTGTAAAGTCATACCAGTGAGGAACTGTAAAAAGAGCTCCTTGCAGCAAAATTTCAAACCATTCAAGGTTCAAAGGAGGAAGCTTTTTTACTGCGAGAAGTTGCTGGAAGTTTTTTGGATATGAGCATCCCTTGCTATGCAAGAAAATAAGTGTAGCTGAAAGGAATTTTGGCTCTTCAAGTAGCTCGTCAATACTAATTTGACCAGTAAGAGCAGCACAGTCCTGTATTTTTTCGATGAATAGATTGTCGGATGATATATCGTGGAGAACTTTCTCTTTTTGTATATCGATGGCCTTAAGTTGCTTTTTCTCTTCTCGGGTGGGGAACGAAAAATATACGTAATCTTGATGAGGACAGAGGCTATTTTCTTTAACTAGTTCAGGCACGGTTATTTCTTCGTCAATCTGACCACACATAGTAATGTAGCGTTTCCAGAGTGCCGGATCGTCATCATAAGGTGGAGTTGCTGTAAGAGAGATCATGTGTATGTTGGTAAACGAATTGCGGAATGTTTCTAAACTCTTCCACCATTCATTTCTAAGATGATGACATTCGTCTAGACAAAGAGTTCCTAATGCATGTTCTTTAAAGGTTGCTACAACATCAAATCCCTGATAATCAAAGTGCTCAATTTCAGCTTGATCATCGGTGTCTTCAGCTCTCGATTCTCCTTTGAGCTGGTTCATTGCACTGTGAAGAGCTTGATACGTTGCAATGGTAATGAGTTTTGGGTTTTTTAAATCTTGGGAGATGAGCTGTTCTGCGTGTGAAGGATTGGCGAGAAAAGCTGTGGTAATCCTATCAACCCATTGCTGTCGTATGGTAACCGTTGGCGCCAAGACTAAGGTTGGCTGTCCAAACTGCTTAATGAATTCGATACCAAGAGTTGTTTTTCCAGAACCTGGAGCTGCAACAAGATGTATATGACCATCTGCCATATACGTTTTGCAGCTATCTAACACGCGTTGCTGATAGCGTCTCCACTGTCCATTGAATGACAGTTCCTGAAATACTTGTTGTGTAGTATTTGCGTGCAAGATGTATGCTCCATGATTTTGACTTGGATTGTTTTTTTTGGTCTAACGGGTTTCTCGGTTAGTTCTTGAGCGAATTGAGCGGAGCAGGGAAGCGACCGCCTCGGTGGGCAAGCACCGTGCCTGCAAACTGGTTGACCGGCATGATTGGAGCAGAACCAAAGAGACCACCAAACTCCAAGACATCACCTTCGTTATAGCCGATAGCTGGGATAACACGGACTGCTGTGGTCTTTGTGTTGATGACACCGATGGCCATCTCATCTGCGATGATACCTGCGATGGTTTCCACAGATGAATCACCAGGAATAGCAATCATGTCCAGACCAACGGAGCATACTGAGGTCATTGCTTCGAGTTTCTCGAGAGAAAGCGCGCCGTCTTGAGCTGCGCGAATCATACCCGCGTCCTCGGAGACCGGGATGAATGCGCCGGATAGGCCGCCAACGCTTGACGATGCCATGACACCACCCTTCTTGACGGCATCATTGAGCAGGGCAAGCGCGCAGGTAGTTCCGGGACCGCCGCATTCGCCAACGCCGATGAGCTCCAGAATTTTAGCGACGGAATCGCCAGCTGCTGGGGTAGGTGCAAGACTTAGGTCTACGATGCCCTTCTCGACACCCAGGCGCCTTGAAGCTTCGCGGCTCATGAGCTCACCTGCACGGGTAATTTTGAACGCCGTCTGCTTGATCTTCTCGGCAACGTCCATGAGATTTGCGGAGTTGGGAAGCTCGGCGAGGGCCGCAGCCATGACACCAGGGCCGGAAACGCCCACGTTAATGACGGCGTCTGCCTCTCCGCTGCCGTGGACCGCGCCGGCCATGAAGGGGGAGTCCTCCACCATGTTGGCAAAAACGACCAGCTTAGCGGCACCGTAGCACTGAATGTCGGTGGTGCGGCGCGCGGCCTCGAGCACGGTTTGGGCCATGAGCAGGACGGCGTCCATGTTGATGCCCGCGCGCGTGGACGCGACGTTTACCGAGGAACAGACGCGCGACGTAGTGGCCAGCGCCTCGGGGATGGATGCGATGAGTCGGCGGTCGGCGTCGCCAAGGCCCTTGTGGACCAGCGCCGAGAAACCACCCAGGAAATCGATGCCTAGCGTCTCGGCCGCGCGATCAAGCGTGTGAGCCAGCGGGGTCAGGTCTTGCGCCGAGGTACATGCCGCAATCTGTGCGATTGGCGTGACGGAAACGCGCTTGTTGGCAATAGGGATGCCGTACTCGCGCTCCAGGTCTTCGGCCACGGCTACCAGGTGCTCGGCCTGGCGTGTGATGCGGTCGTAAACTTTCTGACACATACGGTCTAGGTCCTCGTCTGCGCAGCTATTGAGCGAAATGCCCATCGTAATGGTGCGCAGGTCAAGGTTCTGCTCGCTGACCATGGCGAGGGTTTCGGCGATTTCCTGTGGAGTAATGTTCATGCGCGTCCTCTCGGAATGCGGTTGTCGTGCGGGCGACGGAGCATAGTGCAACTTGCGTGCGGTGCCGAGCCACGGATGCGGTTGTCATGTGGAGACAACGTCTGGCTTTTGGCGGACGACCAGTCGCAGGGGTTTCTCGACTATTATACTTAAGCAACAACGACAAACGGGGCAAGTTGCGAGGTAACGTGGCAGAAAAAGTCACCCTAAAAACGATTGCGCGCGAGGTGGGGCTGTCGCCCGCCACGGTTTCGCTGGTGCTGAACGGCCGGCCGGTGCGCGTGAGCGACGAGAACCGCCGCCGCATCCTCGACGTTGCCCGCCGCGAGCACTACATTCCCAACCAAATCGCAAGAAGCCTGGTCACACAGCATACGCAGACGCTTGGGCTGATTGTGCCGAATATTGAGAGCCGGTTTTTCTCGTCGTTTGCCAAGATGCTGGAGATGAAGTGCCGCCGCCGCGGGTACGCGTTGTTCATCACCAACTCGGATAACAGCACGTCAAACGATGCGGACCTTGTGCGCCTGCTGGTCAATCGCGGCGCCGACGGCATCTTTATCATCACGTCCGACGAGGTAGAAGCCTCAAAGCAGCTTATCGCCGACCTGGAGCAGCTACCCGTGCCGTACGTCATGGTGGACCGAACCATCGACGCGCTCGACTGCGACAAAGTCACGTTCAACAACGAGCTCGGCGGTTATCTGGCCACAAAATACCTGCTAGACCACGGCCATCGCCGGATCGCATGCATGGTCAACACCGCCTCCAACACCGGCTGCGCGCGCCTCAACGGCTACGTTCGCGCACTTGGCGAGAAGGGCCTGGAGCTAGATCAGTCGCTTGTACTGACCAGTGATTATTACATTCCTGATGCGTATCTTGCAGCTCAGCAGCTGATTCGCGTGAACGCTACGGCTGTTGTTGCGACGTCGGACAACATTGCGCTTGGGCTGTTGCGCTACCTGTATGAGCGCGGTTTGCACGTTCCGCGCGATTATTCTGTTGTCGGATACGATAACAGTATTTCAGACGCGCTGTTTGAGCCAGCGTTGACTTCGATTGAGCAAAATGTTGATGAGCTTTCTGACGCCGCGCTTTCGATTATGTTCCGTCGTCTGGGCGAGCGCGGTGCGGATGTTGTGCAGAGAGCTGCGACGCAAGAAGCCGCGACGCAAGAAGCCGCGACAGGCAAAAATAACGGCATCGAAGCGCAGGCTGACAGCGCGTCAATCCAGATAATCCTAGAGCCGCGCATGATTGAGAAGAATAGCGTGCGTCTTTTGGGTTGCTAATCAGATTTCTGCATATTTATGCAATAAAATACATTTTCATGAATACATAATTTTTGAGCTCAAAATTATGTGCCGAAAAAGGTAAAAAACCCGTTTAGTTGGGGATGAAAACTTTAAATTGGCCATTTTATCCCCAACTAAGACGATTTTTTACCGCTCCAAAAACTTTTATCTGGGGAAACACTGTATGCATAAAAATGAAAACCCCAACTAAACGCATTTTTTACCACTTGGACACCATTTTGGGTACACTTCGGCATCATGGGTACTGTTGAGCATTGTTCTGCCGCCCCGTTTGAGCAAAATTCAGCTTTCGCGCATATTTTGGTGCTCGAAAGACACCTCAAAAGACTCCCATGAAAGAAATTTCCAGAAATCTCAACATGATAAAACGTTTTATCACTTAGAGTAGTACTTGAAACATAGCCGAAGCATCATACTGTTATGTATGTGTTGTTTTATGCGCACCCAGTTGAGTGCGAACAAAACAAACGCTCAGGTGATGGAAGCAACGAGGTTGCTTGACCTGCACAAACGCGCAGGTAGCAGCCAAAGAAAAGGAGGAGCACATGGCTCAGCCCGTGTACGGCACACCTTGGCAGACCCTGAATCAGCCTGTATCTGAGGATGAGCTTGCCGGCGTCGATAGGTATTGGCGCGCAGCTAACTACCTGTCTGTTGGTCAGATTTATCTTCGCAGCAACCCTCTTATGAAGGACGGTTTCTCTCGCGAGGACGTTAAGCATCGCCTGGTTGGCCACTGGGGAACCACCCCAGGCCTGAACTTCCTGTTCGGCCACGTCAACCGCTTCATCCGCGACCATAACCAGAACACCATCTTCCTCATGGGCCCTGGTCACGGTGGACCTGCAGGTACCGCACAGTCTCTGCTTGACGGCACTTATCGCGAGACCTACCCATTCATCACCGACGATGAAGAGGGCCTCCAGAAGTTCTTCCGCCGCTTCTCTTATCCTGGCGGAATTCCTTCCCACTATGCACCTGAGACTCCAGGCTCCATCCACGAGGGCGGCGAGCTGGGCTACACCCTGTCCCACGCTTACGGCGCTGTCCTGGACAACCCATCCCTGCTGGCAGTCGCTGTTGTCGGCGACGGCGAGGCAGAGACCGGACCACTTGCAACTTCTTGGCAGACCAACAAGTTCATGGACCCACTGACCGATGGTATCGTTCTCCCAATCCTGCACCTCAACGGCTACAAGATTGCTAACCCAACCATCCTCGCTCGTATTTCCGACGGTGAGCGCGACGAGTTCTTCCGCGGCATGGGCTACCACCCATACAACTTTGTTGCTGGCTTCGACGACGAGGATCACGCATCCATCCACCGTCGTTTCGCAGCTCTTCTCGAGGCTGTCTTCAACGAGATCTGCGCTATTAAGACTCGCGCAGCCGCAGGTGACGCATCCCGTCCTTACTACCCAATGATCATCTTCCGCACCCCTAAGGGTTGGACTTGCCCTCCTTACATCGACGGCAAGAAGACCGAGGGCTCTTGGCGCGCACACCAGGTTCCACTGGCATCCGCTCGCGACACCGAGGCTCACTTCCAGGTCCTTCGCGACTGGATGAGCTCCTACAAGCCAGAGACCCTCTTCACCGAGAAGGGCGCAATCCGTCCAGAGGTTACCGCTTTCATGCCTAAGGGCGACCTCCGCCTCGGCGCTAACCCTAACGCAAATGGTGGTGCAATTCGCCGCAACCTTGTTCTTCCTGACGCAAAGAAGTACGAGATTCCAGTTGCCGAGAAGGGCCACGGCTTTGGTGCCACTGAGGCAACTCGTGTCCTTGGCGAGTACACCGCTGAGCTCATTAACAGCAACCGTTCTGAGTTCCGTATCTTCGGACCTGACGAGACTGCATCCAACCGTCTGCAGCCTTCCTTCCAAGTAACCGACAAGCAGTGGTTTGGCGGCTTTAACGATGACTTCGAGAACGACGAGCACATCTCTCCAGTAGGTAACGTTATCGAGCAGCTTTCCGAGCACCAGTGCGAGGGCCTGCTTGAGGGCTACACCCTGACCGGCCGCCACGGCATCTGGTCCAGCTACGAGTCATTTGTCCACATCATTGACTCAATGATCAACCAGCACGCTAAGTGGCTTGAGGCTACCGTCCGCCACATTCCATGGCGCAAGCCTATCTCCGCTCTTAACTTGGTCCTTTCCAGCCACGTTTGGCGCCAGGACCACAACGGATTCTCTCACCAGGATCCTGGTTTTGTTGACATCATGCTTAACAAGAGCTTCAACAACGACCACATCACCAACATCTACTTCCCAGCAGATGCTAACCTCCTGCTTGCAGTTGGCGAGAAGTGCTACACCTCCACAAACTGCATCAACGCAATCTTCGCTGGTAAGCAGCCTGCTCCAACGTGGGTAACCCTCGACGAAGCTCGCGAGGAGCTTGCAGCTGGCGCTAAGGAGTGGAAGTGGGCTTCCAACGCTGAGGCTGGCGAGGAGGACATTGTCCTCGCATCCTGCGGCGATGTCCCAACCCAGGAGCTCCTGGCAGCTCTGGACATGCTTGGCAAGCTGGGCATCAAGGCTCGCTTCGTCAACGTTGTTGACCTGCTCAAGATCCAGAACGCTTCCGAGAACGACGAGGCTCTCTCCGACGAGGAGTTCACAAAGCTCTTCTCCGCAGACAAGCCAGTTCTCTTTGCATTCCACGCATACGCAGGTTCCGTCCGTCGTTTGATTTGGAACCGTCCAAACCACGACAACTTCAACGTTCACGGCTATGAGGAGCAGGGTTCCACCACAACTCCTTACGACATGCTGCGCCTGAACAACATGGACCGTTGGGCACTTGCTGCTGACGCTCTCCGCATGATTGACGCTCAGAAGTGGGCAGATCAGATCGACGAGTGGGAGAAGTTCCGCACCGAGGCCTTTGAGTTTGCTGTCGAGAAGGGCTATGATCACCCAGCATTCACCGACTGGTCTTGGCCAGACGCTTCTGATGCTGATCAGACCATCTCTGCAACTCAGGCAACCGCAGGCGACAACGAGTAACACGTCGCGTCCGCGAGCGCCGCAACCGCGCTAGCTGAGAAAACGTGCCTTCCGCCCGGTATCCACTTCGTGTGGGTACCGGGTTTTCTTGTGCGAAAGCGCTGCTAGTAGACGGGGTTTCTCGCCAGGCGCGCCGTCCGCGCCCGGTGCGGGGACGGCGCGGGGACGGTGCGCGACCAGCGCGCGCCTGATTTCTGCAAAGAATCTGTATGTTTTGCCTGAAAACATCAAAGAATCGGTGGATTCTGCCTGATTTTGTCAAAGAATCTGTGTCTCAAACACAGATTCTTTGCACTTTTTAGGCGGACTTTGAGGCGTGCCCAAGGTGCCCTTCAATGGAGCCTGATTTTCTCGCCACGTCTGAGTGATTTGCCGGAAAAGCGCGCCATGTCTGAGCCATTTGCCGGTTTTTCTCGCTACGTCTGAGTAAATTTACTCAGACTTGATGCACTTTTCAGGCTCAAAAATTCGGAGCAGACGATCTATCTTCCACGAGCCTGATTTCTTCAAAGATTCGGTAGATTTTGCCTAAAAAGGTAAAAGAATCGGTGGATTTGCCTGATTTTGTTAAAGAATCTGTGTCTCAAACACAGATTCTTTGCACTTTTTAGGCGCGCAATAGCAGAAGGACCTGTCTGGCGAGAAATCCCGTGCACTCGCAGCGGCGCTTCGCGCGTCCGACCTGAGAATTTGTCCGCACACGACGCTGTCGCCGTACAAAAAACCGGTGTCCACCTGCGTGAACACCGGTCTGACCTGCATGTTATGTGGAGCTTCCAGCCCGCATCCGCACCCGCATCCGCGCGCGTGCCGTGGCCGACGCCGCTACCCGCGCGCGGCGCGACCAGCGCGCTCGTCTAGCTTGGCGCGGACAGCGGCCTTGAACGCGACAGCATCCGTCATCCACGGAACGTGCTTGCCGCCGATAATGTTGAATGGCTCGTCGCCCTTGGCAAGCAGGTACACCAGCGCTGGGCGAGGGTCGTCGTAAGCTGCGGAAACTGCCTCGTAAATGGCGTCGTAGCGGTCAAGGATAATCTTATGCGCGGCGCCCTCGGGCGTGGCTTCGGCCATTTGCTCGCAAATCACCGCAGGATCTTCCATGTTGCAGTCCTCGGTGGTGTAAATCATCAGGTCCGCCCACTTTGCTGCCTCTTCCGGCAGCTCCTGGCGACGGTTGTACGCCTTGCCGCCAACGGCTCCCATGACCACGTATCGGCCATAACCAGGAAATTCTTTGGACGTTGACGAGAAAAGCTTCTGGTAGGAAAGCTTGTTGTGGGCGTAGTCGACCAAGCCCGTTACTTTGTTGTCGGGCGAGCTCAGCAGCTCCATGCGGCCTGGCACCTTAACATTCATCAGCGGAAGCACAGCGTCCTTCTCGCGAATGCCCAGGTAATCGGCAACGGTGATTGCCGCAAGAGCATTCTCCACGTTGAAGAGACCAGACATAGGCAGCGCGGCCGCGCCGGTCCAGGTTGGGGTGTGCACGGTGAACGTCACCATGCCCTGGTGAGGGGTGATTTCGTCCGCCCAAACGGTGGCGTCGGAATCGGTTGTGGAAAAAGTCAAGACCTTCTCGCACTTCTGTGCACGCTCTATGACCTGGTCAAACATCATGGTGTTCTTGTTGATGACGGCCACGCGAGCAAGATCAAAAATCTTCAGTTTGCTCTCAAAGTAATCTTCAAAAGTAGGGTGTTCAACAGGGGAAATGTGATCGGTTCCAATGTTTAAGAACACCGCGATGCTCAGGTTAAGGCCAACCGTGCGGTCGTACTTGAGCCCCTGACTAGAAATCTCCATGTCAACATAGGGGAGACCGGCCTCAGCAGCGTGCTTGAGATGACGCCACAGCTCAGGCGCCTCGGGCGTAGTGTTGTGTGCGGGCTGCGTGTCTTTGCCGTCAAACACCTCAATACCGCCAATTACGCCGCACTTGGAGTACGGCTCGTCGCCGTCAAGGATGGCGCGCAGCATATACGAGCAGGTAGACTTGCCCTTGGTGCCCGTAATGCCAATAGTGGTGAGTTTCTTGTCGGGATGTCCCGCAACGCCTGCGGCCGCGTAGGCCATGGCAAGACGTACGTCATCCACGCAAATAGCGGCTATGTTTGGCGCCACTGCTTGCAACTCTTCTGCGAGCGACTGCTGGCAGAGGTATGCAACAGCTCCAGCCTCCACCGCACTTGTCAGATACGCTGGTGAGAAACTTGCACCCTTGCAGACAAACAGCGAGCCGGGGGTGACCTCACGAGAATCGCTTGCAACATCGGTAAGCTGTGCGTTTTGATCCACCGCATCAAGATGAGCGGTAGTGTACTCGATGTTCTTGCTGGTAAAGAGCGCCAGGAGCTCGTGTAATGTCATCCTCAAAAGTCCTTCTATAGCTGTTTGGCGCAAGCACAAAGCGCCCCTAAGACAGTATAAATAGTTTAGCCGTCTGACCTCAATTCTGCTGACGACATCGAAACTTTCTTGGCCCTCTCGCGCAAGCCTTAAACCCTTATGGCGAGAAAATCTTTTATTTTGCTTGACTCACTGTGGCTGGGAAGGTATAGTACTTGTTCGCGCATAAGCGTATACATTGCGGGGTGGAGCAGTCTGGTAGCTCGTCGGGCTCATAACCCGAAGGTCGTAGGTTCAAATCCTGCCCCCGCGACCATAAGAACTTCAAACCCGCCATCGGCGGGTTTTTTGTTTAGTACTATCAAGCCTGATGCACCAATGCCTTCAGATATTGCTGACGAGTATGCGAACATCAAGCAGCTGGGCGATAAGAAGAGCCTCTCGCGCGAGGTTGTTGTTGCCGCTAATCCAAACCTTATTGTGGGACGTTCCCGTCTCTTCACTTCAAAGGATCAGACTACTCCAAAGGACTACGCTGACCTAGGCATTTCTGTCTATACCCAGCTGGCATCTTCTGAGCAGGGCGACCCAACGCTTGCCGGAATTATCTCTGATATTAAGAACCTTGGATCTATTTTTGACGTTCAGAGCAATGCCGACACCTATACTGCTGACCTGCAAAAGCGTCTTGATGCCATTAACGAGCGAGTTAAGGCACACGAGAAAGATGCAAAGAAGTCAGTGCTGGTTATGACTAACCTCAAGGACGGTACGTTTGGTCTCTTTGGCGGTAGCGAGAAGAGCCTTGAGTTTACTATCATCGACCAGCTTGGAGCTACTCCTGCGACAACCCAGTCTGCAAACGGCCTGACGTATGAGAATCTGATTAAGTTCAATCCTGACGTCATTATTTACGTTACCGCAGAGCGTAATAAAGCAACTGACGCTGTAGCTAAAGACACTCTTCTGGGCGAGAGCTCCCTGCAGAACGTCCCAGCTATTGCCAACAAGAGCATCGTTGAGATTCCATACTCAGAGTACATCGATTACTCGCCACGCGCATTCGATTCTGCCGAGAAGATCCTTGAGGTTCTGTATCCTCAAAAATAGACGTATTTGAACATACGGCACCGTAGAGACCAAGCAGGAACTTTGTTTCCTGCTTGGTCTTTTCTTTTAGTTCGTCTATTTAAGGCAATGTATTAATTTCTTCTATTTAGTGATTTACTTAATATGAGTCATCTTTCGTTCATCGCTTGTAAACCGAAAGTCGCAGATTTAAATCCTCTCCCTGTAAATATAAGAAATTCAAACTCGTCGTTGATGATATTGTTTCTAAAAAACTTTATGTTAAGTCAAAAATTGCTCAAGGTGTTTTAACTGTTGTCTTAGCGAAATACCCTTCTTTTAAAAGATTTTTCTAGTGAAATTTAAATTTTATGAATTCTATACAGTGTCTTGACGTTATCTTCAGGTTAGTTATTTTCGTTCCAGTGATTAGTTTTAATTTTTATAAAATCTTCACCCTTGACGGTAAATCTACAAGTCTCGTAAGTTTTCAATAACTTGTGTCTGTGAGATATCCTGTTACATTCAACAATATGCAATGTCTGTACAACTTACACCTAATGCATCTTTAGATTCCCTTGTAGAGCATTAGATGGAAAGTTTGTAAGTAAAAAGATACGGTCGCATCTTGCTTGGATGATTGTCTAGTTCTCTTAGGATACAGAACATTCCTCTCAAGGAGGTGTATCCTAGCCGCCGCTAATGTGTTGGCTTGTGCGAGGCTACGTCTTTGAAGTGGTTGAGTATTTGACGTAATTATAGGTTACTCACCTAAAGAGGAATTCTTCCATTAAAGGTTGCTATAAACAGCTGGATACTTATTGTATAGTGATTCGTTATTCCGCCACTTATCGAGCAAAAATGACCATGAAACGGCGCGAGAGTAGCTTTGGCGTTTCTTCTAAACTGCAAATGGTAAAATTATCAAAATTAATTGGCGTCAGATGAGTGAATGTTTTTGGGCATATTAAGTGGACGGATGAACATGAGTGTTGAAACGGTACAGCTTAATCCTGAGCCAAGTATACTTATTGAGAGTCTCCGAGATATTGGCTATTCATTTAACAGTGCGCTCGCAGATATTGTCGATAATTCCATTACTGCTAATGCCTCAAAAGTGTGGATTCAAGCAATTCCAGATGACGAATTTCGTATTGGAATCATTGATAACGGAACTGGATTAAGTAAGAGTGATTTGAAGCAAGCAATGAGACTTGGCTCTACTGATCCTAGGCAAAAGCGCTCGATAAACGATTTGGGGCGTTTTGGTTTAGGTCTCAAGACTGCCTCGTTTTCTCAATGTCGACGTCTGACGGTTGTATCACGAAATAATGAAGAAATCGCCGGCTATACATGGGACTTAGATTACGTAGTCGAACAAAATGCATGGAATGCTATAGAACGCAATGACTTGGATAAAATCCCTTTTGTCGATGAACTTGGCGAAACGGGAACACTTGTCTTATGGGAGAAACTTGATAGGCTGACTGGAGCGCGTGGATCAGGAAAGGTTGATTACGCGCGGATAATTGGTGAAGCTCAAGACTACCTCTCCTTGGTTTTTCATAGATATATCAAAGGTGAAAAAGATCTTCGGCGTATTTCTCTTAGGGTCAATAACGTAGAACTCGAGCCTATTGATCCCTTCAATTCAATAAATCATGCGACGCAGATTTCTCCATTGGAGACCATATCTCCAGGTATTACGATGCAAGCTTTCACCCTTCCGCATCGATCGCATTATAGTTCACAGCAAGAGTATGAGCATTTTGGTCTGAAGGATGGCTATCTTAAAAATCAAGGCGTGTATTTGTATCGTGCAAAACGATTGATTCTTTATGGAACATGGTTTGGACTAGCTAAGAAGACTGCTTTGACGCAGCTCACTAGAGTAAAGATTGATATTGATGTCAATCAAGATGAGATTTGGAAAATTGACGTCAAAAAAGTTTCAGCACAGATGCCTGAGAATGTGCGCACTCGAATAAAAGACCTCATAAACACAATCGGTGCACCCTCGCGTAAGGTTTATCGTCGTCGTGCAACAAAACTAACAAGCTCCGATGTCTATCCCGCGTGGAATGTAGAGCAGTCTGATGAAAAGAAACTGTATCGAATTAATCGGAATCATCCCATCATTGCAAGTTTTAGGGACTCGCTCGATGATGATGACAGACAAAACTTCGATACTACACTTGCTCTCATTGAGTCTAGTTTTCCAATAGACTCCCTTTTCTATGATTTAGCAAGCAGCGAAGAGAAGGTTTCATTTGCAACGTTAGATGACACTAGCTTTATAAGCGCTGCTCGCACATTCTTCATAAGCCTTAAACAGGCTGGACGTGATGAAGATGTCATTCTTTCAATAATGCGGAACGCAGAACCTTTTCGTTCTCGCTGGCAGGATACATTCAAAGCTCTTGGAATAGAGGAATAATGATGCGTGGCTCTAAAAATGAGTTTACAGAACAAATTGACAGTTCAGTTCGTCAGTATTTTGTCAGTAAAAAAAACGTGCCTGAAGAGAATGAGGTGCGAAAACAATATGAGATTTTTTACGATGCTTTTTCGAAAATTCCTCCATATTCTCTGATGCTGGGTGACAGAGATAATGTGATTGATATGCTCGTACATCAATATTGTTCTGATCTTTGTATTACTAAAAAGGTCGGTTTCGCTTTTAGAGACGAGGATGTAAAGCCTTGGTTAAGTGTTACTGAAGAAGCAATCGAAGATCAAAACGGTTGGTTTTATTGGTCGCGCTATAAAAAGTATCTCTTATACGAAAAGAAATGGGCGGCGAGTACCGTTCGAACAATAGAACGTGACACATGGAATGTACTCGACTTAATGGCGAATCCGAAAATTGAAGCTGGCTTTGAGCGCAGGGGCTTGGTGGTAGCTTCAGTTCAATCAGGTAAGACGGCAAACTACATTGGTCTTATTTGCCGTGCGGCAGACGCAGGATACAAAATTATCATTGTAATGGCAGGTGTTCATAATGTTCTGAGGAATCAGACGCAAGCACGTCTCGAGGATGGATTTACAGGATTTAATATTGTTGAACAACAGGCCATCGAGCCTGTTGGTGTAGGTTTATACAATGGAAGTCGTAGACCAATTGCCTGCACTTCGCGTGACGCCGACTTTAATAAAAGGCGTGCGAGTGCATTGAAAGGTATTCAAACTGCTCATACCAACGAGCCCTGGTTATTCGTTATCAAGAAGAATAGCAATTCACTCAAACAGGTTTATGAGTGGCTTCGTGATAACGCAAGTCCTAATGATCAGCTATTGCTAATAGATGATGAGGCAGATAATGCTTCCATTAACGGTAAATATAAGCGTGAGCGACGCGAAGATGAGCCAACTAGGATTAACGGGCAAATAAGGAACATACTGAACTACTTTACAAGGAAATGCTATGTGGGATATACGGCTACCCCTTATGCAAATATCTTGATAGATCCAGAAGTTGATACCGAACAACACGGAAAAGATCTTTTCCCAAGCAGCTTTATCTACACTTTAGAGGAATCTTCCGATTACTTCGGAGCTGATAAAGTATTTGCAGACTACGATGATATCAAGCCAAAATACCTACGCTTCATTGATGATATTGAATCTGTATTGCCTCCTAAGCATAAAAGTGACTACCACGTCGACGATATACCTGAGACGCTTAAGGATGCAATTAGAATCTTTATTGTTGCTACAGCGATAAGAGCGTTGCGTGGAGATAGCAAAGAACATTCGACAATGATGGTAAATGTGTCCCCCTACAAAGCACCACAGAAATCCGTTGCATGGGAGATAGAAGACTATATCAAACAATTAAAAAATAGCATTAAAGCTTACGCTGCGCTAAACAAAGAACTCGCTTTAGGTGTTTCTGACGACTTGAAATTTATATATGCTTCTTGGCTAACGGAATACTCACATTGCACGGAATTCAACTGGACTGAAGTCCAGCATGCTTTATATGACACAATTAAAACCGTCCGCGTCGTAAGTATTAACAGTGATTCAACTGAGGCTCTCGAATACGAGTTACACACAGAGCACGTCATAGCTGTTGGTGGATATAGACTTTCACGAGGGTTGACGCTTGAGGGTCTTGTAGTCTCCTATTACTCTCGTAATGCTAAAGCTTACGATGCTTTGATGCAAATGGCACGATGGTTTGGGTATCGTCCAGGTTACGAGGAATTATGTCGTGTATGGATGTCCGATAAGGCGGCCGGCTGGTATAAATTTGTAGCTGATTCGACAGCTGATCTTTTTGACGAGCTGCGCAATATGCGACAAGTGAAGAAGACTCCGAGAAATTATGGATTAAAAATTAAACAAAGCCCTGACTCACTCATTGTGACTGCGCGTAATAAGATGGGTACAGGAACTAAACTGGATGCACCTATTGATTTGAACAATGGCTTTGTCGAAACAATAGCCTTTGACCGCAGTGTAGATGTGGTACAGCGGAATAAGAGTGCGATAGAAGTTTTTTTGGATAAAATTATGAGTTATCAGGATAAACCTTTGCTCTTTAGGAATGTCCCTGTACAGCACATCATAGATTTCATCCAAGCCTACACTAATGAAGATGCTCGATCGCCTAAGTCGCAGAAAAAACCTGTACTGAATTATATTGATGATAGACGTCTCGATGGGGAACTTGATAAATGGGATGTTCTTGTAGCAGAGGGTGATGGTCCCTGTGTCAGCCTTAGCCGAAAAATATCGGTGAAATCAGAAATTCGCTATCCAGGAAGCGATACATCTGCTGAGTGCTTGGTTGTCGGTGAGAAACACAAACTTGCAAGTAGAGGAGTTGAAGCTAATGGACTAAGCACCGAACAAATTAAAAGAGCTAATGATGCATTTAAGTATGATCACCCAGATAAAAAATATACATCAGATAGATATTACAGACGTTATCGTGACTATCCCTTGTTGATAATCCATCCAGTTTTGATGAAGTACTCTGATAGACAAAAGCAGCGGCTTGTAGAGGAGAAAGGTATTGCTAGCCCTAAGGCTTCGAATTGGAATGATTGGGATCATTCTGAAGAGGCATATGGATGGAGTATCAGTTTCCCCTATACTCCAAATCAGACAAAACCAGTCAATTATGTCTTCAATCAGATTGCAATAAATGACATGCGTGCTGACTATGAAGAGGAAAGTGATGATGACTATGGGGATGAGTAAATACCCATGGGATGAGTTAGTGACCCCGTCACAAGCGAATGAATTTACAGCTCGTTTGGTGGACTATGAAGATAATCCATGCCAGAGACGCATATTTTGGGCTAAAAGTTGGATTTCCGGGCCAGCATTACTCGTTGAGTATACATATGATGTCTGGAGGCCAGTAAGTCTTCCAGTCTTCAAAAATATTCGTGTTGCAGACAGCAAGGATAAGGCAATTATTGTAATTGAGCTTCTGGATCTTGATTTGTGCGATATTTTTCTCAAAGTTTGTCAAGATATAATTCATTCTCTTCAGAATGTCAGCTCCAAAGCAATTAGAAGGGCATGTATATTCAGGCTTGAGAAATGGAGCTCATTTCTTCGAACTTCACGGACCCGCCTTTCTCCTGAAGAGCAAAAAGGACTCATCGCTGAACTACGCTTCTTAGAGCGTGAATCTCTTACAGTTTATAACGAGAATGATGCTATTTACGGATGGTCAGGACCTGAATTAGGCGCTAGGGACTTTGAGTACGGACAAGTGCTCGTGGAGGTCAAGTCAAAGAGAGGCTCAGCAAATACCAACATTGTAATTTCATCGGAGAAGCAGCTTAACGTTAATGAGAATGAGAAACTTTTTCTATATGTTTTAGAGCTGAACAGCACTACCGCTGAAGATAATAAGGGTTTTACGTTGACCGATGTAGTGAGTAAAGTAAGGGACAGTCTCGAATCTTCGTTGCAACGTTCTGCCTTGGAAAGCAAGCTTGCCAAAGTTGGTTATTTTGATGAGGACGACTACTCAGATATTAGATGGAGTGAGGGAGAAACGTATTATTACGCAGTGCTTGAAGATTTTTCAAAAATTGATTCAAAATCATGCAGTCCTGGTGTAAGCAAGGTTACATATCAAGTTGATCTGGACTATTGCGAGGAATATCTCGTGGATAGGGAACAAGTAATTAGCGCATTAAGGTAAAGATATGATAAGCGTTGAGGAATTCTACACTGAGCTTTTTCAAGATGTAACGGCGACTTCTGCTGTTGATGGCGTGTACCTTGAGGACGCATTTTTCGATATAGTTACTAGCCAGCTTATTGATGCTGGAGAGTTTGATGAAGCAGAGAGAGCTCACTTTAAGCCAGCACAGGGCGGTGTTCGGGTTGATGGTTTCTGCGGCGATCCACTTGAGTCAGCTTTTGCTAGAGATGCCGGTCAGGGCACCCTCGGTCTCATTGTGCTCGATTTCAATCAAGCTGACGAAATAACTACGTTAACGAATACTGATATGGAAACAGATTTTCGGCGTCTAGAAAAATATCTAACTCGCTCCCTCGACGAAAATTTTAGAAATTCGCTTGAACCTACGGATTCGGGGTTCGGCTTAGCGGATCTCATCAATACACGATGGGAGAAAATCTCCCGCGTAAAGCTTTATTTGTTAACTAATAAGAAGCTGAGTTCACGCGTAGAAGGAAAGAAAGCTTCAGCTATAGATGGACGTGAGGTTACATATAACGTTTGGGATATTTCTCGGTATGGTAATCTTGTCACTTCTGGCCGTGAACGCGAAGAGCTCATTGTAGATTTCACAGAGCTGCCAAGTGGTCCTTTGAAAGCACTTCTAGCAAGTGCCCCTAACGATAGAAACCAAGTATATCTTGCTGCAGTTCCGGGAATAGATTTAGCCAACATTTATGACAGATGGGGTACTAGGCTGCTCGAGCAAAATGTTCGCGTGTTTCTACAAGCTCGTAGTAGTGTCAACAAGGGCATCAAACATACACTGGAGTATGAGCCAGAGTTATTTTTTTCATTTAATAATGGTATAACTGCAACTGCGGAAGCTATAACGACGGAAAGTCAAGGTGATAGCTTAGCGATAACTGATCTTGAGAATCTGCAAATTGTAAATGGCGGTCAGACGACGGCATCAATCTATGCTGCATTCAAAGCTGGACGTGATCTTAGCAAGGTTTATGTACAAATGAAGCTTAGCATTATTAATCCCGAAGCAGCTAAAGAATTGGTGCCGCGTATTTCTGAATATGCGAATAGTCAAAACAAAGTTTCTGCAGCCGATTTCTTTGCTAACCATCCGTTTCACGTTCGAATTGAGGGATTTTCTCGACGTATTTATGCGCCGTCAAAGGATGGTAGTTTCGATCAAACAAAGTGGTTCTATGAACGTGCTAGAGGATCCTATAGGGATGCACAAGCGTATCTCACTACAGCTGGAAAGCGAAAATTCGCCAAAGAATATCCTAAAGTCCAGAGCTTTACAAAAACCGACCTCGCTAAATACCTCTTGGTATGGACGGATAAAGCTTACATGGTTAATAGAGGAGCTCAGAAGAATTTTGCTGAATTTGCTAAAGACATTGCTGAAGTATGGGAAAGTAACGATAAACAATTCAATGAGGCATATTTTAAAAGTCTTATAGCAAAGAAAATAATTTTTGATCTTGCTGGCAGAATTGTTCAGAGCCGACCTTGGTATGAAGCGGGAGGCTATCGATCGCAGCACGTGGTATTTACCGTTGGTGCTTTGGCAAATGCAGTGCGCACATACGGAAAGTCGGTTAACTTCCTTTCAATTTGGAACCATCAAGATGTTTCCTCAGCATTTAAAAGAGCTCTTGGACAGGCTGCAGATGTTGCCCATGATGTACTGATGTCACCTGGAGCTGGTTATCGCAACATATCGGAATGGGCGAAGCAGTCGAAATGCTGGGAATCTTTAAAGAACAAGTATGTCGAATGGGATAAAGAATGGCTTGACGAGCTAATTAGTCTTGAGGAAGAAAGGGAAATAAAGAGCGAAAGTGCTAGGGACCAAAAAGAGTTGAATGGAATAGAGGCACAGTCGATTGTCGTTGAAGCAGGAGCTGTCTTCTGGCAAAACATCTTGAAGTGGTGTCAGAAGGAGGGAGAGGCCACGGAGAAAGAACTTGGCATACTGAAATATGCCGCAAATATGCCATCAAAGCTTCCATCCGATAAGCAGTCAGTAATCCTTGTCAGATTAGTTACTAGGCTTCAAAAGATCGGATGTCCATATCGTCTGAAGGTGCGTCACCGACTATAGGGCCGGTTAAAGTGTCACAGAATCCTTGAGCTTTTTTTCCTAGAAATTCTGCGACAATCTTTCCTATCTGCTGTGCTAGTAAAGGCGGGACTGCATTGCCTACCTGAATGTACTGTGACGTTCTATTTCCTTCGAATAGATAGTCATCTGGGAAAGTTTGTAGCCTAGCCGCTTCACGTACTGTAAGACTTCTGCATTGCGCTGGATTTGGATGGATGTAGTAATGCCCGTCCTTTGCAATATGTGACGTTATTGTAGTTGAAGGTCGATTCCATAATTGTACTCGAAAGCGGTCATCAAATTTAATCTCTTCACTTCTACATACGTTTGTTACATTCTTATGAGCTGGATATAGCTCCCTAGGAAACTCTGATATTCTTGCTGGTGAATGATGTAATTCAGCATACGCGGCACAGAATAGATATCTATCCAAATCAGCAGCCAAGTGTGTGCGAGACTCATGATTTGCAAGCACTTTGTGCGCCCCCATGCGTCCCCTGTACCAACCTGCGTAGCGGTTCTTGGATTTATTAACATAAGATTTCTTTGTAACCCGAGCAGGATTTGTACTGCGTACACGCAACAATATTTCAGAAAGCTCTTTGCCTCTTTCAGTCTCTAAAATTCTGTCAATGGCAGAATTGATGTAAGCTTTCCAGTCCTTATTCTGCCAGTCGTCGTTACGCTTGGAGAAACCACTTCTAATTGCGGGGATACCTGCAAGCGCATCACGAACTGTCATTTGCTCAACTTGTCTAAGCACAGATGGCTTTACCATACTACCTTGTTGAATACCAAGTAAAATAACACGATGGCGCATCTGAGGAATACCATATTTTTCAGACTTAACGATATAGTCACGAGGGTCTTTTGGGTTTTTTGAGACAAGTGAATGAATCTCATAGCCTGCATCACGCATGTCTTGACAAATACGGTCAAACACTTTTTGGCCCTTATGATGGGCAGAAAGGAGTCCTTGGACATTTTCCATGACAAATACTGTTGGTTTCAAAGCGGTGATAAAAGCTAAGTAGCACTTGTAAAGCGTCTGTTTCGGATCGCCTTCAAGTCCCGCTTTATCATGCGTGCGTCTTGATCTTCCTACAAGAGAATATGCTTGACAGGGAGGTCCACCAATCAGAACCCACTCAGTGCTGTCATTACTTGTGAACTGATTCAGACGTGTGCGGCCTATGTCAACTAACGTAGTGTCGTCATCCGCTAGTGTAGCGCAAATCGCCTCTTCACCAGCGGCTTTCCATTCTTCAGTGAAGCGTTCAATAAGATTCTCAAGTGATGCGTTATCGTGATATTCCATATAGTGCAAATATGCGCTAGGAATCGTTTTGTTGTTTGCCAGGTAAATCTTTCTAAAGAATGATCTCAGATGCAATGTTTTGTAAGCTTGCTGATCTTTTTCGACCGACATTATAGTTTGGAAGATTGGGTGCCCATTTTCATCGACTAGTGACGAAAAACCCTCACCAAGTCCACCGGGACCTGCAAAAAGATCAATTATAGGTATCATGTTCACCCCTCCTTCCTACAGTGAAATTACTTATATCTAGGGTATCAAGACTAGAACGCACAGTCCAGGAACTTGTGGTCTTGAGATGTAAAGTTTAATTATGTCCATGATGTAGATATGGTACAAAGATGGTTATCTGTCTGAGCTTCAAGATGCAGCCAGTCAATTTCAGTCCTACCCTGTAACTATAAGAATTTAAATTTGCCATCGACAGGTCTTTGTTAGCTATTACCATAACGTTGAAAATATTCCTACTTATGAGTTCGCCATCATGAAGATAAATATCTATTATTGAAGGAAATAAAAGAGATTTCTAAACAGATAGAAGAATCCTTATGAACTATGTCCAAAAAGTTCCCGTTGCTATTTGTGGTGTTGCATTAGGTTTTGCAGCACTTGGAAATCTTTTTAAGACTTCTTTTGAGGCCCTTTATCTTGCCTGCGGCATACTCTCTATTGCTCTTTTAGCTCTCTATACCCTCAAATTTATGGTGTCGACAAAAGTTGTATTGCGAGAGCTCTCTGATCCAATTGGACTTTCAGTTGCCGCAACATATCCGATGGCAGTCATGCTGATTTCGGTGTATATGAAGGCCGATATTGGTGATGCAGCACAATTATTTTGGTTTGCAGGAATTGCGTTGCACATCCTGTGCATAGCTTTCTTTACTTCTCGATATATTGCAAAATTTGATTGGGAGAATGTGCACGCCAGCTGGTTCATTGTGTATGTGGGGATTGTTGTTGCAAGTGTTACAGCTCCGGCGTTTAACTTTGAGGCAAGTGTTGGCACGGTTGCATTTTGGTTTGGATTTATCTGCCTTGTAGTGCTTTTTATAGTTGTAAGCATACGGTATGTTAAATATGGGCCTGTGCCTGATTCTGCTGAGTCGCTCGCTTGTATTTATGCAGCTCCAACAAGTCTTTGCATTGCAGGTTATATTCAATCTATTACGCCAAAGTCTGTACCGTTTCTGTTGGTTATGCTGGCAATCGCCTCAATTATTTATGTAGTTTCTTTTGTGTGGTGCATTAGGTGTCTTACAAAACCGTTCTTTCCCAGCCATGCCGCGTTTACTTTTCCTTTTGTAATCTGTGTCATTGCGCGTACACAGTCGTCGGCATACTTGGCTGAACTCGGTCAGCCTCTTCAATGGCTTGATGGAATAGCTGCTGTTGAAACGGTGCTTGCAGCAGGGCTTTGTATTGTTGTGCTTGTACGGCTACTTGCGTACGTGCGCAATCAGACTTTAGGGCGATAGATGCAAGTGGCTTGAGATGATGTTTTGTATTTGTTTTTGACAAGAGTCATTGCCTAAAGGCGATAATAATTTCAAGTACTTTACCGTCAAGCTTTTATTATTTTTTGCATTTTGTGTTTGCAATATAAACCATTACTACCGCATCAATCGCAATAATACTGCCCGCAATGATTGCTGTTGTGTTTGGTATATTTGGACCAAGTAGTGCCATGAAAAAGAGTACTAACGCACTTATAAGCGTGCCAATACCCACTACAAAACAGAGCTTTTTCTCGTCTATTGCTTTCTTTTCATCTTCAGTCATTGTGTTAAATCCAGCAATTGAAATAGCACCATGACCAGATAGAAGTACAATAGACCAAATGCCAAGAATTGCGGTTAAAGACCACGATATAACTGAATATAACATCATATTCACTCCAATCAGGAACGAACTGCTTGTTAATTGAATTATACGACTTCGAATTTAATTGGGCAATTGAATAATGCCAGTCCTTTCATCGTTATGTTCGTTAGCAACGATATAGGCCTTTTACTGTCCATTACAGTACTCACTTAGATTGGTTTTAGACCTTATCCTTCTTTTCACATGCTTGGAATAGGGTTAGTGAAATACATTTTTGTAAGGCATTTATTACTAAGTGAGGTAAAAATGGGCGGATGTTATATCAATTATTATTTTCATAATATTGAGTATGATGACGGATTCTACGGCGGAGAATTCTCAGCTCCTGATTGTTACGTATATTGCAAGTTCTTATACGATAGGGAAACAAAGGAATTTATTGATATCTGGGACAATACTCAACCCATTGATGAAATTCTTCCAATTCCAATTTGGTGGCTTGATAATAAGCTTGAAAAGAATGGAAAGCTTGGTAAGCATGAAGGCAAAGAGAGCTATTAACCTCTTAGTAGCTTTATAAACGGCTTCTATTGTGCTTCATTGAAAGGAATTATTTACGCTTCTAAATTTTCTTCTACCTCAAAAAGAATTCTGAGAGCTTCCTCGTATTTCTCGACGCGTTTTAAGTCCTTCTCGGTAACTTTTTCCAGGCGGGACAGGTTTGAGTTGTGTTGTAGATCGCAAATTTTCACGTGTCGTGCAATGTCATTTTTGCTTAGATAGCGCACATAGTTCATGTACTCGACTTTGGGATTGTGGTTCAAGAGAAGCAGGGCTTCAATAACCTCCTCACTCATACCAGCTGCACGAATATTATCTACCGTGTAATTTGTGTCTTCTAGAACATCGTGCAGAAGCGCTACACAGGTCTCGGCTTCATGACCTTCTCCAAAACGCTCAGCGATACTGATGGGATGGAAGATGTAGGGGATTCCTGCTTTGTCAACTTGGTCCTTGTGTGCTTCAAAGCAGAGCTTCATCGCAGCTTTAGTCATGGGTGTGTAATACATGAAGCCTCCTAGCATCAATGAGCAGCTTCTATGCTGATAGATTTATTTGATTAGTTTGGTTTCCTCTATTTTACGAGTTTTTGCTCTCTAAACCATAAGCTCTCTGAGCATCTGCCCATACGCTGTCGAGTCGCTGGTCATGCGCTCGCAGTGGTCATAGCCTTTCCAGATAGTTAACGTGGCCTCGGGATACACCTTAGGCAGGACCTTCCTTGCACGTTTCAAGTCAAAGTCCTTCTCGCCATACGTGAAGATACAGCGACGTTGTACCTCAAGGCTAAGGGTGGGGAGGTCAACGTTGCTGCAGTCGTGAATGATGTTCTGGATACTTTGGTCGCTCATCGCAATAAAGTGTTCTGACATAGGTTTAGCTGCAACTTTTCCGTAAAGTTGTTCCATCTTTTGTACGGATAGCTTGGGGTCTGCAATGGCTTTGCGATGCTTGGCAAGAAACACTTTCTTGAGCACAAATTCCATCGCTGAGGCCAGGAATCCACCCGTCCAGAAGCTTGTTCCCTCAAAGAAGAGATGGTCAAAGACTAAATCGGGGAACTTGAGGAGCTCAGATAGAACTACGCCGCCAAGGGATGCGCCAAAACCCAGGGAGAGATGGGTTATGTCGTGCTCCAGCAGCCAGTCATGAATCTGTTCAGCTTCTTGGGACATTGAGACATATTCTGTTGCATCTTCTTCCCCGTGGGCGGCAAGGTCTGGGATCAGATAGCGCAGGTCATCGCCCATGTTGTTCACAAGAACAGTATTCATTCCCTCTGCAGACGAGAGCATGGGATGAATCAGCAATACCGTAGGCGTGCTTTGAGTACAAGTCTTGGGCTCAATGAGGTGCATCTTCATGGCAGTTCTCCCTCTGTTGTTCACCTGCGATTATATCCCTGATGGGTAAACGGATTTGCAGTTTGTTCACCAAAGCTGACATTTTCCGCGAACGGTAGAGATGGAGCTGCGAGGGATGTCCGAGAGGGAGGCTCGAGATTTATTTCTGTTCTCTTATAAATCAAGAAACGCATCAGGTGCATTACTGGTCGAATTCCAAATCTTTGGAAAGCCCCATGCTGTCAGAAGTCTCATAACTGATGGAAAGTTCTCTGGGTATGCATTACGTCCAGCATTCGATAGAAAGCCATGCTCTAAAACCGCCTCAAATTCCCATGTAAATGGAGGTCTGCCATTAGTTGGAATAGACTCATAGGTATTCTTCCAGTTAAGAATTCCAGCATCTAAAAATCCACCTAATAATTCACATGATGGTTTGTAGTTTGACCTACATTCTTCGTAGGACACATCATCTGGCCAGTATCCATACCAATCAAGGAGACCAATAGACTGTTCTGGTTTCTCGCCAATTCTATAGAATCCATACCATCCTGCACCATAACAGCCATCTCTGCGACTGTGTCGTTCAATTCTCAAATGAATTTCCTGATTTGGTGTGTCGCCAACATGTATCAAGAATGACAGTTGTGAACTAGTAAGTAGCAGTGTCCTTTGTTTCTCTTCTTCAGGAGTCGTATTAAGCCATGGAAGTAGTGACAAGATAGTCTCATGCTCTGCTTCAGATTGCCCCCAACCCTTAAAGTTCATACCATGGTCGCTGCGTGTATACATGCGCTTAATAACATATGGTGAAAAAACTTTTTGGCACCTAAAGTTATGAATCAACTCTCTACTCATTACAATTCTAATGAGCCCTCGTGAACCTCTATGCTTACCTAGTACAGCGATTTTTTCGTATCCATCGCCCCATTGAACTGGAAGACAATAAACCTTTGTTCCAGGAGAAAAATGTCGCGTCCCATGGACAGCCGTATGGTCTTCTCCAAAAGGATGTTCGTCAATTACGTTACCAACCAGACACCAAATCCATTCTGGGAGTTTATTTGTTTTTATATAATCCCAGTAATCTCCTTCTGTGCTCGGAGTAGTTTTCTTTTTTCTACGGCCAAAGTCATAGTCTGGTCCGAACATTTTCTTGATATGATCCAATTTGATTAGACATCTATCAAGAAGTGAACTTTCCGCTGCAGTATAGAGAAGTCCAACTCCTTTAGGATCTTCGGTAACGCACTTGGTGATGATTGCATAGATGCATTCTTCGTTTAAAACAAGCTCGTTAATACTAGAAAGTAATTCAGCATCGTCTGTAATATCTATGCCATAGCTATCAAGAATTTTTTGATAGCTATAAGCATTCTCTTGTTCGCGTATTTTGGACTTAAATAAACAAGCAAATTCTTCAAGCACTCCAGGAATTTGATAATGGGGTATGTCAAACGGTATATCAAATAAGCTTACGTTGTTGTCGTTGTAATCGTAGAAATCGCGCAGTTCAACAAAATGCCCAGACCAGGAATTAGTTGTTGCAAGGAACCAGCCAGCTAAATCTGTTAAGTTCTGTACATACATAGACGTCTCCCAAACAGTGAACTCACTTGAGTCAAAACAACAATTACTTAATGCGGTCTACTATCTGCGCATATTAAGTCCAAGCTGTGACTCAACTTTCAGCAAGTTTAATAGGAGCAGAACTTTTAACTGTCCAGTGTATTACCCACCAAAATTGTTTTATGGTTTTATTTTCTCGCTTTTTAAAAACTTTTTTATTGGAGTTTTATAGGTGTAGGAACATAATGATTCAACAAGAAACAACTCGGTGTTAATTCGATAAGAAAGAAGGCAATGCATGTCTAAACACCTTGAGGTTCTTTTAGTTTGTGGTTCTGGAGCAAGTAGTGGTTTTATGGCGGTAAAAATGAAGAAAGCTGCCGCAGAACACAATCTTGATATTTCCATCACTGCAAGAAGTGAGGCCGAGGCTGAGAGCTATATTGACTCAATCGATGCCTTGATGATTGGTCCCCATCTTAAGTACCTTGCTGATGAGCTTAAAGAAAAATATGCTGATAAACCCGTTCAGGTGATTCTTATGGATCCCGCATATTATTCAACCCTAAATGGCGAGAAAGCTCTCAAGCACCTTATTAAAACAATTCGTGAAGCAAATGCTCAGTAATTCGATTTCAAGCTGAATAATTAATTTACCAGGTGTGCTACATAAATTTGCTTAAACGCCATTAAGGAGGCTACAGCTGTGAATAAGCTCATTGATTGGCTTCAGACGAGCTTCTCGCCAAAAATGAACAGAATTGTTCAGAACCCTTGGATTCTTACAATTAAGAATTCTGTATTGCAGGCACTTCCTCTTATCTTCTTAGGTTCAATTTTTAGCTTACTTACAATTCCTCAGAATTATTTTGAGTGGTGGCCAAACTTCTGGACACCTTATGGATGGACCTTTGGCATTGTTAGCTTGATTGTTGCATTTTTGATTCCTTACAATCTTTTGATACTTAAGGAGCATAAGCGCTCGGCAGTTAATGCGGGTATTGCTGGTGTTATTTTGTTCTTGATTTCTTTAAATCCACAGTTTGTGGCCGATCAAGCAGCTATGATTGCAGCAGGAGAATCTACGTGGTTCCGCATTTCTAATATTGGCGGTTTTGGTGCTGGCGGAATGTTTTTGGCTATTGTTGCTGGTCTTATATCTGCAGCAGTTCTTAATAAGTTTGCAGACTTCTCATTTTTTAAGGAAGATTCTGTAATCCCTGATTTTGTAAAAGACTGGTTTAACTCTATGCTGCCAATTGGCATCGTAACTGTTTTTGGTTGGATTCTTACTGATCAAAAGTTTTTGAACCTTAACCTGTATCAGCTTGTTGTTAGCTGCTTTATGCCTCTGCAAAGTATTGTGAACACCCCTGTTGGTCTTGTAATCGCAATGTTCCTCTTCTGCTTCCTGTATTCTATGGGCATTTCTACTTGGGTTCTTACTCCAGTATTTACTCCAATCCTTCTTGCAAATGCCGAGGCAAATGGCGTTCTTGCAGCCGCTGGTAGCGCAACGGCATCAAATCTTGCAGTATTTACTGACGCATTTGTTTACTCGGGGTATATCTGGATTGGCGGCATTGGTTGTACCCTATCACTTGTTCTTTTGATGGCATTTTCTGCTAAATCAAATCAGCTAAAAGCACTAGGTCGCGCTTGTCTTGTACCAGCAATTTTTAACATTAACGAGCCTTGTGTATTTGGTGTCGTTGCATGGAACCCAATTATGATGATTCCAATGTGGCTTCAGGGCATTGTGCTTCCACTTGTTGCATACGTATTTACTAAGGTAATCCCACTAGGTGCTATTCCTTCGATGCTTTTTAACATGTGGTATTGTCCATTCCCAATCGCCACATTCCTTACCTGCGGAACAGTAGGCAGTATTGTCCTGATGCTTATTATCTTTGTGATATCTGGTCTTATTTGGATGCCATTCTTTAGAACATACGACAAGCAGCTTGTCGACGCTGAGACTGCAGAGTCTGAGTCTGATTCAGACGAGGATTGGTCGTTCTAAATCTAAAAAGTTATGCCTGAGGTTGCAGTTCAATTTGTGGCCTCAGGTAATTTCAAACGTCCTTTAGAGTCTAGAGGAGAATTTCTTATGGAAGAAGAAATTGATAAGACCACCCAGGATGCCATGACCATCCTTATTGCTGCCGGCGAGGCTCGCAATGAATGCAAGCTTGCTTATGAGGCTGTTGCTGCTGGCGATATTGCGCTTGCA
This sequence comes from uncultured Atopobium sp., assembly GCA_938045565.1. GTDB lineage: Bacteria > Actinomycetota > Coriobacteriia > Coriobacteriales > Atopobiaceae > Lancefieldella. Next base: position 54,261 of record CALIAZ010000045.1, read on the forward strand.
GAAGAAAAAATTGCTGCTGCAGATGCAAAGATTCTTGAAGCTCACCATGTTCAGACTGATCACATCCAAGGTGTTTTTCGTGGCGAAAAGCAAGAGTACAGTCTTCTGTTCTCACACGCTCAGGACACGCTCATGGTCATTTATTCTGAGATCATTACCGCTAAACAGCTTGTCCAAGTTTTTAAGTCTTTTGATGACAGGATTAAAAAGTTGGAGGAGCACTAAATGGAAGCAAAGCCTCAGGTAAGGCATAGTTTTCCAAAGGATTTTCTTTGGGGAGGTGCTTTTGCAGCTAATCAGATGGAGGGTGCTTGGCAAGAAGGCGGTAAGGGTCCTTGTGTAAGTGATCTTAATGAGTACAAGTCAAATGTTCCGCTTGATGAGAAATACAATGGAGAAGAGACTACTCAGAAAGTTACCGCAGCCCTTGAAGCAACTGATAGGATTTTTCCTAAACGTTGGGGCATTGATTTCTATCACAACTTTGAGGAAGATTTAGAGCTTCTTGCAGAGCTTGGTCTGAAGACGTTCCGAACTTCAATTAATTGGTCACGTATTTTTCCTCATGGGGATGACGCTGAGCCTTCTGAAGAAGGATTAGCTTTTTATGACAGGCTTATTGATGCAGTTATTGCTAACGGCATGGAGCCTATGATTACCTGCTCTCATTATGAAATGCCAGTTGCATTAACGCTTAACTACAAGGGTTGGGCTTCTCGCGAACTGATTAATCTTTTTGAGCGTTACTGTAAGGTTTTATTCGACCGTTATCACGATCGAGTTAAGCTATGGATTCTTATCAACCAAATTAACCTTGTGTCAGTTGAGTCTTTTAACCATCTTGGTATTTGTGCTGATAAGGTAGATAACCTTGCAGAAGCTAAGTACCAGGGAGTTCACAACGAGATGGTAGCTTGCGCCCGCGCCACTCGTTATGCTCATGAAAATTATCCCGAGCTCCAGATAGGTATGATGCTGTGCGGTGGACCCGATTATCCATCGTCAAGTAATCCTGAGGACGTTCTTGCCTGCTACAGACATAATCAGATGGAGTTCTATTACTCTGATGTATTACTCAGAGGTCAGTATCCAGGATATGCTTTGCGCTTCTTTGAAGAGAATGGTTTTGACATTCACTTTGGTGAGAATGACCTTGAAGATTTAACAAATACCGCCGACTTCATGAGTTTCTCGTATTACTATTCAAGCGTTTGTAGTGCTCAGAGCTTTGTGGATGGAAATAAAGATTTCTCTAATCCTAATCTTCCTGCAAATCCTTGGGGCTGGTCTATTGATCCTCTTGGACTGCGTTACACCCTTAATGTTTTCTACGACCGCTATCAGTGTCCAATTTACATCACAGAAAATGGTATTGGTGCTTTTGACAAGCTTGAGGATGATGGAACAATCCACGATCCGTATCGCGTTGAATATTTCAGAGCACATGTTGAACAGATGCTTGAAGCACTTAGTGATGGTGTAGATTTGCGCGGCTATTATGCATGGGCACCATTGGATATTGTGAGCTGCTCTTCTTCGGAGATGAGTAAGAGATACGGCTTCATCTATGTTGATCAGGATGACCTCGGAAACGGAACAGGACGTCGCATTAAGAAGGATAGTTTCTCTTGGTATCAACAAGTAATTAAAACCAACGGAGAAGAACTGTAATAAAGTTTTTCATTTTTTGAAATAGATGAGCCCGTTTGATGATTTGTATCAAATGGGTTCATTTTTTCTTGTTATCGGCATGAAACCGACGTGTATGTGGGACACTAAATACCAGTGATTACTGACCCGGTCAAGAAAGGAAGGCTCATGGCATACGAGTCTCGCGAAGAAATTGACAGCAAATATAAGTGGGATCTGTCCTCAATGTTCCCTAGTGATGAGGCATTTGAGGCCGGGCTCGAGGAGCTCAAAGCTTACTGCCCAAAGCTGCTTGCGTTCAAGGGCAAGATTTCTACCTCCGCTCAGGCTCTTCTGGAGTTTCTGCAGCTTGAGGACCAGATGAACCTTCTGCTCTACAAGATTATTAACTATGCCGAGCGCAAGAGTGATGAGGATACCCGCGTAGCCAAGTATCAGGCATACGTTGCAAACGCTACCAGTGCATATACGCAGGTTGGTGAGGCAACTTCTTGGTTTGCCGCAGAACTTCTTGCAATTCCAGCAGAATCTGTCGAGAAGTTCTATGCAGAGGTTCCAGCTCTTGAGTTTTATCGTCGTAAGCTCAACAAGATCTTGAACCAGCGTGAGCACACCCTTTCTGCTGAGGAAGAGGCTCTTTTGGCACGCGCTGAAGAACTTGCTGTTCAGCCAACCAACATCTTCTCCATGTTTGATGACGCGGATCTTACCTTTGCAGATGCAGTTGACTCCGAGGGTAAGACCCATAAGCTGACCAGCGGTTCATTTGTTCCTCTGCTGATGGATGCTGACCGCGTCCTGCGCGAGTCTGCATTCAAGCAGCTCTACAGCCGTTTTGGCGAGTTCCGTAACACCTCCGCTGCAATTCTGACCAGCCAGGTTAAGAACCTGCAGTTCTTCTCGTCATCTAGAAAGTATGCAAGCTCCCTTGAGGCTGCTCTTGCAGAGAACGAGATTCCTGTTGAGGTCTACAACAACCTCATTGATGCCGTTCACCAGAACTTCCCAGCGTTCTACAAGTACGTTGACCTGCGCAAGCGTGTTATGGGCTTGGATGAGCTGCACTTCTGGGACGTCTACACTCCTCTTGTTGACGACGTTGACATGAAATTTACCTACGAGGAGGCTTGCGACCTTATTGTTAAGGCGCTGGCACCTATGGGCGAGGAGTACGTCGGCCTGGTCAAGAAGGGCCTGGAGAGCCGTTGGGTTGACGTGTATGAGACTCCAGGTAAGCGTTCTGGCGCTTATTCCGCAGGTGGCAAGGGCATGAACCCTGTTATGCTCCTCAACTTCCAGGGTGGCCTCGATGACGTCTATACCCTTATTCACGAGATGGGCCATTCTCTGCACACGTATTTTTCGTCCCATAATCAGGAGATTACCTACTCTGACTACTCTATCTTTGTTGCAGAGGTTGCATCTACCTGCAACGAGGCGTTGCTCTCGCACTACCTGCTTGAGCACGAGACCGATCCTGCCCGTCACGCGTACATCCTCAACCACTTCCTTGAGGGTTTCCGTGGCACCATCTATCGCCAGTGCATGTTTGCCGAGTTTGAGCGCGACATCAGCCAGATGAACGCTGACGGTGTGGCTCTGAACGCCGAGGTTCTCTCTGAGCGCTATGGCAAGCTTTGCGCAGAGTACTTTGGACCTGGCATTGAACTGGACGAAGAGATCAAGCTAGAGTGGTCGCGCATCCCTCACTTCTACTACAACTTCTACGTTTATCAGTACTGCATTGGTTTCTCGGCAGCTATTGCCCTGTCTCAGCGCATCCTTTCTGAGGGTGAACCTGCGGTCAAGGACTACATTGGCTACCTGTCCGGCGGTTGCTCCAAGACTCCAATTGAGCTGCTCCGCGGCGCTGGCGTTGACATGGCCACTCCAGACCCCGTTAACGCTGCGCTCAAGTACTTCGGCGAGCTTGTCGATCAGCTTGAGCAGGAGCTCAACTAGGCGCGAGTTAGGCGTACAACAAAGGAGGATTTATGCAGGCACGTTTTGTTCACCGCTGCACTCATGTTTTGGATAACGAGAAAACCGTCGAGTTCTACAAGAAGGCTCTGGGATTCCGTGTTGACCGCGTTAAGGGACCAGAAGACGGCTCTTGGACCAACACGTTTTTGGTAAACGACTGGTCTCCTTTTGAGCTAGAGCTCACGTGGAACCGCGGTTGGGTAGACCCCTACGATAACGGCGGAAAAGACACTCACATTGCGTTCCGCGTTGACGATTTTGATGCGTTCCACGCACTTCACGAGGAGATGGGCTGCATTGTTAAAGAGAACCCAAAGATGGGTCTCTACTTTATCGCAGACCCTGATGGCTGCTGGATTGAGATCCTGCCTGAGAAGTAAGCATGACTGACTACGGTTTACTTGCAAAACAGATTGTCTCGCTTGCTGAGGTTGACGCTCATTGGCTGCCGGTGTTGTCCAACGCCGCAGCTCTTCTGTGGGACGCGCTTGACGACATCAACTGGGTGGGATTCTACCTGGTAGATCCCGATACGGAGTCGGGCGCGGCCCCGGGTACGGCCCCGAGCGCGACCCCGGGTGTGGAGCCGAGCGCGGCCCCGGGCGTGGAGCCAGACGCGGCCCTGGGTGCGGAGCCGGACGTAGCCCCGGAGGCAGAGCCGGACGTAGCCCCAAGCGACCACGAGCCGCGCACTCCCGAGTTGCGCCTAGGACCGTTCCAGGGCAAAGTTGCTTGCGTGCGTATTCCCTTTGGTCGGGGAGTGTGCGGTACCGCCGCGGAAACAAAGACAAGTCAGCTGGTAGAGGACGTGCATCAGTTCCCGGGACATATTGCATGCGACTCTGCATCAAACTCTGAGGTGGTCGTTCCTATCGTCAAGGATAACCAGGTAGTTGGCGTGCTGGATATTGATAGTCCGAGCGTGGCTCGATTCACCCAGGAAGACCTCGCAGGTCTTGAGCAGGTGGTAAAAGCGCTTGAGAGCTGTGCGAATTTCTCGGACTTCCGTTAAATACGACTACAGAGCTAACATTTGGGTACACAAATCATGTACGGGCAGGTTCGCTCGTGCATGATTTTTATTTACACAGCATTCACGGAGAGGTCTGATTATGAAAAAAATTGTATTTATCATCGGTTCTGGCCGTAAGAATTCGTTCAATAAGACGCTGAGCCAGGTTGCGGCAAAGGCACTCGAAGGCAAGGCGGAGATTGAGGTCGTTGATGTTTTGGACGTCCCTCTGCTCAACCAGGACGAAGAATTCCCAGCTCCTGAAGGTGTCCAAAAAGTTAGGGATGCCGTCATGGCCGCCGACGGCGTGTGGCTCTTTACCCCGGAGTACAACTACAGCATTCCCGGCACCGTCAAGAATATCCTGGATTGGCTGAGTCGTCCGCTTACTTCCGATTATGAGAAGAAGTCCGAGACCGCCATTGCTGGCAAGGTTGTTACTGCAAGCGGTGTTGGTGGCAAAAACAAGACTGCAGGATCGCTCGCCGTGGTAAAGCAGCAGTTCCTGGCTCTGCGCACTAAGCCGGTTGAGCCGTTCAATGGTTTCTCGCTTCCTGTTACCGCTTGGACTGAGGGAACTTGGGAGCCAGAGTCCGAGGTTCACGAGGCAATCGCCCAGCAAGCAGAGGATTTTCTCGCCGCACTGTAAGGTACGTGTCTAGCGAACGCGCCCGTAAGTTCGTGACCGCAATGCGCGCGATCGCAATGCGAGCGCAAGCTCGTGACCGCAAAGCGTGCCTGATTTCTGCAAAGAATCTGTAAATTCTGCCTGAAAACGTTAAAGAAACTGTGGATTTGCCTGATTTCATCAAAGAGTCTGTGTCTCAAATACAGATTCTTTGCACTTTTCAGGCTCGCGGCGCGACGCGCCTGCCGAGAAACCCGCGCACTCGAAAGCCCAGCGCGCTCACGTGCGCACAAAAAGAGCCCGGATGCCGCGCAATAGCATCCGGGCTTTGGTGTGTCTAGACGGAGGAGAGGGCCGTTGCTAGACAAGATGTGTATCGTACCTTGTTCGTGTACTGCGTTTATTCCCGCTTTGCAGCTTGTTTACACGAGCTTTACTTACCAACAAACTCCGAGATGGTCTTGTACAAGTCGCTTGCCTGGAAGTCCTTGATAACCTTGGAGTCTTTCCTCTGGTCGCAGACCTCAAGCAATGCCTTCAGGGAAGCCTTATCGGGGTCAGTCTGATAATCTGCCTCGGCCTGAATGAGCTTGTACTTGGCAATAACCATGTCCATGAGCTTGGCGTTGTTGCCCTCGGCGTTTGCGTCGTCAAGGCCATCAAATGCCAGCGTAGAAACAACTCCGTAGCCGCCGGTCAGGAAGTGGTTGCCCACAAAGTCGTTAGGATTGACCTTGTTGTCAATGACAGGCGAGTTCTTGGTGTTAGTGAGCAGTACCAAGCTGGTGTTGTTGTAGACATCGATGACGGTAAGTGTGCCGGTCCAGCCGGTGTGGCCAACGGTTGCAGCGTTTGCAATTGGCGAGAAGGCCCACTGGTAGCCAATGTGACCCTTACGCCTCCAGCCCAAACCGTAGGTGACGCTTGTGTCCTTTGGCTTGATGAACTGGTCGTGAACGTCCTCGCTGAAGAGCATGGTGTTGCCGTAACCACCGCGATTCATAACGGTCTGGACAAGAACAGCCAGGTCGGAAGCGTTGGCAAACAGACCAGCGTGACCAGAGATACCACCCATGGCGTAGTAGGCCTTCTCGTCATGGACCGTACCCTGAATGGTGTCGGTACGCATGTTGTCAAAGGTAATCAGGCCGTCGCGGGTGTTGCCATTAAGCTCGGTAGCTGCGATTCCGTCAGCCTTGAAGCCGTTGTCCAGTGGGTTGAACGTGACGTTCTTGAGTCCCAGTGGCTCATAGAGAGCTTCCTTAACGTACTGGTCAAGGCGCTTATTGGTGATCTTCTCGATGATAAAACCAAGAAGCATGTAGTCTACGTCGGAATAGGCAGTCTTAGTACCTGGGACGTATTGCAGAGGGGTCTCGATGATCTTCTGCAGAATCTCGTCGCGATTCTGGGAGTACAGCTTCTGGTTTGCGTTTGGCTGAGGATCGTCAGGCTTCTCTGGGTTGTAGTTGCGGTTGTGGTACTGAGGATCTGGTGGGAATCCAGCCTGGTGCTCAAGAATCTCACGAACGGTAAGCTCGTTCTTGCCCAGGATCTTATCGCCCTCCTGGTCCTTGAAGTCTGGAATGTACTCCTGAACCTTCTTGGAAACGTCCAGCTGACCGTCGGTAACCAGCTTCTCAATTGCCAGGTTAGTGGCATACATCTTTGTGTTAGAGGCCAGGTCGTAGAGGGTGTTGTCGTCAACAGCCTTGCCGTCTTTGATGCGAGAGCCGTCCTTGTTGTAAGAATTGACGTTGCCGTAGTTAGTCTTCTTGATAATCTTGCCGTACCTGGTAACAACCAGCTGGGCAGAGGTAAAGCCGTTGGCAATCTCTGCGTTGATGATCTGGTCAATCAGCTTGAAGTTGTCGTTGTCAGCGTAGTCCTTGGTGCCGTCAATAAGAGTTGGGTAGCCAATCTTGATCTCAAAGGTTGCCTGAGTCTCTTTAACGGTGCTGACCTGCAGGCGGTTATCGCCGTTGACGGTTACATCAGAGATGTCAATCTGGTTCCAGGAAGAGCCGTCAAGCTTGTCAGTTGGAACCTGGTGACCGTTTACAAAGAGCGCAAAGCTCTGAGGCTCGGAGCTCTTTACATAGACGGTGCCCTGACCAGCAAAGCAAACAAAGCTGTTAAGCTGGTTGGTAACAAGAGAGTCGTCAAAGGCCTCGTTGTCGTTGAGAACAGGGAAAACCTTCTCGTACTGGAAGGTTCCGTCTACAGAGTCAACCTTCTTTGCGGTTCCCTTAGCAGCAGTTGCGCCACCCTTTGTCTGGCAGGCGGTAAGGCCAAGACCTGCTAGAGCGGCTAGACCAAGAGCACTTCTGCTCAGAAATTGCCTTCTGGTCTGTCCAGCAGGGGAGCCTGTGTTAGATGAGTGCTCAGAGTGAGCGTTTTGATTCTGGTGCAAATCTTCGTTGGTGCGCATATCGTCTCCTTCGGTTTTGCCTTAGGTGAAACACCTGCTATCTCAATTGGCTGAGATAATTTGCGCTTATGATGACGTGCGTTTCATCAAAATTGCAGCTAGTTTGTCCAAGATGAAATAATGGGTACGTTAACGTACTGCGAGTGGTATCAAAAAAGCTGTCAATGGTATCTAAATTTGAATTTTTTAGGCAAAGATGAAATATTTTAATCAGGTTTTACGTGGTCAAATGTCTACTCGGTAGTAAAAGTTTTTATGAAGTGGTATTAACGTACCTAACATAAGGCTTAGATTTTGCGTCAATTGTCCCCGCATTATGCTGGGAAAACATGAGCAGTCGCGCATGCAACGCACGTGGAGCGCGCTTACACTTGCGCACGCAATACTACCGTTTACGGCACTGCCTACTTTACAGATGAAATTTTTATGGCATCGTGAAACAATATAGTCAAACGTTTTAGTCAACTGGACGGCCGGAGGTGATTGCGTGAGAGGTGTTCGTCTACGTCTGGAAGAGTATCGCAAAAATGCTAGTTCAGCTGAACGCGATATTGTCGACTATATTCTGTCGGATCCAGAGGCGGCAGTTGGTCAATCAATCCATAAACTAGCAGCTCAAACGTATACATCTGCATCAACGGTTGTCAGGCTTTGCAAGAAGCTTGGCTGCGGTGGCTATAAAGAGTTCCAGCAGGCGCTTATTTACGAGCTGGCAGTAAGTAACAAAAGCAACGATATTGCTGTCGGCGGCGTTATCGCAGGTGACACCACTGATGTGATTATCGAAAAAGTTACGGCAAAGAACATTTCTTCGCTGGAGCTTACCAGGCAATTGCTTGACGCTCAGGTTGTTGACTCAGTTGTTTCACTCATGATGCAAGCTCATTCCATCTGCCTCTTTGGCATGGGAGCTTCGCTTCTGGTTGCAAGAGACCTACAGCTCAAACTCATGCGCCTCAACATCAACTGCAATTTGAGTGACGATTACCATTCTCAGATGCTCTACGCCAAAAACATGGGGCGAGAAGACCTTGCTATTGTGGTCAGCTACTCAGGCCTTACGCGAGAAGCCATTGAGTGTGCCTGGATTGCAAAGGCAAACGGTGCCAAGGTGGTTGCCATCACTCGCGGCGGCATTGATTCAGAGCTCATTCACCGCTCCGACTACGTTTTGGGCGTTGCGGAAACAGAGCACATCATGAGAAGCGGCGCCATGTCTTCAAGAATTGCCCAGCTCAACGTTGTAGATGCGCTCTTTGCAGCCTATGTAAATAGAAATTACGAGAAGAGCGTTAAGCGTTTCTCGACAAACTATATTGGCAAGTTGGATTCAGCCGAGCGTGTCAATACGCTTTCTTCTGACCAAGATTTGTCTGGTACAGCCAACGACGTTATTGCGTAAAAATCTCAACACAGAAGGTGAAAACGTGATTGATTTAACAAAACTTGTCACCGAAACAAGAAACCCCAACACCATGGACCTGGATCAGATGACCCCGCTTGAGCTGGTTAGCGTTATGAACCAGGAAGACCTCAACGTGGTAGCTGGCGTCAAAGAGGTTCTTCCGCAGGTAGCACAGGCAGTTGAGTGGGCAGTTTCCTCGCTAGAAGCTGGCGGCAGAATCGTCTATTTTGGCGCTGGAACTTCCGGTCGTCTGGGTGTTTTAGACGCGGTTGAGTGTCCGCCTACTTTTGGCGTTTCTCCTGACGTGGTTGTTGGTCTTATCGCCGGTGGCGAGAAGGCCTTTGTACGTGCAGTTGAAGGCGCGGAAGATTCTCTTGAGCTTTGCGAAGAAGAGTTCAAGAAGATTGGCCTGAACAAGAACGACATTGCTATTGGAATTGCAGCTAGTGGTCGCACACCTTACGTTATTGGCGGCCTGCGCTATGCTCGTTCTTTGGGCTGCAAGACTGTTGCTATTGCCTGTAATAAGGGTTCTGAAGTGGGCAAAGAGGCAGAGCTTGCTATTGAGCCTTCCTGCGGTCCTGAAGTTCTTACAGGTTCCACGCGCCTTAAGTCTGGTACCGCTCAGAAGATGATTCTGAACATGATTTCGACCGGTTCTATGGTTGGTGTGGGCAAGGCATATCAGAACCTTATGGTTGACGTGCAGCAGACCAACAAAAAGCTGGTAGTTCGCGCACAGAACATCACTATGGCAGCAACTGGTTGCACTCGTGAAGAGGCAGCTCAGGCGCTTGACCGGGCTGATGGTAATGCAAAGCTTGCTATTGTTATGCTGCTTACTCAGATGCCTGTAGAAGAGGCAAAAGCCAAGCTTGAGGCTGCTCATGGTCATGTCAGGGTCACTCTGTAGTAACTACTGTCGGAACAAATGACACAAGCGTGAGCATTTTGTTCCAGCAGCATCGGTCAGTGGTATTAGCGTGACGTGCAAGCGTACGGTAAGTTTTGAAAAACGCTCAATTTACCTGCAGTAATAGAGCATTCAAATTAGGTCAAAACATGAAACAATGAATTACAGGTATGGATTGTTGTACCGCCAAGTTCATTTTTTATGTATTCTTGATACGTATTTGTTGCAACATCGCAACGAGAGAAAGAAGGAAAGTATGGATTACACCAAGCTTTCAGAACAGATTCTTGCTGCCGTCGGTGGCAAAGAAAATGTTCAGAGCAACATGGTCTGCATGACCAGGCTCCGCATTAAGACCGTAGATCCTGCAAAGGTTGACTCTGAGGCTATCAAGGCTATTGATGGCGTTATGGGTCTGGTCGAGGATGCAGAGTACCTTGAGGTTGTTCTTGGTCCTGGCGTTGTCAACAAGGTTATTGTTGAGTTCTCCAAGCTTACCGGCGTTGCTGCTGGTGACGCATCTGAGGACGACGTTGTTTCCGCAGCTAAGGACAACAAGGCAGCTCAGAAGGCTAAGTATGAAAACAAGCCTGTTCAGCGCTTCCTCAAGAAGATTGCTAACATCTTTGTTCCACTGCTTCCTGGCATCATTTCTGCAGGTCTGATCAACGGTATCATCAACGTTATCAACTTCTCCACTGGTAAGGCTTATGCCAATGAGTGGTGGTTCGCAGCTATCTGGACCATGGGTTGGGCACTTTTCGCTTACCTGCCAGTTCTTGCTGGCGAGAACGCTGCCAAGGAGTTTGGCGGTTCTCGCGTTCTTGGTGCTATGGCTGGTGCACTCTCCATTGCTAACGCTGGTATGCCTCTTCTTGCTTCCAAGACTGTTGACGGCGTTGCAACTCGTCTGGTTCACCTTCCATTCAGCCTTCCAACTGTTGCTTTCAAGGAGGGCGCATTTATCGTCGCTTCTTCTGACCTCTTCAACGCAGCAGCAGGCGGCATGATTGGTGCAATCATCTGCGCAATCTTCTTCGCATTCCTGGAGAAGAACCTGCACAAGGTTATGCCAAGCGTTCTTGACACCTTCCTGACTCCACTTTGCACCGTTATCATCGGTGTTATTGGTTCTGTCCTGATTCTTCAGCCTGCAGGCGCATGGCTCACTCAGGCAATCTTCTTTGTCCTTCAGTTCTTCTACGACAAGCTTGGTGTCTTTGGCGCTTACCTGCTTGGTTCTACCTTCTTGCCACTGGTTTCCGTTGGTCTTCACCAGGCACTTACCCCAATCCACGTTATGCTTAACAACCCAGAGGGCCCAACTCAGGGTATCAACTACCTGCTTCCTCTGCTGATGATGGCAGGCGGCGGCCAGGTTGGTGCTGGTCTTGCAATCCTCTTCAAGACCAAGAACAAGCGCGTCAAGAAGTACCTCACCGAGTCCATCCCAGTTGGTATGCTCGGCATTGGCGAGCCTCTTATGTACGCAGTTACCCTGCCTCTTGGTAAGCCATTCATCACCGCATGCCTTGGCTCTGGTGTTGGCTCCGTAATTGCTTACCTCTTCCACCTTGGTACCGTTTCCCAGGGCGTCTCCGGCCTCTTTGGTCTGCTGATTGTCCAGCCTGGTAACCAGGTCTTCTACCTGCTTGCAATGGTTCTTGCTTACGCTGCAGGCTTTGCACTTACTTGGTTCTTCGGCGTTGACGAGGATCGTATCAACGACGTCTTCGGCGAGTAAAAACCACACGTTTTAGAAACGTTTATCCCTCTTCTTAGGTATCCTAGGAAGAGGGATTTTTCTTCTCGCCTGGCGAGAAACCCGTCTTCTAGAAAGCGTTTTGTAATTCACTTGGAGGATTTATGCGCACCGGAATTTCACTGTATTTTGCCAGTGGATATGAAGCTAATGCTGAGGTTGTAGCAAAAGCGCAGGCAGCCGGATGTCACTATGCATTTACCTCATTACACATCCCTGAAGAAGAGGGGATTGATTATCGCACTGAGGCTCGCAAGCTCTTAGAGCTTTGCAGAAAAGCTGAGATTAATCTTATTGCTGATATTTCTCCCGTTACTCTTTCAAAACTTGGCGTTCAGAAGTTTGACGAACTTGCAGAGCTTGGCATTACGTACGTGCGTCTTGACTTTGGATTTGATGCGAAAGAGACCGTAGAGCTTTCTCATAAGTTTCATGTGGTTTTTAATGCTTCAACCATTACTAAGGACGATATCTCTGCGTGGCGCGCAGCTGGTGCTGACTTCACTCGTTTTGCCGCCTGCCACAATTACTATCCTAAGAGCTACACAGGCCTTTCTCTTGAGCGCGTAGCTCAAATTAATGCGCATCTTTCTGCTCTTGGATTCCAGATTTTCTCGTTTGTTCCTGGCGAGGTTTTCCGTGGACCTCTCTATGAGGGGCTGCCAACTGTCGAGGAACACCGTGGACTTTCGGGCGATGCGCTTATTCAGGCGATGCTTGCTCTCTACGACGCTCACTCTGACGTGGTGCTTATTGGCGACCCAGATGTTACTGAGTCTACGTGGAAGCGCATCGGCCAGCTTGAGCAAAACTGCATTGAGTTAAAGACGGAGCTCAAGCCTGAATTTGAGTATCTCTACGATCGACTTCAGACCGATCGACCTGATTCCAGCTCGTATATTATTCGCTCGCAGGAGTCCAGGCTGTGGAAAGATGCACCCGTTTACGACGCAAAGCCTTCTACCTGGGAAACTGTTGCTACTGGCGCCATCTTGGTAAGCAGCAAGGCATATGGCCGTTATGCGGGCGAGCTTTCGATTGCTCGAGGTCTTTTGGAGCTTGATGCTCGCGACAACGTTGCAGGTAGTATCTGCGAAGAAGATCGAGCTTTCTTGCCGTACATCCATTCTGGTCGCGGCTTTAGGTTTATCCGCAGGTAATCAGCGGTTTTCGCTGGTTAAGCTGGTCATCTACACTGTTCGTGCAAGCGCGTCATACACGTCGTGGTTAAGCGGCGTGTATGACGCGCCGGAGCGCGCGAGGCACACTGGATGTGCGAGGCGCTCGAGGCTCATAGGGTGCTCGAAAACGTACGAAGTCACCTTGTGTGCATAAAGACTGCCTAATATGCACGAAAACTAATCAAGAAATTGATATGTCATTCAGAGGGTACTGTTTTGGGTAAAAAACCCGTTTAGTTGGGGATAATTTTTTAGTTTTGTCATTTTGGCATTCACGTTTAAGCAGTTCATAAATAATATGAATGTACACAAAAAATTTGTCCAATTAAAACCGCTGGTAAAACGATTGCATAGAAGTTCGTCAATCCTGCATACCCCAACTAAACGCATTTTTTACCACTTCGCACCGAAATAAGCCATTTTTGGATCAGAATAAGCCACTTCAAATCAAAAAAGACCAGTTGGCGTCAAAATGGTATGCGATCAAGCTATGTGTGACCAAGTTTCGCACAAGCAGTAAGTTTCCTGCTCAGCAAAAACTTCTCCGCTCGTTAAAGAATCCCCTGCTAAAAAAGACTGCCTCCTATTCCTTGGTGTTGAGAAATAGGAGGCAGCTCAAAAGTTAATGTAACAACGCTTTATAGCTTGACGATAACATCCTCAGCTGGTTGGCGACGCTTCTGGACAGGATCCATGTCACGATAGCCCAGGCTAAGCATGCAGGAAACGCCAAAGTCGTTGTACTGGCCGCCGTCGAGAAGACCTTCTTCTTCCAAAATCTTATCGACAGCTTCGCGGTTAAAGCCCTCGATTGGGCAGCTATCGACACCAATCATAGCGGCCATGGTAAGCATGTTTGAAAGCGCAATGTAGGTCTGCTTGCAAGCCCAGTCAAAGGTCGCACGCTCGTTGTCTACCAGGTTAAACATGTTCTCCTGGAAGTTTTTGAAAGCAGCTGCATAGGTTGGCTCAAAGTCTGCAGGAAGCTGCTTGATGTCGTGCATCATGTGCTTGACGTAAGCAGATTCTGTGTTGATGTTCTTGCGAGCAAGAAGAATAACCAGGTAGTGAGCACCGTTAAGGGATGCGCGAGCACCATAGCATGGCTCGTAAAGTTTCTCTTTAAGGCGAAGTGACTGCTCAGAGGCCAGATCCTCTCGCAGATTAACGACTAGGAAGCGCCAGGGCTCCAGGCCGTAGGAGCTTGGTGCTAGACGAGCAGCCTCGAGAATTGCGTCAAGGTTCTCGTCAGAGACGTTCTTGGTAGGGTCATACTTTTTAGTTGCAAGTCTCCACTGGTAGGACGAGAGAACTTTGTTTGCAACGTGTTGTGCGGAGCAGGCCATGTGAGGTCCTTTCTTGTTGGTGGTGCGGCGATGAGCTGGGAGGTGCGCTGTTGGACGGCTGTGAGCTGGGAGGTGCGGTGAGCTGAGTCGTTATTCGGAGAACGTGTTGCTCGGAGAGTGCGTTGCTCGGAGAGCCGCTACTCGGAAAAGCGCCGCTCAGGAAGGCGGTGGGGGGGAGTGAGGCGTTTGTGAGTGCGCTATTCAGAAACGATAAAGCAACCAGGCTGTCCAAGCTCCCACGTGCCCTTGAGGTCAGCAGCAAGCTCAAAGTGCAGCTTGGAGATGCCCAGGTCGTAGTCTTGGACAAGGTGGCGCTGGTTAGGCATAGACGCGCTTACCACGCCATCTGTCAGGTCAAACACAACTGGAAGCTTGTTGATGGCGGTCGGGCATGCCAAAACCGCATTAATGCCGCGGTTAAACCACTCGGGCATCTTCTCTGGCTCAGTTGGCTCGCCGTTTGCGGTCATAATCTGCGCAGGCTTCTTGGTACGCAGACGAATTGCGGTACGAATGCCTTCCTGCTTAAGCGGAATCTTTTCCGGAGCGTATCCGATGGAGATAATAATGACCAGCTTAAGGCCGTTGTACTCGTCGCGAGCCAGGGTCTTCCAGTCCATGGTCTCGGCAATCCAGCATGAGCCAATGCCCAGCTGTATGGCGAGAAGAACGATCTCCTCGCCATAGTAACCGATGAGCTCACGGGCAATTGCGTCTTCACAATAACCTGCTACGTAGTGGTAAATGGGACCGACAATAGACCTGTTCTTCATGTGGACGGAGGTGCCGTCCTCGAGGTGAGGACCTTCGATGGTGAGGATTGCGGGATGATCGGGTGCAACCTCTGCCATCTGGGCATTTGCGACGTCAATGGCTTCCTGGAGCTGAGAGAGTTTCTCTTGCTCAATAGGCTTTTGGTCGTAGGCGCGCAGGGAAATGCGCTGGTCCATGGCTTCTTTTACGTCCATCTCGGTCCTTCCTGGAGCAAGGTTAGAGCAGAGAGCCAAATCGCTTAACGTAGAGGCTCTTGATTATGGTGATGAGAACCATATACCCGCTCATGAGCGCCACTAACCACCCAAAGAATGACAAAGGCAGAGCAACAAGGCTCAAAGGCTGGGCAAACATGGGCAGATACGGAAGAGCGCTGACCACAATGATTCCTGCGGTTGTGAGGGCAAACAGTGAGGTAGAAGGCATGCTCTGAACAAACGGGATCTTGTTAGTTCTGAGTGCGTGGAGAACAAAGGTCTGGGTCCACATGGATTCGATAAACCAGCCTGTCTGGAAAGACAGAATAAAGAGCGCCTGAGCTGCGGTGTTTCCAGCTGCGGTAAGTTCTGCCCAGGTTCCTCCGGCAAGGGCGGGAGAGACCACAAAGAACATAAGCGCAAAGGTCAGTACATCAAAGATTGAACTGATAGGACCAATCCAAAGCATAAAGTTTGTAATCGAATGAGCGTCCCAAGAGCGAGGGCTTGAAAGGAACGAATCGTCAACGTTGTCCCACGGAATCGCGATGCAGGTAACGGTATATGCCAGTCCCAACAGGAGCAGTTGGAGGGCACTCATAGGCAAGAACGGCAGGAAGAAACTGGCCACCAAAACGGATAGTACGTTACCAAAGTTAGAGCTTGCGGTTGCCTTAATGTACTTGATGGTATTGCCGTAGGTCCTGCGACCCTCTTCGACACCGTGCTCAAGTACCAGCAGATCCTTCTGCAACAAGATGATATCTGCGGACTCTTTTGCCACGTCAACAGCGGTGTCAACGGAGATTCCTACGTCGGAGGAGCGCATGGCGGCTGCGTCGTTAATGCCGTCGCCCATGAAGCCGACCACGTGGTTGTTGGACCTGAGCGCAGAGACAACGCGAGCCTTTTGCATAGGGGAAAGCTTTGCAAAGAGCTGGGTCTTCTCGATACGCTCTTTAAGCTGTTCGTCGTTAAGATTCTCTACGTCGCTTCCAAGTAGGAGCTCGTCAACGTGGATGCCCACCTTCTTGCAGACGGCGGCAGCGACGCCTTCGTTGTCACCGGTGAGTACCTTGACCTGCACGCCTTTCTGGTTGAGCTTGGCAATTGCCTCGCGAGCGCTCTCTTTTGGTGGATCCAAGAAGGCCAGGTAGCCAATAAGCACCATGTCGCGCTCATCGTCTACGCCAAACTCGCCGACGCCGCGAGGGTCGCTCTTCTGAGCAACACCAACCACGCGCATACCCTCCTGATTGAGCTGGTAAACGCGGTCCATAACGCTCTTGCGCTGGGCGGGAGTCAGCGGCTTAATCTCGGAGTCCAGGTCAACAAAGGAGCATGCGTTCAGAACTTCCTCGACGGCGCCCTTGGTGATCATCTGTGTCTTGTCAGTTTTTGTGTTTCGCACCACAACGCTCATACGGCGACGCTCAAAGTCAAACGGGACCTCGTCGATCTTTTCGTACTCAACGCTCAGCAGGTTAGTGGGCAGTTCATCGTTTGAAGTCTTGATAATTGCCTTGTCAATAAGGTTTCTAAGGCCGGTCTGGAAGTAGCTGTTCAGATACGCGTGACGGAGCACGCGAGGATCCTCTTCACCCAGAATGTTGAGGTGGCGCTCAAGCACAACCTCGTCTGCGGTGATGGTGCCGGTTTTGTCGGTGCACAGGATGTCCATGGCGCCCAGGTTCTGGATAGCGGCCGGATTCTTAACAATAACGTCCTGCTTGGCCATTTGCGTTCCACCGCGAGAAAGGCAAGTGGTCACAATGACGGGCAGCATCTGAGGGGTAATGCCTACGGCAACGGAAACGCTGAAGAGCAGCGCGTCAAACCAGTCACCCTTGAGGAATCCGTTTGCAAAGAACACAATGGGGCACATGATCAACATGAACGAGACAAGCACCTTGGAGACGGACTTGAGGCCCTCGTCAAAGCTGGTCTCGCCGGCAGGCTGCTGGAGCAGCTCGGACATGGTGCCCACGTAGGATTTGTTGCCGGTTGCAACTACCACTACCGTTGCACTTCCTGATTGAACGGTGGTGCCGGCGAACAGCAGGTTTGTACACTCAGAGAGCGAGAGGGGATAGCGTGTGCCATCTGCGCGACGGTGAGCGTGGACTACACCAGCGGTTTTCTCGACAGGCTCTGATTCTCCGGTGAGTGCGGTTTCGTTGACAAAGAGGTCTTTGGCGTCCAGAACGCGACAGTCCGCGGGAATCATGTCGCCTGAGGCTAAGCGGATGATATCGCCAATAACTACCTGTTCAAAGGGGATTTCTTCTCCCAGTGCGGAAGCAAGTTTGGGCTCTTCAGGAGCTCCGGCCTCGTCGGCGGGGTCTTCGGCGTAGTCGGCGGCTTCATCTGCGGCGTATTCATCCCCGAAGTCCACAGCGGCATTTGCGGCGTCATCCAATCCCTGGTCGAAGCCCTGGTCAACGTCCTGGTTGACGCCCTGGTCCACACCCGTGTCATCAAAGTCGATGGGGCGACGGATGACCCTTGTGGTTGAGGTCACCATTTTTGAGAGCGCGGCCGCCGCCGAGGCTCCCTTGGAGCTCTGGACAAAGTCGATAATGCCGGAGATAAGCACCATTGCGGTGATGATGACGACGGTTGACGGGTCCTTCTCGCCATCTGCGGCAAGAGCCACGTTAGTGACGTAAGAAATGCCTGCGAGCGTAATCAAAATGAAGGTGAAAGGGCTTGCAAAGCTTTTGAGCAGGCGAATGATGAAAGGCTCCTCAGCGGCGCTGGTGATAACGTTTGGACCGTCGAGGTCGTATTTTGCCTGCGCAATGTCAACGGCAAGGCCGTCCGGGGTGGTATGGAACTTACGACAGACGCTCTTTACCGAGTGAGTTGCGGCAAAGGTCAAGGACTGTCCAAGCTCTCCCGAGGTGGTCTGAGCTGTCTTTGTTTGGGTTGTGCGCTTCATGATTGCCATGTGCACCTCCGATGATTAGTGAAAACGAATGACTAACTGGTTGGTGTATGACGCAAACTGAAAGCGTTCTGTTATGTGCGGGACTTGAACCGGACGGCCTGAAACCAGATGATCCGAAACCGGATGCATAGATTCATATATCTACAGAATCGAGCTGGTTATAAACGAGCAGGTAAATCTGTAAACATATAAGCCTATAAGCTATCTAACTGTAATTTTGTTAGGCTCAAGTACTTAAAACTTTTGAATAAGAGGTTTCTTTATATCCGTCACACATAAATGAACAGGGTCAGCATCTGCTGTCAGACGTAAGCTGCTACTTCGACTAGGCATATAAAGCACCTCCTTGAAATAGGTGTTTTGCAAGAGCGGCGCCAACTGAAAAATTGAACGCCCGTCCACTCAAGCACTCTAAGAGTAGTTGGGTTGACGCGATTGGTCAAGCTATTACTATATACCCTATAAACAGGACATTTTTCAGTTGCACTGGCGAGAAGAACGTCGAGCAGCAGCAACGTCGAGCACGGTACTCTTGCAAAGAAGGAGTCTCACATGGGCAAAGTGATTGTATTTGGAAGCCTGAACATGGACATCTCTATCGAGGCAGATAAGATGCCTCAGCAGGGCGAGACCATCGGCGGCAAAAATCTTGTCACCAGCCCAGGTGGAAAGGGCGCCAACCAAGCAGTTGCCGCAGCTCGAATGGGCGCAGATGTCCATATGATTGGTGCTGTTGGTGCTGACTCGTTCGGACAGAACCTCAAGCAGTCGCTTATTGACTATGGTGTCAATGCGGAGCAGGTAGACGAGCTGTCTGGAGTCTCCACTGGTGTTGCCGTAATCGTGCGCGTTGGCGGCGATAATCGCATCATTTTGGACCACGGCGCTAATCACGCGCGCATAGTTGACGATGTAAAAGCGGTGCTTGACCGCATTGTGGAGCCAGGTGACGTGTTCTTGACGCAGTTTGAGTGCGAGTTGTCGACCACGTTTGAGCTTATCAGGTACGCGCATGAGCTGGGGCTCTATACGATGGTGAACCCATCGCCCGCGGCTACCATGACTACCGGTCTTCTCGCCAGCGTGGACTTGCTCTGCCTGAACGAGATTGAGTTTGCGGACCTGTTTGGCGAGGGCAAGATTAGCCCGTTGGCAGAGCCCGAGGTTGCGGTGCAGAAGGTGCTTGAAAGCGGCGTGGCTACTGCGGTGTTGACGCTGGGGTCCAAAGGCTCGATCGCTGCCGACGCACACGGCGTCTACCAGCAGGAATGCTATCGCGTGGACACCGTGGACACTACCTGCGCGGGAGATACGTTTATGGGCACACTCGCCGCGTTCCAGGCATCGGGGCAGCTGGAGGGCCACGACATCAAGCAGGCGCTCGACGTGGCTGCAAAGGCTGCAGCGCTTGCTACCACTAAGGTTGGTGCCCAGCAATCAATTCCAACGTATCAGCAGGTAGTTGAGTTTTAGGTTAAAATTGCAGTGATTGTTGCTTCATAACTCGCAGTTCACACGCAGAAAACGGCTCCAACCAAGCCTAAACGCAGTTCACACGCAGCATACACGCAGCTCAAACGTACAAAGGAGACTTATGACAACGCTTTCAACTAAGACGCGCGTCATCATCGACACAGATCCGGGCATCGACGACGCCATTGCGCTGGGTTTTGCCCTGGCCGCAAAGGCGCTGGATATCAAATTAATTACTACTGTCAGCGGAAATGTTGGTATCGAAAACGTCACCAACAATGCCCTCAAGCTGCTCAAATTCTGGAACCAGCACGTGCCTGTTGCACGAGGTGCCGCCGAGCCGCTGCTCAGAAAACCAATGGACGCAAGCGATGTCCACGGTGCGTCCGGTATGAGAGGCTACGAGTTCGATGGCATTCAGACGGACTGTCTTCTTGAAGAAACCGCACTTGAGTCACAGCATCGCGTCATTATGGAGGGCGCTTCGGCTGGCGAGAAAACCACGCTGGTGACGCTTGGCCCCCTGACCAATATTGCGCTGCTGCTGAAAGCATATCCACAGGTCAAGGAGAATATCGACCGCATTGTTATGATGGGCGGCGCCCTGACCCGCGGAAACCTTGGCGTCATGTCCGAGTTTAACGTGGGTGTTGACCCCGAGGCAGCAAAAATTGTCTTTGCATCCGGCGTTCATGTGGCTATGGTTGGCCTTGAGGTGGGTGACGCCGCTCGCGTGATGCCTGAGGACATCGAGAACATCCAGAACTCCGGTAAGAGTGGCGACATGCTGGTCAAGCTGCTGCTCAACTATCGCGTCCACTACCAGGAGGAGGGCTTCAGCATGTACGACCCAACGGCCGTGGCCTACCTGC
>CALIAZ010000046.1 GCA_938045565.1 uncultured Atopobium sp.
ATAGAAACAAGAAGTGCCACCAACATAAGGCGTTTCTTAGCATGACCTAAGTACGAGACAAACACTCTAATGGTATGTCCGATGTTTTGAGGACGTGCTCCTCCTGCGCGATTAGCCATGTGACACCTCCTTACCAGCAGCGTCAATGTCTGACTGACTACCGCCAGTCTGCGACTCATAAAGCTCTCTATAGATAGGGCTCTTGTCGAGAAGTTCTGTGTGGGTGCCAGTCATATGAACCCTACCGTTATCAAGAACGACAATCTGATCTGAGTCCATAACTGAGTTCACACGCTGGGCAATGATGATTTTTGTCATGTCAGCAAGTTCGGCAAGTCCTGCACGAATCTTTGCATCAGTTGCTGTATCAACCGCGCTGGTAGAGTCATCAAAAATGATAATTTTTGGCTTCTTCAAAAGCGCGCGTGCAATACAAAGACGCTGCTTCTGGCCACCGGAGACATTAACGCCACCCTGGCCAAGGTCTCCGTCCAAACCACCAATCCTGTCAAGAAACTCATCAACGCATGCAATAGAACACGCGTGGAGCAGTTCCTCATCAGTTGCATTGGAATCTCCCCACAGCAGGTTGTCGCGAACGGTGCCGCTGAACAGCACGTTTTTCTGAAGGACAACAGATACTGCATCACGAAGTGAAACTAGATTGTAGGAGCGGACGTCATTCTCACCAACAAAAACGGTGCCTTCAGTTGCATCGTACAAGCGAGCAATCAGCTGGATAAGGGTGGTTTTTCCTGAGCCGGTGCCGCCGAGAATACCAACGGTAGAGCCTGGCGCAAACGAGAGGTTAATGTCTTCAAGAACGTTCTCTTCAGCGCTCTGACTGTACTTGAAGGACACGTTTTCAAAACGGACTGCGCCATTCTTAACGTCAGTCAAGCCGTGCTCTGGAGACTCAATAGCAGGTTCTTCGGAAAGAATCTCTCCAATTCGACGTACGCTGGTAATGGCTCGAGCAGTAAGCAAGAACACGCCAGAAATCATCATAAGAGAGTTCATGATAAGCAGCACGTAGCTCATGAAACCTGTGAGCTCACCAACGCCCAGTCTGCCAGCCATAATCATCTGGCCACCAAACCAAAGAATAGCCACGTTAGTGACATACATTGATGCTTGGAAAATAGGCAGGTTTAAGACGGATGTGCCAAAGGTCTTTGTAGCAGTCTGCGCGTACTGCGTATTAACTTTTTTAAAACGATCAGAGACATATCCTTCTCGGACATATGCCTTAATAGCACGCACGGCCGCAAAGTCTTCCTGCAGAGCCTCGTTAAGCTTATCCATTGCGCTTTGCATAACGCGGTACAAAGGACCAACGCGCTTCACAATAAAGAAGAGTGCAATAGCCAAGAATGGCAGCACCGCAAAATACACTACTGCCAGCTCTGGACTCATAATAAATGCCATAACCAAGCCCATGACCAGCATAATTGGTCCACGCATAAACGGGCGTGTGCCCATTGCAAAGGCGTTCTGAATAATGGTGACGTCTGACGTCAGTCGTGTGACCAGAGAGGATGAATCGTATTTATCAAGATTTGCAAAAGCAAATTCTTCCATACGACGATACTCATCTTGTCTGAGTTGAGAGCCCAGTCCCATGGCTGCTTTTGCTGAGTAGCGTGCATAGCCAATACCAGCAAACATTGCGAGAAGAGCAAAGACAACCATAACGGTGCCGTTTACAAAAACAGTTTGAAGATTGCCTTGCAAAATACCCTGGTCAACAATTTGGGCCATGAGTACAGGAATCACTAATTCGAGTAGGGACTCTGCAAACACGCAGAGTCCCGACATAACAAAGTCCTTTTTATACGCGCCAAAATGGTCCAAGATTACCTTTAACTCAGCGCGAGCAGATGGAGCTTTTTCTTTTACAGAAGCGTCATTCATTACTAAAACACCACGTACCTTACTGTCTTGCGTTGCTTGGTTTGCTTATGCCTCTTTTGGAAGCGTTTGAAGCGAAACCTCCTTGAGCTGCTCATTAGAAACAGGCGAAGGAGCGCTGGACATCAGATCAGAGCCAGAAGTAGTCTTTGGGAAGGCCATGACATCACGGATGGAATCAGCACCTGCAAGCAGCATGCATACGCGGTCAAGACCAAGTGCAAAACCACCCATTGGAGGTGCGCCAAACGTCAAAGCCTCCATCAAGAAGCCAAACTGAGCCTTTGCACGCTCTTCAGTAAAGCCGAGTTTCTCCAGAATCTTAAGCTGCAGCTCAGCATTGTGGATACGCATTCCGCCGCCGCCAGCCTCAAAGCCGTCCATAACAAAGTCGTAGGTGTACGAACCCATAGCCAGAGGATTGGTATCCAGAAGATCAAGCTCTTCCTCACGAGGAAGGGTGAAAGGCTGGTGCTCAGAGGCGTAAGACTGAGTCTCCTCATCCCAGTGGAACAGTGGGAAATTAACAACCCAGAGGAAATCATGACCTTCTCGTGGTACATCTAGGACCTTTGCCATATGCAGGCGCATACCACCAAGAATCTCATCTGTCTCCAGGCGACCGCCCACAGCAAAAAGAATCAAGTCCCCTGCCTCAGCTGATATCTCTGCGCGTAGTGCCTCAAGCTCTTCTGGCGAGAAGAACTTGGTGATAGGACCTCCCACGGAACCATCCTCTTTGAAGGCGACCCATGCAAGTCCCTTAGCACCAAAGCCGGCAGCTACCTCGGCAAGCTTATCTACCTGAGAGCGTGGCCAAGTGCCTGCACCCTTAACGTTGATTGCCTTGACGTACTGACCATCAGTTGTTGCGGCAGAGCTAAAGAGCTTAAAGCTGGACTGCTTGAAGACCTCAGAAACATCGTGAAGCTCCATACCAATGCGGGTATCAGGCTTATCGGAACCGTAGGTATCCATTGCGTCCCAGTACTGAATCTTGCGCAGTGGAGCTGGGAACTCAATGCCCATCTTTGCAAATGCATCGCCCAGAATATCCTCAAGCTCAGCCATGACATCTTCCTCGCGGACAAATGCCATCTCCATATCAACCTGCGTAAACTCAGGCTGACGATCTGCACGAAGATCCTCATCGCGGAAGCACTTAGTAATCTGGTAGTAACGCTCAACGCCGCCAATCATCAGCAGCTGCTTTAATAGCTGTGGAGACTGTGGCAGTGCGTAGAAGTTTCCACCCTGCATTCTGGATGGAACCAGGAAGTCGCGAGCTCCCTCAGGAGTAGATTTGAACAGCGCTGGAGTCTCTACCTCGGTAAAGTCACGCTTATGGAATGCCTCACGAAGCGCAAATGCAAAATCAGAACGCATACGAAGGTTCTGTGCCATCTGAGGACGGCGCAGGTCAACGTAGCGGTACCTCAGGCGAAGGTCCTCGTTAACATCAATGTGGTTCTCAATCTGGAATGGTGGAACTGCACTAGTGTTAAGAACCTCAATCTTTGAAGCAAGTACCTCTACCTCACCGGTAGCAAGAGCCTCATTAGTCTGACCTTCAGAACGATGCTGAACCGTACCAGAAATCAAAACAGGCCACTCGGGACGAATAGTCTCTGCAGTTGCAAATGTTTCTGCATCAACATCTGGGTCAAACAGAATCTGTGTCAAACCCTCACGATCACGAAGGTCAACAAAGATTAGGCCTCCAAAGTCACGACGACGCCAAACCCAACCAGTGAGTGTAACGGTCTGGCCGATATGCTCTGCGCGAAGCTCTCCGCAGGTATGTGTATGCATGCTGTGCAAATCAACAGCTACGTGAGCGGAATAATTCTGGGGGGTTTCTGAGGAACAATCCATTTTTATCCTTTCGTCTTTGCTTCCCTGTGCCAAATCGGAAAGCGCCTTCAAGACGGCAAAAACGTGTAGACGGCACGTTCTTGCTCATAGATAAAACATTGTACTCCTATTCAATTAGAGCACTTTAATCATTTGAATTAATTATCTCTTCGCTCTGATCTTATAAAGCAAAAGAGACTTAATGCTCTTCATTTGTATAATCCACTCTCTTTAGTGCACTTCCTGAAAAAAGCAATGCAATCATGCTGATTATTAAGAAAAAGATCAGTAATCCCCAGTCAAAATATCCAATCATTACATTTCTTATTAATTCCAGTTGATATGTCAGCGGGTTACATCTTGATATAACTTGAAGAATCATAGGAGCATTATCAAGAGAATAAAATAGTGGTGCGGCAAAAATCAAAGGCGTCATTACTACACTCAAAATAAAATCTCGCTGTTTGTAATCATTAATTAGCAATGCAATACAGGAAAAAATTGATGTCCAGAATACAATGAAAATACACAACAACAAAAACATGCCAATAACTTGCCAAAGACTTATCCGCATACCAGTAATCATTGAAATAGCCAAAAGAATTATTAATTGAAGTAATGTTACTACAAAAGGAAGTGTTGAAATACCCAACACATAACACTCAGGATTAATACCACTCTCAAGTTTAATCGGCAAAATATTCCATCGCTTATCTATAACCAACCTATAGACACTTTGATTCATTTGTTGAAATAAGCACATAATCAAAATGCCAGCAAATGCAAATGACAAAAAGGACATATACTGTCCATGAAAATATATATCTCCAAATGTTGACTGAATTCCTATTGCATAAAAAACATAATACAAAATTGGAGTCAATAAGCTGCTATATATTATGTGTTTATTTGACTTAAGTGCATTAAGCTCTGTTTCTACAACGATGACAAATGATGAAAGACCAAAACTTTCTTTTTTAAAATTCATTATCAGATCCTTCCAAAATTATTTGTCTCAGTGTCAAATTATTAAAAGTAATATTTTTTATTGAAACAAGTTCCTGTAACTTACCGATAAGAACAGGCAGCTTAAGAAAATAACCTTCACGTATTGTTATTTCATTTTCTTCAATCGAACAAGGGCAACAAGACATTAAATCACTTTGATTGTTAAGCGATAACAATCCATCAAAAGTAATTCGCGCTAATTTTTCATAAGAGTACTGTAAAAAGAAGTCGGAAATTTTACCGAAAAATTTTAATTTACCATCTTCTATTAATAAAACCTGATCACAATACTCCTCCAACAAACCAAGATCATGTGAGGAAACAAGTACCGTACAGTTTCTGTTATCACATTCTTTTCTTAAATATTTAAATAAATTATCCCCTTTGATTACATCCAGCCCGGAGGTTGGCTCATCAAGAATAAGAAAATTTGGTTTATGAACCAACGCTCTTGCAACCTGCAGGAGCTGCTGTTGTCCTCCAGATAAGCCATCAGGTAAAGATTTTTCAAACTCAGACAATCCAAGAAAATTTATAATCTTATGAGTACTTTCCTTAGCATCGCTAGATGTTTGCCCACTTAATCTTGCACCAAGGTACACATTGTCAAAGACATTTAAATACCAATCGATTGATTGTTTCTGTAGACAAACTCCAACATCTCTAAAGGGTATCTCTTCTTCAACAATAATTTTTCCCTTGTAATTTTTATATAAACCTGCCAGAACGTTTAAAAAGGTTGTCTTTCCTGATCCATTTTTTCCGATTACAGCAACAAAATCGCCTTTATTAATCGTCAGGGAAAAGCCTTCGATTCCGTTTGTAGAATCCTTATATTTATAAGATAAATCATCGACTTTTATACAATTCATCCTTCTACTCCTTGTCTAAACTGCAAAAAAAGGTGATCTAAGGATTCACTCAGCATTAATTTAAAACGCAAGGAAATTGTACAATACTTATAAACTTGGAAGAGGTGCCTTATGTATAAAGCCGCTGTATTTGACCTAGACGGAACACTTCTGAACACTATTGTTGATCTTGCTTGGGCAACAAATTACGCTCTTGAGCAGTTCAATATGCCTACCTATACCGTTGATGAGGTCCGTCAAATGGTAGGAAACGGCGTTGCAAAGCTTATCCGCGATGCTGTGCCAAAGGGCACCGATAATGAAACATACCAGCGTGTACTTGCGTGTTTTAAAGAGCACTACGCTGACCATAGCTTGGATAACACTGCTCCGTATCCTGGCATTCTTGAAGCTGTTGATACGCTTAGGGCTGCAGGTGTAAAGTGCACCGTTGTCTCAAACAAACCAGACTTTGCCATTGCAGATTTAATGAGCAATTTTTTCCCAGGTAGATTTGATTTTGCCCTAGGTCAGCGAGATGACCTTAAAAGAAAGCCTGATGCAGAACCTGTCCATTACGCTCTTGCTCAAATTGGCGTTAATCCTCAAGACGCTGTCTATATTGGAGACTCTGAGGTTGATGTTGCAACAGCACACAACAGTGGCATGCCTTGCATTAGTGTTACCTGGGGATTTAGAGATAAAGAAACGCTTCTAGCTGCAGGTACCACCACACTTTGCGATACTGCAGATGAGATGGTGCAAGAAATTCTCAAATAGTAGCACTAAAAATTGCAACCATCCGCTCATTGCCGTTGAGCGAGAAAAAACGTCCGCTTGCCTATGCCTCTCAATTCATCTGAATAAGCGTATTCTGAGGGCGGTATAGTCTATAAAAGTGCGTCCATAATTTGCGCGCAAGCGACGTGGAAAGGATTGCATCATGGGCAAGAAAAGTTCTGAGGTTCTCCAGATTTCTTACGAAGACCTGGTAGAGTACCTGCACAGTAATCACTCTGTGTACATGCAAGTCGGACACCAGGTTTATTACCTCACTGATGTCAATTTTGAGGCGTGGAGAGCTCAAGACACCAGTATCAGAAACTCAAAAAACCACTTTGTAGATTGTTCTGAACTAGTTCCTACGGTAGACGAATTTCTCGCTCTTCCTTTTATTAATGGAAAAACTATTAAAGACGTTTTTGCGCATGCAACGTTCTATGCATCCATGAAGAACGAAAAATCTGAGTAATTCAAATTAATCAACGTTTTGTTGACTATCTCTCAGCTAAAACTTAAAGGATCTGTTAATCGCAGATCCTTTTTTATTACTTGGTAGATTGCCTTATTAATCTGCATTTCTCATAAAAAACGCCGATGCAGTGCACCGGCGTTTAGCTTTTAATTTGAGAGAACGTGTCTACTCAACTGGCTTCTGAACCTCAAGAACCTCGGCAATCTCAACCTCAGCAGAAACCGTTCCGGCAAGCTCTGGAATAAGATCGTTGTACTTATTAGCAGAAGCCAGCTCAGAGGAAGCAGTCTTTGCGTAACGCTTAACTGCTGCGGCAGCACGGTTGACTGCGCTCAGCGTACCGGCGCCACCAACACATCCTCCTGGACAAGCCATGCCCTCAAGAAGGTAGCCTGGATATTTACCCTTAACGGCATCCTTAAGCATAGCTCGGCACTCAGCAAGGCCGTCAACAGCCATGATGGGTACTTCTTTATCAGGATACTTCTGGTGAATGACGTTAACTACGGCACCTGCTACGCCACCAGCCACTGCAAAAGCACGACCATCATGAGATGCATTTTCAAAATCGGAGTTGTCGTCATCAAGCTTGGTGTAGTCAATGCCCTTAGACTCCATCATTCCCGCAAGCTCCTCAAAGGTCAGAACAAAATCGACCTCGGACTTAACGGAACGACGCAGTGCCTCAAGCTTCTTAGCGGTACATGGTCCAATAAAAACAATCTTGGACTCTGGGTTTTGCTTTCTCACCAAACGAGCAGTCAAAACCATTGGAGTAAGAGCCATAGAGATTGCATCAGCATGCTCTGGGTGCTCTTTTTTAGCCATGGCAGACCAGGAAGGACAGCAACTTGTACCCATAAATGGAAGCTTCTCTGGGACTTCTTTGACAAAGTCTTCTGCTTCCTGAACAGTACAGAGGTCAGCGCCAGTTGCTACCTCTTCTACCTCGGCAAAGCCCATCTCTTTGAAGGCCTCACGAAGACGACCAACGCTGCCCTTGCCAAACTGACCAACAAACGAAGGAGCCACAATTGGAACAACGGTGTAACCCTCATTGATAGCCTGAATTACCTGGAAAATCTGGCTCTTATCGGCAATTGCGCCAAACGGGCAGTTGACCAGGCACTGGCCACAAGAAACGCACTTCTCGTAATCAATGTCTGCGCGACCGTGCTCATCAGAACCAATTGCATCCATACCACAAGCAGCAGCGCAAGGACGTACGTGGTGATGAATTGCCTGGTAAGGACAGACCTTGAAGCACATGCCGCACTGAATACACTTCTCCTGGTCAATGTATGCCTTTTTGTCTACGAAGCTAATTGCCTCTTTAGGACAAATCTCTCGACAAGGGTGCGCAAGACAGCCCTGGCACGCATTGGTAACGCGATACACATTGTCCTCGCATGCGTTGCACGCAAATTTAACGATGTTAATCAGAGGTGGCTGATAATAAACCTCTGGTCGAGAGGCCTCTTCCAGGCCGTCAGAAATATGCTCTGGTTGATCCACGCCCTGCATAGGCATGCCCATAGTCATGCGAATACGCTCACCGACAATAGCGCGCTCTAAGAAGACGCTCTCGCGGTACGTTGCAATATCACCAGGAATAATCTTGTAAGGTAGCTCTTCCATCTGGCGAGCAATTTCATCAACGCTCTTATCTGCTTTTTCATACGCAAGCGTTGAAACCTCTTTAAATACCTTCCTGCGGATTTCAGTCAGGTTGGTATAGACACCTCGCATTGTGCCAGGCATTTCTCCCCCTCCTCGTTCACTTTATGCACGTCTGGATAACGTATCCGCACAAAATGAATGTATGTCTCTACCACAAAGTATGTACTATAAGTCCACCTCGGTAACACCAAAATAAGAAAATCGCTCTGGAATATCCGTTTTAATCACAATTTTTGCGCCCGTGACTGGATGAATAAATCCAACACGATATGCATGGAGCATTAATGACTGCGGCCTGTGCTTCTTTTTTGAAGCGCGCTGCAGAGACGACACACCTCCATACAGCGTGTCTCCTACCAGAGGAAATCCAAGTGACGAGAGATGCACTCTAATTTGATGCTTTCTTCCTGTCAGCAAATTGACCAGTAGCAAGCTTTGAGTTTGACCTTGTGCTGACGATGCAACCTTAATGAGGCGCACCTCCGTTTGAGAAGGCTTACCCGTGACTGAGATTCTCATCTTCTGAGCGTCATGCCGGTCTTTTCCAACTGCCTTATCTATCAGCAGTTTATTTGGTTCAAATGCTCCCTTAACAGCTGCCAGATACTCTTTGGAAAGCTCCTTGGAGGCAATAAGCTGGTCAAACTGTGCCTGCGTTTCTTTTTTAAGCGAGAAAAGCACAATACCTGTAGTCTCTCTATCAAGGCGATTCAGAGCTTGGACCTGGGAAAGGTCTATCTGGCTTGAGCTCACAAGTGCGTGGAGTTTCTCGCAAACTACCTCAGTTAACGAGGGCTCATGGGTACCGTCCGCATGAACGATAATTCCCGCTGGTTTATTCACGGCAAGTAGATAGTCGTCCTGATACAAAACCTCAAGATTGTTTTCAGACTGAAGAGCATCCACGCTACTCACCTCGCTTAACTACATAGCGCTGCTCAGAGAGAACCTGGGCAAATGACTCGATTGTGCTCCACACATGGTCGGTGCGTCGCCAGGCAACACTAACCGAGTACGACATCTCTTTTCCCAGCTCAATGATGTGAAGGCCGGACGTTTCAAAGTCGTAGTAAGACGAAGCAACCAGCTCTGATGGCAAGAAGCACGCGCCAACGCCTCTCATGGCAAGCGCCAAAAGCGTCTCGGAGTTTCTGGACATGACCTTGATAGTGGGAGAAATGCCCGATGCCGCAAACGCATGGCGAGCAAAGCTACCAGCAATATCTCGATTACCAACCGTTAAAAAGGGGCAAGCTTCCAGAGCCGTGAGCTTTCCCGTCTTTTTGACTTGCGCGACGACCGAGTCAACCTCATCTGCATACAAAGATTCAAGAAGCACTTGAGAAACTACCAGAACAATCTTCTCGTCAAAAAGCTTTTTAACAACCAGGTCATACGACGATGAATTAACCGTTGCAACGATCAAGTCAAGCTGGCCTTCAGATAGCCACTCAACAAGCTCGTCATTCTCGCCCTCATCAAGCTCAATGGAGATATTTGGGTGCAATTTTTGGAATGCAGCAATGGAGCGCGGCATGATGATGTGGCCTCGTGTAGCAGTGACACCAACACGCAGGCGACCTCGCTCGTTGCCCGCAATATCAAGAAACTCTTGATCCATAGCGCGACGCTGAGCCTGGAACCTACGGGCGTAGCGCAAGAACTCTTCTCCTGCAAACGTGAGCGACAGCGGGACCGTACGTTCTAGCAACTTAGAGCCAAGTTCTTTTTCTGCTGCCGCAATATTTGCCGAGAGCGTTTGCTGCGTTACACTCAGGCGCTCAGCCGCCTTGGTGAAGCTCTTTTCTTCTGCAACGGCAACAAAATAATCCATGGTTTGAAAGTTCATTTTTGCTCCCACCGTATTACAAAAATTACTTGTAATTATAACCATTGAAAACAGTTGGACTTCAACTTTTTAGTTGCCTACTCTATTTACATAAGAAATTCGTTTGGAGTGGATGCATGGTAGAGCTAATAGTACTAAGTGCCTTTGCGGTGATGCTCATCGTAGGTACAGCCCTATCTTTTCCCCTTACATCTATTTTGACCATTGGTTTCTTCCTCTTTTTTGGCTACGGACTCTCCCGCAAAATCTCTGCAAAAACACTTCTTGTAGCGGCGTTTAAGTCTGTCTGGGAAGTTAAAACAATTATTGCGCTGTTTGCCGTTGTAGGCGCTATGAGTGCAGCATGGCGAGCAGCGGGAACCATTCCAGAGATTGTCAGCATTTCTGCTTCTCTTATTTCTCCTTCTGTCTTTATTCTGGCTACCTTCTTACTCTGCACCATGATGTCCATGCTTTTGGGCACCGCATTTGGTACCGCTGCAACCATGGGTATCATCTGCATGTCTATTGGTAAGGCAATTGGAGCAAGCGAGTTCTTTATTGGTGGTGCCGTCCTTGCAGGTAGCTACTTTGGAGATCGTTGCTCCCCTATGTCTACCAGCGCAATCCTTGTTTCGCAGCTTACCGATACCAATCTATCCAAGAACATTAACCGCATGCTTCGTACTAGCGTTGTGCCTTTTATTGCTGCATGTGTTATCTACGTGGCCTGGGACTTCTTCATGGCAAACACGGGAACTATCCCCGATGTTACTGGTCTTCTGAGCCGTTCCTTTAGGCTTTCTTTGATTTCACTTACACCAGCACTTCTTGTAATTGTTTTCTCGCTTCTTAAGGTTGATGTCATTGTGACCATGGCATCCAGCCTGGCGCTTGCCTGCATTCTGTGTGTCACCATCCAGCGCGTTCCGCTTACAGACCTGCCTGTCATCTTGCTCTTTGGTCTACGCGCTCCAGGAGCTACTGTTGCAAACATGGTGAATGGCGGCGGTGTCTTCTCCATGATGAACGTCTTGACAATCGTAACCATTTCTTCAAGCTACGCTGGTCTTTTCCAGACAACTGACCTGCTTCGCCGTATGTGCCAGCTGGTAGCTGACCTCTCCGATAACTCCACGCCTTTCTTTGGCGTTCTGATTACCAGCATGTTTACTTCAATGGTTTCTTGCAACCAGACCTTGGCCATTATGCTGACAAACAATCTGTGCGAGAACGCAGAGAACTCTTCAAGCGCCCTTGCTTTGGATATCGAGAATAGCGCTGTAATTCTTGCTCCTCTGGTACCGTGGTCCATCTCAAACATCTCGGTACTCTCTGCAATTGGTGCGCCTTCTATGAGTCTTCTAGCTGCAAGTTTCCTCTATTTGCTGCCTCTTTGGACTCTGGGAATTTCCCTGTGGCTCCATCGCCGTCCAGCAAAAATTGACGGTCACCGCGCTCGTTGGCTTGGCCTTACCTCTGACGATGTCCGTAGCTGCTCTTGGCCTCGCGTGCAGGATGATGAGTCTGCAGACTCTACCGCAAGTCTTCCTGCTGTAAAGGTTGCTTAACAAAACAAACCCTCCCGAGTCACTGACACGAGAGGGTTTACATGTAACTGTTAGAATCCGTTAGTTATTACTGCCTGGCTTTTACCTCAGCAACAAGCTGGTCAGCAGGCACCTGTACCTGCTCGTGAGACTCCATGTCACGAAGAGTTACCGCACCAGCCTCAACCTCATCTGGGCCAATAACCACGCAAAGCGTTGCACCCATCTTATCCGCCTGCTTAAACTGAGCTCTTAGCGAACGACCAGTACGATCAGCCTCACATCGAATGCCAGCCTCACGCAGAGCCAACACAGCATCAAATACAACAGGAGCCTGTTCAGCACCTGCGCAAGCAACATAAACACAGCTTGGAGCTGCTGGCTCAGTTGCAACACCAAGAGCCTCCAGCGCAAGCATAATGCGCTCAAAACCGACAGCAAAACCGACACCTGGAGTTGGCTTTCCACCTTCAAGCTCAACAAGACCGTCATAACGACCGCCACCACCAATGGCGCCAACACCAGCGCTTGGAATCTCTACCTCAAAAACGGTACGCGTATAGTAATCCAGACCACGAACAAGTGTTGGATCCTCAACGTATGAAATACCCGCAGCATCCAGATAGGCCTTGACCTGCTCATAGTGAGCACGACAATCATCACACAAGTTGTCAGAAATCAGCGGAGCATCCTTCATGACCGCATGACAACTCTCGTTTTTGCAGTCAAACGCACGCAGTGGATTGATTTCTGCACGCTCAAGACAGTCTTCACACATCTCATCCTTGTGATCAAGAATGAACTGCTTGACCTTCTCGCGATATGCTGGGCGGCACTCCGCATCACCCATGGAGTTAATCATGAGCTTCATATCAGCTGGCGAGAAACCCATCTGCTCGTAAAACTTCATCAACATGATGATGGACTCTGCATCGGCAGCTGGATCAGAAGCTCCAAGCCACTCAACGCCTACCTGGTGGAACTGACGCAGACGGCCCTTCTGAGGACGCTCTCCCCTAAACATTGACTCGGCATACCAAAGCTTTGCGGGTGTTCCTCCCTGTGGCACAAAGTTGTGCTCAACAGCAGCACGAACCACACCAGCAGTTCCCTCAGGACGCATAGCCATGCGCTGACGAGGCTTAAGACCGGACTCATTACCGGCAGCCAGCAGGTCCTCAAGCAACGCACCTGAAAAGACGCGGAACATCTCTTTGCGTACGACGTCGGTAGACTCACCAATACCGTGAACAAAGGTATCTACCTGCTCAAGTGCAGGAGTCTCAATGCGGTCAAAGCCATAAGTACCAAACAGATGGCGAGCAACATCCTGCATATGCTCCCAAGAGCGCATATAGCCGCCGTAAAGATCTTCGGTACCTTGAATTCTCTGACCCATGAATCCTCCTTGTTACAAACATAGACGCTTCTAGTTTACCCGTGAGCGGCAACTCTGGCACAGAAAAGCTTTTATAACTTTTGAAACCTATGAAAAAATCCGATTATTTTCTAGAAAACGTGAAAAAGTGCTCATGTAAGGGTTGCTTTTTAATTCCTACCATTTAGTATGAATTAGCGGATTTTGGGGTATGACAAAAACGTCAGTGACATTGGCGTTTGTCTTTGTCACAAAACCGCACTAGCACAAAGGTTTTGCTCGCCCTAGAGCTGCCCAAACTGGCTAGCCACAAACGTATCACGTGCTTGCACGTAGAGATATTTGGAGAGAGATTTATGGCAACTGAGCTACTCCGTGTAAACGGAATTTCCGCAGGTACCGAGGAGAAATCCATCCTGCATTCAATTGATCTGAGCATTGGTGATGGCCAGGCTCACGTTCTGATGGGACCTAACGGCGCAGGTAAATCAACACTTGGCCGCGTCATCATGGGTGACCCCACCTATAAGATTACCGATGGTTCCCTCATCTTTAATGGCGAGGATGTAACTGAGCTTGCTGCAGATAAGCGCTCACTTGCAGGCATCTTCCTCTCCTATCAGGCACCTGTTGAGGTTCCTGGTGTTCCTCTTTATTCATTCCTGCGCACCATCACACAGATGCGTCCTGAGCTTAAGATGACCGCTCGTCAGTTCCGTCAGCGTGTTGGTCAGATTTCTGATCAGCTTGAGCTTGACCAGGGTTTCTTGATGCGTGAACTTAACGTTGGCTTCTCTGGTGGCGAGAAGAAAAAGGTTGAGATGCTTCAGCTTCTGCTGCTTCAGCCTAAACTTGCCATTCTCGACGAAACTGACTCCGGCCTGGACGTTGACGCACTCTCCGTTGTTTCAAAGGGTATTCAGGCTTATCGCGAGACCTGCAACGGATCGCTGCTCATCATTACTCACAACACCCGCATTCTTGAGCGCCTTGAGATTGACCGCACTCACGTTATGGTTAAGGGTCACCTGGTAGCTGACGGTCCTGCGAACCTCATCAACCAAATTGATCGCGAGGGCTTTGAGCATTTTGAGAACCAAACAGATGAGGGTGGTGCTAACTAGTGAGCGAGAAGAAGCGATCTGAGGTCGCTGACGTAGACCGCTCGCTCTACGACTTCACCAAGTCCGAAGAGGGTTACGAGCGCTACGATGATGGCCTAACGCCAGAAATTGTGCGTGCTATTTCCGAGAAAAAAGAAGAGCCCAAGTGGATGCTTCAGATGAGGTTGTCGGCTCTGGAAACCTATCACCAGCGCCAGATGGCCACCAATTGGGGACCTTCTATTGCAGGTTTGGATTTGAACCATATCTCCACGTATGTCTCGCCAAAGACTCAGCAGGCAAATAGCTGGGACGATGTACCTGAGGATATTAGGGATACCTTTGATCGTCTGGGCATTCCACAAGCAGAGGCAGAGAGCCTTGCTGGTGTTGGTGCTCAGTACGATTCTGAGATTGTCTACCACAACATGCGTGAGGAAGTTGCTGAACAGGGTGTTATTTACACCACCATTGAGGATGCTCTGCACGATCCACAGTGGGAGCCTGTTGTTAAAGAATACTTTGGCAAGTTGATTCCTCCTTCAGACCACAAGTTTGCGGCACTGCACTATGCTGTGTGGTCTGGCGGTTCTTTTGTTTATGTTCCTAAAAATGTCACTCTAGACTATCCTCTTCAGAGCTACTTTAGGCTGAATGCCCAGGGTGCTGGCCAGTTTGAGCACACACTTATTATTGTTGAGGAAGGCGCTGATCTGCACTTTATTGAGGGCTGTTCTGCACCTAAGTACTACGCAGCAAACCTTCACGCTGGAGCTGTTGAGCTCTTTGTTAAGGACGGTGCTCGACTGCGTTACTCGACCATCGAAAACTGGTCCAAGAATATGTACAACCTCAATACCAAGCGCGCCATCATTGGCAGTAACGCAAAGATGGAGTGGGTCTCGGGCTCTTTTGGCAGCCACGTTTCCTACCTCTACCCTTCTACCATCATGAACGGAGATTCCTCTAACTGCGAGTTCACTGGTATTACGTTTGCAGGAGCTACTCAAGACCTGGATACAGGTTGTAAGGTGATTATTAACGGCTCCAATAACTCGGCAAACGTTGACACTAAATCCATCTCCAAGGATGGCGGCGTCAACACCTTCCGCTCCGCAGTTACCGTTGGTCGTAAAGCAGAAAACGCTCGCGTGGCATTCTCATGTCAGTCCCTGATGCTAGACAACATCAGCCGTTCTGACACCATCCCAGAAATGGATGTCCGCAATTCAACTGCTCAAATTGGACATGAAGCAACTATTGGACGTATTTCTGACGACACCGTTTTGTATTTGATGAGCCGCGGTTGCTCTGAGGCTGAGGCTCGCACCATGGTAGTAAACGGATTTGCAAACCCTGTCTCAAAAGAGCTTCCTATGGAGTATGCCGTTGAGATGAATAACCTTATTAAACTTGAGATGGAAGGAGCGATTGGCTAATGGATAACGTTTTGATTAATCGCGCCAACGTCCCTGCAGCTCAGACATGGAACCGTCTACACGCCAACTCTTTGTCAGTTACCGTCCCTAATCATGCCGATGCAGGCAAAGTGTATCTGCATTTACCTCGTCTTTTTGAGCGCATTGAGTGTGGAATGGGCCAAGAGGTTACTGATTACGTTGAGTCTCAGGTATTTAAATCTGATTTCTACAATGTTCCCGCTTATACCAAGCGAGAAGAACCTATTGTTGTTGCGGTTTCTGCTGCTCAAAACCAGTGTGCAAATACCGGCATTATTGTGCGTGAAAGCGCTGAGGCCACTGTAGTTATCGCCGCTTTTGCAGGCGAGAAGAGCACAGATGCTACTAGCAACAACGCGAACGCCAGCGACGCGCTCCCAACAAGCGCTGCGCTCACCCGCATTGTTGTTGAAGCTGGCGCAAAGCTGCACCTCATTGAGATGCTTGGTGTCAACGAAGGCCAGCAGCACCTTGAGAGTGTTGGACTTGAGGTTCACCAGGACGCTGCTGTTGATGTTAAGCAGTACGCTCTGGGCGGCTCAACCATTGGTCTTGGACTCACCGCTAACTTAGTTGGCGCTCGAGCTCGCCTTGACCTCAACAATCGCTATCACGCTACTCACGAAGAGACGCTTGATATCAACCACCTGGTACGCATGCGTGGAACCTCTACGCGCGCGCAGCTCACTGAGTCTGGCGTCCTTAACGAGGCAGCTAAAAAGACGCTTCGCGCAACCATCGATCTTGTCCGTGGCGCAAAGGATGCCCAGGGCAACGAGATTGAAACGGTCATGATTCTTGGCGACGATGTTGTCAACAAGACCATGCCTGTTATTCTCTGCGATGAGGACGATGTTGCTGGTAACCACGGAGCCACCATAGGATCTGTTTCTCCTGAGCAGCTTGATTATCTTGCAGCTCGAGGACTTTCTCGCCAAGCTGCAGAGCAGCTGTTTGTACGCGCTCTCTTTGAAGACGCCATCATCAACGCGCCTGAGGAGATTTCTCACCGCGTGGCTGTTGAGCGTTGCGAGGCTGAGCTGGGCACAGAAATTGCTCACGACTATGACGAAGCCGCAGGTAGCAACGATGTGCCTGGCAGCAATGGCAGGGATTCTAACGCTGAAGCCGATTTCAACAAAGGTGGTGTCGCGTAATGACCGACGCAGAAGTTGCTCAGATTACCGATAACCCTTACAAGGCAGATTTTCCGCTTCTGGCAGCAAATCCCGAGGTAGCGTACTTGGACAGTGCTGCTACTTCTCAGCGCCCACGCGAGGTTATTGAGGCGCAGTCGCGCTTCTACGAGACCATGAACGCAAACGCTCTGCGCGGACTGTATCGTTGGAGTGTGGAAGCAACCGCAGCTATCGAGGGTGCTCGCGCTTCAATTGCAAAGTTTATTGGCGCTGTCGATAAAAACGGCAAGCCAGAAGACCGTCAGATTATCTTTACGCGTAACACTTCTGAGGCGCTTAATCTAGTTGCTTCAAGCCTTGGTCGCTATGCGCTTAAACCAGGCGATGACGTGGTCATTTCCATCATGGAACACCACTCTAACATCATTCCTTGGCAGCAGATTTGCAAGGCTACCGGCGCCAACCTGGTGTATCTGCGCATGAACTCGCAGTATCAGATTACGCCTGAAGAGATTGCATCAAAGATCACCGAGCGAGCAAAGATTGTGTCTGTCACACACGTCTCCAACGTGCTAGGAACTCACAACGACATCAAGGCCATTGCCAAGCGCGCTCACACTGTGGGTGCCTACATGGTAGTTGACGCCGCTCAGTCTGCACCTCACATCCCTATTGACGTGCACGATCTTGACTGCGATTTGCTGGCTTTCTCGGCACACAAGATGTGCGGACCTATGGGCATTGGTGTGCTTTGGGGCCGCTCCGAGCTGCTCGATGCCATGCCGCCATTCCTTACCGGCGGCGAGATGATTGATTCCGTCACCGAAACCAGCGCCGTTTGGGCTCCTGTTCCCGAGAAGTTTGAGGCAGGCACGCAGGACGCCGCGGGTATCTATGCTACCGGCATCGCTGTCGAATACCTCAATGGCTTGGACATGGCAAAGATTGAGAAGCGAGAAGAACTTCTCGCCAGGTACTTGGTGCAGCAACTGTGCACGCTGGACTTTGTTGACATCGTTGGCTCTAAGCTGGGACAAAATCACGTGGGCGCTGTGGCGTTTAACGTGCGCGGCGTTCATCCACACGATGTCTCGAGCATCCTAGACATGAACAACGTTTGCATTCGCGCTGGTCATCACTGTGCCGAGCCGCTTCTGATTGAGCTGCACGAGTCCAGCACCTGCCGCGCATCCGTTGCGTTCTACAACGATAAACACGACATTGACCAGCTGATTGAGGGTCTTAACCAGGTATGGAAGATCTTTGGCAGCGCGGTCAGCAGCAAATAAACAAGGAGTTGAAATAAGTGGCAGCAAACGACCTGTATAACGCTGAGTTTATGGACCACGTTTCTCACCCCGATTACAAATATCAGATGGACAACCCTACCGTTTCTCACGAGGGCGTTAACCCTTCTTGTGGCGATGAGCTAACGTTTTCCGTGCGCATTGAGGACGGAAAGATTGCTGAGGCTGCTTTTGTGGGCAGTGGATGCGCAATTTCTCAGGCATCCGCCGACATCATGAGCGACCTGATGATTGACCGCACTCCAGAAGAAGCTATTGAGCTCTGCAAACTCTTCGGGCGCATGATTCGCGGAGAAGAGACTGACGAGGCAGTGCTTGACCAGCTGGAAGACGCCAACATTCTGCACGACATCGCTCACATGCCCGCGCGCGTTAAGTGCGCTGAGCTGGCATGGCACACGCTCGAGGAGATGCTTGAGGCTCACAACAGCGGTTCCGCTGCAGCTGGCGCATCGACCACCGAGGATGGCGTGGGCGCGAATAGCGGCAGCGCCGCGAACGCGGGCAACGGCGGCGCCGCGAGCGCCAAGGACGGCGAGTAGTCGTGGCCGGAATGTTCTCTACAAAGGGAATGTATGCGCTCCGTGCAATGGCTGACCTGGCCGTTCACGAGGGCTGGGTCTCGTTGGGCGATGTTTCCGAGCGCCAGAACATCTCGCGTAAGTACCTTGAGCAGGTCATTGCGCTGATGCACAAGGCTGGATACGTCGAGAGCCTGCGCGGAAAAGGCGGCGGCTATCGACTCACGCGCAAGCCCGAGGACTACACGCTGGGCGAGATTCTTCGCGCGGCCGAAGGCAATCTTGCTCCTGCTAGCTGCTTGAACTGCACAAACACCACGCTTTGCCCTCAGATGGAGTCCTGCACCACCATCAACATCTGGCGCGACCTTGGCCGCATGACCTCCAGTTTCCTGGACAGCAAGACGCTTGCGGACATCGCCCGCAACGAAGGCAACATGCACGTCTCCCCCGCCAACAATCCCACTGCTGAGTAAGCGTTTAAACTGCGCTTTTATTGTCGTGTGCGGTGAGACTTGCACAGCGAGATGACCCCAGAGTGCACTGGGTTTCTCGCGAGAAGAGCGCACCAGGAGTGCGCCGAGTGTGCACTGGATGCACGCTAGATGTGTTCCGAATGCGCGCCTGAAAAGTTAATAGCGAAGTGCGCCTGAAAAGTACGTCAAGTCTGAACAATTTGCCGGATTTTCTCACCATGTCTGAGTGATTTGCCGGTTTTTCTTACCAAGTCTGAGTAAATTCACTCAGACTTGATGTGACTTTCAGGCTCTAATTTCCTATTCCTTGAAGAATTTCATTGCAGATTTAAGCCCGACTTACTAAATCTTTTCCAGCTCCTTCCACAATTTAATTCTTTTTTCTCTTTCAATCTGCCTTTGTTCTAAAGATGTATGTCTTCTCGATAAATTTAGCCTTGAGCGAATGACTGTAAATAGATTGTCCATAAAAACAATGTCGTCATATTCATTTTTGCTAATTACAAACTCTTCTATGCCAGCAGCTAAAAGTTCATTACTTCGTTTGTAGTCTCTACCTGCAATCTCAATCGATTCATGAACAGATCCGTTATATTCAAGTGCTACATTTTGAGTACCTCGTGCATTTGATACACCGCTGGATAGAAGTAAATCGATTGCACGATTTTTCTTTTGAGATTTGATACCTGACATGTTTTGTATCTCAAATTCTTTGTTTAACTCAACGCATGGAATAGCATATCCACCTTTATACACTGGCATTAAAGCTCGAAGTGCAAGTTTAACCTCCATCGGTGAAGCTGCATTTTCAACAGACAAATCTGCCGCAGCCTTTACTTTTCTAAAAGATCTAGCACCTTTCTTTTTGCTGAGATATGCAAATAATTCTGACTTTTTGAAAAGAGGTGAATACCAATTTGACTGCAATTCTCCTGTTGACGCATCAATAACAAAACGTCCTTGGAATTCTGAAATGAGGAGCACTAGTTCTAACAGACTCAATTTAGAAGCCATTTGAAACAGCAATTCGAATGGAGATGAAATTAAAACTGAAAAGCTGCTTATATTCAGTTTTATTACAGAGTCAAGCGAAGCACATGTATCAACATGAAAATGAATTCCTTCATAAGCACAGGAATTCTTTTTATTGCTCACAGTAATTTCAACTGGATTTTTAAGTTCAATACCATAATCTACTAGCAACTCGGCATTAATAGCTCTAACCAAATCACGATAAGGAACATCATCTTTGGTCAGTAATTGTCTAGCATCTAAATTGAACTTATTCAGATACTCATTAAATCCATGAGTTAAGAGTTCGTGTCTCCGTGTTCGCAAAGCACGATAAATTTGTAGAGCAGATGTATGTGAAAGGTAATATTCCATATGGAAATAGTATTTCTAAAAATCAAATAGGCAAAACAACAAAAAACCTACGAATATTTGATTAATACGTTATTTCCGCAGATAGATTAAAAACACTTTCAAATATTATCTTTTAAAAGTCCTGCTACAAAGGTTAGACCACTTAAATAAATGTACTTTCTCAATTTCATGACAAATAAGTGACAAAATTAGAATTCCATAATTTAACTGAGTATTCTTCTCCATGTTGCATGACGCAATTGAGTATTACATGTTAATTGACGCTAGTTTGAAATGCGAACTGGATCAAGCAGCTCGCGCACTTCTCTTTCATGAAACCGAGCCTGAATTATTTAACAAGTCTGAACAAAATCACTCAGATAAGGCGAGAAAAACAGGCAAATTACTCAGACATGGTGAGCAAATCCGGCAAATCATTCAGACTTGGCGAGAAAACCAGGCTCTCATTAGGGCTCGCCTCAAGCGCATCACCCGCATTTCGCGAGAAGAACGTACTGGGCGCGCGTCTTTCGCACATACCGCGCCCAACAAAAAAACGGACCTGGAGAAAATCCAGGTCCGTTGCTTTAACTAGCAGCAAGAACGCGCCATCGCATCGCGCCCTCGTATCGCGTATCGCATCGCGCCATCGCGTCGCATCGACGAGCGCGTCCAGCGTATGCCGAAGGTTAGTTCCAAGCCTTACCGTCGGAACCAAACTCGCGGATGAGCTCCTTGGTGCGCTCGACGATTGCCTCACGACCAGGCTTCAGGAGCTTACGAGGATCGTAACCCTTGCCGTTATCAACAAGGCCAGCCTCAACGTACTTCTTAGTTGCTTCAGCAAAGACAAGCTGAAGATCAGTATTGACGTTAATCTTAGAGATGCCCATAGAGATGGCCTTCTGAACCTGCTCTACAGGAATGCCGGTACCACCGTGAAGAACAAGTGGAAGATCACCAACGCGCTCCTTGATAGCCTTGAGCTGGTCAAAGGAGAGACCCTCCCAGTTAGCTGGGTAGATGCCGTGAATGTTACCGATGCCGCAAGCAAGGAAGTCAACGCCCAGGTCAGCAATCTTTGCGCACTGCTCAGGATCGGCAAGCTCACCCTTAGCGGTAACGCCGTCCTCGGTGCCGCCAATGCCGCCGACCTCAGCCTCAACAGAAATACCCTTTGCGTGAGCTGCCTTTACGACCTCTTCGGTACGCTTAAGGTTGGTCTCAAAATCAGGCTCGTGAGAACCGTCGTACATGATGGAAGTAAATCCAGCCTCGATGCACTTGAATGCATCCTCGTATGAACCGTGGTCAAGGTGGAGAGCAACTGGAACAGTGATGTTCTTGTCCTCAACAAGACGACGAACCATATCTGCAACAACGCGGTAGCTTACCTGCCACTTTGCTGCACCGCTGGTGCACTGGATGATGACAGGAGACTGAAGCTCTTCTGCCGCATCAAGGATTGCTGCGGTCCACTCAAGGTTGTTCTCGTTGAATGCGCCGATGCCATAGTGGCCCTTCTCGGCACTCTGGAGCATGGCTTTTGCGCTTACAAGCATGCTAAACCTCCGTTTGACGGAAAACTGATACATATAAATGATACCTTGTTTCATCACCTTTGATACGGTCGTTTTTAACAAAACATCGCAAGAAACCCAACGCACATTCTGACAAAAAATCTCACAGTCAAAATGGCGAAAAGTCCTTACACTTTCCACGAGAAATCCACACAGCAAAAAACCAGGTTTCGTCGCGTCGACGTTACCTTTTCAGAGCTTCTTGTCAGCTGATGTTGCGATTTAGCGACGAAACATTACATCTTCACAGAAATGAGGTAGGCTATCAGTTCAAAGAAAGGAGCATCTTGTGAGCTATAAGCACTTTGATGCAGACAAAACTCGATTTGCTTCGCCTGCTCAACCTACAAATGAAGCAGTCAACGAAAAACCTAGCCTTTTTAAGGACGTTTCAATTACCCAAATTCTGGCAACCTCGCTTGCTGCAGTAACTTCATTTATGTTGTCAAACCAGATTGGTGTTGCTGGCTCGATTATCGGAGTGGCTGTTGGTGCTGCTGCATCGGCATTTGCTTCGCAGATTTACCAGAACGTTATTAGGCGTTCTACGCACAAATTCCGCAGCAATGATAATAATGAATATGACCAACAGGTATATCCTAACAGCAACCAAAGTACTCTAGAGAACACACAATACATGCCTCAACCTCAATATGCACCTTCTCGCAATTACTATCCCAACACCACCTCTCATGCGGGACAACCATCGCGGACAAATCGCACACCAACAGTATCTCGTAAGCATACAAAGGCACTAACTGTTGTAACCATTCTCTCGATTATCTTTACCATTACTGCCGTCATTCTTTATGCCATGTTCCTGAACTTTATCACCAACGGATCTGGCCTTGGACCAAAGGTGAGCACCAGCTCAGTTGTGACAGAAAAAACTGCAGACACAAGTAATTCGACAGATAAAAAAGATGACTCCAGCTCATCTAGCGAGAAAACCGATGAATCAAGCAAGTCCACTGATTCCAAGGATTCTTCCGAGACTTCTGACTCCAAAAAGTCAGAAACTACCAGTTCAGACAGCTCATCTAGCTCGGAAAAGACAAGCGACTCAAATAATTCTAGTAACTCTAGTAACTCGTCGGATAATTCTTCCAGCAATAATTCTGGAACAGACAACTCTAGCAGTAATTCTGAATCAAATCAGAACTCTAACTCTGGCAACAGTTCTAACAGCGGGTCTAACAGTTCTAACAGCTCTAACGGAAGTAACTAGTTGACGGCACAGTTAAGTTGACGGCACAGTTAAGTGGCCGGTACATCTAGCAGTACTTTCGTTTACATAGTAACTACAAGCAGCAACTCTCACTGAGCTTGCTACAGAAAGGATGGGTATGGAAACCACAAACGCATGGAAAAAGTACACCTCGGAGGACCTGGAGAAGCTCCAGTCATTTACCGAGGGCTACAGAAAGTTTATCTCCGAGAACAAGACTGAGCGCGAGTGTGCTTCAAGCGCTATCAAGCTTGCCGAGGCAGCAGGTTACGTCAAGCTTTCTGACGCCATCGCTGCAGGTAAAACCCTTAAAGCTGGCGACAAAGTCTACGCAGACATTCGCGGCAAGTCTGTCATCTTTGTCCAGATTGGCACCAAGTCCCTGGAAGAGGGCCTGAACATCCTTGGAGCTCACATCGACTCCCCTCGCCTAGACGTCAAGCAGAACCCTCTTGAGGAGCGCAACGAGCTGGCAACCTTTGACACCCACTACTACGGCGGCGTCAAGAAGTACCAGTGGGTCACTATTCCTCTGGCAATTCACGGCGTCCTTGCACTTAAAGACGGTAGCGTCGTAAACGTATGCGTCGGTGAGGACCCAACCGATCCTGTTTTCTGCATCTCCGACCTTCTCATCCACTTGAGCGCTGAGCAGCTCGGAAAGACCGCTTCCAAGGTC
This sequence comes from uncultured Atopobium sp., assembly GCA_938045565.1. Lineage (GTDB taxonomy): Bacteria > Actinomycetota > Coriobacteriia > Coriobacteriales > Atopobiaceae > Lancefieldella. Next base: position 24,174 of record CALIAZ010000046.1, read on the forward strand.
ATCGAGGGCGAGATGCTCGACCTCATTATTGGCAACCGCCCACTTGTTTGGGGTCAAAATGGCGAGAAACCCGCTGATGCAGAGGGCGACGAACCAAAGGAAGCTGTTAAGGCTAACGTCATCAACATCCTGAAGAACCTCTACGGCATTGAGGAGGCAGACCTTCTCTCCGCTGAGCTTGAGATTGTTCCTGCAGGACCTGCTCGCGACATGGGCTTTGACCGCTCCATGATCTTGGGCTACGGTCACGACGACCGCAGTTGCTCCTACCCTTCCCTAATTGCGCAGCTTGAGTGCAACACTCCTGCTCGAACCTCGGTAACTATCCTGACCGATAAGGAAGAGATTGGCTCCGTTGGCGCTACTGGCATGAACTCCCTCTTCTTTGAGAACATCATGGCAGAGGTCCTGGCGCTTGCCGGTTTTGAGTCTCCACTTTCTCTGCGCCGCTGCATGGCTAACTCCTACATGCTCTCCAGCGACGTTTCTGCTGGTTATGACCCAAGCTTTGCTGGTAGCTTTGAAATCAAGAACTCCGCCATCATGGGTCACGGTCTTGCTTTCAACAAGTTCACTGGTAGCGGTGGCAAGTTTGGCTCTAACGATGCCGATGCCGAGTACGTTGCACTGATTCGTCGCATTATGGACAACGCTGGCGTCCAGTTCCAGACCGCTGAACTTGGCCGCGTTGACGCTGGTGGTGGCGGAACTATCGCATACATGCTGGCAAAATACGGCATGCACGTCATCGACTGCGGCGTCCCTGTTCTCTCCATGCACGCACCTTGGGAGGTTGCAAACAAGGCTGACATCTTCGAGGCATATCGCGGATATCGTGCATTTCTCGAGTTCAGCGAGTAAGCAGGCTGCGTAATTACCTGCACAAATTACCTGCGCACACAAATTCCGCGCGCAAATCGAGCTAACAATAAAGACGTGAGAATCAAACCTCTCACGTCTTTTTTTGTATTGAATCTAGGACGAGAAACCCGCGCGCCGAGAAACCCGTGCACGCCCGCGTCTGCGCGTATAAGGCAACTATCCCAGTAACGAAAGCACTTCTCGCTTGGCGGCCAAAAACTCTTCGCTTAGGTCAAACGATGCCAGTTCAGTACCTTGACCAGCATCTTTGCTAGAGTCCAACGGTGCCGTATCCGCGCAGCCCTGTGGCTCAACAACGCCCACAATCTTGGTTACCACGCCCTGTGCGGGACTTCCCGCCATCACGTAAATGCGCGAAGCCATCGCAACAGCCTCGTCAACGTCGTGCGTGATCACCAGTACCGAAAGACCAAACTTCTTCACGGAAGACATGAGCCACGCACGCATTTCTCGCCGTGTGAGAGCGTCAAGAGCCGAGAAGGGCTCGTCCAGCAGCATGATGTCTGAGCCGATGAGTGCCGTGCGCAGGAACGCAACACGCTGTCTCATGCCGCCTGAGAGCTCGTGAGGCCAGCTTTGCGCCACGCGCTCAAGTCCGCCGCGCTCCAACATCTCCTGGGCCCGTGTGCGCGCCTCAGCGCGCGAGACGCCCTTCAGCTCAAGCGGAAGTGCTACGTTGTCGATGATTCGTTTGCTTGGGATGAGCAAGTCTTTCTGGAGCATGTAGCCGATGTGCCCCGGATGTCCCGTAACGTCAGAGCCATGCAGTAGCACCTTGCCCTCTTGCGGCTGCAAAAGCCCTGCAAGCGAGTGGAGCAACGTAGTCTTGCCGCAGCCTGAGCGACCAACCAGGCAGGTGATTGTACCCGGCTGCAGCTTGATTGAGATGTCCTTAGCAACTACCTGGCCGTTTCCCCAGACCAGCGTAAGATTGCATGCTTCAAGCGCAGGCGTGCTCTGTTGCGGCTCGCATGCAGCTGCAGCTACAAGGTCCTTCTCGCCAGGAGCTTCTACGGTTGCGCCTTCTGTTATGTCAGTAGTTTGCTTATCCAAGGTACTCACTAGTAAATCCTGCGGATGGATCAATCTTATTCTCCAGCAGCTGCTGGTTATTGAGCCAGGTATAGAAACGCTGCCAACGAGCGGAGTCAATAACGCCCCACTTCTCGGCGTCGTCAATGTACTTAGCAGCCAAGAACTTCTGAGAGGCTTTAACCAGGTCAGCGTCAAGTTCTGGAACAGCTTTGAGTAGAATCTCTGCCGCCTCATCAGGGTTAGAAACGCAGAACTCATAGCCCTTTCTGGTGGCGCTCAAGAAGGCCTTAACAGCGTCTGGATTCTCTTTTGCAAAACCATCGTTTACCGCAATAACTGGTGTGTAAAAGTCAAAGTTTTGATCGATAGCTGCAAAGGCAAAATAGTTGTACGCAAAGTTCTGAACACGAGCGTTTTGAACAGCCCACTGCTCATACACCCAAACAGCATCAAACATCTTTGCTTTTAAGCCAGATACCTCGTCGTCTACCTCGTAAGGTACCATCTTAAGCGTTGAAGGATCTCCGCCATCGGACTCCATAACAGACCTGATAGTAGCTTGCTCAACAGGAAGATTCCACGTTGCGTAAGTATGATTATTAAGGTCACGCGGACGAACAATGTGATCCTCTTCACGGCTCATAATGCCCGAAAGATTGTGCTGAATGATAGCAGCCACCGCAGTATACGGTAGTGGATTAGATGACGAGAGACTGTTAGCAATATAGTCCTGATAGGTAACACCCATCTGAGCACCGCCAGCACCAATCAGCGCATCAGCACCGTCAGCGGGTGGCTGCTGAATGGTTACCTTGAGACCAGCTTGGTCAAAGTAGCCCTTCTCCTGAGCTACATAAATGCCGGTGTGATTGGTATTTGGGGTGTAGTCCAGGGCAAACGTAATTTCCGTAGTTCCACCGGAATTCTGCCCACCACCCTTGTTACTGTTGGACGGAGCGGAAGGCTGCTCAAGCGAGCAACCTGCGCAAAATCCTGCTGTCGAAAAACCCATCGCAGCTAGAAAGCCTTTTCTTGTCATGCCCTTGCAATTTGGTGCATTCATGCGTCTAATCACTTCTTTCTTTAAGTTTGTTAAGGTTATTGTGCAGATTCTTTGACGTTTTGAGACGTATCCCAAGGAAGTGCACACTTTTGAATAAATTCCACAAGCTTCATCAACACCAGCGACAATGCAGAAACCACCACGATTGCCGCAAACATCCTGTCGTAGGCAAATGCTTTTCTGACGCGCGTCATGTAGACGCCAAGACCAGCATCGCCTCCCAACCATTCTGCGATTACTGCACCAATTACGGCGTAAGTCACACTCATTTTTAGCCCCGAGAAAAACTGTGATGCAGCAGCTGCCAACTTGACGTGCCAAAAAACCTGCATACGAGTGGCTCCCATGGTGGTCATCAGATCAACCATATCAGGATCAATCGCTTTAAATGCTGAGTTCAATGCCACGGTAATAGGGAAAAACGTTGAAATAGCTACAAGAACAATCTTGGGCAAAAGACCGTATCCCAACCAGAGCACCAGAAGCGGGGCAATGGTCACAACAGGAATAGTCTGTGAAATGGTGATAAATGGAGAAAGTAATTTGTCCAGAGTTTTAAAGAAGTCCATAAGGACCGCAAGCGCAAAGCCAATAAAAACTCCAATGGCCAGACCAACAAGGGATTCTAGAAGCGTAATCCCTGTATGCGCCATAAGGAGCTGAAAGTCTTTAATCAGCGCAAATACAACCTGAATAGGAGTTGGAACAAGGTAATTTGGGATAATTCCTACAACAATAACAAGCTGCCAAAGCACAAGAAAAGAAGCAAGGGATATGGCTTGCAGTGTAAACTGAGAAAGTTTTTTCATATGCCCTCCTTCTTGTAGTGCGTAAGGACGGCATTGGTTCCCTACGCTGGCATTACCCAGATCAGGTTAATGGGTCGCAACATACGGTGTTGCCTCTCAGCCGGGCCATTTCCCAGCTCCCCGTTACAATTATTATAGCGCGGACGCCTCTAACATCAAATAAATAGTTAAACAATCCCCAAAAGACCATGTAACAGCTGTACCTGACGACATAATGCACGCAATCTCCTATACTTTATCTATCCACGTGCGGCATATACATGCATGAGTTTGATGCACTAAGTTGCCCTTAATCTGGAGGTGTCCCATGAAAGTTGGCATCGTCGGCACAGGTATGATTGCGCAAATAGTTGCTCCGCAGCTCAAATCATGGGGCATTGAACTTGTCGCTATTGCTTCAAGCTCCCAGAGTGCAGATAAGGCACAACAGCTTGCGCAGACACTTGGAGCTTCTGCTTGGTATTCTGACTATAGCCAACTTATTGCGGATCCTCGAGTGGATACTATCTACGTAGCAGTTCCCAATTACCTGCATTACATCGTGGCAAAGGCAGCCCTTAATGCTCATAAAGATGTTATTTGCGAGAAACCACTTACAGCAAATGCCAAAGAAGCCACTGCCCTTGCAGCGCTTGCTTTAGAGAAAGAGCAATTTCTTTGGGAGGCTGTTGTCACAACTCGACAGCCCAACTTCCTTCTTATTCGTGAAAAATTGCTCCCTTGTTTAGGAGAAATCAGGCAAGTTAACGCCAACTATAGCCAATACAGTTCTCGCTACGATGCATTTTGTTCAGGACAACTACCTCCTGTATTTGATTCAACTAAAGCTGGAGGAGCTTTAATGGATCTTGGACTGTATGTTCTTACCTTCACTCTTGGACTCTTTGGTGAGCCTAAAAGCTGTCACTATATGCCCCATATTGAGCGTGGCATTGATACTAGTGGTGTCATTACGCTAACTTATGACACCTTTACTGCAATTAATGTTTGCTCAAAAGACTGTGACGGACCAAACGCTTGCATCATTCAAGGTACTGAAGGATATATTTATATGGATTCAGCACCTACTACCTGCGGAAAGGTTATCTTGCATCTACGAGATGACGTCGAGAAAACCTACGATTACAGCTTGTCTTCAGTTTACGAAGCCGAATTCAAAGAATTTCTCGCCCAACAGGAAAAGAAAGACTATAGTGCTTGCTATCAGAAGCTGGAAGAAAGTCTTTTGGTAAGTCGCGTTCGAGATATACTGCGACACGATGCAGGTATTCTCTTTCCATCAGACAACAAGGCTTAACCCAGAAGCTCTTTAAGTCCCAGCTTATCCGCCTCAGTAATTTGACGTACGACTTTTGCTGGAGAACCAACAGCAAGAGAATTATCAGGAAGATCTTTAGTGACCAGGCTATTAGCACCAATAACGCAGTTATTGCCAATAGTTACACCAGGAAGCACCGTTACATTTCCACCAAACCAGCAGTTATCCCCTACCGTAATAGGTAAAGCTCGCTCATACCAAGCGTTTCTCTCCTCAGCGTCTAAAGGATGCTGAACGGTATACGCCTTAAATTGAGGCCCCACAAAACTATGGGCACCAAAAGTAATAGGCGCACAATCCATCAGGTAAGCACCGTGATTGATAAAGCTATGTGGGCCAATCTTGATGTTGAAGCCATAATCAACATTAAAAGGAGAAACTGCTGCGCTTCCCTCTCCCAATTCGCCGAGAAGTTCGGTCAAAATCTGACGACATTTTTCTTTATCGCTTGGGCGAGTCTGGTTAAACTCCCAGGCAAGATCCTTAGCACGCCAAAAAGCTGCGCTTTGTTCTGCATCAGCTTCACCACCGCACCACTCACCTGCACTCATACGTTCAAGCTTTGATTTCTTATTTTCTGAATTTACGGTGGTCTGCTTTGGATCAATATCGTACATAGCTAACTCCTTGTGCTTTTTTATATAACAGCAAGAAGTGTAATAAAAGAAGAGTCCCTGACGAGACTCTTCTCGGCTAGTTTAAAGTTCTTGTAACCAACTACATCGCATCAAAAACATTTACCCACTTAAGCAGGAACTCTGTTTCTTTTACACGACCGCGCGCAAGCTCTGCTGCAGCAATAATGCCAAGCCATTCGTTTACATACTGACGTGTGCATCCCTGCTTGGTGCAATAAAGATTGATGTACTTCTCGGCAAGCTGCTCATCACCATGAAGAAGCAGGTGAAGATAAGTTGTAGCGCAATCTGCAGCGCCGTTACCCTGTGTTGCGTGGGCCCAGTCAAGAATTACTGGAGCGCCATCCTCGGCGAGAATAACGTTGGAAGGAACAAAGTCACCGTGGCAGACCTTAATGTGAGGCTTCATACCGTCAAGCTTAAGCAGAAGCTCATACCTTGTAGCTTCATCAAGAATGTCTGGAATGCTATTAATCATTCGAGTGAACTTATCTTTTTGGCGAGTTAGAAGTGGTGCCTTATGAGCGTGGATGGCAAGCTCAATATTGACAAACTTATTGAGGTACTCGTCCTCTTTTTCTGGATGTTCTTCAATGAGCTGTCTTATTGTTTTGCCTTCAACTTTTCTGGTTGAAACGGCCCAACAATTACCAACCTTGCTAATCTCTACAAGAGATGGAACGTTGATGCCGGCCTGCTCAGCACGAGTGAGGTTTAAAGCCTCATTCAGAATATCAGCAGAAGGTTTGCTTCCGCTGAACACCTTAACGACTGTGTCTCCGTTATCGTACACAACCTTGTTATTACGCTCGACAATTATCTTTTTATCAGCTTTGAGCTCCATAACAACCTCCAATAAGGTACTCATGCAGATACTCACTATCCACCTAGTAGTATTGTCGTTCTTCTCTAACTTCTCCTGGCGAGAAGAACACTCTTATTGGTTAAACGGTTAGCAAATTCGGCGAACGTAAACATCCCCAGCTAAAGCATGAATTTAATCTCCTAACAAAAAATCCCTCGCCTTCTGTGAAAGCGAGGGATTTGCATACTAAATGTAGGTATGTTGTTTACTAATCTTTACGAGTGCGAGCATATGCTCCAACACCAACAAAACCAGCACCAACCGTGGCAAACGCAACCATAACTACAACACTTGCATCACCAGTGTTAGGTGTGCGGTGCTTACGCTTCTTACCAGGCTTCTCTGGAGTTGGGGTTGGGGTTACTGGAGTCTCGGTGTTTGTGATGGTAAAGCCATTGACCATATCGCCAGTAATCTCTGAAGTGTAACCCTCAATAGCATCCTCAGAAACGGTGTAAGCGATGACGTGGCCATCTGCTGCGTAAAGATTTACACCATAAATGAGCTGGTCCAGTTATTTGCCTCAGAAAGGACAACGGTCTGACCAGTGTCAACGCCATCAGCAAGAAGGTGAACGGTGACGGAATCCTTCTTTGTACCGTTCCAAACCTTGGTTACTGGGACATCACGGGTTACAGGAGCGTCAGCCTTGTTAGTAAGAGTTGTAACATTGCCGTTAGCCTCAGGAGTCTGGGCAGTCCAACCAGTTGGAGCGGACTCCTCGAAGGTCAGAGTCACGTTATCTGGAAGTCCAGTGAAAGTGTGCTCCCAGTTATTAGCTGCAGAAAGCTCAACAGAGTCAACACGGTAGCCATCAGCAACAAAGTAAACAGTGAGCTTCTCTGGAATAACTGCATCTGGATTTGCAGAAGTATCCCAAACCTTCTTAACAGTTACATCCTGAGTGCCCTCTTCGCCGGTAATAACGGTACCGTTAGAACCAATACCGCCACCACGCTGTGCAGTGTTGCCATAAATGAGCAACTGAGCCTTATTCTGTGTAGCATTAATTGACTCGTGGCGTGGGTTGGATTCAAGTGCAAGCATATCGGTGTTGTTAACGATATTGCTTACCTCTTCAGTGGTGTGACGTGCAGCAGCTGGATCTGCATCACCAAGGATGGAAGGAAGGTTGATAGTAACAGCGCCATCCTTAGTCCAATGTGCAGAAGCACCACCAAGCATGTAATCAGAAATAGTTGCGCCAGCAGACTCGCCTGCACCGCGAACAGTTGCAATCTCATCGCCAGCGCCATTTGCGGTGTTATTGGAGAAAGCTACACCGTTCTTAGAATGGAACTCTGCATCACCAGTTGGGCAGAACCATGCACCGCCGCCAATAACTGTTGCGGTGTTGTCCTTAATAAGTGCGTTATTGATATGAAGGACATACGGAACTGAAGCAACGTAAACTGCACCACCCTGGTCATTTGCTGTGTTATTGATAATTTCGCCAGCATTAAGGGTTGCATTCGCAGATGCAATATAAATACCAGCACCAACACCCTTATCACCAAGCTGGTTGATGCCATTGCTGGTGGCCTTGTTTCCGTCAATAGAACCACCGTTCATGGTGAAGCCAGCGCGGTAGATATTTGGCCAGTTGTTCCATGGAGCACCAACCCTAGAGTAAGGAACCTTCTGACCACCAACAACGCCAACAAACTGGTCGTAGGTAGCAACGCCACCGCCAGCAATGCCAGCAGTATTGTTTTTGATGATGCCGTTGTTCATAACAGCGTTGCCGTTCCAGGTTACGTAGATGCCGCCACCGGAACTTAAAGCAACGTTATTAGTGATAGAGCCACCGTTGAACGTAAAGTCTGCCTTAGACTTTGAATCACCAAGCTGAGGATTACCTGCGTAAATGTGGACACCTGCACCTTCAACAGCCTTATTGTTAGTGATATATCCACCACCCATAGTGGCTGTTGTTGTCTCACCATTAGGATCCAAAGCATAGAGCATCAGACCACCGGAGGAATTAATGGTAGAAGAAGCGTCGCCACCAGTGATGGTTCCGCCAGTCATAACAAATTTTGCACCAGCACCAGTAGTCAGAACTACGCCATTATTTCCAGGATAAAGTTTTGCTTTACCGTTTTTAATGACGCCACGAAGCAGAGTAAAGCTACCGCGGTTCTCAACGGCAAATGCAGTGTTGTTACCATCAATGGTGGCACCATCAAGAGTAACTGCACCGCCAGAAGCAATCTTGAACATATAGAAATGATTAGAGCCAGTCATGGCACTAGTAACAGTTCCACTACCCGTCAATCTAATGTTCTTATTAGCAGGAACCTGGACTGGAGCAGTAATGGTAAAGTCTGCGTTCACCTGAACGATAGACTGTGAACCATCTGCTGGAGCAGCAGCAATAGCAGCCAGCAGCTCAGCCTCTGAGGTAACAGGGGGTGGTGTCTGCAAGCGCTTGCTTTGCAAATCCTCCAACGAGCGAAAGTGCTAATACAAATGTAGCAACAATCGCCATGCTCCAACGTAAAAGCCTTTTCATGGCAAAACTTCTTGCGCTTAGGGAGCCTGTAGTGACGAAAGCAATAAAACAATTAATATAAAAGCGTAAAACAGTACAGCTTTAGCGTACCTTACTCTTCTTTGTCTAGCTGTTCAGGCTCTTCTGGGCGATGTTTTAGGCGATCGTATTCTTCTTCGGTCAAAACATCTTCAATTCGCAGGTTAACACCAGAAACTTCAAGGCCTGTCATACCCGTGATTTTCTCGACAATCGTACGTTTAACGTCTTCAAAAATCTGAGGGGCGTAAGAACCATATTTAATAAGAACGGAAATGGTAACATTTAGCGAACTATCAGGTTGCACTTCAACAGTGACACCTTTAGCTGTATCAGATGCACCAAGTACATCCTGAACCCTGTTAAGCCAGTTTCCACGAGCACCCACCACGTTAGGGACATCACGAAGAGCCAACGAGACGATCTTCTCGACAACTCCACCAGAAAACGTTAGAGAATCTGCATCCTCAAGATCTGCATCGGAGGGAACATCTGTTGTTTCTTCTGCAGGAACAATTTCTTCAGAGGTGGTCTCTTGCGAATTAGTAAGCTCTTCTGCCACAGCTCTCTCCTATCTAATTTCTGTCCGTAAATAAGGAACGAACCTTTGCCAAAATTGTTGCCTTTCCGTCAAAGATCTGACCAATGGCAACTCCTACCAGTACAAACAATGCGACAACTAGCATTTTAAAAAGGCCAAACGTAAACAAAAGAATTGCAAACAAAAGGCCTAAAAATCCACCAATAATGGCACCCGGATGGCCAACGACATATTTTTTGCACTGTTCTTGTATCTTTTGGAAAAAGCTTTTATCCATTGTCTTTGACCTCCTTTGCGTCTGGCTCTGAAATACTCAATCGAATGTCTTGACCAGTCTGCTGCGCAGAAGCTTGATTGAAAGACTGTTCATATGTTTGCTCTTCAACAATCTCTGGCTCTGACACAACCTCTTTTACCTGGGATAAAGACGTACTTTCTTCATCTTTTGGCGAGAAGGAACTTGGCTTGATAAAAGAAAGATTGATACTAGAAACACAAGGTCCGCACACAATAGCAAGACCAGACTGAAGCGCGTTGTAGAACTCAGAGCCCTTAGCAGTAACATCAACAGTCTCTTTAGGGAGAATATCAATCTGTACAGCTACAGAATTATTTTTAGAAATCTGCACGTTAACACGGTGAGCCAAGCACGTTCCGTCTTCTTCAATGATATGTGCTGCCTGAGAAGAAATAGCATCTTTTGTGACGGAGATTGTTCCGCCCTCAACAGTGGCCACCGTGAGTTTTACTGTTTTTCTAATAAAGAGAGCTCTAAACAAAACCACTACAAGGCCAAAGATGCTAATTGCTGCACAAGCGTTAAGCGCAATAAGGTATGGCTTGGTGAACAAGAGGTTAGTTGCCTGATGTGTCCAAGGACCAAACCACGTTAAGGCAAGAGCTAAAAATACAAATGCACTTGCAAGAACATAGAGTATGTAGCAAAAACGCTTGAAGCCGCTCATGGCACCTCCACTTTCTTTTATATAAACAGTTTAACCCCAATACCGGACAAAAAGAGAATATAAAAACTGCCTCCCGGCGGAAGGCAGTTTTTAGTCTTTATATACCGTTTACAAGAAACAAACTTAGGCGTTCTTCATAACAACGGAGCGAACAACTCCCGCTGCATCGTCGCAGGAATCCAAGACAGTTTCCATACGGTCAAAAATACGAAGCCAAGCAACGGTGTGGCGACCAGGCATCTCGTCACGGAACAAGCGAGAGAGTGCGTTGTGATAGATAAGATCACCCTCGTCCTCAACGTGTCCAACGGCGATGGCCTTCTCCATAACGGTAGGATCTTTCTTGTAGTCGCTCAGAACACTCAACATCTCCTGAACTGTCTTGCATGCGCGAAGGGTAAGCTCAGCAAGCTGCATGGCCTCTTTACGAGTGTCGTCAACATTAAAGAGGTCAAGGCGCTCTGCAACAGAGTTCATTCCGTCAACAATGTCATCAAGACGAAGTGCCAAATCGGAGATATCCTCGCGCTCAAATGGAGTGACAAAGGAAGCGTAAAGCTCCTTCATAATGTGCTGGACCTTCTCGTCACACTCACGCTCATAGACCTTCATCTGAGGAATACGGGCAGCAGTCTCGGGATAGCCTTTCATAATGACTGCATACTCTTCAGCGGTTTCTACAATTTTGTCGCCAAACTCACGGAACATGGTGTAGAAGGCGTCCTCTTTTGGCTTACCTAGCATGAATCCTCCAATAAATTGAGTGGTTCAAATAGAACTCGTAAAAGACAGTACTACGTACTTAGAAAATCATCAGGAACAGTTTTGCAAAAAGAAAACCAATAAGTCCGCAGCCAGGGAACGTAAATACCCATGCCGCAACCATTTCTTTTGCAACGCCCCAGTTAACTGAACGAATATTTTTTGCAGCACCTGCGCCCATCATGGCAGTCATTTTTGTATGTGTTGTTGAAACGGGAAGTCCAGTTAGTGTGGAAAGCAGCAAAGATGCAGATGCCGAGAAGGACGCGGCAAAGCCCTGATAACGCTCAAGCTTTACCATTTCCATGCCAACTTTTTTGATAATTTTTCTTCCGCCGATTGCGGTTCCAATAGACATGAGAGCAGCACAGAGCACCTGCAGCCAAAGTGGAAACACATCTGCTCCAGCAGCTCCATGACCAGCAGAAAGCGCAATTGCAAGCATGGCAATGGACATGAACTTCTGGCCATCTTGTGCGCCGTGCATAGCTGCAACAAAGGCTGAGCCAACAACCTGCAAGTGACCAAATATTTCATCAGCTCGCTGTCGATCAACATTTACGCAAAGCTTGTTGATTGCCTTAACAATAACCCAACCAGCAGCAAAGCCTAGCGTGGTTGAGAAGAGCAAACCAATTAAAACTTTGCTCCACTCGCCCCAGTTAACAGCGCCAAAATCACCATGAATTGCAAGTGCCGCACCGGTAAGGCCAGCAATGAGTGCATGTGACTCAGAAGTTGGAATACCTAAAGCCCAAGCTCCTACTGCCCAGGTAACAATACCAACACAGCCTGCGGCAAGAGCAACAAGAGCCTCATGGTTGTTGCTACCAAAGTCAACCATGCCCAAGATTGTGTCTGCAACTGCAGTTGAAATGAGGCACATAGCTACCAAACCAACAAAGTTGCATACAACGCTCATGATAATTGCATTGTTTACTTTGATTGAACGAGTTCCAACAGCCTCTGCAATAGCATTAGCCGCATCGGTTGCACCGTTTACAAAAATGCATCCAAAAACAAGGACAATGACGAGGGCCAAAAACGGATTGGCAACCATCATCTCAAAAAAGTGTCCGAGTGTTATCATTCGGTACCTTTCAAACCACTTTCATAACGGGACAATGATAATCGAAATATTGTTCAATTATGTTTAAAAACATTCGAATAACTAAATCAGCGCAAGTTGTTTCTTACGCCTCGATATCTCTCTTATGCAAATTACAAGTTGACGCAGGAGAGCTGCCCAGTTGTCCCAGAAGAGTTGCCTCAAAGGGGCACCTCAGGTTACTAGGCAAGCTTTTTGATAATAGCTGCAGTAATTCTGGCAGAGCGCTCAGAAGCCTCACGCTCAAACGTTAGATAATCAACGCTTGAAGTAGTGCCGGGCTTATCGGACATAAGCCTAATCACCACAAACGGTGTGTGGTTGAGCCAAGCAACCTGAGCAATTGAAGCGCCCTCCATCTCGCAACAATCAGCGCCAAATGTTGTGTAAATATGATCCGCAAGCTCTGATGAGCTCACAAACTGATCTCCTGAAGCAACACGTCCAGAAATAACCTGCAATTGAGGAGCTACTTCTTTAGCTGATGCAAGCGCATGCTCAACAAGATCCTTATCTGCTGTAAACGAGAAGACCGGAAGGCCTGGGACTTGACCAGCGGCAAAATTGAGAGGTCCAACGTTCATATCGTGCTGAATTAAATCGGAAGAGATAACAATATCCCCTACCTGTAACTCAGGGCTAAGAAGTCCTGCAATACCAGTATTAATCACATGCGTTACCGCAAATGTATCAATCAGAATCTGTGTGCATGCTGCGGCATTGACCTTGCCAATTCCTGACTGAACAACAACTACAGGAACTTCTCCCAAAAGACCTTCAACAAACTGCATACGAGCCTGCTCATAGGTGTGCTCAATGGTCATCTGCTTTTTTAGCAGTGCAACCTCTGGCTCCATAGCTCCAATAATTCCAATTTTCATGTTAGGCTCCTACTCCTGCAAGCCAACTGGAACCAGCCAGGGCTCGTACGATTTTGTCTCGCACACTCATCTCATTTGCGTCATCTTTAATGTGCGTGTGAATAATAACGGTAATGCCAGCATCAGCTATGCTGGCAGCTTCAACCTCAATAGGAAATGTTCTATCAAGTTGAGATGCAACAGTTTCTTGGATTGTCTCAATGATTTCTTGAGTTACTACCTCTAAATCTGCTGATGGTTTAAGCACAATAGTTACAGGAACCTCAGTTACGTCCCACCTGGTTCTATGTACCAGTGTCGTTTTATTGAGTACCGAGTTAGGGATGATGTCCACTTTACCGCCACGGTCACGCACAATGGTGGAACGCCAGTTCATATCAATGACCTCGCCAGAAATGTTTCCAATGCTTACCTGATCTCCCGGCTTAACCACGCCTCCCAGCATAAGACCTAAGCCACCTACCAGGTTAGAAATAGTGTCCTGGAGACCAAAGGACAAGGCGATAGAGGTAACTCCCAAAGCAGTCACAAACGCCGTCGGCTGAATACCAAAAACAGGCCGCAATACCGCGAGAATAGCAAATGCCCAGATGATTCCTCGGATTATGTTGACAAAGATAGATGCCGACGGCAGTTTAGATGAATCCAAAGCCTTTCTTGAGAGCTTTATTGCAAAATGCTCAATCAAAAACGCAATGAAAAACACAACTACAAAGGTAACAACCCTAAAAATAAAATCTTGTGGAGTGAGGCCCAAGATCAAGCCGTCATGTATCAACACCATGGCTATCCCTCAATTTTGACTATCGGAGCAAAGCCCTTCATAAGCTTCTTCGTCTTATTAGTGCGTGTAAACTTGACCTCAATGGTATCGCCCTGAACTGCTAAAACAATGCCTGGACCAAAGGTCTTGTGAGACACCTGATCTCCCGCAGCAAAACTTGCAGAAGCGCGCGTTGGGTCCTTTTGAATAGGAGCTGGACGTGGGACTGGGGCGCCACCAGTAGAGCGTGTACGAGAACCAAAAACGTTTCCACCATAGACTTCTGAACCACGGCCAGAGCCAAAGGTGCCATGACGGTCTCCGCGCTTTGCCCAGCCAACGCCAGAAAAGCCCGCGGAACCAACACCAATAGCTTTAACGTGCTCCTGAGGAATCTCCCCCACAAAACGCGATACGGGATTTGCTTGAACAGAGCCATAGGTCCTTCTGGTAGACGCATACGTCAAATACAAGCGTTTGCGCGCACGCGTAATAGCAACGTAGGCAAGTCTACGCTCTTCTTCTAGCTGAGCCGCCTCTGCCTCGTAATTTGCATGAGGGAAGATTCCCTCCTCCATGCCAGCAACAAATACTGCTGGGAACTCCAGACCCTTTGCAGCGTGAATGGTCATCAGTGTTACCGCTGAGGTAGAACCATCCAAACTGTCAAGGTCAGAGCGAAGCGCCAGCCATTCCATAAATGCCGGGAGCTTCTCAGCAGCAACCTGCGGATGTAGAGCTTCTTCCTGAGGTGCAGAATCTGGCTCAGCAGCAACACCAGCAAGCGTGCCGGTAGCAGCATCAAAGCCTGCCGCACTCAGCGAGACGGCATCTTGAGCGTCAAGCGCTCCTGCTTCCCTTAGTTGCTGCAAGCTCTCAAGTGTTTCTTCAACATCGTCGTGAGACTCGTCAAACTCTGCCGCAACGCCAAAGAACTCTCGAATGTTCTCGATACGTCCGTCAGCCTCAATGGTATGCTCAGCTTCAAGTGCACGAATAAGACCTGAGCGATCAATAATTGCCTCAACTACCTCATCAAGCTCGCCGTCAATATGACGGCCATGCTCAATAGCTGACGTAAACTCTACCAGCGCATTTCTCACCTTTGCGGTAAGAAGACTCTCCTCCATTACACATGCTTCACATGCCGAGAAGAACGACAGGCCGTTATATAATGCGTACGTCTGAATCTTCTGAATGCTTGTTGCGCCAATACCGCGGCGAGGTGTGTTGATAACGCGCAGCGCAGCCATATCGTCATCAGGGTTTACAACAACCTTAAGGTAGGCCATAACGTCCCTGATCTCTGCACGATCAAAGAATCGAGTGCCGCCAACAATCTTGTAAGGAACACCTGCTCTCAGCAACATATCTTCAAGGATACGAGACTGCGCATTAGTACGATAGAACACGGCAATATTGTCGTATGACGTGCCCTTATCGTGCAGCTTTTCTATCTCAGAGCCAATCCAAGCGCCCTCATCACGCTCATCAGATGCCTGATACACCTGGATCTTCTCGCCATCTCCTTCATCGGTAAAAAGACGTTTTGGCTTGCGGTGAGAGTTATGCGCAACAACAGCATTGGCAGCAGCCAAAATATGACCTGTTGATCGGTAGTTTTGTTCTAGCTTAACTACAACCGCTTCCTCATAGTCTTTCTCGAACGCCAAGATGTTTTTGATGTCTGCTCCGCGCCACGAATAAATGGACTGGTCATCATCGCCAACAACCATAAGATTGCGATACTTGGATGCCAAAAGCTTGGTAATTGCGTACTGGACGCCGTTGGTATCCTGATACTCATCAACGTTGATATAACGGAAACGCTCCTGGTACTTAGCAAGCACGTCTGGGTACTTGGAGAGCAGTTCAAACGCTTTAATGAGAAGATCATCAAAGTCCATAGCATTAGCTTTGTCCAGGCGCGTCTGGAGCGCACGATACACACGAGCTACCACGTGATCCATAGGACTTGCTGCCTGAGCTTCTACATCATCAGGATACAGAAGTGCGTTCTTAGCAGCAGAAATCTTAGAACGAATGGAGTTGAGTGGGAACTGACGAATATCAATATCTAAATCAGACAGAATGGTCTTTACCAGGCGTTTTGAATCGTCATCGTCATAGATAGCAAAATTGGGGCCATAGCCAAGACGCTCACCATCTTCTCTGAGCAGACGAACACACATAGCGTGGAATGTGCATACCCACATACCACGAATATTGTTAGGCAGCAGTGCCTCAAGACGCTCACGCATCTCTGCTGCAGCCTTGTTTGTAAACGTAATGGCCAGAATCTGCCAAGGACGAACGCCCTCGTCAGCAATCATATGCGCAATTCTAAACGTCAGAACACGCGTCTTTCCCGAACCAGCTCCTGCAAGAACCAGCAAGGGTCCCTGAGTTGTCATAACTGCCTGGTGCTGGGCGGGATTTAAACCTTCAAGATCAATCTGCATTACGCCATCCTTGTGTCAATCATTCGTAGACTAAAAGTGTACCCCGATAACCGGACATTAATTGCGCTCGTTTCTGTTGGCTCCGCAAAAAAGCGCGGCGAGAAACTCACCGCGCTTGAATGCATATGTTGTATCGCTTGTCAGTTAAAAACTTACTTAACAAGAAGGAAGTATGCGATGACTGCAATGCCCAAAATAATGCGATACACACCAAAAGGCTTGAAATCATGCTTGCGGACGTAGCCCATAAGCGCGCGGACCATAACAAGCGAAACGATAAACGCCACTAAACAACCAACACCCAAAATAATTGCCTCGGGAGCAGTAAAGGTGTTGCCCTTCATAAAATAGCGCACAAGCCTCAAGGCAGAAGCACCAGCCATAGTAGGAATTGCCAAGAAGAACGTAAACTCAGCAGCTACAGCCCTTGAACAACCAAGTGCTAAGCCTCCAAGAATGGTTGCACCAGATCTTGAAGTACCTGGAACAATTGCAAGAACCTGGAAAACGCCAATGCCAAGTGCGGTCTTCCAATCAAGATTGTCAATGTCTTGCACGCGGGCCAGGTTGTCGGCTGAGGGGGCCTTAAGGGATACGGCGGCGTCTGGACGCATATGTTTACCACGAGGCGCTTCAACCTTTACAGTTGCAGCGACCTTCTCGCGATGTAGCTCAAGCACAATGAAGATGATGCCGTAGAAAATAAGGGTTGCGGCAATAACAAAAGGGCTCCCCAGATGCTCTTCGATGAAGTCGTTGAGCGGAAGACCAATTGCTGCTGCAGGAACGCAGCTGACCACCACTTTTGCCCAGAGCTTCCAGGTAGAGCGCTTCTCGTCCTTAGATTTCTTTGGCGAGAAGGGATTGAGTTTGTGGAAAAATCCCACACATACTGCAAGAATTGCGCCAAGTTGAATAACAACTAGGAACATATTCCAGAAGTCTTCAGAGACATTGAGTGGTAAGAACTGATTAAGTAACAACATATGGCCTGTTGATGAGATAGGTAGCCACTCGGTAATACCTTCAACCACGCCAAATAACGCTGATTTAAGCGCTTCAATCCACAGAATTGCTGACTCCACTAAAACCTCCTTGGGGACTGATTACGAACCTATTGTACGCAATCCGTTCGCCCTTTCTTTTTCTACCGTTCACGGTTTATCTAACGACTTTACTACTTTAAAAGTGCCTTGTTTTCTGCAAAGTTGGCATTTGGAGCCAAAAACAAGTAGAATTGACATCCTCGCACGAGCGGAGAGAAGCGATTATGCGTATTTTGGAGGTCAAGTGTTATCTGACCTCGCGCTTGAAGCCAGTAATGAGCGGACGGCATGAAATGCGTACTAATCGGAAGCCCCAATCGCGGAGGTCGATTTGAATAAATATATGTGTCATAGACGCTTACCTTCATGCTCCACCCTTATGACAGCACTTCTTGTAGCAGTGCTTGTTGTTAATACCTTTTTGTTTGGTGTCTCAAGAGCTCAGGCAGAGACTCTTGAAGAGCTCCAGGCCAAGGTAGAGCAGACCAATTCTGATTACGATGCCGCTAACCAGCGCGTAGCTGAGCTGCAAAAACAAATTGCAGACAACGAGGCACGTATCGCAGAGATTGAACAGCAGCTCCCAGAGCAGCGCTTAAAAGCTGCAGAGTCTATTAGAGCTATGTATCGTATGCAGCAGGGCTCCATGGGAATTATTGATCTGCTTTTGTCGGCAGATAACTTTAATGATTTGATTGCAGTTGTTCAGTATCTTGAGATTATCCAAAACAAAAATTCAGATGCTATCAACCACCTTGTTGACCTCAGCAAAGAGCTTTCTGAGACTCAGTCATCTTTAAATGCACAGATGGCAGAAGCAGAAGAGCAGAAGAAGGCTGCTGAGGATGCTATGAATGCAGCAATCGCAACAAGAGAGCAATTGCAGGCAGAGCAAGCTCAGCAAGCAGCAGCAGAAGCAGCAGCTGCAGAAGAGGCGCTGAAACAAGCCTCTACTGAGACTACTTTTACCAACGCTTCTGGTAATACCACTGAGGTCACTACCCCATCAACTCCTTCGGCTCAAAATGTTGACTGGTCAAGCGATAAGACCAACTTTGTAAGCTCTTGGGGCGCCCGAATTGATGCGTATCTTGCTGGCTCCCCTCTTGCTGGCTACGGCTCAACCTTTGCTGAGGCTGCATGGGCCTACGGCGTTGATCCGCGTTTCTCGCCTGCTATTTCTGCAGTTGAGAGTACAAAGGGTAGGTATAACTTCCTCCCCTACAACGCATGGGGTTGGGGTTCTGCTAGCTGGGGTAGCTGGGAAGAAGCCATCTGGGATCACACAGCTGGTCTTGCTGCTGGCTACGGCGGAAGGCTTTCTGTTTCTGGCGCTGCAAAGTACAACCCAGCAAATCCAAACGGCTGGTACTCGGCAGTTCTTACGCAGATGGAGCTCATCTAAGCTTCTGGCCACATAACCTTTAGAGAACGTTAAAACCCCGCAGTTTACCTGCGGGGTTTTTGTTGTCGGGTGCGGCTACGCGGTGAGCACGACCATGGCGAGGATGAGGGCAAAGCCGATGAGGTCGGCAACGCTAAAGGTAGTTCCAAGCACCAATACGGTGGTAATGGTTGCCATAACGGGCTCGATAGTGCCCAGAAGAACTGCCCTAAGTGAGCCTGCGTCCTTAACACCCTGTAGGTAAAGGCCGTACGCCAAGAACGTTCCCACCAGCACACCAATGACTACCAGCAAAACACCAAAGGTGTCCAGCTGAGGCATGTGATTCCAGGGTTGATAAAACACGGCAATGAGCGTGCCAGAGAACAAAAACGCAAGGCCATTTACGGTAAAGCTTCCCCACTTCTCCATCAAAGGCTTGGGCAAAATAGAAAGCGCTGCCTGAGCAAACGCACACATAACGCCCCAGAAAATACCTGATGTTGGCAGGTTAAGCGTGCCGGGATTTCCTCCTGTTACCAAAAGATATGTGCCAATAAGCGCCAAAACAATGCCAAGAATCTCGCGACGGCGAGGCCAGCGCCTACCAACCACGCACACAAAGGCCAAAACGCCCAACATGCCCAACGACTGCATGATGGTTGCAGTTCCAGAATTAGTAGCATTAACTGCATAAATATAGGCAACTTGCGAAAAAAGAATGGCAAACAGACTGACAACAAAAATCTTTGCAAGCTCTTTTGGCTTCCTTATGACAGTTGTGAGATTCTTTCTATCAAACGCAAAAGCAGTTCCCAAGAATAACCAGCAGGCACAAAGCTCACGGATATCAATTAGCCACATGGGGTCTACGTGATACACGTTAAGCAGGTATTTTGCGGCAGTTCCAAATGCGCCCCAGGAAGCTCCGCCAATCAAGACAAAAAGCATTCCTCGATAGATTTTCTTCTTGTTATCAGGGGTTATTTCAGCATCATCACTACCAAATGCTTCATCTTCTGCGGAAATCTCCACGACGTCTGTGGCTTTAGACGACTCCACACTACTCTCATTAGAAATGAAATCATTCATCTGGGTATAAATCTTTCATTACAAAATACGGATACAAGTGTCACTTTTTCTCTGACGCGGTAGTATCACAATAACAAAAATCCACCTTACCCTGCTCCGTGCAGAGCCTTAGGTCTCTAAACGGTCCCATTAAGGCAAGATGGTCCCAAAAACGGCAATGATGCTCACGTAAGTTTTCGTATAGATTGGCAGCTTATGACATCCAAGTATTCGCAGATGAACAGCGCGTTTTCTGTTGGCACGCTTCATGCAGAAGACAAGAGCTTTGAGGTAATCTCAGCTGAGTGGGTTAACGAGATTTCTGGCTACGTGTACATCTTTAAGCACATTCCCACAGGTGCCCGCCTTATGTGGTTTGCCTGTGACGATGATAACCGCTCGTTTGCCATTGCTTTTAAGACACCTCCTGTAGATCACACGGGCGTCTTCCACATTCTGGAGCACTCAGTTCTTTGTGGCTCCGATGTCTATCCTGTTAAGGAGCCGTTTGTTAACCTGCTCAAGACCTCTATGCAGACGTTCTTGAATGCAATGACTTACCCTGACAAGACGGTTTACCCTGTGGCAAGCACTAACGTAGCCGACTTGGAAAACCTCATGAGCGTGTACCTGGACGCTGTCTTGCATCCTGCAATCTATAAGCGCAAGCGCATCTTTGAGCAGGAAGGCTGGCACTTAGAGGCTGACGAGCAGGGCAATCTTAGCTACAACGGCGTTGTCTTCAACGAGATGAAGGGCGCGCTCTCTGACCCAGATCGCGTGCTCTACGATTCTATCAGTGAGGCCCTCTTCCCTGATACCGCCTACGGCAAAGAGTCTGGCGGCAAGCCTCGCGCAATCCCCGAGCTCACCTACGAGAACTTCCTGGACACCCACGCACGCCACTACGACCTCTCTAACAGCTACACCTTCCTCTACGGCGACCTTGATTGCGAGCGTGAGCTCTCCTTTATTGCCCAGAGGTTTGCATCTGCCGAGAAACGCGATGCAGGTGCCCCTAATCCACTCAACCTGCAGGCACCCGTGTTGCCCGAGCCTTGCCAGGTCCGCATGAACACCACAGCCGACAACTCCAGCGTTGGCCTGGGTTACGTGCTTGGAACGCCTGATCAGCGCAACAAGATGATGGCAGCAGACATCTTGTTTGACACCCTCATGGGCTCCAATGAATCCCCGCTCAAGCGTGCAATTCTTGACGCAGAGCTGGGCGATAACTTTAGCTACTATCTCTCCGATGACCTTGCACAGCCAATGCTCTTCTTGCAGCTCAAGGGTCTCAAAGAAGGAGCAACTCAGAAGTTCCGTGAGCTGGTAAAGACCACCTGCCAGAAGATTGCCACCGAGGGCATTGATCCAAAGAAGCTCAATGCGTCCATTGCACTTGCAGAGTTTAACCTGCGCGAGAATGATCAGCCTTACTCAAACGGTATTGAGTACACGCTGCGTTCGCTCTCAAGCTGGCTCTATGACGACGCACGTCCTCTGGACTACATCCGCTACGAGGACGCCATTGCGTACGTCAAAGAACTTGCAGCTCAGAAGGGCTTTGAGAAGCTACTTCTGGAGCTCATTTGCAATAGCAAGCACGCAGCTCAGGTTGAGCTTGTCCCCACAGACGAGGGAGACGCTCAGGAAGAGGCCGCTGAGTTGGAGCACCTTCGCTCTACACTCACCGATGAAGATGTCGAGAAGATCCGCGCAGAAGTTGAGGCACTCCGTTTGGAGCAAGAAACACCTGACGCTCCAGAAGACTTAGCCAAGCTGCCGTCCCTCTCGCTCAGTGATATCGGTGCAGGTAGAGAGCGTCCTGCTGGCTTTGAGGTTAAGGCTCCCCTGCCATGCATCGCGCATGAGCTGGACACTCACGGCATTGACTACGTCTACCATTACTTTGATCTGACTAGCGCGGTTACCTTTGAAGAGCTTCCACTTGTGGGCATTCTTGCTGAGGCTCTGGGCAAGCTTGATACGGCATCACACACCGCGTCTGAGCTGGATATCCTTATTGAGAGCAACCTTGGTCACCTCTCGTTCTTCACAGACATCTACGACCAAGACACGCTTGACCAGGCGCACCCTGCCTTCATTGTTGCTGCAAGTGCTCTTGCCGAGAAAACCCAGGGACTTGCAAGCATTCCTTCTGAGGTTTGGTCTAGCACGCGCTTTGACGATTTGAGCCGCTTAAAGAACATCTTGATTCAGCGTCGCATTGCGCAGGAGCAGTACTTTGTTGGTGCTGGTCATACAGCAGCGCAGAATAAGGCTTTGACTGCCTACTCTGCAGCTAGTCGCGCAAACGATGCTCTAGCAGGCGTTGGCTTCTATGAGTACCTAAAGAACTTGCTTGCCAACTGGGATGAGCGCGCCCCTCAACTTGCAAAAGACCTGGATGCGCTCACCCGCAAGATGTTCCGCGCAGACAACGTTACGGTCAGCTTTACTGGCTCCGCTCAGAGCCGCGAGGCATTCTGGCAAGCAGCGGGAGACCTTGGTCTTAAAATTGGCAATGAATCGCAGGCAGATAACGCAACACCAACCCTTGTTGTCCCTGAGGGTAAGCTGCAGCACGTGGCGTATATCATTCCGTCAAACGTCTCCTACGTTGGCCTCTCTTATCCAAACGTTGCCCATGCAACCAATGAACAGCAGGGTAACTGGCTCATCGCCACCAGAGTTCTGGGTCTTGACTATCTCTGGAACGAGGTCCGCGTCAAGGGTGGCGCTTATGGCGTCATGTTCAGAAATTCCATCGCTGGCCTGCAGAGCTTTGTCTCCTACCGAGACCCTGCCCTTGATGCGACCCTCGACCGCTATGTTGGTGCAGGTAGCTGGCTCTCTGAGTGGACTCCAGACGCTGACGAGTTTGAGGGCTACGTAGTTGCCTCTGTGGCAGGCGTTGACGCTCCTGTTCCTGCTCGTATGCTTGCTCGCAGGCAAGACATTGAGTACTTCAACCATCGTGATCCAGAGCGCCTTCTTAAACTTCGCGAGAAGATCCTTCACGCCCAGGTTGATGACATCAAAGAACTGGGAAGCACCATGCCTCAAACCTATGATGACCTCTCGATTGTTGTCTTTGGCGCCAAGGATGCCATTGAAGCATCCAAGCTTAATCTTGAGGTTGTCGACCTCTTTGGCGGCCAAGAGAACTAGGTCTGGTAGCTGCAACAAAAATATTCAAATCAAGGGGATGCGGAAGTTTCTGTATCCCCTTGATTTATATTCTCAATAAAGAACTGCTGAGAATATGAACTCTTTATGTGTACTGATTCTTAGATTAATTTTACCTATCAAATTAATCTAATCTGTCTTCTAACGTTCATATTTATTATTCCTTCGGAAAAATGAAGGATAAAACCTAAGGAATTCACTATGAAGGTTTGGCGGAACATTTACGATAAGAATCATGTGCTTAGATGCAAAATGTATTTAGAAGACTATCTAGCACCTTATAGCTATGAAGAAATTGAACCTTATCTTGACTTACTTGATCCTTCAATTTACATAACGGTTGAGACCTTAAACCAGAATCCTTTTGTCATGATTGGCCAGGATGACAATAATCCCGATGAAGATTCTGACGAGGATATTGAACAAGAGAATACGAAAAAACTTATTAAGGGTATTTTCAAGTTCTTCATCGGAAGAATGATTCCACTCATTGTTATTTACAGTCTTTCAACTGGCGCAATTCATCCAGGAGATGGGCATATATTTGGAATTTCTAACCTCGTTATAGTAATGGTGGCCTGGTTTATCCTAGTTCCAAAAATACTCAAATCCGTTAAATAAAATCATAAATATTTCAACTAAGTATTAAATTAAGAAATAGAAAGTAATAACTATGACTACAGAAAAAACAAACGCCAACAACGGACAAGCAAGAAACAGAGACTACTGAAACTAAAAGTAAGCCCTTTCCTAAGAAAGCACTCGGAATGAGTCTTGCCTCTGTAGCAGTAGCAGCAGCACTTGGATTCGGTGTAGCATACGCAAATGGTGTATTTACGCCTAAAGCAGCCCCAACTCCTCCTGCTGTGGCCACGCAGGAAGCTACAAAGGAAAACAAGGTTGAGCTGAGCCAGGAAGCTGTAGCTGAGGCTACAAGTGAGCTATCCTATGGCGGTAGGGACGTATCTGTTACAAATCCTGTAAGTGTTTCTATTAAAGACGGCCATGTAATGGTTGTTGAAACGGTTAATGATAGTGCCGCAAACAACGTTTGGTATGCACCTCGCCGTGCTGCTGCTCTTGCAGCTCGTATCGCTGAGACTACCGTTAAGGGAGCAAGTGAGAACAAGCCAGTTGATGTAGTTGATGTTACCTATGTAATCGCTGATACCAACTCACAGGTACAAATCGCTGTCGTAGATACTCCAAAAGCTGAGGCGGTAGAAGAAGCAGGAAAGCAAACTCCCCTTCCTGAAAAGAACGATCAGGAAGCCGATACAAAGCCCGCAGAAGATAAAAAAGATGATAGTAATGACACGTCTTCTGAGGTTAAAAATGATGATTCTACCAAAGAGGATAAGCCAGCTCCTGTAGTTGAGACTACAACGGACAAGGTTCTTAATAACTCGGACGGTTTTGTAATGAGTGAGGACACACACGCAGGACTTACTGAAGAAGAAAAGGGAAATGTAGGAACGTCAGGTGGTGTTAAGGTAACAAACCCAGAAGGAACTGAGATTGTACCTGCTACACCAGCTCCAAAGCCAGAAGATACAACTGAATCAGAAAAGCCAGCTACTTCTGAGCCAACAGAAGCTCCTAGCTCCTCAAATTCTTCTTCGTCTTCAAGCTCTTCTAGCTCTTCTTCTACCCCATCTCGTGAACGTAAGCCTATATACCGTACAGAGCAGGTTTGGGTAGTTGATCAAGCTGCTTGGACTGAGCAGGTTTGGGATCATTCTGAGATCGTTTTTACTGACGGCACAGTATTTACTGATAGTGGTGCTGCTTGGCAATACCAGAAAAAAACGAAACTTTCTTACTCTACTCGTGAAGTGTATAAAGATGTATACCATGAAGAAGTTGGCCATTGGGAGTCACGTCAAGTCTTTGACCACTATGAATAGAAAGTACGCGACTTCTATGTACTTGTTTTTACAGGTAAGACACGTATGCTTAAAAAGTAGAAGATAACGTCTTTTTGTGTCAGCTTCCACTTTATAAAAAGATGTATGTTCTACATACGAGAAGGCCACTTACTGTGGCCTTCTTTTTTGCGCAAAATGTATGGAAATTAAATAAGAGGGCTTGTGTTTGAATAAGTAAAAAGTCCAGCGTAGGATATATGATCCTCGCTTATACAAACAAGGATCGTACTAGACGTTCTTCTCGCCAAGCAATGCGCTCAGCCAGGCGCCTTACTCGCTTCTCAGCGCCTGAACTGGATCGGATTTAGCAGCTCTACCTGCAGGGATAAGACCTGCAAGAAGCGTCAGGACAACGCTGATCAGAATCAAAATAAGTGCTCCGTTTATCGGCAAAATCACCAAATTGTCTACGTTAAACATAGCCTTAACCACAGCATTTGCGGGCAAAATAAGCAGTTGTGTAATGCCAATACCCATAACACCAGAGATAAGTCCTTCAATGAACGTCTCTGCATTGAATACGTTGGCAATATCTCGCCTGGAAGCACCAATGGAGCGCAGGATGCCAATCTCCTTTTTGCGCTCAAGCACCGAGATAAACGTAATGATGCCAATCATAATGCTGGAAACAACAAGTGAAATAGATACAAACGCAATCAACATCGCCGAGATCATATCAACAATCAGCGTAACGGAGCTCATCAGCGCTCCAACAATGTCGGTATACGTAACTACCTTGGACTCTTCACCTGCGGCCTTTGCATCAGCGTTGTACGTATTAAGAATTTCAACAATCTTCTCTTTGCTTGCAAAGTCTTTAGGATAAATATTGATTGACGTGGGCTTATTAAGGTCCGCATATCCCATCTTAGAAAGATTTGACTCATACGTTGCCGGCGTTGCCCTTAGCATTGACGCGGCAATAGCTGCTAGCTGCGATGGGTCAGCATTGAGCTTAAAGGCGCTTGCAAGCGTTGCTTGATCTATCTGCATAGCATTGGACATATTTGCCGCAACGCCCTGCATAGCTGTATTGAGAGCGCCTACAATCTGATTTTGCATCCTGGAAGCAACCTGCGTCATCACGCTGGTTAGCGCAGACTGCACGTACGCACTCATAGCACGCGTAATAGCTGCAGAAAGTGCACTTGCAATCTGTGATTGATAAGCACTCATAAGCCTCTGAGAAACCTCAGCCTGAACGCTTGGAAGGTCTGGGTTGGTACCTAACTTATTAGCCAAAGCAGTAACCAGCTGTTGCTGCAAGTCATCAGTATCAACCGCAGAAGAAACTGTAGTCACAATCTGCGTGCGCACCTGATCTGTTGCAAGGTAGTCTGCCATAGTCTTGCCGGGATTAGCAGCACTCCAAGAGTTCCATCCCAGAGCAATATTGCCCATAAGCGAAGAAATAGCAGCTTGTCCTCCTGGTTTGAAATTAACGGTAATGCCAGAAAGAATCTGCTGAATGTCTGCTGCAGAGAGCTCTGGGAAAGCCGCCGCCAGCGCAGCCGGATCAAGCGAAGACGTAACAGAAGACAGTACATTGCTGTCAGACAGATTAAGCTGTGACGGATCAAAAGCTGGTAGCTGCACGTCAGAAAGGTCAAGCGAGGACGTATCCAGCCCAGACAGATTAATTGACGAGAAGTTCAGTGCCTGTGGATTAAAGTTGAACGCTGAAGACAACACATTAGGATCAACGGAAATGAGAGAGCTGATAGAAAGTCCCTCAGAAGTTTGACCGTTCTTCTCGTCCTCAAAGGTTTTACCCGTGAAAACATCAACGTTCGAACGATTCATCTGGTCCTGGACGATAGGAGATGCCTCTGCATCAGAAATCATCTTCTGAGTAAGTTGTGGTGTGTAGTAAATGCCCTCAGAAAGAGCTCCTGTGGTAGTTGGGTCTTTTGCCTGAACAACACCAACAATATGCAGGTCAGGTGCGTTAGCAATGAGGTCATTCATGTATGACTGATCATCGGATTTGTCTGTCCAGACACCAAGATTTCCGTCCCATACATAGCGCTGATGAGGCATAACTAGCTTAAAGGTTGGAGACATCAGCTGGTCGTAGGTGTATGTATTATGAGACTCTTCGATAGTGCCAGATTCTCCACTTGCAATTTTATCAACGGTAGAGCGCAGGCCAGCGTAGTCACGCAGGCCAAGCGTGTACTCCAAAAAGTCATCCATAGTGCCGTTTGGACGCAGCACCAGAACAGCCTCATTCCAAGCAGTAGGCCATCTACCAGCACGAACCGTATAACGGTCCTCGTAAATGGAAGGATTTCCCGGAAGCTCATTAAACAGTGTGGTACTTACAAATGAAGAAAGCGGACTATATGACGGAATCTTAGGCGACACCTTAGAGAAGGTAACATCTGGCTGCACCTGAACAGGATCAGAAGAGCCAGAGTCCGCGCCTGCTGGCAGGTAGATGAAGGGGCTTACGGAATAACCATACGTGATAGCACTGGCATACGTATTAATGCCGCCACCATTATTATCGAGAAAAGCCTTCAAGCTAGTCAGATCATTGGATCCGATGCTTTCTGCCTGCATCCCCAACCTATTATTGGTAGGAATAGCGCCCTCAGCGGGCTGATTTTCTAGCTTTGCAGCTTCTGCGTTTTTCTGGTTTTGCGTCATCTCGCTTTGTGCGTCTTGCGTTTGAGAATCAGCCGAGTCAGAACTGCTACCACTTCCAGAAATAAAGGAAGAAATATTAACGGACTGCTCAGAGATGGTGAGTGGATACATTGAAAGCGTATCCTCCTCAACCTTCTTGATGTACTCGTTTGCGCCATTTGCCAGCGCCAGAATTGCCGCAATACCAATAATGCCAATAGAGCCCGCAAACGCCGTCATAAGCGTGCGGCCCTTTTTGGTCATGAGATTATTAAACGAGAGACCCAATGCAGTCAGAAGCGACATAGAAGTCTTACGAGAAGGCTTAGCTTCTCGGCGAGCAACGCTTGCAACGTCAAATGGATCTGAATCCGCAGTTACCTGACCATCTGCCAGCTCTACGATACGCGTTGCATACTGGTGGGCAAGCTCTGGGTTATGCGTAACCATGATGACCAGACGGTCCTGCGCCACCTCTTTGAGCAGATCCATAACTTGTACGGAGGTTGAAGAGTCAAGAGCACCTGTTGGCTCATCTGCCAGCAAAATCTCTGGGTCGTTTACCAGGGCGCGGGCAATAGCAACACGCTGCATCTGTCCACCAGAAAGCTGGTTTGGTCGCTTGTTTGCGTGTGCTTTAAGGCCAACCTTATCAAGCGCTTCAAGTGCACGTTCATGACGCTCTGCCTTAGGAACACCAGAAAGCGTCAATGCAAGCTCAACATTGCTTACCACGCTTTGATGCGGAATAAGGTTATAGCTCTGAAATACAAAACCAATGCGGTTATTCCTGTACGTATCCCAGTCGCGCTCTTTGAACTTCTTGGTAGAAATGCCATCTACCAGCAAATCTCCTGAGTCAAAGCGGTCAAGACCACCAATAACGTTGAGCATAGTAGTCTTACCCGAGCCTGAAGGACCAAGGATTGCCACAAACTCGTTATCCCTAAAAGCAACGGAAATATGGTCCATTGCGGTTTGTTCAAATCCACCAGTGTTGTAACGCTTTGAAATACCTTTGAGCTCAAGCACAAATTACTTCTTTCTTGTTGGGCTGTATGGAGCGTGGAGCTGTGCCGTTAGTTGATTGCATCTCCGTCAGTTGCATCGGTGTCAGCTGCATCGGTCTTCTCGCCAGCAGCTTTCTGAGCAGCTGTATCCTCTGCAAATGGATCAGTGGTAACGTCTTCAATAACCTTCTGCTGAGCCCAGCTCAAGCCATAGAACAGGCCAAAGAGCGCCCAGAACCATGGTGCATAGAGCATGACAACCATAAGGATTGCAAAAAGTCCTCGGAGAAGAACCCAAGGAAGCACGACAATCAGAAAGAAAAAGAACGGCAGCACAAAAAGGATTGCAGCAAGCGTACGCAGTACAACTGCAACTGTCTTAGTTACCGAGAAACCAGTATTGCGTGCAATAAGTAGGCCCACCAAGCCAGCAACGCCAAAATACAGCATGATTGGCGCAACAATGTAGGAATAGAACAGTGGAGTAGAGGGGTCTTGGGTCAGCGTTTGCCTCAGAGCCATCAAAACAATTCCCAAAACTGTCAAAACGCCAAGAAATGATGCGTTTCCAATAAAAGTCTTTTTCGTCATAGTTAACTCCTTTGATAAGGGGTATTAAGTATAGTGTAACTAGTACCTTGTTCCCGACCTTGCTTATTTCATACGCGGGATGTGGCTAAAACCGCTGCTCTCCATATGTCTCAAGGTCAAACGTTTGAATTAGAGGAGTTTTCATGACTGATGCAGAACTCAAAGCAAGCGCCGAGGCGTTTGTTAACGAGCACTGGGAAGAGATTATTGAGGATATCCGCTACCTCGTGCAGGTGGAGTCCGTTGAGGACCTGTCTCTAGCAGAGCCTGGCAAACCTTGGGGTCCAAAGTCTTATGAGGCACTTCGCCGTGGTCTTGAGATTGCAGAGCGCCTAGGCCTTGAGACTACAGATGTAGATGGCTACCTGGGCTTTGGCGATCTTCCTGGTGAGTCCGAGAAGTACCTTGCTACCATCGCTCACTCCGATATTGTTCCTTTGGGCAAGGGTTGGACGGTAGACCCGCTTGACGTTACCCGCCGCGAGGGCTTTATTCTGGGTCGCGGCGTTCTGGACGACAAAGGTCCTCTGGCCCTCTCCCTCTGGGCAGCTCACTACTTTGTTGAGCAGGTCAAAAAGACTGGCAAGAAGCTTCCTTACACCCTGCGTGCCATCGTTGGTAACAACGAGGAGACTGGCATGGGTGACGTCCCTTACTACCTCTCCAAGTATCCAGAGCCAGCATTCTGCTTCACTCCTGATGCTGAGTTCCCTCTTATTTGCGGCGAGAAGGGCGTGTACCACGCTCAGTTCACTTCTCCAAAGATTGCTGGCGCAAACGGCGAGAAGATCGTTGAGCTTGATGGCGGCACCGTACCTAACGCTATTCCAGGTCTTGCAAGCGCACTGGTTCGCGCTGATGCATCTACCTTGGCTGACACTGATTCCATCAAGGTTGAGGACGCAGGTGTTGAAGATGATGGCACCAAGCTTGCTCGCATTAACGCAACAGGTAAGGGTGGACACGCTTCCATGCCTGAAGGAACTGTCAACGCAATTGGTCTGCTTGTAACCTACCTGCTTGATAACAACCTCTGTGGAGAAGAAGAGCGTGGTTTCTTGACCTTCTCTAAGCAGCTTTGCTCAACTACTGATGGTACTGGTACGGGCATCCAGAGTGCTGACGATAAGTTTGGTCCTCTGACCTGCATCTCTGGTACCATCCGCACCAAGGGCGATGTCTACGTACAAACCGTTGACTCTCGCTATCCTACCTCCACCACTGGCGAGGCTATCACTAAGCGCATGACTGAGCTTGGCGAGGATCACGGTTGCACCTTTGAGGTTCTCTCCGATGCAGTACCTTTCTACATTGATCCAAGCTCTCCTGAGATTACTACCCTGCTTGATACCTTCCATGGGTATACCGGTAGCGATGAGCAGGCGTTTGTTATTGGCGGCGGCACCTATGCACGTCACTTTAAGCGCGCAGTTGCCTTTGGTCCTTATGACAGCAAGGCTGCAAAAGACCTGCCAGAGTGGGTTGGTATGGAGCACGGTCCTGACGAGGGAATCTCTGAGGAGTGGCTCAAGCGTGCCCTTAAGATTTACATTGTCAGTATTGCACGCCTGATGCAGCTTGACCTGTAAAGCTATCGAGTAGCAGAACTGTTATAAGCAATAGCAACGCTACAAGCAAAGCCTCTGCATCCCAGTCGGATACAGAGGCTTTTTGCAAGCAATCAAGAGAAGCGTTAGGCGTGAGAGCGAATCTTCTTCCACAAGCGCAAACCATAGCTATTGGGAAGCCCTGCCTCAATACGAATAGCCAAGTACAATCCGGAGGCGTTGTAAACAAGCTCAAAGATA
Organism: uncultured Atopobium sp.; assembly: GCA_938045565.1. GTDB lineage: Bacteria > Actinomycetota > Coriobacteriia > Coriobacteriales > Atopobiaceae > Lancefieldella. Next base: position 55,460 of record CALIAZ010000046.1, read on the forward strand.
TCTTGACTGTTTACGGCAGGAATACCCTGCGTTAGTGCCGTAAAGATAATTCTTGTTACGTCAAACAGAACAATAACAGTAACAGCAAGAATATACGGTCTAATAAATCGGGCATCGTTTGAGCCCTTGAGAGCTAAAAGACCCGCAATAAGAGAAAATGCCGTACCTAGCGTCACCAAGAAAATGGTAAGGATTCCCTGTTGAGCTAAGAATTGATTAACAGTTGTCAGGGCAGGCAGATTTACAACCCTAGAAAAATCATGCAATCCAAGCAAAATCAGCACCAGAAAAAGAACAATGCCACTAAACACAATGGATACCAGCGCAAACAAGTGAAGAACTCGCTGGTGACGAGAGCGCCAATACGTAGTTCCCACAACGCCTTGGTCATGCTCTTTCTTAACCTTGTCCGCAAGATTAGAGCAAATTACCACGTATACAATGGTATTGAGCTGGACAAATGGGTCCAGGATAATCAGCTCTCCTCTACCCCAAGCCCACAAAATTCCTACCAGAATAATCAAGCCAATCAGATAGCAAAGAAATCTGTATGGTTCAACTTTTGATGAGTCTTTGGCTGCACGTAATCCAAGTACCGAGGTTACAACCTGCAACACACCAATAAGCAATACAAACACATAGCCTAGAAGCACGTTATTGCTGAACGTAAAATACACACCGCTGAACTCAAGCTGTTCCAAAGGAACAGCAGGCTGTAAGCCCATAACAGTTGCAAAAAGAGATGCCGACGTAGTCAGAACATCTGCTACTCCCAAGATAATCAAAACAATTGAAACAATACGCAAGATATGTTGAGCAGGAGTTCTAGGGACAGTGGCCTTAACTCGGTCAGATGCAGGGCGGTTCAGCGGCTGATCCTCATCAACTACAAGGATTTTCTCGGCACGCTCTGCTACTTCAGAAACGTTTTCTGCCAGCTCAGATGATGCCTCGGTGACCTTTTTAGAAATCTCGCCTACTCTTGAGTTTTCAGCCAGCTTGGTTAACTCAGTGGCGATATCTTTCTTCTGTTCCGTTGGCACAACAAATCCTCACACTTGTCCAAAATGTTCAAATAAATCATAGCATTAGCTACTTTGCTGTGTTAGTATGTGCAACTGTCCGTGTACCTGCAAGTATGTAAGGAGGCTTGTTCGATGCTTTTTTAATCTTCTCGTGAGCGTGTCACATGTCCACACCACGAGTCTGTCTGACATGTTCCACCACTAATCGAGGAGAATTATGGAATCGAATAAGCTTTTTGCGGAAACACCACCATTTAAATTATTTTTACGAGCAGCCCTACCAGGCGCTGTTGCTATGCTTGCGTCGATGCTCTACGACACTGCAGATGGAATCCTTGTTGGACGCTATCTGGGTCAGGAGTCTTTTGGCGCAGTGACCATTGCCATCCCACTGGTTATTCTCTGCTTTGCTGTTGCCGATCTTATTGGCGTTGGCGCTTCTGCAGTTATTGCAGTTGAGCATGGCAAGAAGAACCACCAGACGGCTAATAACATCTTTACCATCGCATTCATCATGCTTATTACCACAGGTGTTATCAGCGGCATTTTCTTCTTCTTTTGTGCACCAAACGTTCTAGCACTGATGGGTGCTCAGGGTAAGATTGCCGAGCAAGGAACTATCTACCTGCGCGTATGGACGCTTTTCTTGCCAGTTATGTGTATCTCATACGCCGTTGATAACTTCCTTAAGATTTGCGGAAAAATTAGGCGCTCTACCAGCATTGCCTTTATCTCTGCAATTTTGGGAACCGTACTTGAATACTACTTCCTGGGAGTTTTGGGATTATCCGTTGAGTATGCGGCACTGGGTTACTGCATCTCTATTACCTTCTCGTCCCTTTATGGTGTATGGCCTTTTATTGGCAACAAACAAATTCTCAAATTTGTGAAGCCTCATTTTAATTGGACGCACATAAAAGAGATCTTTGTAAACGGCTTTCCTATCTTTATGCAGAACATCTCAAGTAGGATTTACTCCCTACTGATGAACGCTGCCCTGCTCACCCTTGGTGGAGATATTGCCATTGCTTCTTATGGAGTGCTGCTCTATTCTGGCGGCCTTATCCAGCCGCTCATTTATGGACAGGCCGACGCCATGCAGCCAGCTATTGGTTATAACTGGGGCGCAAAGAAAAAAGACCGAGTACTTGCTATCGAGAAATACATCTTCTCCACAGGCATTATCATTGGCATCTTTGCGTTCTGCGTCTCGTTCTTCTTCTCGGAGTTCTTGGTCAAGCTCTACCTGCCAGAAGGAACGCAAGAGCTGCTCAACATGGCTATCCCAGCTATGCGCATTCACGCATTTATCTTCATTTTTAGCTGGATTACCATGTGCACCGAGAGTCTTGCCATTGCGCTCAAGCAGACAAAGATTTCCAACCTTCTGAGCATCTTTATGGCGCTCATCTTCCCTATCAGCTCACTTATGGTTCTGAGGCCATTTGGTCTGGACGCGCTTTGGTACGTCTCAGTTATATCCAACATACTCTCCGCGCTGCTTTCCATTGGCTGCCTCATCCACATCTATCGCAAGCACTTTAGGGGTGTAGGCACTGATAACGCAGACGATACGTCTGAGCTCCTGGATGAGGATACCCAGCTCACCGAGGTAGAGCTCGCAGCTTCCGAGCTCTCTGGCCCAGAAGATCACCTGGACGGCGAGTCCATCTCCCGAGCCCAATAACGCAAGCAGCCACAGCACCGTTTGCGCCCGTGGCAGTCACTGCGCGCATAGCCCAACTTGCGCCCGGCATGCTCCGCACAACAACGTACTCCTCACAAAAACATGGCGAGAAGATCTTCTGATTCCAAGATCTTCTCGCCATAAACATAAGCGGTTATAAAACGACTACCTACAGCGCAGCAAGTGCCTGCTCGACGTCGTTGATAAGGTCCTCGGTACCCTCAATACCGCAGCTCAGGCGTACGGTACCTGGGGTGATGCCTGCCGCTACAAGCTCCTCGTCAGTAAGCTGACGGTGCGTTGAAGAAGCTGGGTGCAAGCAGCAAGAACGAGCGTCTGCAACGTGTGTTGCAATGGAGAATACCTTGAGGTTGCCCAAGAACTTCTCGGCAGCCTCGCGACCACCAGCAACGTCAACGGTGATAACACCGCAGGAACCGTTTGGCAGATACTTCTGAGCCAGCTCGTAGTACTTATCGCCTGGAAGGCCAGGGTAGCTTACGTGCGCAACCTTAGGGTTGTTTACAAGTGCCTCGGCAACTGCCTGGCCATTCTTGCAATGCTGAGCCATGCGAACATGCAGAGACTCAAGGCCAAGGTTAAGATAGAAAGCACTCTGAGGCGACTGAATGGAACCAAAGTCGCGCATAAGCTGAACGGTTGCCTTGGTAATAAAAGCGCCACCCTTACCAAAGGTATCTGCATACACAAGGTTATGATACGAAGGATCAGGCTGGGTCAGACCTGGGAACTTGTCCGCATGAGCAGCCCAGTCAAAATTGCCACCATCAACAATAGCGCCGCCAACAGCAGAGCCGTGACCGTCCATGTACTTAGTGGTGGAATGGGTCACAATATCTGCTCCCCACTCAAGAGGACGGCAGTTCACAGGAGTAGCAAAGGTATTGTCAACAATCAGTGGCACGCCATGGTCATGAGCAGCCTTTGCCCAGCGCTCAATATCAAGGACAACCAGCGCAGGGTTTGCAACAGTCTCACCAAAGACGCACTTGGTATTTGGCCTAAACGCCGCGTTAATCTCCTCATCAGTTGCATCTGGCGAGATAAACGTGCACTCCACACCCATCTTTTTAAGGGTGATAGCAAACAGGTTAAAGGTTCCGCCATAAATGGTGGAAAGCGCAATAAAGTGATCTCCAGCCTCAGCAATGTTAAAGACGGCAAAGAAGTTTGCTGCCTGACCAGATGAAGTCAGCATTGCAGCGGTACCGCCCTCAAGAGCGCAAATCTTTGAAGCTACAGTATCCAGCGTTGGATTCTGAACGCGAGAATAGAAATAGCCAGCAGCTTTGAGGTCGAACAACTCTCCAAGCTGCATCGACTCGTCATATTTGAACGTGGTTGATTGAATGATAGGCACTTGCCTAGGCTCACCGCAACCAGGCTGATAACCGCCCTGTACGCAGCGAGTCTCGATGCTCTCAGACATAGCATCCTCCCTCATAATCATCATCCACGCCGCGCAAACGTCAATGCGCTCCAAACGTGAACTATGTGATTACCTTAGGATACTAGTCTCTCTACCTTCAATCACACGCTCAATCAAAACTTTTTCATGTTCTGAAACAATTGCGAGGTCTGAGGTAACATCTCTGAAATCCATGGAGTCTTTCCACTCTTTGACCAGAGAAATGTTGCGCTGAGCTGTGCAAACAGTACTAAGCTCTGAGTCAATATCCTGCATAATCTGGGTGTAATTTGCGCGTTTCTCGCCCAACATATCACTGAGGTGGAAGAGAATGTGCTCAACCTCACGAACTTCTCGCCTTGCGTGATGTACCTCGGAGAAGCTTGTCATATCCAAGCCAAAGAGGCGCGCATCAATGGTCTCAAGCATGTAATCAAAGCGGCTGCTGATGTCTTCAAACGAGATGCCATCTCTTAGCACCGCGTCTGACCAAGCAGGCTCAAAGAGCTCATCCAAAGCGCAGCGCAGGCTACGACGAACCGCCTTCTTGCGCAGAGCCTCACAGACGCGATCGCGCTCAGTCTCGCGAGCTGCCTCGACAGCACTGACCAGCTTGGAGCCTTGAGAAAGCTCTCCGGACTCCATCAAATCTGCAACGGTATCAGAGAAGCCGTCAATCTCACGAAGGCGCGTAGTTGCACCAAGCATCAGTCTATAAACAGGCTCAGCAATCTCTACCGCCTCTTCATTAAGAAGTGGCGAGAAGAACTTGGTGAGCAGCTGGGTTCCCCTGAGGGCAAACCTAAATGCTGCGATTACTGCAGGATCTTCTGGATGAGCGCGGAACTCCGTGTACGCGTCTTCCAGGTTAGTTGCCGCGTGAGCACATGCCTCATCCAGGGCATCAAGCGTCTCCCAAGGCTGAGTGGAAGGACCACTGACCAGCCAAAGAAGCTTACCGTGAGGCTCGCGAACATCTCCAAGCTGCTTCCAGACGCACTCATGCTGATGACCAAGTGAACCACGTACATCAATTGCGCACACAGCGCCCTTTGTCAGCGGAAGTTCAAATCCCAGCAAAGTCTCTGCAACATAGCCCAAAAATGGAGCATGACCAACAAGAATCAGCGTTTCTGCATCAGCGTGCTCAAGCTCTGCCTGAAGTGCAGGAAGATCTTGATCGTAAAGGGAGTCATGAATCTCTATGCCCTCAGAATCCAGCGCCTCTGCCACAATCTCTGCAGTTTCAAGCGCGCGAAGAGCAGGACTTGTCCAAATCTCAGCCTCTTCACCCTCTGGTCCCAACAGGCCAAAGATGTGAGGATAATTGGCTGATAAAGCCCTCTGACCAGCACGTGTGAGCTCTCGACTCATGTCTTCAGAGCCACGTTCAGATACACCATGTCGTACAAGAACCAAAGTCTTTACCATGTTTACCTCCGCTGGTCATCTGCAGAAAACTGCTCCTTATAGCGTAATAGGACGCCCGCGCAATTTTGCACGAACGTCCTATTTTTACTGCCAACGGGCAAATATATCGGTATATGGCGAGAAAAACTTTTTATCTCGCATCTCTGCTATGCAGTCTTTGCATAACGGCTATGCATAACCTGCACGCAAAAATCCAACTAGAAAGACTTGGCAACCCTGGCGGTTAGATTAGCGCACCAATTGCGCTCCCCCATACCACCTATGACCTGCAATCTTAGAAGTCAGCGTTACCCACGGTACGAGGGTGAGGAATAGCGTCGCGGATGTTATCCACACCGGTGAGGTACATAACAAGGCGCTCAAAGCCAAGACCAAAGCCAGAGTGTGTGCAAGAGCCGTAACGACGAAGGTCCAAGTAATACTTGTAGTCGTCGGGGTTCATGCCAAGTTCAACAATGCGCTTCTCCAGAAGGTCAAGACGATCTTCTCGCTGTGAGCCACCAATAATCTCGCCGATGCCTGGAACAAGGCAGTCAGCTGCGGCAACAGTCTTACCGTCATCGTTAAGGCGCATGTAGAAGGCCTTGATTTCTGCTGGATAATCAGTAACAAAGATTGGCTTTCCAAAGTGCTGCTCGGTGAGGTAGCGCTCGTGCTCAGTCTGAAGGTCAATGCCCCACTCAACAGGATACTCAAACTTCTGACCAGCCTTTACTGCCTCCTGCAGAATCTCAATAGCCTCGGTGTAAGAGACGCGAGAGAACTGGGAAGTTGCAACGTGATTCAGGCGCTCAAGCAGGCCCTTATCCACAAACTTGTTGAGCATCTCAAGCTCATCTGGGCAATGCTCGAGTACGTATGCAATAACGTAGCGCAGCATCTCTTCTGCAACATCCATATCCTGTGCAAGATCACAGAAAGCCATCTCTGGCTCAATCATCCAAAACTCTGCAGCGTGGCGACGCGTGTTGGAGTTTTCTGCGCGGAACGTTGGACCAAAGGTGTACACATCACCAAAGGCCATGGCAAAATTCTCTGCCTGAAGCTGGCCAGAAACGGTGAGGTGAGAAGACTGACCAAAGAAGTCCTTTGAGTAGTCAACATCGCCCTTCTCGGTACGTGGAACGTTGTTCAAATCAAGCGTGGTAACACGGAACATCTCGCCTGCACCCTCAGCATCAGATGCGGTGATGATTGGGGTGTTCACGTAGACAAAGCCACGATCCTGGAAGAACTGGTGGATAGCAAAAGCAGCCACAGAACGGATGCGGAAGACGGCACGGAACATGTTGGTACGAGGACGAAGGTGCTGCTGTGTACGAAGGTACTCAAGAGACTGACGCTTCTTCTGCATTGGATAATCAGGGCTGGATGGTCCCTCAATCACAATAGTCTGTGCCTGCAGCTCAATAGGCTGTGGGCGATCAGGAGTAAGCTCAAGGACGCCCTCGATAATCAGAGCAGCGCCAACGCCACAAGAAGCAACCTCTTCGTAATTGCCAAGGTTCTCACGATTCATAACAACCTGTAGGTCTTTGAAGCAGCTACCGTCATTAAGTGTGACGAAGCCAAAATTCTTCATATCCCTTACTGAACGTACCCAGCCGGCCACGGTAACTTTTTGGCCACCAAGTTGCTCTGCATCTGCGTACAATGCAGAAATCGTGATGCGCTCCACGGGCATACCCTCCTTGTAACTCACTCTGCAGGTCTATTCTGCGCTCTGCAGGTCTATTCTGCGAGACGAACAAATATCTATTTAGAATACCGCATAACCACATGGCAGACGCTCACTTTTATATATCTGGCGGTAATTACGCTAATCTCACACAGCCAAGCCGTCGCGCCATAAAACACCGCGCCATAAAACACATATCTGCAATTCGGCTAAACTAGTGCAGTAGAACATATCTACAAAGTGCCGCCGCGTCAAAAGGCCTGCTAAAGGAGAAACCATGGAAGACTACAAGCGCGAATTTATTGAGTTTATGGTCCAGAGCAACGTACTTAAATTTGGTGATTTTACGCTTAAGAGTGGTCGCAAATCTCCTTTCTTCATGAACGCAGGCGCCTATGTCACTGGCGAGCAGCTCCACAAGCTGGGTCTTTATTACGCTCGCGCTATTCACGACAACTTTGGCCTGGATTTTGACGTAGTCTTTGGTCCCGCTTACAAGGGCATTCCCCTTTCCGTTATCACTGCAATGGGCATCAATGAGCTCTATGGCAAGCAGGTTCAGTACTGCTCCAACAGAAAAGAAGCAAAAGATCACGGCGCCGATGCCGGCATGCTTTTAGGAGCAGAGCTCAAAGACGGACAGAGAGTGGTCATGGTTGAAGACGTCACCACGTCTGGCAAGTCTATTGAAGAGACCTATCCTCTGATTACCTCTCTTGCAAATATTGAGGTAGTTGGCCTTATTGTCTCGCTCAACCGTATGGAAGTTGGCAAGGGCGGAAAAGTTGCAGCTCTCCAGGAAGTCTCCGAGCGCTGGGGCATGCCAACTGCAGCTATTGTCTCCATGGACGAGGTTACCGAGGCTCTTTACAACAACGAGGTTGACGGCAAGGTTATTATCGACGACACCTTAAAGAGCTCCATTGATGCCTACTACCAGCAATACGGCGTTAAATAAGGCGAGAAAACCCTCTGCGTAGAAACCTGACTTATGACTCTAACTCAACTCAAATACGTTCTTGCTATTGCTAAGGCAGGCACTATTAACGCCGCGGCTAAACAGCTCTTTATCTCGCAGCCTACCCTAAGTAGTGCAGTTAAAGAGCTTGAAGCCGAGCTGGGAATCTCCCTTTTTAACAGGACCAGCAAGGGCGTTGAGCCTACCGCAGACGGCGAGGAGTTTTTGAGTTACGCTAGGCAGGTTGTCATGCAGACTGACCTCATTGAAGAGCGCTATCTGGGTACCGCCCCCACCAAACAGCGCTTCTGCGTTTCTTGCCAGCACTATTCCTTTGCCGTTGAGGCCTTTGTCAACCTGATTAAAGAGCACGGCGGCTCAAAGTACGATTTCCGTATCAGAGAGACACAAACATACGAGATTATCGAAGACGTCTCCAAGCTGAGAAGTGAGGTAGGCGTCCTCTATCTCAACTCGTTCAACGAGCGTGTTATTAGAAAAACATTGCAGGACCAGGGCTTGGTTTTCTCGCCATTGTTTAAATGCAAGCCAAGCGTCTTTGTGGGAAAAGATAACCCACTGGCAAAGCGCTCCTCGGTAACGCTCAACGATCTTGCCCCCTACCCTCGCCTTTCTTACGAGCAGGGCGAGCACAACGCGTTCTATTTCTCCGAGGAGCTTCTGGCAACACTTGATCGCGATAAGGACATCATGGTCCGAGACCGCGCTACCATCTTCAACCTGATTATTGGCCTGAACGGCTATACCATCAGCACTGGTCTTATTAATGAGGAGCTCAACGGCCCAAACATTGTTGCAGTTCCTCTGGCTGTTGATGACTACATGGAAGTTGGTTACGTCACACACGACGAGAAGAGCCTCTCGCCCTTTGGTGAGCTCTACATCGACGCGCTCAAGCGCTGTTGCCAAGCAGTTACGTGGGTGTAGAGGATTTATAAAGAAGTAAGTTGTTTTAAGCGTTCTTTATGCTTTATTAACTAAATTGAAAGCTGCCCATCTGTGTCGATTCTTTTTAATAAATAACGGTCATTGAATATGTTATTTATTAACCGATAAAAAGATACCGTTCACAGTAAAAGACGTAACAATGATGCCTATAGGAATAGAATTAAGGTAAGAGAGTCGGCAACTACTCCTCTACAGCAATAGGCTAAAGACCGAAGAAAAACATAGTAAAGAATACACGGACTCTCGACTCATGAATTGGATTTTTAAGGTCGTCTGGGGTTTATTATGTTTTCTCATGATTCTAGAAACTTAAGCTTAAAAACAAATAAGCTCCCCCAACAGGCTCGTTCTTTGGCAGTAGTGATTGCTTGTATCGTCATTGCCGGCGTGCTTTATTTTTATAGTCTTGCCCAAAAACAGGCTCAGCAAGAACTCTTTGCGCAACAAGTTATGCAAAAACAAAACGAAGCCTCGGAAACTTATAAAATTGGCGATGTTGTACAACTAACTGGACTTGATCAAGAAGAAGGTAATCCAGTTGAGACTTCTTTTGGGGCTGATCTACCATGGGTTGGCACAATTGAAGTAACGGTAACAGACGTAATCCTTTGTCATTCTATAGACGAGGCAGGTTTTACCTCTGGAGCACTTAACAATCCATTAACACCAGAAAATGCAGATAGCTTGTATCTAGTCTATACGCTTCATTTTAAAAACATAGACGCCGTTCAAAAACACACCCCAAATGGTCCGGACTATATATTACTTACTAGTTACTCAATTAATGCTGAGGGGCATAATATTTTCATGTCCCAAATTACACCTGAAAATGCCCGAATTGACAATTCGGATACTGATAAAACTAAAGGGTATTTTTGGATTAATGCAGGGGATGAATGTGACGTCAAACTTGCTTTTGCGCTATCTCCAGAAGAACTGAGAGATGTTACTTCTATTCATCTGGCAAATATGGGAGGAATTTATTCAAACGCAAAGTTAGTTGATATACAGTCTGCATTAAAAAGTGATAAGTAGGTGCTTGCTATGAATTCATTGTTCAAGTCTGAATTTAAGCGACAGCTTACCTATAACCCATTATTTTGGGCATGTGTTGCAATTGGCGCCTGTATTGCAATACTTGCCGCTTGGATTGAAATACAAATTGAATTAAATACCTTAGAGGCAACTCTTCAACAGGGAGATCATCTTTCCTATAACACTTTGCTTTCTGTCATTTCTGCTTATACTGCTTGGATTCCCACACGAATCGGAGATTTTTACAGTGGACTGTATTATCTCTTATGGCCGCTCTTGGCAACCATTCCAGCCGCTTGGATTCTAAGTAACGATTCAAAAGAAGGGGTACTGGAACAGCAATGTCTTAGAATTAGAAAAGCTAGTGTTATCAGGATAAAACTATATGTAAGCTTTATTTCTGGAGGTATTTGCTCTGCTCTGCCTCTTGTCCTAAATTTTTTAGCTGCAATCTGTTTCTTACCGTTGTCCACACCAAAAATTTACGATGAGATATATACCGCAGTCCCAATGAACTCTTTATTCTCAGGACTCTTTTATAACTCTCCTCTTGCTTATGTCATTATTTTATCCGTATTAACCTTCATGATTGGAGGGTTATTTTCCTGTACCGTTTCTCTTTTTGCAAGTTTAACCAAGACCACATTTCAAGCTATTTTTGTTTCTTATTTCCTACTTCACCTATTAGCGTTCTTAGGTTCACAATTTTCAGCGATTCTTTCCTCTGCTCAATTAAGAGAAGTAGGACAAAATGCATTCATTAAGTTGAATTTCTTTCAATTAATAAGTTCCGAATATGCTCCAACAAAACTTGGATTTTATTGCTTCTGTTTTGTTTTGCTATTACTGGTAATCTTCATTTCTTACAAAAAGACTTGTAGAAGTGATTTGCTATGAAACATCAAATTTCAAGGAACTTCACTCAGCTTTTTGATATGCATAAAAATCTTCTGGCAGCGCTTTTTGCGATGTTGTTATCTTGCACAGCGTTTATTTCTTCTTTTGCACAATTCGGCTTAATTACACAAAGAGGATATTCATTTTCTTTAGGTGATTTGATTATCGCAACATTTTTCGGATCTGCCCACACGTTCTCTATAGAATGGACCGCACTCTGCATCTCTTTTCTTCTTATAATCATTATTTCAAGCTCAGACAAGAATGAACATTTTTCTATTCAACGCATAATGAGATTTGAGAAGAAAACTAGATATTGGATTTATAGCTATATAAATATAATCGCATCTTGTCTCGTTTTGATTGCCATCTATATAATGACATACGTTGTTTTACTTATTTGTACAGGCAACAGCCTTGCTATCGCTACACTAAATGTAGATATCTTCATTAACCATACCGTTCAAGCTAGTACAGAATTTTCACTCACAGCCTCAGAAGTATTAGTCCTTCTCGGCATTTATTATCTTGGTCTCTTGTTCTTTTGCTCTTTTTACAAAGTAATGGAACTCTATACTCACAATTCACTAGCTATATTACTAAGCGTAGCACTACTAGTTTTAGGAGAGTTTTTTCCTGAGCTTCCATTCCCCTCTACATTAATGACTTTTTCGAGACTTCTTCCTTTTAATCCAGAAGGATATAGCCCTGTCTATGCAACTTTATATTTTCTTGTTGGAATCATTTTCTTAAACATTTTTGGCCTCATCGGAACTAAAAATGCAGAGTTTGGCGGTCATTATGAGAAACTCTAAAGTAATTCCTTTTGGCCCCTTTATCTATTCATTACGTGGTCCATTTTGTATCTGTACCATCTTAATGGTACTTATCGTTGCTACATCTCTTGTAGTGTTCAATCGCTCAGCAACAAGTAATCCAACATTTGCAGATAACGTATCAAGTCTATTTGCTGGAATGCCACAGATATCACAAAGCATTTCTTCAAATGCTGCTATGCCAAAAATTAAAGTTCCTTTTGCCTGGTTAATACTTGTTTTACTTCCCCATCTAATGTGTTTCCTGGCAGTCTCTAGGGCACTAAGAAAAGATATGTATCTTGTTATGTCTTCCTCAAAGAGTTTCTATCCAATTCTTCTAACAGTAAGTTGTGTGACAGCAACTGGGCTTTATTGGATAATAGCGGGAGTTGTAATCCTCTTATTTACACTGCTTCACGGTGGAGAAATTCTATCAACTACGACATTAAGCTTAGAAATTCTCGAAGGTTTTGACGCCTCAACATTACCTGCAAATACGGTAAGTATTGTCCCATTGATGGGATCTCTATTCATTACTTCACTATCTCTTATAACGCTTCAATGTTCAGCAGGATTATTTATTAAAGAATGGCCTCCTCTCTTTTTAATAATTTCTTGGATAGTTTCCTCAATTTTCAAATTACATCCCATCCTTATTGGCAACTACATGATGTTTTCTCGAAGTTCTCTCTATATTGATTCAGCTAGCAGGGAAATCGTTGAAGGTAACCTCTGTGCAGGAGTCAATCCATTCTGCACGTTAGTTTTTTGTATTGGCTCACTAGGTATTTTTCTTTATCTGTCTCTTTTACGCTTTAAGAACATTGATCAGTTTGGCGGTGAGTAAACATGTCGTACATTTCAGTTGAACATCTAACAAAGGAAATCGGAAACGATACTGTTCTCAAGGATGTCTCATTGTCCCTAGAAAAGAGAAAGATAATTGGTCTCGAAGGCCAAAACGGCTCTGGTAAAACAATGCTTATGCGAGCGGTCTGTGGTCTTATTAAACCTACCCAAGGATACGTTTCTATTGAAAACAAAAAGCTCTGGGATGATATAGATTTTCCACCAAGTGTTGGTCTGCTCCTAGAAAAACCGGCACTTCTCAGCTCATATAGCGGTCGTAAGAACCTAGAGATTCTCTCGTCAATAAAACAAATTGCGTCTGAGCAAGATATTGATGCTGCAATTGAAAAAGTAGGACTTGATCCTAAAGACAAAAGACCTGTTAGAAAGTACTCCCTAGGCATGAAGCAACGCTTAGGAATTGCCATGGCGTTTTTTGAGCAGCCAGATTTAATTATTCTTGACGAGCCAACAAATGCCCTTGATGAAGACGGTGTCCATATGCTCACGGAACTCATTGTTGAACAAAGAGATAGAGGCGCAACACTTCTCATCTCAAGTCATGATGCTGAATTCTTAGAGGTTGTCTGTGATGTAATTTACAAAATGAAGCTCGGTAAAATTGTCGAGAAAATCGACGTGCAAAGACGTACATCATGAAACTGAAAAGCAAACTACCATTATTCGCAATTGCCATAAGCTTTGTACTGGTTTGTGCTCTTGGCTACAGAGTTTGGTGGGTAAACACCCATGCACTAACTATCCCCGAAGAGATTTATCAAATGGGAGAATGGGTCCCTCTTGACGGAAATTTTCATTATTCGTCTTCTGAGAATACAAAGGGATATTCAATACGAATAACTGAAATTGCCCTAACCACATATAACGGTTACCTGGAAAAACATGGTATTACACCACAACAACCCAATACTCATGGCAATCAAACAAGTGTGATAGATGTCACTATAGAAGTTAAAAATGATAGAGAAGAGACTGACCCCATAGGTGGAATAGATTTTCTCGGCACAATTTTAATTCCACAAGCCAACAACACCTATTACATTTGCGATTTAGGAAATGAAAATTCCCTTTGGCCGCTTGTCCAGCCAAATATAACCACTTCGCGAATTGCTATCAAACCGCACACTTCATATGTTCTTCATGTGCCTTATGTAGTAAATCTCATAGGAGAGGAAATCTATAGAAATCCGATTACTGACACGACGTTTGATTTACTTGTTTCTCGTTTGCCTGTAGAAAAACGAATTCGAGTGTCTTTGTAGCAATTCTTACCACTCCCACTACAGATCGTGCCACCCCTCCCACTACGGATGAATGGATTGTTAGCTGCCTCCCAGTTTGCGCTAAAATAATACCTTACGTTTTTGAAACGCAAAGGGAGGCATCATGGGTCTTAAGTATGAAACCGCACGATATGAGGCATCATACGGAGCAATTTCACAACTTCCTTCTCCAGAGACTCCAGAGGTGGCTTTTGTGGGCCGCTCAAACGTGGGTAAGTCTTCCCTCTTAAATAAACTTATTGGTCGAAAGCAACTTGCACGAGTTTCAAGCGTCCCAGGTAAAACTGCAAATATCAACTTCTTTGACGTTGATGGCGTCAAATTTGTTGACTTGCCTGGATACGGATTTGCACGGGTTTCTCGCCAAGAAAAGCAGCGCTGGGCAGACCTCATTGGCGGCTACTTTGAGCAAGAGCGCAGCTTTAACCTGGTTATTAGCCTTGTTGACATCAGACACGAGGCACAAAAGCTCGACCTGCAGATGATCAACTTTCTTCAAGAGGCTGAGTTTCCCTTTGTAGTTGCGTTTACCAAGGCAGACAAGATTGCGCGCGGCAAGCAAAATCAAGCCGCAGCAGCCCTGCGCAAGGCATTTCACATTACCCCTGAACAGACCATTATTACCTCATCCGAGACCGGTCTGGGCATTGACGAGTTGCGCCGCCGCATCGAAGACGCAACTATCTAGGAGCATCATGGATCCAATCCACCAGCAAGAGCAAGAGCACCTCTCTCACGTATATCAAAAGCTTGTTGAGATTCGTGAGGATTTGGACACAACGCTCAACACCACGCAAAAAGATGCAGCTAGAGAGCTACGTCAGATGAGTGAAGAAATCCGCCCGGACTTTGGCGGAGCGGACGAAACCATCGAGACCCTTGCGGCCATTGAGACGCTCAACAGCGTTATTGATACGTACAACCAGTATCACGATTTCACTGTCGAGAAACTCGGTCGAGTCGAAATCCTCTTGAGGCAGCCTTACTTTGCCAAGGTCACACTCAAGATGCGGCCTGGACGTCCTTCTCGCGATGTATACATTGGTGCAGCGGGCATCACCGACAAAGACCGCACGCCGCTCATTGTTGACTGGCGCAGCCCCGTTGCCGAGACGTATTACAACCAAGAGATGGGTACTACGTCGTACCAGGTAGACGGCAAGAAAAGAACGGTTGAGCTGGAACTTCGCCGACAGTTTGACATTACGCGCGACAAGCTGAACCTCTACTTTGACACAACGGTTGCCATCGAAGACTCTCTGCTGCTTGCGGCCCTGAAGCGTCAGCACACCGAGAAACTGCAGGCCATCACCGCAACTATCCAGCGCGAACAAAATGTTGTGGTCAGGCACGATGACGTGCCGGTTCTGCTGGTCAACGGCATTGCGGGCTCGGGAAAGACGTCCGTTTTGCTGCAGCGCATCGCGTACCTTCTGTACCAGCAGCGCACTACGCTCACCGCAGATCAGGTGTATCTGTTTACTCCCAACGAGATGTTTTCTCGCTACATCAATACCGTTTTGCCCAGCATGGGCGAGCACAATCCGCAGGTATTTACCTGGGATTCTTTCCTCAAGGCGTTGGGCCTGGCCGACCACGCATCGGGCGCTCACAACAACCCCAATTCTCTGAAGAAGCTTGAGGAGCAACTTGCTTCGCTTGAGCTCTACGAGGAAGACTTCAAGGCCATTTCTGTTGAGGGGACCACGCTTATAAAACCAGCTCAAGTAGCTA
Source organism: uncultured Atopobium sp. (assembly GCA_938045565.1). Lineage (GTDB taxonomy): Bacteria > Actinomycetota > Coriobacteriia > Coriobacteriales > Atopobiaceae > Lancefieldella. The sequence continues at coordinate 71,274 of CALIAZ010000046.1, forward strand.
GTTCCGTGGCAAAGTTCTCGCAATTTCCTGTGGGTCCACGCCTCATCGCACTTGCCAAAGACGAGCTCCACACCCGCCTGGAACGCAGACTTGGCCAGATGGCTCACAACGACGAAATCCAAGAAGAGATGCTCTCCCTTGACGTTGAGCAGCAGCTTGAGGTCTTTGGGCGCACCATCAGCCCTTCCGACGAGGAAGAAGTCCTGGCGCGCACCCGCGAGTTCCTCAACTGGCGTTTTGCCTCCGCTCACGAGGTCATCGAGTCCGCTTCCTGGCTCCGCATTGACCGCATTGGCATGCGCATGCTCAACACCTCCGCACTCAGCGGCGCCGAGTGCGTCTACCTGCGACTTCTTATCACAGGAGCTGGCGAGAAAAACGTCAAGTTTGTCATGATTGACGAGGTTCAGGACTATACCGAGACGCAGCTTATGGTACTTGGAAAGTACTTCTTGCGCGCGCACTTCCTGCTCTTAGGCGATTCCAACCAGGCAATTTGGGAAGACACCGCAACATTTGAGCAGATTGAGAAAATCTTTACTGCAACACACGGTGAAGGCGCAGTTTCTACCTGCAAGCTTTTGACTAGCTACCGATCTTCTCCCGAAATTACTGCGCTCTTTACCTCGCTTTTAAGCGAAGAAGAACGTGGACAGACTAGCTCTGTTCAGCGCGGTGGCAAAAAGCCTGAGTTTTTTGAGGTGGTAGCCAACGACAAAAATGCTGAGCGCGCTGAGTACCTGCAAACTATGAAGTCCCTTGTTGAACAGGCGCAAGAGTTTGACGGCCTGACCGCCATTGTGTGCACCGAGAAGTCTCGTGTTCGTTGGCTGACCAAGCAGATGGAAGAGCTGTGTGCGGAGGGTGCGGCTGTCAACGCGGAAGGTAGCGCAGGTGACGCGGAATCAAGCAAACCAAGCGCCGGTGTCAAAGTGCTCACCAGCCACGATTCCCTCCCCGCAAAGGGTGTCGTGCTTCTTGACTTGGCGCTTGCAAAAGGACTTGAGTTTGATCAGGTCATCGTTGCCGACGCACAAGAGGAAGTGTATAAAGCAGACAGAATTTCTCGCCGTAGGCTCTATACCGCGTTGTCACGCGCAATGCATCACGTGATTGTAGTCTCACAGGGAAAGATGACTCCGCTGATTAGCAATTTGCTTTAAAAAAAGCAATTTCTACCTGCGATTTTTTTGAAATTTACTGATTGAAGACGGATAGTTCGGGTAAATGTTAGTCATCGATAACATTTACCGTTGGAGGTTAGTATGTCCGAAGAATTGATTCCTGGTGTCATGAAGAACATCGACGCAAAGACTGTGGTAACCCTCAAAGATCAGGTTGCATGCCTTCCTGGCCAGGTCATCAGCAAAACTCTTGCACAAAACGACGCGGTCAGCGTTACCCTCTTTGGTTTTGGTGCAGGTGAAGAGATTGCAAGTCATCGCGCAGGCGGCGACGCATTTGTCACCATTCTTGAAGGACGCGCAAACATCACCATTGATGACGACGTCTACAACCTTGAAGCCGGTCAGTCTATTGTAATGCCACTTGGTCATCCACATGCACTTCAGGCCCCGGAAGAATTCAAAATGCTGCTGGTTGTTGTTTATCCTCAGAAATAATTTATATATTTACCTAACAATTCCGCAGGTATTTTCTAATTGGCCAGGTGGACAGTGCGTCTGCCTGGTCAAATACTATCTCTTCCGAGCCTAATACTATGTGTAATTACAATACACACCTCATAACAGAATGGGTATACTAAGTATGTCTGTGCAATCAGCAAAATGTTAAACCTAAAGAAAGGTGAGCTATGAGCCAGATTTTTGATGTTCACGCACGTGAGGTCCTCGATTCCCGTGGCAATCCAACTGTTGAGGTTGAGGTTGTTCTTGACGACGGCTCCTTTGGTCGTGCAATCGTTCCTTCCGGCGCTTCCACTGGTGAGTTCGAGGCTGTAGAGCTTCGCGACGGCGACAAGAGCCGTTACCTGGGCAAGGGCGTTCTGAAGGCAGTTGAGCACGTCAACACTGAGATCCGCGACCTCGTTATTGGTTGGGACGCAGAGGATCAGCGCGGCCTTGACCTCGCTATGATCAAGCTTGACGGCACTCCAAACAAGGGTCGCCTCGGCGCAAACGCTATTCTCGGCGTTTCTCTTGCTGTTGCTCACGCTGCAGCTGCTTCTGCTGAGCTTCCACTTTACGCTTACCTCGGTGGCGCAAACGCTCACACTCTTCCTGTCCCTATGATGAACGTCCTCAACGGTGGCGTCCACGCTGACAACAACGTTGACTTCCAGGAGTTCATGATTATGCCTGTTGGTGCTCCTGACTTCACCACTGCTCTTCGTTGGTGCGCACAGGTTTACCACACCCTCAAGGACACTCTGAAGTCCCAGGGCCTCAACACCGGTGTTGGTGACGAGGGCGGCTTTGCTCCAGACCTTAAGTCCAACGAGGAGCCACTTGAGCTTCTTTCCGAGGCTGTTAAGGCTGCTGGCTTTGAGCTTGGCAAGGACTTCCGCTTTGCTATGGACCCAGCTTCTTCTGAGTTCTATAACAAGGAGACCGGCAAGTATGACCTCAAGGGCGAGGGTCGCTCCCTTACCTCCGAGGAAATGGTTGCTTACTACGAGGAAATGGTTGAGAAGTTCCCAATCGTCTCCATCGAGGACGGCCTTGCAGAGGAGGACTGGGACGGTTGGAAGATCCTTACCCAGCGTCTGGGCAAGAAGATCCAGCTCGTCGGCGACGACCTCTTTGTTACCAACACTCAGCGCCTGATGAAGGGCATTGAGGTTCACGCTGGTAACTCCATCCTCATCAAGGTCAACCAGATTGGTACCCTGACCGAGTCTCTCGAGGCTATCGAGATGGCTAAGCGCGCAGGTTACACCGCAGTTGTCTCCCACCGTTCCGGTGAGACCGAGGACACCACCATTGCTGA
>CALIAZ010000047.1 GCA_938045565.1 uncultured Atopobium sp.
CTCAAAGCACTCAAAGCACTCAAAGCACTCAAAGCACTCAAAGCACTCAAAGCACCCTGGCTTGTCTAGGGTGTTTTTTTCGCTAAACTATCAGGAAATATGCTATATTGAGACCAACGAGGGTTGGTCCTGCCCAGCTAATTGGGGGGGTCAACCCTCGTTTTATATATCAGGGAGATTACTTAGAAAATCATTTAGTACAATCTCTGAAAAATGTAGCAGCTATGATTTTCTAAAAATTTTTATATATCAAGTTAGATAAAAATTTAAATTACTCATTTTTTATGTCACTGCAGCAGCCAGCGAACTTATTACTTTGCGTCAGATTCGCGTCAGCTATCAGACATATTTGTGCAGGTAAATATTTTATTTTTGCATTTTCTCTCTTATGCCGAATGCACAATCTATGTATCGCAAATGGAGGGAGGAGAAAACAGTGACTAAGAAAACAAGAATTTTAATTTCTGTGTTAAGTGCACTTTTGGCCAGTTTTTGTTTCTTTGCTTACGTACAAAGTGTTCGTGCTGAAGCGGAGAAGTCACGAGCAGAGGCAATACAAAAATACGGCGGCGAACTCACTTCGATTCTGGTAGCCACAAAACAAATAGAACCTGGAGAAACTCTCTCATCTTCTAACACTCAGTTAAAAAGCTGGATTTCTGATCTGATTCCCGAAGGCGCAATTACTAATCCAGAAAGCGTTATGGGTCGTACGGTTTCATCTGTTATTGGAGTTGGAATGCCTGTTGTTTCTCTTCACTTACGATCTGTTGCCTCTCAGATTTCTATTCCAGAAAATCTTGTTGGTCTCACTATCTCTCATGGCGAGAAGTACGGACTAGCTGAGAGGCTCAGCGCTGGTACAAAGCTTGCAGCGTATGAGGTTACTGATTCTCTTATTACCTGTATTGCTTCGGATATTGCGGTGTTGTCAGATGACTCCGAAGGCACTCTTTACACTTCCTCCTCCGTAACGCTTGGATTGACTCCTGAACAAGTTCCTGCTGTGCTTTCTGCATACGCTCGAGGAACACTTCGATTTACTCTTCCAGGATCAAAGATTAACGCTCAGGACTTAGTAAATAACAACTCCTTCGTTGAACAAGAAGACTCAAAGAATCTTTCTGACAAGTCAGATCAAGCAAGCTCATCGGATGTAAGTGAAGATGTGCAGCCAGAGAACAATGCTTCTTTAACAGCCGACCAAAACAGCGACAGTGCGTCACAAGCAGATTCGTCTACTAACCCAGGAGGTGATGCGTGATGTTAGAAAAGTGGATCTCATACGTAGGTCTTGATGCACGCGTTGAGATTGGTGCCATTCTTACTTACTTGGGAATTAGCAATAGGTGTGAATTTGCCGATTCAGCGGCATCTCTTAGATCAATTGTTGCCTGTTCAACTCCTCAGGATTATTCAGTCTTAATTGGCAATACCGGTTCCGATGTTTCGGATATAAATCTAGCGGCTGCAATTGTTAAAGACGGAAATGCTCGCTGTGTGGTGCTTGTAAGGTCTGGTGCTTCTGGATCACTTCGTTCTAGAGCAGCTAAAGCAGGAGTTGATTTAGTTATTGACCCTATGGAATTAGGGGATCTGGTAAAGGTTGGAAGAGGATATCAATCATATGGGGCTGACAGGCTTTCTCAGCCTTTACCAGAGGATTCAAATTATGTTGCCAGTATCCAAGAGTTAAATACCTATCTACAATCCCTTATTCCTCTTGATAAGACTTTAAAAGCTCCAATTCTTACGTTCACTTCAGGAAGAGGAGGCGTGGGAAAGACCACACTTGTTTCTTCAATGGCACTGCTTGCTTCTTCTTGGGGTTTAAAAGTTGCATTAGTTGATTTTGACCTGTCTTATGGAAATGCTTTTGAGAAGCTTGGAATTAGGCAGCCAAAAGACTTCTCTGATCTTGTTGCTGATACACCTTCAGAAAAAGAGAGCCTTCTAGAAAAAGCAACCTGTGTCCATAAAAATTTGTATCTTTTTGGCCCTTGTGTAAAACCTGAAATGGCAGAGTTGTTATTTCCTTGTGTAAGTAATTTTCTTCAAGCTGTTTCTGGTTTGGTTGATTTGGTGCTCGTAGACACTACGACGGCATCAACAGATTGCTACGCTCAAGCGGCCCAATGTGCAGATAGGCTGGTAATAATCTCCGAGAACCCTCTTATGTGCATTAATTCTTTAGCAAAAGTAAGTGGACTTGCAGTGCGTCTTGGAGTGGCAAGAACTCGCATCATCCGACTTGAAAACAAAGCAAATCCAAAGGTTAAACAGGACTTTTCTGTTGGAAAGGCAGAGATTGGTCTTGAAGCAGCAAAGATGTTTAGGATTTTTGAAGGCGGACCAGGGTTTCAGGAGCTTATTCAGCAAGGAAAGCTTTCTGTGTTGTTACAAGAGGAAACTTCATTTGCGCAGTCGGTTTCTTTTGTCCTTGCGCATTTCCTTAACGAGCTGGGCATTCTTCCACAGCTGCGAGAGGCTCAGATTGCCCTGCAAGTAGCTCCTGAGAAAAAGCCATTTAGCTTATTCAATAGGAGGAAGGAGGTGGGTTAATGCTTGTCTTTGAACGCGTTGCTAAGCAAATTGAGGCTCAAGATGAGAATGACTCACTACTCCAAAAAGAAGTATTTCAGAAGGCTAGAAAGAAGTTAAAAGAAAAACTTGTTTCTCGATTAGGACTTTCTACGGTTTCTTCTCTTATAACAGGCAGTGATATCGATCGCGTAAGAGATGAACTAAGAGTTACCTGTGAGGCAATTGTTAATGAAGAGAAGAACGAGCTCTTTAGTTCAGTTGACTATGAGGAAACCATCGAACAGGTAATCAATGAAGTATGTGGTCTTGGTCCAATTCAGCCGCTACTAAATGATAAAGATGTTACCGAAATCATGATTAACGGTTGCAATAATCTGTTCTACGAGAAAAACGGCGAGCTATTTGAATCAAAAACAGTCTTTGACTCTGAAGAGCAGATTTTGATTGTTATGGATCGCATTTTGTCTCCATTAGGAAGAAGGCTGGATAGGGTAAGCCCTATTGTTGACGCTCGTCTTGAGAATGGGGACCGTGTCAATGCAGTTGCAAGTCCTGTTGCAGTGAATGGTACTTCAGTAACTATTCGAAGATTTACCGGAAAAATTACTTCTTTAGATCGTCTTGTACAGATGCAATCGTTGCCTCAATGGCTTGCAAAATTTTTATCTTGGGCTGTGAAGTGCAGACAGGGAATCGCGGTTGTTGGAGGAACAGGATCTGGTAAGACTACGCTTTTAAATGCACTTTCATGTGAAATTTCAAAGTCAGAAAGAATTGTCACTATTGAGGACTCAGCGGAGCTTAAGTTTGATTCACATCCAAATGTGGTCAGGCTAGAGGCTCGGCCCGCCTCAATAGAAGGAACAGGAGAAATAACCATTAGATCATTGGTGAGAAACGCGCTCCGAATGAGGCCAGATCGCATCGTAGTAGGAGAGGTAAGAGGTGAAGAGTGCATTGATATGCTGCAAGCTATGAATACAGGTCACGATGGTTCTTTAACTACACTGCATGCCGGAACCGCTCAAGAGGCAATATTGCGCCTAGTGTTGATGGCTCGTTTTGGAATGGACTTACCTGCAGAAATCATAGAAAAGCAGATTGCCACTGCACTTGATCTGATAGTTATGTCTCAAAGATTTCCTGATGGAAAAAGATATGTGACCAGTGTTTCAGAAATCTTCTTGTCTTCGTCAGGATCAATTGAAGTGCAAGAGGTAGTGTCGTTTGACGTGCAGAAAAGAAGTTGGCTTTTTGTAAAAATTCCTTCTTTTATCAATCGTGCAATACAAGAAGGAATACTCAATAAAAAGGAGGTTACTTCATGGATGTCTTTACTTCCACAATCACAGGAGGTGCGTTTGGAGTAATTATTTATTTTCTTGTATGCAACGGTGAAGAAAAAACTGTCTCTCAAATAAACGCACGAGTAACAGGTTATGTAGTTCAGTTTTTTCAATTTGCACGCAATAGTACTTTTGTTCAACGCTTGCTCAAATGGGAACCTTTTTCTTATACATCAATGCAGCTACGTAATCGTTTTCTTTACAAATATGGGATTACCTTAGTCAGTGATGCTTTTGTGCTGTTTTTTATTAGTGGTATAGCTGGATCCATCCTGCTTGGCGTTCTATTTGAGTCTGCAATAGGTACGCTCTGCGGTGTTTTCTCGTTATTTCTCGTTCCTTATTTTCTATATGAACATGCTAAGCATCAGTCTGCTTTAGAAATTGCCCATATGATGCCTTCAATTTTTAGAACAATCGCCGTTGCTCTTGGATCAGGTCTCACACTTTCACAATCTATTGAATATGTCAGTAAACACACAGAAGGTGTCGTATCAGAAAATTTTTATATTGCTGACATGCAAATCAAGTGCGGTTTTCCTATTGAAGAAGCTATTGAGGACTTGGCAGAAAGGCTGGATGCTCCAGGTGTAAATTTGCTGGCTAGCGCCTTAGTAATTTCACATAGAACAGGTTCTCCGCTTAAGAGTCTTTTGCAGAAAACTGCTGAGTTAGTTGAATTACAAGAGAAGAATCAAAGGCTCATAGCAACAAAGACTGCTCAAGTTAGATTATCTGCTCGAATTGTATGTCTTCTCCCAGTTGTTTTATTGATTGTCTTGTCGCTGCTATCGCCAGACTTTCAAAAGGGTTTATTTACACCATCGGGTGTTATATGCACATCAATTGCAATGGTCATGGATTGCGTTGCTCTTTTGATTATTCGAAGCATTATGAAAGGCGTGATGAAGTGATGGATCTAATATTTTCCGTACTATTTGCAACATGCATAGCTATTCTCGCCCTGGTTGTGCCCGTTAATTTGAATCATTTTGAAGTTCATAGCTATTGTCAGCAAATTATGAGAGGCGTAAAAAATCACAAAAGAATGAGCCTCCGAGCAAAGTCTGAGTTTAAAAGAAAATCATGTCTACGTGAGATGCCAGAAATGATTGATATTTTGATTCTGGGGCTGTCATCAGGGCTATCTTTTGATTCAGCGCTTGATCTGTATTGTTTGCGAGAATCTGGAGAGTTATCAAAAGAGCTTTCAAATGCTCATATGACTTGGAAGCTTGGTGCTACTACTCGTGAAGAAGCACTAAATCAGATGGCGGCAAAAGTAGGAGTTCCATCGCTTAAAAGCTTTGCGACTGTTGTGAATGAAGCACTTACTTTTGGAACTCCTCTTGCAGAAATATTAGATAGACAAGCTTCAGTTCTTCGTGATGAGCAGCGATCGTTGTTAGAAACGGAAATCGAAAAGATCCCAATTAAAATGCTCATCCCTCTAGGAACACTTATTGTTCCAGCAATGTTACTTGCAATTTTAGGTCCTTTGCTTGGACCTGCGTTTTCTTCTTAAGAGAAAGGAAAGCCGATGATGTTTTTCTATCAATTTTTTAGGTATCTGCAAGGCTTAAAAGAGGATGAAACCGGCCAGGGAACTACAGAGTATGCAATTTTAGTTGGTGTACTTGTAGTTATTGCGATTGTCGCAATCATTGCCTTTAAAGGTAAAGTTTCTGAGCTTTGGGAAGCAATTACATCGGGAATTAATTCTCTATGAGCAGAAAGAGTACTGCTGCTTATTCTGTGTTTATTATTGTCACTGTATGTTTGCTATTTGCTGCACTTCTCGTATTACCAAGAAAACAGGACCATTCATCAAATGCAAGCTCAGACTATGTGCAGACTCATGAAAATAGAGACGACAAAAAAGCCGATGAACAGTCGATCTCATATGCAGCAGCAGAAGATTTGTTTAAACAGAATTCCGTGCAAAGAGATAGTAAAGAAACTATTCAAAACGAAGCTCAGAGTATTTTAGAGGGCTATCAGCAAAGAGCTGATTGTGTGCTTGTTTATTCCGGATATTTAGACATAGCTGGCAATGTATGGGCTTGTTTAGTTAATGGTGGAAATTGGTCAGAACTTGTGACTGTTTCTGATCAAGGAGAGATCAGGAGGGTCTCAACATGTCACATATCCACTCAAGATGCGAAGAATCTATTAGAGCAATCAAACTAGGTGTTAAGAACACACAAGGACAAGCAACGCTTGAATATGCTCTAGTTCTATTCTCGTGCTTGATTGTTATTACCTCTCTTGGTGCGATTTATCACTTTGTACAAAATGGAGCAGTTGTTCAATTGGCTACTCAAGCTGCTTCACATACCATGCATGACTCTCTTTTAGATTTAGCTAAAGATGTTCTCTCGTTTTAAACAGAATGGTGGTCAAGCGTCAGTAGAAGCTGCACTTTTATTCCCCGTTATTTTGATGATTATTGCATTGCTTGTAGAGCCTATCTGCATTCTCTATACAAAGACAGTTATGGATGGAGCCTGTGCAGAAGGATTAAGAGTAGCAACAACGTCTTCTGACACTGAGTTAATAGAGTCCTATATCAAACGCAGACTTAAGGCTGTACCGGAGATACCTCTATTCCATAAGGGCGGAGATGAGGACTGGAATATCTCTGTTGATAAAAAAGAAAACGATGTCTTGATTGAAATTACGGGTCATGTGGCAGCAATGCCGCCAATAGGCTGGTGTTTATTCCTTGCGGGCCAGACGGATGATCAGGGAATTATTTTGCAATCAAGTTTATCTGCTAGTACGTATCCAGATTGGATTGAGGGTTCTTATGCGGATTGGATTGCCTTTTGGAAAGGATAAACATAAGAGAATAAAGCTTGGACTTTCCATGTTTATAGACGATAAAGGCGGTATTACGTCAATCGCTTTTGCAAGTGCGCTTTTGGTCTGTTTAGCTCTTGTATTTGCACTGGTATCTGTTGCTTGGGTTTCATCGAGAGCGTACAAAACTCAGTCAATAGCAGATGCGGCTTCTATGGCAGGAGAAAATGTCGTAGCCAAATACACAACTATTGCACAGGTAATTGATGCAAGCATTTTGAGTCTTGGGTTATCAGGATTGTTATGTGTTGGAGCTGGATTGGTTGCTTCATGCGTTCCAGGTTTAGCTTCAGCGGGTTCTAAATTGTGTGATGCGGGTTTTAAGACACTTGAAGTGCGTAAAAAATTTGCAACTTCAGCCTGTGAAGGCTTAGAGGCAACTGAAAAAATGCTTCCAGTTTTTGCAGCAATGGCAGCGAGCTCTTGTATTCAAAAGAACTCTACTGATGCGGGTAACTTCGTGGGATCAGCTCTTCTATTTCCCGCTCAGTCACAATCTGATTTTGGACATTTAAATAGTGACGTTTCGTCAGATGAATTAAAAGAACAGAGCGAACTATTACAGCAGATAGCAAAAGAAATTGAAGAGTTACAGAGTAAAGCAGAGACATCTAAAAAGAGGGCGTGGGAGGCAGATTGCGGTGGAGGTCCTTATTCTATGCGCGAAAGAGCGGAGCATCTTGCTGGTCTTTCTGGGGATATAAACCCATCTATCCCGTCGCCAACTTCTTGGACGTTCGGTATCGCTTTAAAGCGAGCTAGAGCATATTACAGAGCTCGACATGATCAAGAAACTGTCAATGGAAGCACCGCAGAAGAATTGCGTGATTCTGCTATACGAAAAGCTTTTTACAACTTTGCGTTTGCGGAACTTTCAAAAGGATTTTATAAAGAAACAGCTGATGGTGAGGTTGAAATGAATTTGCCTCGATTACCACATAATTTAGAAGAGACAAAGAAAACAGATCTGTATTTAAAGCCTATTTGGCCTTGCACCTATGAAAATGGCGAGAAGACCATTCATGCTCATAGGTCTTGTCCAGGAGCAACCGGAGAAAACGCGGGATTTGCATCGCTACAAGATTTAGATTCTGGAGCAGTTCATGAGTGTCAACATTGTCATTTTACAAGCGGCGATGTGGGAAGAGTGGCTTCTGCTTCGACAAATATTGATAACGGGTTTGAGTATTACTGGAAGATTGTAGTTGAAGAGTCTGAAGTTTATGAATCATCACGTCAGCAAATAAAAGATTTGCGAAAAAAGTTGTCTGAAGCTGCAGATAAATCAACTGGAATATTTCAAAAAGCACTTGATGCCCTAAAGGTTTCTAGGCCCAGATTATGTCCTCCAGGAGCTTGGGGATGTATTTCATTTGTGAGAAGAGGAGGTTCATCTCCGGAATTTCAAGGAAGCTTGGGAACATTCGAGCAGTCAGTTTTTCTCCCAGAAGGATATGCAATATCCGGAGCGGTACTTGCTCCAGATAGCTCATCCTCAAATAACGTTCTTTCAAGTTTTTTTGACCAGGTTGAAAGGAGAGGAGGGTTTATTGGACAGACCATAGATAAGGTAATGAGCTTGTGGAGATCTCTTTTAATTTCATATGGGGATGGTGTAGCTTCTTGGTCTTCTAAGCTATCGGAATTTCTTGATAACGTTGACGGAATAACAGGTGGAAGTGTGGGCTCCGAATTACAGAGTGCTTTGAAACAAATAGTTATTGACGCTGGATTAGAGCCAAGTGATTTAAGACAAATGAAACCTGTTCTTGTTAATACAGAGAGTGTTTTGAAACAAGCTGGCTTTGAGAAAGAATCAACGATTCGTGAACTAGTTCAGAAAATACCCAATACATCAGATCCAATCGCTTTAGCTCGTTCTCTTGGCGCATTTTCTCTGCAATATTTGCCTGACAAAATCACAATTGCAAAGTTGACTATTCCTGTCATTGATATTGAGATTCCTTTAGAAATTGATGTTAAGAAAGTTTTTGGAGGCATATGAGAAAAATGAAATTTCTTTGTTGCCAAAAAGGGCAGATGTTTGTTGAGACTGCATTGGTACTTCCGGTTGTATTAGTGTCTGCTCTAATTGCAATCAATTTATTTAAGTTTGCAGATATGTGCTCAAAGTTTGATCGTGTTGCAGCGGATCAAATTATTGCTCATGGAATTTCTTCTAGTCATTCCGCAGATGGAGGAGCACTAGAAAACTTAACTCAGAAAATAAAAGCTGTTCTTAAATGTGATGACAATTGCGACATTGTTGTCTCAATGGAGGGAGAAAAGGAGGGGATTGGGAATATGGTCTCTGTTTTTCCTAAATATCAAGCAACTCTAAAGTACAGGCCTTGGCCGCATACAGTGCGTCTTCCCTTAGTGTCACTAGAGTCTCCTCTATACCTCACCCATACAACTTCAATTGTTGTTAGTCCCTATAAGTCGGGAGTTGTGATTTGAAAATGAATGTACAGGTTTCGATAGAAGAAGTCCCTAATTCAGAGCAAATTTTTGAATTGTTACAAGGAGGCTTCGAAAAGTTCGTCGGTCTTTTGGGTACCGAGATAACGGCTCCTCCAGTCTTACTTCTAAGGTGCTCTTCAGTTCATACTTTTGGAATGACGTATCCGATTGATATCGCATTCGCAGACGATCATGGAGAAATTTTAAAAATTCGGAGACGAGTACATCCTAAACAAATTCATAGCTGCGCGGGTGCTTATTGCACATTTGAAAGACCATCAGTTGATGATTTCCCATGGTTTGAAGTTGGTCAGAAAGTGCTCATTCAAGAAATAAGTACTGAAGAAAGTAACGTTGAAAGAAGGAGTCGCTATGGCTATAGAAAACTACTCCGTAAAAATTTGCCCCAGATGCGGAGAAAAGCTGTTTCAGGACATGAGAATTTGTTACGGGTGCCTTCTAGACTTCAGCGGTCCAAGCTCGCTTGTATGCAATCTCGAAGTATCAAGAAATAAAAGAATTGCCAACCTTCCCTTTATAGAAACTGACGAGTATTTGCTTTCCGAAGAAGTAGGAGAGGAATGGGATAAAGGCCTGCCACCTGCTTTGTTTGAACTGGATAACTCATATTCACCAGCAGATTAAACAGTACGTGGTATCCTTTAAGAAGAGTTGCGAAAGTAACATAAAGGAGTTTCCATGTATAAAGTCTCGCTTCGCTCTTCTAAAAAGAGCCAGTTTGTAAAGATTGCGCTTTGCGTAATGCTTTTGGCTGTTGCGTTTTTAATTACGCCTGCAAGAGCATTTGCGCGCGACCTTTCAATAGATACGGTAAATATTGATGCGACGGTTCAAAAAGACGGAACGTTGCATGTCGTAGAAACTCGTACATTCTATTTCAATGGTAGTTTTCATGGTGTCTATTGGAATCTTCCAGTTGGAAAGAATAAATACAATGGACAGAACGTTGAAGTAAACATTACTTCAGTTAAGGTTCAGGATAGGCAAGGAACGCGTCAGATTTATAGTAAAGACTCTGGTGGAAATAATTCCAGCTCAGATGAGTACTATGTTCCAACTCTCTCAAACAACATGCTGAACCTAAAGATTTATTCAGCGCATGATGATGAGTCAGCACATATAACTATCGAGTATGACATTACTAATATTGTAACAAACTGGTCGGATACTGCAGAACTGTACTGGAAGTTTGTATCTGATGGCTGGGATTCCGAGTCTCGAAATGTCACTGCTACTATTCATCTTCCAGTCCCATCAGGACAGTCTATAGTTGCTGGCGATACTGTTCGCGCCTGGGGACATGGTCCACTGGACGCAAATGTAGAAATTACCAATAATGCAGTCGTCTACAAAGTTCCTGGCGTAGGAACTGATGAGTTTGCGGAAGCTCGCATTACATTCCCAACCGATTGGGTTTCTGGGCTAGCTCCTATTCAGCAGAATAAGCTGAGTAGCATCTTGTCTGAGGAACAAGCGTGGGCGGATGAAGCAAATCACAAGCGTGAGATTGCAAAAACTCAGGTAGCTCTTATTCTTTATGCACCATTAGTACTTGCGGCTATTACTGTTGTAGCAGCAATCTTGCTGCGTATTAAATACAAAAAGGTTATGACCCCTCAGTTTAATGACCTTTACTACAGAGATGTTCCATCTGATGATCACCCGGCAGTTCTTTCTATGCTTTACAACGGTGAGCTAATTAAGGGAGACGCTCTGACAGCAACCCTTATGCACCTTTCTGATTCAAAGTACATTAGCTTGAATAAGACGGTTAGTACAAACTTCCTTGGTATGGAGAAGTCTGATTATTGTCTTACAAAGGTTCAAGACCTTTCAGAAAGCCAGCAGCCTTTCTACCCTGGCAGTTCACTGTCAAATAAGATTGATATCATGGCAATGAAGCTAATCTTTGATAAGGCCGGAGAATCTGGAGCGGTAAACACCACTGTTACCATGAAACAAATTGGTAAGTATGCTTCATCACATCCAGAAGATTTTAATAAGGCATATGAGTCTTGGGAGAGCCCCATCAAGCTTAGCTATGCTGCTAAGTATGGAACAAATAAGATTCCATTCCACGGTAAGGGAATTCTTGGTGCTCTGATTGCTGTTGATGTTCTTGTTGCCGCTGCTGCATTCTTCATGGGTGTTATGGCTGATGTTTCATTTGCCAATCTACTACTACATCTGTTTATTCTTGTCATTGCCGGTCTTGTTGCACTTATAAACATTGGCTCTTTCGATTTGATGAATAGAGAGGGTGTTGAGACGCTTGCTAAGACTCGCGCATTAAGAAAGTGGCTTACTGAGTTCACCAATCTGCACGAAGCAATTCCTACTGATGTCATTCTCTGGAATAGGCTTTTGGTTATGGCGGTTGCGCTTGGTGTTGCGGATAAGGTTATCGATCAGCTGAAAGTTGCAATGCCAGAACTGCTCAAAGATCCTCAGTTTATGCCTGTTTATAGCTGGTATTACTATGGAAATGGCATGCGTACCAATGCAATTGAGAGTGTAACCAAGAGCGTTACAGCTGCTCATTCCGTCTCTACTGCGGCACTTGCTTCTTCTAACTCAAGCTCTGGCGGTGGTTTTGGTGGTGGCTTCTCCGGCGGCGGTGGCGGCGGCTTCGGCGGCGGAGGCGGCGGTGGTGGTTTCTAAAGCCATAAACGCTTCAATAAACACCACAAGAAGCTACGTTTAAAGGTTTTAATTCTCCCCGTGAACTTGTCGGGGAGAATTTTTTTAAGAAAATATGCGATTTTGGCATATTTGAGTTGATAGTTTTACGCTGCACTTATGGAGCAGATATCTAACAGATTAGTGGGCCAGTGCCTTCGCGATTTGCGAAAGAAGCAACGTCTTACTCAAGAGGCGGTTGCTGAGCACCTTGCTGGAGATCAAGCATTCATATCAAAGGTTGAATCAGGCGAGCGTGGCGTTAAGCTCGGGGAAGTCTTTTCTTTTGCCGAAGCTTTAGGTATTGATGCCTTCGAACTCATAGAAGCTTTGCGTACGTATCGATAGCTTTAGATAGCTTTAGATTACTTTTTAATATAAGAAACTTTATATGGGAGGTGCTTCTTAAAAGAGGCATGTCCTTTACTGTTTATTACTTGCCACATCAACATCAAAAGATAAAAGAAAACGGCCCAGAGAATAATCTCCGAGCCGATTCAAGTCGTGGTGGCGGGGAAGGGAATCGAACCCCTGACACGGGGATTTTCAGTCCCCTGCTCTACCAACTGAGCTACCCAGCCATTGGTGCTTCGAAAAGCTTATTTACTATAACAGACTCAAGCGCTTCGTCAAGCGGGCAATTTATACAATCCAGAAATTTTTTCCGCCAGTGAGGTCAAATTCAACGGTCATACCCTTTATTGCAAAAAACGCCTCAACTTGCTCCTTTGTTTTCTCGAGCTCTTGACCGTCGATTTTCTCGCGCCCATCGGTTTTCTCGCCAGAGGGGAGCTCTATCCACAGAGACTGCTTGCCGCATGCATCGCGCAGATGGACTTTGCTTCGAAGACCCTGTTGTTCAAGCCTTTTATTAAGATGAATGAGGTCAAAAAAGTTGACGATTTTTGGCATGGTAACTCGTTTCTCTAAACGCTCGCTCTTAAGCATACACGTTTGCAAATTGGTACAATAGATTGTCTAGCTTGAACTAGGTCAGCGGTCGTTGCTGCCTCCACTGAATAAACTATTCGAGGGGAAATTATGGCCTTTACGAGAAAAGAATTCTTGTCCCTTTCTGTTTTGGGAGCTGCGGGTACCTTGGCCGCATGTACTCCGCAAGCAAGGACATCTGATGATACGAATCAGCCTGCATCTAACGTGGACCTTGAAGAGTTCAAGTCACTCAAGCTGGACATGACCCAGTGGAGCTATGACGAGGATAACGACTGCTACTATCAACTGGGCATTCAGTACTGCACTAAGCCTGCAAGCAAGTCAGTAAACACTCTCTCGGTTTTTGTTCCTGGAAAGTATTTCTCGAGAAAGAAGAATGGCTCTACGTACGAGTGTGAAGTGAGCGAGAAGGCCGTTGTAGGCAGCTTCACCGCAAGTACCGCACCAATCGTCATGCCTATTAACACAGCAACGCTCGCCCCTCAGAGCGCCCCTACAAGTTACTCATACGAAGGCCTTGCACCGTACCTAGAGGCTGGTTGTGTGTACGTATACGCAGGTTTCCGCGGCAGAAGTGCAGGCTACGATTCAACCACGGGCTCGGACGAGCTTTACGCAGGCGGATCGCCTTGGCCGGCAGTAGACCTCAAGGCAGCTATCAGGTACTTGCGCTATAACAATGAGTTACTTCCTTGCAATACATCAAAGATTTTTGTGTTTGGCTTTGCGGCCGGTGGCGGCCTCAGCGCGGTGCTGGGAACCTCGGGAGATTCTCCACTGTATACACCATACCTTAAGGCGGTTGGCGCTGCTACACATAGCGAGAAGGGCGAGCAGCTTTCAGACTCTATTTACGGCAGCGCTTCGTGGTGCCCTGCAACATCGTACGACCTTGCAGATGCAGCGTACGAATGGTCAGCTGGTCAGTATGCAGACGCAACAGACTCTCGTGCTGAAGGTGTTTGGACACAGCCTCTCTCGCAAGATCTTGCTGGCGCATATGCTTCATTTGTCAACAACATGGATCTTCTCGACAGCAATGACAGCAAGGTTGGTCTTGATGAGACCAACTCTGGCGTCTATACCGCTGGATCATATGCAGATCTTCTTCTCAATGAGCTTAAGACCTCTGCAAATAACTTTGTTAAGGACAACGCATTCCCTTACACCTCTACACCTCAGCGTCTGGAAGAGCCTACGTTCCCAGGTGATCCAAATCTGGCAACAGTTCGTGGTACAGATAATGCAACTCCTGCCACTCAGCAGGTTCAATCTACTATCTACGATACTGCTGAGCACTATTTTGGCTCTCTGAACTCTGAATCTATTTGGGTTGTATATAACCTTCGTCGTCAGAGTGTTGAACTTGAGAACTTGAGGGGTTTCTCGCGAACTTTAAGAGGCGCATCGCTTCCTGTTGGAGCTTTTGATGCTCCTGATAGAAGCACTCGTGCTAATCAGCTTTTTGGCGTTGGCGAGCAAAGCACCTTGCATTTTGATAAGCAGACTGCTGACCTCATTAAAAAGAACCTTGATGCTTACATGAAGCTTGCCGATTGGAAGTCCAGCTACGCTAATGATTGGACCTCTGATCTGAATAAGGCTGATACGCTGGAGAATGACATTCCAACTCGTGTTGATATGTTCAATCCTCTGTATTTTACCAGCGCATCTTATAAGGGTTATCAGACAGCATCGGTTGCTCCTTATTGGCGCATTAATGAGGGTGCTCAGAATACCGATACTTCAATTTGCACCTCGTTCAACCTGGGTTTGTCTTTAAAGCATTTCTCGGGCGTGAGTAATGTCGATTACACGCTTGTCTGGGATAAGGGCCACGTTCTTGCCGAGAGAACAGGTAATGCAACCGCCAATCTGGTGTCTTGGATTGTCTCGAGCGCATCCGCTTAAAGGGGAGGTCATAGCGTGTTTCAAACAAAGAATCGTCGACTGTACGGTGTTATCGTCATCGTTGTGCTTGCGGTAGGAGCAATATTCTTCTCTCTTTTTAGAGGTCCTGATAAGTCTCAACTTCAGGCAAGTTCGCAATCGCAGCAATCGCAGTCGCAGCAGACACAACAAACGCAGTCTCAGAGCTCGCAAAACAAGGGCTACATTGATTCTGTAACAGCGGATGATCCCTATGCAAAAGGCATCCACCACGTGCGCATTGTGGTGAAGGATTACGGCACTATCGAGGCAACTCTTAACGCAAACGTTGCACCTATTACGGTCTCCAACTTCGCCCATCTTGCTGAGTCAGGCTTCTATAACGGCCTTACGTTCCATCGAATTATTGACGGCTTCATGATTCAGGGTGGAGATCCTAAGGGCAACGGTTCTGGTGGATCCGAGAATAAAATTAAGGGCGAATTCACCAAAAACGGTGTCGAGAATAACATCTCGCATACACGTGGAACTATTTCCATGGCGCGCGCTCAAGATCCAAACTCGGCAAGCTCACAGTTCTTTATCATGCAGGCAGACAACTCAACTCTGAATGGAAATTACGCTGCATTTGGCACGGTAACAAGTGGAATGGACGTTGTCGATGCAATTTGTAAAGGAGTAACCCCAACCGATTCAAATGGAACCATCCCTGCTTCAGAGCAGCCAGTCATTGAGTCCATCACAATGATTGATTAGATTCCTTATATAAAATATTGTTATGTTATTGAATGGCCTGCAACAAATTATAAAGTTGCAGGTCATTGGCGTATAACGAGCTTCTCATGATATACTATTGTTATCCGAGAGGAGTGGTGTTATGCGAGCTGTTGGAGAGTTTTGCGTTCACCCGGGTCAGGGCGTATGTCTTGTTGAAAATGTAGTTTCGGAGCCTACTCCAGCCTACATTCTGTTTCCTATTGGCCAAAAACATCCTGTTCAAATTGTATTTCCTCTTGATCAAGAGTTCAGGCTTCGTAATCTTATGACGCATGATGAGGCTATGAATCTTGTTGATACCTATCCTCAAATTGAGCTCATTACGTTCCATATTCATAATGCGTCGCTTGAAGAATCACACTTCAGACATGCGATTAGAGAAGGCTCTTGCAAAGATTCCATCAGCATTGCCAAAACGTTTAGAGCTCGTATTGATAATGCACGTTCGCTCAATAAGAAGCCACCCGTTTCTCACGAGAGAATATTTAAGATGGCTAGTAATCGCGGTCTTTATGAGCTTATTACAGCGCTAAATTGTACCGTTGACGAGATTCAAAAGGTCTTTAGCTCACGCTATGGCGTAGAAATTGGAAAAGCATAGAGTACAATTAACCCATCCGTTCAAGAGATGGGAAATTATGGCTTCAGAAACATCTGCTAATCGCGCTGTAGTTACTGTTTTGGGCAGCGATGCTCCAGGAATTGTTGCAGCAATTTCAACCACTTTAGCCGAGTCCAACGCTAATATTCTGGATATCGCTCAAACTATTCTGTCTGGTATTTTTACCATGACAATGTTGATTGAACTTCAGGATGCTGAGTCTTTCTTGAGTCTCAAAGAGCGTCTTGATACTGTCTCAGAAAAGCTTGGTGTACAGGTAAACATGCAGCGTGAAGAGGTCTTTACGTTTATGTATCGTCCTTAAAGAGGTAGTGTTTTGTCAGAGCTTTCAACAGAAGAACTTATTGCTCAGAAGCAGTCTTGGCTTAATCAAGACGCATCAAATCTGAAAGTAGAAATTGTTTTCTCCGATATGGATGAGACATTTCTCCATACCGATAAATCTCTTGATGATAACAATATGGCAATGCTGGATCGTTTGGCTGAGCTAGGTATACCTTTTGTGCCTTGTTCTGGTCGAGCTTTTAACGTGCTGCCAAAAGAGGTTGTGGATCATCCTGCGTCTAAGTATGTAGTGTCCTGCGATGGTGCCATTATTAGAGACCTTTCTACTCAGACGATACTTCACGAGTCTACCGTTACCAAGGAGCAGGCACTTGAGTTGTATCAAAAGCTTAAGGATTATCCCGTCACTTTTGATATTTTTGCTGATGGTGGCGTTTACCAGGAGCGCTCAAGGCATAATCTGATTACTCAGCTTGGTATTCCTGCAGATCATGCGGCGTTTATGCAGCGCTCACGTACACCCTTTGACCAGAGCGTCGAGGAGTTTATTGATAGCGTGACTACTATTGAGCGACTTGGTTCCTACTGGTCAGTTGCAGAAGGCGAGAAGTATCAGGCGCTTGTAGCAGATGCCGTTGCCTCGGTAAAAGGGCTCAGTGGCACGGCTTCCATGAGTATGGGAATGGAAATCTTGGCCGACGGCACCTCAAAGGGCGCCGCACTTCAATGGCTGTGCAACTACCTTGGTATCTCCACAGAGAATGCTGCTGCCTTTGGTGACTCGCTCAATGATGTTGCAATGCTTTCTGCAGCTGGAATGGGTACTGCGGTTGCTAACGCTCGTCGTGAGGATTTTGAGGCTGCAACTTATATCACCTTGACTAACGATGAGGCGGGTTTCTCGCGATTCCTTACGTGGGCACTGGGAGAGTAAGCGCTTGGCGCTGGGAGCGTAGCGCTTCAGAGTTTTCGCTTCAGAGTTTTGCTTGAGGCATATCGTGTAAAGAAAAAGCCGGCAGATACAATCTGTCGGCTTTTGTTGTAATTAGTAGAAAGTACTAGGCACTAGATTAGTTGTTACTGTCCTGCTGCTCTTCAAAGACATCTTCATCAATTTCTTCCTCGTCAAGCTTAAGAGGACGGAAGCTAGCGGTATCGCCACCAACATAGTCTGCAACGGTAGCTGCGTTCTCAACACGCTCCTTGTGCAGTGCTTCTGCAAAGATATCTTCGTCTTCTTCGATCTCTGCAATACGCTCTTTCATAGGAGCCTCAACAAGTGGCATAGGGCCAGTCTGAGCAGCGTCATCAAGCATGATACGGGTAAGCTTCTGCTCACGCTTGACCTTGGAGAACAAAGGAACGTACTCAAAGACAATGTTGGAGTTCTCAAGGCCATACCAGCGCGCAGGAGATCCGCAAATGCGACGAATAAAGTACTTAAGCTCAAGGCAGCGAGCGTCAAAACCGTTAATGTCGGTCTCTGGAGCTAGTACCTTACGCAGCAGGCAAAATCTAAAGTCACCAATCTCGGAGTGCTCTTTGTAGATAGAGTACTTGTGGTTTTGTGGAGCAAGCTGGTTGTTCTGGATTAAATCACCAACAATTTGGTAGAGATAGGTGTTGATGCGCTGGTTAACCTTGAAGCCAAGTCGCAACGTAATCTTGAACAGGAAGTCTGTACCAAAATCGTTAACAATAAATTCGCGTGTATTTGGGTCATCTGTAAGCGAGATGTTAATGAAGTAGTAGGCCTTTGCACGCTTTGGACGCTTATCCAGGATGGAATAAAGGATGTCACGATCAAGCTTGTCAAAGGATGAATCGTTGGTAAGGAAAACCAGGTTATCAGCAAGAGTTGAATAATCTGCATCGTGGCTCAAGCTACGAAGCTGGTCGATGTATTTATCAACAGGCAGATAAACGCTTTGCGTTCTCTCAACAGCAGTACCACGACGCCATACAAACATGATAATAAAGATTGCGGTAGCCATAAGAACGGTAAAGTAGCCGCCGTGGAAGAACTTGGTAAGGCTTGAGAAGAAGAACATGGCCTCAATAGCACCAAAGAAGATAATGAACGGAATTGCTGCCCACATACGCTTTCTGATGACGGATAGATAGGTGTAAAGCAGAATTGAAGTCATCAGCATGGTAACGGTAATAGCAAGGCCGTATGCTGCTTCCATATGCTCGGAGCTCTGGAAAAAAAGAACAACGCCAATGCAGCCAACCCACATGATGTTATTGACCAGAGGAATATAAATCTGGCCCTTTGTGGTGGATGGGTAGTTGATCTTGATGTGAGGCATAAGATCAAGCTTAATTGCCTCAGAGACAATGGAGTAAGAACCTGTAATCAAGGCCTGGGAGGCAATAATTGCAGCCAGTGCAGAAAGAACAACAGCAAAAGGCCTAATCTGATCTGGAAGCATCTCAAAGAAGGGGTTAAGGTCTTTGATGGTGTTGAGGCTCTCGTTGGTATGGTTGGTAATGAGCCACGCGCCCTGGCCAAGGTAGTTCAAGATGAGGCATACCTTAACAAATGGCCAACTGGCATAAATATTGTCTTTACCAACGTGACCCATGTCAGAATAAAGAGCTTCTGCGCCAGTAGTACAAAGGAAGACACTACCCAAGACCATAAGTCCTGCAGCATTTAGTTTGCCGTCAAAAAGGAATATAATGCCGCGAACTGGGTTAAGAGCCCGGACAACGCTGATGTCAGTAAGCATATTCATGACGCCCATAGCACCCAGGAACAAGAACCAAAGCGTCATGACAGGGCCAAAAGCCTTACCAATGGTAGAAGTACCTGCTTTTTGCAAGGCAAACAGTGTGCAGAGAATAGCGATGGTGATGATGACAACAATGTGCTGCTTATCACCAATAATGGCATGTGCGGCAGGAATGGTACGCAGGCCCTCGATAGCAGTAGTGACGGTAACTGCTGGAGTTAAGATGCCATCGGCGAGAAGAGCGGCGCCACCAATCATAGCTGGGATAATAAGCCACTTAGCACTTCTTTTAACCAGACTGTAGAGTGCAAAGATGCCGCCCTCATTGTGGTTGTCTGCTTTCATTGCAACCATGACGTACTTAACGGTTGTAATGAGTGTCAGTGTCCAGATGATGAGGGAGAGAGCACCCAGAACAACATCGGTGCTCATGGTAAGAAGTCCACCATTACCAGCGATAATTGCCTTCATGGTGTACATTGGAGAAGTACCGATGTCACCGTAGACAATACCGAGGGTAACTAAAACCATGCCGGCGCTTAAAGGAATACCGGCAGATCTCTTGGTCTTGTTCTTAGAAAAAAGCGCATTAAATGAAGCTTTATTTGCGGTCATCTATTAATCCTCTCAACAGATGATGCGTACAGTCCATCATCATATGTTAGTCCATATACCTAGTTATAACTAGACGAATGTACAAACGTGTCCTTTTTGCCTGTAAACGGAAAAATTTAGGCGTTTTCCCGCGGTTTTCTCGAGATTTTATATGCGTGGTGAATCTTTTGATTTCTTGAGAAGTCCTCTGGAATAGTTGCGCTTGTGATGTCTTCAATGACGACGTCAGCTCGCTGGATTTTCTCGACATCTGGTTTAAAGGTGCGCAGGTTGCACGAGAAAATAGCAACGCCACCGCGCGTCAGAAGACGAGAAATACCAATGATGAGCTCAGTGTGGTCTCGCTGGACATCAAACGAGCTCTGCTTCATGCGCGACGAGTTAGAGAAGGTAGGAACGTCGCAGAAGATGACGTTCCAGCGATTTTTGGTGTGGCGCATCTCGGTAATCCAAGATAAGACGTCTGCCTGGACAAACTCGTGCTCCTCGCCATCAAAACCGTTGCGTTTCATGTTGCGCTTGGCCCACTCAAGCGAAGGCTTGGAGAGGTCAACGGTTGTGGAGTGAAGCGCGCCACCATCTGCTGCGTAGCAGGTAGCGGTACCCGTATAGGCAAACAGGTTAAGAAAGCTCTTAGCAGGGCCAGCGCTCTTCATGAGCTCACGAATCTCTGCACGTGTGTCGCGGTGATCCAGGAAGATTCCGCAGTCCAGTCTGGAGGCAAAGTTGACCTCAAAAAGCAGGCCACCTTCGTCAATGAGCAGCATTTCTTTTCTGGAGTTGTCAGCTGCGCTGCCCTCGTCAGAGTACTGAGAGCCACCCTTTGCACGCGTTCTTGTTCTTAAGTTTACGTTTGAGCTGGGCACGTCTAGAATGCGAGGAGTCAGAGCTAGGACGTCAAGAAGGCGACGCTTAGCAAGATCTGGGTCAATCTCTTTAGAAGCTGCGTATTCGGAGATTTGCAGCCAGGTGGTTGGCTTTGTGGCACCCTTGTAAATGTCAATGCTGACGGCGTAATCGGGGAGGTCAGCGTCGTACACGCGGTAGCACGAGACATCGTTTTTACGAGCCCACTTAGCGCGCAGCTTAGCTACTTTTGTGAGACGGGCAGCAAATTGATCAGATGCAGGAACCAACACACTTATCGGCTGGTTGTTGACCATAATGGTAGGGCCAGCAGGAACTGAGGTGAGCTCAGAGCTGCTTTTAGACGCATCAGCGGTTTTAGTTGCGCCGTCAATGGCATCCTCTGCATTTGCAGCAGGGTAGGAGCGCATGGTGGCAATGGAGTTGCCCACATAGACGGAAAGTGTCTGCGCAGGAGTTGCTCTGAGTACTGTATCGGTATTTGTATCGCTGGTAAGAAGCGTGCTTGCCTGACCAGCAAAAAGTCCGAGTGTGGCGTAAGCAGAGCCCTGAAGCGTAGGCTCCTCTTTGGTCCACGAGAGGTCGGCAACAACGCCCGTGAAGTGCTCCGCATGCTTGAGGAGTTCAGATGCTGGTAAAAACTGCACGTCTGCCTTGAGGCCGCCTGCACGAAGCGTGTAAAGCACAGCCTCCTTTGCCTTTGGGCGAGGATCCGCTGCATAGAGCGTGATTTGGCGCTCCTGGCCCTTCTCGGCACGTTCATCGGCTTCGGCAAGCAAATCCTGCCAGGCATCGTCATCGTGGCCAGCCCAGCCCGTCATGCCCCAGCGAGCGCGCAGAATGCCCGGCGCCACGTCTAGCGCCATGCCCGCAGCCTCCTGCGCAAGCGCGCCTGCTCCCGGGAACAGCAGCGCCGGCAGCGGCGCGTCTGGCGAGAAGAGCGGTGTACTCGCAGCAGTTTGCGCCTGCAGGTACAGAAGGGCTGCAGCGTAGTCTAGTCTGAGCGGCGCAAACTCACGTGCCGGCCCTCGACCGCCAGTTAGACTGCGCTTAAAGAGTGCCTCACCAGCCAGGTCAATGCCAACCGTGGCACGGTTGCGTGATACGCGCACGACAATAGTCACGTCAGGTGCAAGCGTGTTGACCATAGGACGGCTTCCGCGCTTTGCTGCAAGGCGGTCTACAATGGCGTCTTTTGTTCTAACAGCAATAAAGTTTGTGTTTCTGAGCTGGTCATTTGTACCGTGAGCGCTCACTGCAATGGTGGCATGTGGACCAATATGGTCTTCCCAAGCAATGCGGGAGAGGTCTTCGTAGAGAGCGTCTGAAGTTGCGGCGCCAACACGATCAAGCACCAAAATGACGCGAGACGTGAGGCGAGACCAAAGACAGACTCGGTAAGCATTGGCAAGAGAGCCGTAAAACGCAACTTGTCCGCCAAGGGGACGCACCTTTTTAATGCGTAGGCCTTCTAACTCCTGTGCAAGAAGCTTTTCAAAGCCTTTTGGACACGTTGCAAAGAACTCAAGTTCTTGAGACATCGGGACACCTTTCGCCCGTAGGAATGAATACATACTAGCGCTATATTTTCCCATGTTTTTCTCGCCAAATCATCTGTTATTTTTCGCTTAAAATACGCGTAGTATCTTTTATAAAGAAATACAGAGAGCTGTTCGAGGTTTGGGAGTCATTATGGATGCAAAAGTTATGGAAGCATTTGAGTCCTGGCGTGCAAACGTCACCGAAGAAGACCTGGTAGAAGAGCTCGGTGAGCTTGCTAAACCAGAAGCAGAAGATAAGCTCTACGACGCATTTTATCGTTCGCTTGCTTTTGGTACCGCTGGCCTTCGTGGCACCATTGGCGTTGGCACTAATCGCATGAACGTCTACGTTGTTGCTCAGGCAACCCAGGGTCTTGCGGATTACCTCAACGCTCACTACCAAAATCCTACGGTGGCTCTTGCAAGAGATTCTCGCCTTAAGGGCGAGGACTTCCAGAAGGTCGCAGCCGGTGTTTTGGCAGCTAATGGCATCCGCGTGTACGTCTATCCACGCATCGAGCCTGTTCCAACGCTCTCGTTTGCTGTTCGCTATCTCAAAACTTCTGCAGGCATCGTGCTTACCGCAAGTCACAACCCTGCGCCCTACAACGGCTACAAGGTATACAACGATAACGGCGGCCAGATTACCGATGAGGCTGCGGCTGAGATTTCTGCAAATATCGCGCGCGTCAATCCTTTTGACGTTAAGCCTATGGACTTTGAAGAGGGCTTGGAGAAGGGCCTGATTGTCTGGACGCCAGAAGAGGTGCTGGACAACTTTATTGAGGCTATCAAGCGCGTTTCTATTCCAGGATTTAAGGCTGCCGACGGCTACAAGGTTGTATACACGCCGCTCAACGGTACCGGTATGGAGTGCGTCACGCGCATTCTTAAAGAGATTGGCGTCAATGACGTTGATGTTGTTCCAGAGCAGGCAGAGCCAGACGGAAACTTCCCAACGTGTTCTTATCCAAATCCAGAGTTCCGCGAGGCACTTGAGCTGGGCCTCAAGCTTGCCGATAAGGTAAAGCCAAATCTTTTGGTTGCAACTGACCCTGACGCCGATCGTATGGGTACCGCAATCCCACACAACGGCGATTACGTGCTGCTTTCCGGCAACGAGATGGGCGTTCTGCTTATGGACTGGCTTCTTACCATGGCAGAAGAGCGTGGCGAGAAACCCCAGGATAAGGTAGCTGTTTCTACCATCGTATCTTCCGCTATGCCTGACGTCCTGGCACGTGCTCGCGGCTTTGAGATGCGCCGCGTCCTTACAGGCTTCAAGTACATCGGCGACCAAATTGACCAGCTTAAGGACGCCGGCGAGGAGGATCGCTTCCTCATGGGCTTTGAGGAGTCCTATGGCTACCTGGTTGGCACCCATGCTCGCGATAAGGACGCTATTGTTGCAACTATGCTTTGCGTAGAGATGGCTTCTTGGTATGCTGCCCGCAACATGGATCTCTACGAGGCAATGGATGCCCTGTACCAGCGTTACGGCTACTATCTCAATGGCGTTGTTAACGCTGCTTATCCAGGTGCTGAGGGTGCTACAAAGATGGCTGAGATCATGAGCGGTCTGCGTAAGAATCCACTGGAAATGGTTGGTAATTACAAGGTTGTTGGCGTAACTGATTATGCTGAGTGCGCTGAGATGCCTCGCGTTTCTGGTCTGCAGAAAGAGGCTCCTCAGACCCTGCCAGCTTCCAATGTTATTGAGTACAGGCTTGAGGGCGACAACAAGGTTATCTTCCGTCCATCGGGCACTGAGCCTAAGGTCAAGGCCTATCTCTTTGCCAACGGCGCTACTCGCGAAGAGGCTGAGGCACGCATCGCTGAGCTCAGCGAGGCTGCTCAGAAGGTACTTTCATAATCTGCTTCTTCTAAAACGCCTTTCTCCGCACAATTTCTTGGCGAGAAATCCGTCCAGCCCAGCATTCACCTTTTGTGGATGCTGGGCTTTTACTCCGCGGTCTTTACTGTCACGGTGTACAGGGCATTTGCAGCGCTAGCAATAGTCTCTGCGGCCCATGGACGTGAGCTCACCTCAGGGGACAGAGGGTCGTGAACGTTTACCGTGCCATCATCGTTTTTGCTGGTTACCAGTATCCAGTGATCACCATCCGAGCTTAGCTTATTGCCCTTAACCTCAACAAGTAGGAAGGTTTCAGCGTCTAGAAGCGTGGTGATGTTGTCGGCAGAAATGTTGTAGCTATCAGCGGTAAGACCAAGGTTTGCCAAGTTCTTCTCAAGAAATGATCTGTTCATTCCAGAGTCGGTGTCCGTTGCCTTAGCGGTTTCAACAGCGCCCGCAATGTCAGCTGGAGTCCAGTTGTTCTTTCCCGTAAGGCCCATGTATGCCATAGACAGAGCAGTTGGACCAGAGCCCTTGGTAGCAATGACAGAGCCGGCATACGAGACGCCGCCCCATCTAGAGTCCCAGGTATAGAGCTGCGGTGCTGTGCCTTTGGTAATTGAATCGTCGTAGGTTTTGGCTTTGCCGTCAGAATCGGGATAGTTTGCAACAAAATTAATAGCCTCGGGGTGGGCGAGTGCTAGCTCAATAAGGCTCTTATCGCTATATCTATCAGCGTGCTCTGCAATCCACGAAAGATTTTTGTTCTGATCAAGCTTTGCTGCAAGTGCTTTGGTCAGCTCTTCTGAAGTTCCCACAGCAACACGTGAATCAACGGAGTTGACTTCTACCTCTGGACTAGATTCTTTAGCGCAACCGCGCACGCAGCTTGACACAATAAAGACCAGCAAAAGTGCTGCGATAACTGCTAGTCCAATAACAATGTAGGTTCTTGTACGAGAATCAATGCGATGCAGCAGAGACTGTCTCTTAAAAAGAATAGCCTGTGAGCCAAGGGTATTTCTTTTGCGACGCCTTGTCTGCCTATCAGAAAAACTGCCATCGCGAGGAGGACGGCCATTTTGCGGAGGGCGATGACGCTTTGCAGGATCTCCGTAGGAGCCTTGTCTTCTATCAGGTGAATCATTCAGGGGCATGGTGGCCTCCAAGCCGTAAAAATAGTTTCACTCATGATGAATCATACGGCGAGAAGTGCATAAATACTTTTAGAAAACGGTGAATGCAATATTCCGACCGACGAGCGGGTTACTTGCACCGTTTAGCGGTTTGGCATGCGCATAATGGTTGATTAAGTATATTCTTTTACTCACTATCATTTGTTTTCAAAAGTTAGTGAGCCGCATAAAGAAAGAAGGCGTCGTGAAGCATAGAAATGCTCGACAGGACGTGATTCGTGAGCTTGTTCGTAGCGAGTCAATCCGTACGCAGCGCGATCTTGTTGACATGCTTAAAGATCGTGGCTTTGCCTGTACTCAAGCAACCGTTTCTCGTGATACAGCAGAAATGGATTTGCAAAAGCTTCCCGAGGGCGCCTATGTGCTTTCTGAAGATATGCATTTGCAGAAAATGCTCTCTGAGTTCGTAGTTGGAGCTACGGCAGCAGAGAATCTTATTGTGATTCGTTGTCATCCTGGCACTGCATCAGCCGTTGCGTTTGCCCTTGACGACGTTGAGCTTGATTACGTCGTAGGCACCGTCGCTGGTGACGATACCGTTTTGATAATTGTGGATAAAACTGAGCACGCTGCAGACGTAGTACGCATCATTACGCAGCTTGGCAACGTAGATAGCGTTCTATAAAACATAAAGCTTTTGGTGAGAAACCCGTTAAAAGCGTACCTTATTTAAGAAAAAAAGGAGCCTGCTGAGCGCAGACTCCTTTTTTGTTGTAGATAGATCAGAGGTTTATGGAGTTCCAGTTCCGGTTCCTGTTCCAGTTCCGGTGCCCGTTCCTGTTCCCGTGCCCGTACCAGTACCAGGTGTGGCTGGAGTAGTAGGAGTGGTAGGAGTGGTAGGAGTAGTGGTGGAATTTTCCTCTTCCTCCTCGTCGGTAGTCTCCTCTTCCTCTTCCTCGTTATCTTCCTCATCTTGCTTGGCATTAGCGGAGCCACCAACAAACTTCCAGTAGCTATCAGGTTTATAGGAAATCTTTTCAGTGGTCTTAGGGAATTCAGCACGCGCAACACCAGAAAGTGCTGCGTTCATGTAGTACGCCCAAACATATTGAGCAGTAACAAAGGTAGAGGACTCTCCGCCGCCAATAATAACGGGGTCACGACTATCTGGATATCCGCACCAAGTAACTGTTGCAAGCTGTGGGGTATAGGCGCAGAACCAAAGGTCCTCAGAGTTATCGGAAGTACCCGTTTTACCAGCAACTGGTTGGTTGAAGGTCTTCAGGCTGTTAGCATAGCGGCCAGTACCGGAGGTAAGGACGCCGCTCAGAACATCGGTAGCAGCTGCAGCAACAGCTGGACTAATTGCCTGAACTGGGTTGTCCTTGTGCTCGTAGATAACGTTTCCGTTACGGTCTTCAATGCGCGTAATGGCTACAGCATCACGGCGAACGCCGCCTGCAGCAAGGGTTGCAAATGCTGTGCACTGCTCAATAGGGGTTACGCCCTGAGAACCAAGAGTGGTAGACAGGTATGGCTGTAACTGGGTGCGAATGCCCATAGCGTAGCAAGTCTGAAGGATTTTATCGATACCAATAGCTTCAGCAACCTGTGCGTAGACAGTGTTGGAAGAGTAGACCGTACCTTGACGCAGCGTAATTGCGCCATAGCTGTAGTTACCTGCGTTTTTGACCAACCATGTTGGTGTAATTTGCATAGGAGAGTTGCCGTTAAGAACAGTCTCTGGATTCATGCCCTCAGAAAGAGCTGCTACCAGCGTATACATCTTAAAGCTGGAGCCCATCTGACGGTTACTACTGGTTGCGATGTTGTACTGACTCTTTGAGTAATCCTGTCCACCAACCATTGCTTTAATGTAGCCAGTTTGAGGATCAATAGAAACCAAAGCGGCACCCAGGCGAGGGTTGCCAAGCTCAGCGACACGTCTTCTAGCTGCCTCATCAGCATCTTTCTGGAGGTCAGGATCAAGTGTGGTATAAACGCGCAATCCACCCTGAAGAATAGTATCGCTATCAAAGTCTTCCTGAAGCAGGCTACGAATGTAGTCAGTCCAGTAAGGGAACTGGCCAATGTTATCAGTCAAAGTACCAGGATTAAGTACTAAGTCTTCTGCAACAGCCTCATCGTATTGCTCTTGCGTAATATCGCCTGCGCGAAGCATACGCTCAAGAACAGTATTGCGTCTTTCTTTTGCTGCCTCTGGATTAACAGTTGGGTCATAAGCAGAAGGTGCATTTGGAAGGCCTGCAAGCGTTGCTGCTTCAGCAAGTGTAAGTTCATTTGCATGCTTGTTGAAGTAAATGATGCTTGCAGCTTCAATACCGTAGGCACCATTACCGTAGTAGATGGTGTTGAGGTACATATTAAGAATCTGGTCTTTAGTAAACTTCTTCTCCATTTGGATAGAGATGTAAGCCTCACGAACCTTGCGCTTCAAAGAACGCTCAAACTGCTCGTTAGAAAGAACGGTATTACGAACAAGCTGCTGTGTAATGGTGGAAGCACCTTCACCGCCACCAAATAGTGAGCCAACAGACGCGCGGACAATACCCCAAGGGTCAATACCGCTATGGGAATAGAAGCGTTTGTCCTCAGTATCAATGGTGCCCTGAATGACATAAGGAGAAATTTGATCCAAGGTAACAGAACGACGCTGCTGCAGATAGAAGTCTGCAATATCGTTACCCTTGGAATCATAGACGCGTGTAGGCTCTGCTACTAGGTAGGCATCAGCAGAGTTGTAATCAGGCAGGTTTTCAAGCCATGAAGAAACAGCTGCACCTAAAGAAAGAGCAAGCGCGAGGGCGAAAAGAGCCATAAAGCCAAAGAATCCAGCAATGCCAAAACCTACGGCATGTGTATTTGCGTGTTTACGTGCACGACGGGTTCTAATACCCATTGAGCCTCCTTGTCATAGTCCTCATTATTATAGTCTGATATTTATGTTTCAGTGAATAAAGAGTTATAACTCTGTTGTATTCTGATAGATAATATTTTTGAATTGATACTATTTGTAATAGTAACTATATGGTTTAACAGGCTCGCGTTGAGAGGATACAGAGTGCTTTCAGTAGAAGAACAACTCCGTGTTATTACTTCAGGAACCATGCAGATTGTTCCTTTGGATGGTCTAAAAGAAAAACTCAAGAAGGGTACCCCTCTTAACATCAAACTTGGCGTTGACCCAACAAGCCCTGATTTGCACTTGGGCCATGCGGTTCCTCTGCGCAAGATGCGCCAGTTTCAGGACCTTGGCCATAATGTTACTTTAATTATCGGTAGTGGTACTGCACTGATTGGTGACCCTTCTGGTCGCGATTCTACTCGTCCTCCTTTAACTGCAGAGCAGGTAGATGCAAATGCAGAAACCTACGTTAATCAGGCAATGAAGATTCTTGATCCAGAAAGAACTACTGTTGTTCACAACGGTGACTGGATTAAGCCAATGAATTTGGAAACTATGCTTGGTCTTATGAGCAAATTCACCATTGCTCGCATTCTTGAGCGAGAAGACTTTTCTAATCGCTATCACAACCAGCAGCCAATCGCACTTCATGAATTTATTTACCCTGTTCTTCAGGCATACGATTCTGTTGTTATTAAGGCAGATGTAGAGATGGGTGGAAACGACCAAATCTTTAACCTACTTGCCGGTCGAGATCTTATGCGTGATATGGACATGGAGCCTCAGATTGCTTTGACTATGCCTCTGCTTGTAGGTACTGACGGTACTAAGAAGATGAGTAAGTCTTACGGTAACTACATCGGTCTGACTGATGAGCCAAATGATATGTTCGGCAAGGTCATGTCTATCACTGATGAGATTATTCCAATGTATTACCGTCTTTGCTCCACACTTTCCATTGACGAGCTTGATGCAATTGATAAGAGCTTTGAAGATGGTACTGCTGATCCTTACCAGCTTAAGCGTGCTCTTGGTAGAAATATTGTTGACCTTTACCATGGTGAGGGAGAAGGCCTTAAGGCACAGGCATCTTTTGATGCTCAGTTCAAGAACAATGAGGTTCCTGATGATGTCAAAGAGTTTGCAATTTCCCTTGAAGCAGATGAAGATGGACTTATCTACCTACCAAAGATTTTGGTTGAGGCGGGAATTGCTTCAAGCAACGGTGATGCACGTCGTCTCATTGATGGTGGTGGCATTAAGATTAATCAGAAACCAATAGCAGCAAAGACGTATAAGGTTGAACCGTCGGTTCTTGAGGGAGCTCTTCTCCAGGCAGGTAAAAAGCGCTGGGCAAAACTCGTTTAGTCGGTAATGGCCACGAAATAAGGAAGCTTACACATGTGGAGACAGTTTGCTCTAGCTGTAGCAGTAGTACTGGTTCTTTGTTACGTACCGGGATATCTTTTTTCTCGCGCCATTGGCACTAAACGAATAACATCCCTTGTAGTAGCCCCGCTTATTTCAGTCTGCCTCATTGGTTTTTCTGGAATTGTTTTATATCCTCTGGGCTTAAGAGGCGTGACGCCGCTCTTAGGATGTGTTGGTCTTTTTATTCTGATTGCTGTTGGACTTTCGTATTTCATTCAGACGATTAGGTCTACCCAGCAAAAAACATCTCAAACAAACCATGGCGAGAAGGACTCTCTAAACGGAGTCTTTCTCTTAGTAACTGGTGTTATTTCTACCGCAATATTCTTCGTTATTTTCCACAAGGCAATTAGGAACCCTTCATGGTTCTTGCAGTCTGCTGATAACTACGCGCATCTGGCGTACATTACAAGAAGTGTTCAGTCGGGTGTTTATTCTATGTTGCATACTGCCTTTTATACGGGAGCAAGGCCTGAGATTCAGACTCCTTTCTTTGATGAAGGCTTTTATCCAAATGCTTTTCACTCTTTTGCTGCTGTTGCTACGGCTATAACCGGTCTTAATGAAGCACTGACAGAAAACGTTGTGTGGTTTGTCTCTGTGGCAGTTATATATCCAGTGGGTATTTGCGCACTGCTTCAAACAATAGGAAAGAAAAACCTCGTTGCCAGCGTTCTAACCTCATTTGTAGTTTTTGCACAGCTGGCATTTCCTCTTCGAATGGTTACTGTTCATGCAGTATTTCCAAACGTAATGGGATTCTGCGCTGTTCCTAGCGCTGTTGTACTTTTCATTTTGATGCTCAATGGTGCTGTTCCGGACAAAAATGATTCTGCTGTTGAACAGCTAAAGTCGACTTCGTTTGTAAATTCAAGGCTAGTGCTTTTGTGTGTGATGGGTATTCTCGCCCTTGCTATGATGCATCCAAGCGCAGATTTCTTCTGGGCTATCTGTGTTTTACCTTATGTGCTTTGCAGTTTTTTGCCACGACTTACCAACTTCCTTCAAGATAAATTCACGCTTTCAAAAACAAAAGGTATTGCGCTTTTAGCGGTTATGGAAGTTATAACAGCGGGCCTTGCGGTTGGCATTTGGGTTTTTCTGCTTAATACAAGCTTCTTGGCTCCTACGGTCAATTTTGTGTGGGAGATTTACGTCAAGCCACTTGCAGCAGCTCAAACCGTATTGAACTTTGGCTTGCTCATGAACATGCCACAGATTCTCTTTGCGGTTGCGTTCTGGATTGGATTTGTCAGCTGCATTTTGAACAAGAATTATCGTTGGCTTATTCTGGCGTTTCTCATGACGGCTGTCATTTATGTGGCAAGTCTTTCTGAGATTCTTCCTATTAAGAGGTTCTTCTCGGGATTTTGGTATACCGATCCAGAGAGAACTGCTGCAATGGTGACAATCGCTGCAGTGCCTGTTGTAATTGTTGGCATGGAAACCGCCATTACGCTTTTGTTTGATCTGATTAAACACGGAATTAAGATAGTTAAAGAGGGCAACAAAGGCGAGAAAATCAACTCAGAGAATCTTGCTTGCACCATTTCTGCAAATGGAGATCAATCATCCTGTAAGCCCTGCATGTTTATTAAAAACTCGGGCATTCTCATGTGTATTATTGCTGTGTTGTGGGGTTGCGCACTCCTAAGTCCCTGGGATTTAGCAAGCCTGCCTAGAAAAGAACGCAGTGAGCTTCGCTGGGGAATCATTTGGCTTAATGAGGTTTTTGAGCCTCGTGAGTGGACAACGTATAAGACAAGTGAAGACGAGTTTGTAAGAAGAGCTCTGCAGATTGTTGGCGATGATTTGGTGGTCAATAATCCATACGATGGTTCGTTGGTTCTCAACTCACTTTATGGCATGAATATTTTCTATCGAGAGAAAGTTGAAGTAGAAGAGTTGCCACAAAGTGCGATTATTCGTACAAAGCTTAACGAGGTAGCCACTAATCCAGAGGTTCAGCAGGCGGTCCGAGAAACTGGAGCAAGATATGTCCTGTTGCTCGACTTGGAAAATCCAGCTTTGCTAGGAAATCAAAGCTATTTCTTCTCAGGCCTACAAATCACCGATGAAGATCCTGGATTTAAGATTGTTCTTCAAGAAGGACCTTATAGACTATATAGAATTATGGCCGTTGAGTAGGACTTTGGTAAGCTTACGTATGAGCGTTATTCTAAGTACCATTGCGCGAGAAACCCGATTAATGAGGAGTAGATTGTGAAAGGCATCATTCTTGCAGGAGGTAGCGGCACGAGGCTTTATCCGCTTACAACCGTTACATCTAAACAGCTCCTGCCTGTCTATGACAAGCCAATGATTTACTATCCTCTGTCTACGCTTATGTTGGCGGGAATCAGGGACATTCTTGTTATCTCTACTCCTCGTGACCTTCCAAATTTTGAAAAGCTTTTGGGTGACGGATCTGATTTTGGCATTTCTATCAGCTATGCTGAACAGCCTTCTCCTGATGGATTGGCTCAGGCTTTTGTTATTGGTAAAGAGTTTATTGGTGATGATGCAGCAGCTTTGATTCTTGGAGACAACATCTTCTTTGGAAACGGTCTTTCGGGACTTGTGAGAAAAGCTGCTCAGCAGGCACAAACTGCTGGTCGTGCTACAGTCTTTGGTTATCATGTCGATGATCCAGAGCGCTTTGGTGTTGTTGAGTTTGATAAGAACTACAACGCTATTTCAATTGAAGAAAAGCCAGCTCATCCAAAGTCTAACTATGCGGTAACTGGACTTTACTTCTACGATCAGCGTGTTACTGAGCTGGTAAAGCAGGTTCAGCCAAGCGCTCGTGGTGAGTATGAGATTACTGATCTTAATCGCCTGTATCTTGAGGATGGTACCCTTGACGTTGTTACCCTTGGCCGTGGTTTTGCATGGCTTGATACGGGAACTATGGAGTCTCTCTTTGAGGCATCAACCTTTGTCCGTACCGTTGAAACAGCTCAGGGTCTGCCGGTAAGCGTCCCAGAAGAGATTGCTTTTGAGAATGGCTGGATTGACAGCGTAAAACTCATCGAGTGTGCTGAGCGCTACGGTAAATCTGCTTATGGTGAACACCTCAAGAGTGTTGCAGAGGGACGTATTCTTCCTTCTGGAAAGGGAGAGTAGTATGCACGTTCTTCTTACCGGTGCGCATGGCCAGTTAGGCAACGAGCTCAAACGTCTTTTTGAATCCGGTGTCTCTGAGATTGGTCCAATTCCAGAGGTTTTTGTTGAACCAGATGTTGATTATACCGATGCTGATGAACTTGATATTACTAGTTCAGAGGCAGTAAGTGCGTGGTTTGACCAGCACGAGCACTATGACGTTGTTATTAACTGTGCCGCTGCAACAAACGTAGATGGTTGTGAAAGTAATTTTGAGGCAGCGTTTGCGGTAAATGCACTTGGTCCCATGAATCTTGCACGAGCTTGTAGCGCTACGCAAACAAAGCTTGTTCAGGTTTCCACTGATTATGTGTTTAGCGGCAAAGAAAGCACTCCTCGTACAGAACAAGATGCTCCTTATCCTGTTTCTGAATATGGTCGATCTAAATTAGCGGGAGAGGGGCTTGCTCTCGCTGCAAATCCTCAAACGTTTGTGGTGAGAACTGCATGGCTTTATGGCTATGTTGGCAAGAACTTTGTAGCAACTATGCGTACTCTTGGTGCTAAGTATCCAGAGATTAGCGTTGTTGATGATCAAGTGGGTAATCCTACCAGCGCAAATGATCTTGCTCATACAATCTTGTGCATTGCAGCTACTGAGAACTATGGTATCTATCATGCAACCAATGAGGGAACATGCTCGTGGGCTGATTTTGCTGAGGCTATTATGGCTGGCAGTAATCTTGAGTGTAAGGTGGTCAGGGTAACTTCTGCTCAGTGGAAAGAGATGCACCCAGAAAGTGCTTCTCGCCCTGCATATTCATCTTTGGTAAACGGTCATCTTGAGAGTACCATTGGAAACTGTATGAGGCCTTGGCAAGAGGCTCTTGCGACATATCTTTCGAATGTAGAAAGAGGTTAGTGTGAAGACCTATTTAGTAACTGGTGGAGCTGGATTTATTGGATCTAACTTTATCCACTATATGCTCAAAAGAAATCAGGACATTCATATCTTGAATGTGGATGCTCTGACGTATGCAGGCAACCTTGAGAACCTTTCGGAATATGATCAAGACCCTCGCTATACCTTTGCTCATGTAGATATTAGGGATAAAGAGGCTCTAACGCAGCTGTTTGAGACTCATCATCCTGATTATGTTGTGAACTTTGCTGCAGAGAGCCACGTAGACCGCTCTATTGAAGATCCGGGCGCCTTTGCTGACACAAACGTTATGGGTACTGTCGCGCTTCTGAGCGTTGCAGAGTCTTTCTGGAATGATGGCCAGGGCTCCTACGGAGATCACAAATACTTGCAGGTTTCTACTGATGAGGTCTATGGCTCGCTGCCACTTGATGATCCAGAGGCATTTTTCCGCGAGACTACACCATTGAGCCCTCATAGCCCTTACTCTGCGTCTAAGGCTTCTGCAGATATGTTTGTAAAGGCCTGGCATGATACGTACGGATTCCCAGCAGTAATCACCCGTTGCTCTAACAATTACGGTCCTTATCAGTTCCCTGAGAAGCTTATTCCTTTGATGATCGAGAATTGCTTGGAGCACAAGGCTCTTCCTGTCTATGGCGATGGACTTAACGTTCGTGACTGGTTGTACGTTGACGATCACTGCAAGGCAATTGCTATGGTTCTTGAAGGCGGACGTCTTGGTGAGGTCTATAACGTTGGCGGTCACAATGAGCGCAACAACCTCTACATTGTTAAGCGCATCATCAGCGAAGTTGCAAGAATCACAGGTGACACTCAGATTACTGAGGATCTGATTTCTTATGTAACTGATCGTAAGGGTCATGACCGCCGTTACGGTATTGCGCCTGATAAGATTAAAGATGAGCTTGGCTGGTATCCAGAAACTCCATTTGAAGAGGGAATTGTTACCACTATCAACTGGTATTTAGAGAACCGTAAGTGGGTTAAGAATGTAGTTTCCGGTGATTACCAGGATTACTACAAGAAGATGTATGAAGGTCGATAATGCGCACATACGATACAGAAACGCTTAAACATCTCCAGCAAGTTGAACGCATGATCTTTAAAGATTTTGTTGATACCTGCGAGTCTCATAGTATCCGCTATTTTGGTATTGCTGGCACTGGTATCGGCGCCTTGCGTCATAAGGGTTTTATTCCTTGGGATGACGATATTGATGTTGCGCTTCCTGCAGAAGACTTCCATAAACTCCTAGCTATCTACGATGAAGAATGGGCTGATAAATACAGCATCATCAACTCAGAACGCAACATTAACTACCCGTTCCCTACAACACGCATTATGCTCAAGGGTACTCAGTTTTGTGAAGAAGCACTTGCATCGCTTCCACTTGATTTGGGAATCTTCTTGGATGTCTATTGTTTTGACAACGTATCAGATAATCAAAAAGAGTATGAGAAACAGGCACGTGATACCTGGTTCTGGTCACACATGCGTATTTTGGTAGATGTTCCACATCCCGTTATCCTGGTTGATGGTATTAAGGGAAAGCTCCTGCGTGTGGGAGTCACCATAGGCAGGGGAGTCTGCAAGCTGTTTCATGTATCTACTCAAAAGATGTATGAGCGTGAGCAAGAAGCTCGTAATCGCTATGCACACATCAAAACTAAGCGCATTGGATACTTGAACGACACCGATCCATGGACACAGACATATTACGTTGATGATATTTTCCCTGTTAAAAAGCTTGAGTATGAAGGAATGATGGTTGCATTCCCTAATAAAATCGAGGAGTTCCTTGAGCTTGTATATGGCGATTATATGCAGCTACCTCCAGTCGAGAAACGCAAAAATCACTATCCAGCTCGCCTTGATTTTGGTCCTTATTAATTCAAAACTCACTCTGATTCATGACAAGTACTCTAAACGGCACGTATTGTGCCGTTTTTTTGTGAGTCCTGATGGCTGAATATCAGGTAAGCTCAAAATCGTTACTAATTTGTTCAAAATAATATATAGCTTGTTAAAAATTGAACATAGTAGTACTATCTCAAGTGTGTTTTAGCTTGAAATCATTTTTTTGCTATCAGAGGTCTTCATTTGGAGGAACCGTGGCACTGACAAAGAACGTGTTTTCTGTATTAAAAACTATTGCTCTTTCTGACGAGAAGCTCAATCAGAGGCAGCTTGCAGAAGAGATTGAGCTTTCTCTAGGATCAGTTAACTCAGCAGTTAAAACGCTTGAGGACCAGGGTCTTATCGAAGAGGGACTCATCACACCAAAGGGTCTTGAAGCACTGAAGCCTTATGAAGTTAAGAATGCCATCATCATGGCTGCTGGTCTGTCTTCTCGCTTTGCACCTATCTCATATGAGAAGCCAAAAGGTGTCCTGAAGGTTCGTGGAGAAGTTCTGATTGAACGTCAAATTCATCAGTTGCTTGAAGCTGGTATTACTGACATCACCGTTGTTGTGGGTTATAAGAAGGAGTACTTCTTCTATTTGGAGGAGAAGTATGGCGTCAAGATTATTGTTAACCCAGATTACGCAACAAGAAATAACAATTCCACGCTGTGGTATGTAAAAGACCAACTTGATAATACGTATATCTGCTCGTCAGATGATTACTTTACTCAGAATCCTTTTGAGCACTATGTCTATGAGGCTTATTACTCAGCAACGTATGTTGCAGGAGAAACTGATGAGTGGTGTCTTAAAGAGGGACGTGGCGGTCGTATTACCGGCGTAGAAATTGGCGGTTCAAATTCTTGGATTATGCTTGGTCACGTCTACTTTGACAGGCAATTCTCAAAGAAGTTTGTAGACATTCTTGAGGCTGTCTACGACAAGCCAGAAACCGTTGATATGCTCTGGGAAGAGATTTACGTCCGTCACATCAAAGAGCTTTCTATGACCATTAGAAAGTATCCTGACGGCGTCATTTACGAGTTTGATTCCCTTGATGAGCTTCGTCAGTTTGACCCAGCGTTTATTGAGAACATCGACTCAGAGATTTTTGACAACATTGTCTCGGTGCTTCATTGTCAAAAGAAGTACATTCACGGTTTCTATCCTCTCAAGCAGGGACTTACCAATCTGTCTGCTCACTTTATTGTGGGATATGGTAATGATGCTCAGGAGTATGTCTATAGACATCCTGGCGTTGGTACCGAGAAACTTGTTGATCGCGCAGCTGAAGAGGCTGGTCTTCGACTTGCTCGTGAGCTTGGCCTAGATAGCACCTTTATTTACGAGGATCAAAAAGAAGGTTGGAAGATTTCCAAGTTTGTGAAAAACGCTCAGAATCTTAATCCTCATAACCCTGAGCAGCTCAAGCGCGCAATGGAGATGGGCCATAAGCTACATCATAGCGGCGCCTCACTTGATCGTTCTTTTGACTTTGTCAACGAGGGTCTTAATTACGAGAAGCTTCTGCTTGAAGAGGGTCCTATTGAGATTCCTGGCTACTATGAGCTTCGCGAGAAGGTCTTGCGCTTGAAGAAATATGCAGACGCTGATCAGTATCCCGTTGTCATTTCTCACAATGATTTCTTCTATCTGAATTTCTTGATTGATGAGGATGGCAACTATAGCCTTATTGACTGGGAATACGCAGGCATGTCAGACGAGGCAAACGACTTTGGTACCTTTACAGTTTGTTGTGAGCTTACTGACGATGAAGCAAATGCTGCTATTGATTATTACTTTGGACAAGAAGCAACCTTTGAGCAACGCAGACACTTCTGGAGTTATGTAGTCTTTGCTGGTTGGTGCTGGTATTTGTGGTCTCTGGTCAAGGAAGCAGAGGGCGAGAACGTAGGCGAGTGGTTCTTTATTTACTATCGCTACGCTGCAAACAATATTGACCGTGTACTTTCTTGGTACGAAGAGAACCAGAACTAAGAGTAAAAGGGGAAATAATGCAATATGGTTTATTGAGCGGTATTCTTTGGGCAGTTGATACCGTTATCCTTGGTGTTGCTCTTGGTATGAGCCCCTATGTTGATTCCGCTCAGGCATCCTTTGCCAGTGCATTTATGCATGACTTTTTTGCTGCGGCTATTCTTCTTGTCATGATGGGACGTAAGGGTAGGCTGAGGGACACCCTTGAAGCTGCAAAAACTAAGAGTGGTCGCGTTGTTATGCTTGGTGCTCTTTTAGGCGGACCAATTGGTATGAGTGGTTATCTTGCCGCAATTAATGCTATTGGGCCTGGTTACACCGCAGCTATTTCAGCTTTTTATCCAGCCGTTGGCTCGCTCTTGGCATGGCTTTTGCTTAAAGAAAAAATGAATTTGAAGCAGGTCATTGCTCTTATTGTGGCTCTTGTTGGCGTCATGGTTATTGGTGTATCCACCGCTGCAGGAGAAGGTAACGGTAACGTTCTTATTGGAATCTTAGGTGTTATTGCCTGTGTCTTTGGTTGGGGCTCTGAGGCAGTTATCTTGGCGTGGGGTATGCAAGACGATGCTGTTGATAATGAGACTGCACTCCAGATTAGGGAAACTACCTCTGCGTTTGCTTACGGTCTTATTATCTTGCCTCTCGCAGGCTCTGTAGAGTTTGCAAGCCAGGTTGCTGTAACTCCTGCTAATGGTGTTGTCTTTATCGCAGCGCTTGCAGGCACCGCTTCGTATCTCTTCTACTACAAAGCAATTGACGTCATTGGTGCTTCTCGCGGTATGGCCTTGAATATTTCTTATTCTGCCTGGTCAGTCATTTTTGCAGCGCTTGCAGGCATTATTTTGCCAGCTATTATGCCAGAAGCAATCCCATCTCCTCTGACCGTCATTTGCTGCATTGTCATTATTGTGGGAACCGTTCTTTCGGCAACTCCAGACTGGAACGAACTGCTCAAGAGAGATTAATTTGTTGCTGCAATTCTAGAGGTCTTACAAAAAGCGAGTCATTCTACGATAAGAACGACTCGCTTTTGCTTGTCTAAAGGTGAGAACCTACATTTGAAAGAGCTATTTATCGGAAACTAGCCTCCAGTTGTTTCCCGTCAAACTCTAGGTAGTAAAGTTGGTTGCGTCACCATTGATGACAAACTCTCTCAGTTCTGCATCGCGGTTATTCTCGGTAATAGTCTCGATGTAGTAGCGAGGACGGTTCTCTCCCTCATAGGACTCATCAAGAGGAGTG
Source organism: uncultured Atopobium sp. (assembly GCA_938045565.1). Taxonomy (GTDB): domain Bacteria; phylum Actinomycetota; class Coriobacteriia; order Coriobacteriales; family Atopobiaceae; genus Lancefieldella. The sequence continues at coordinate 38,748 of CALIAZ010000047.1, forward strand.
GTGTACCTAGAGAGCATCTGAGAATCTGCACCCATATCTTTGAGCGTTTGAGCCAAGATATCGTAGTGCCAGACAGGAGCGTCTGAGATCTGCATTGGTTGGTCGGCTTCTTCTGCGCTTTGACCAGCAGGCTTATAGAAAATTGCTGGAGCAGAAGTCTCGGTAATGTCGTTTGGCGTCAGATACCAGCGACCATGGTCAGCAGTCACAATAATAGAGGTGTTTTCGTAGAGGCCAAGACGCTTAAGCTCTGCAATATAAGCATCTACAATTTTCCAAGCACCGCGGGTCTGCTCAATTTCATTTTCTTCACTTGGATCTTTGGGGTGCTCAAGGTTCCTATTAAGAATAAAAGGACCATGGGAGCCCATAAGATGGATAAAGCGGAAGCTTCCTGTATCGTTTTCATCGTGAACGGACAGACCATAGTGCTGGAGTTCCTGGTAATACTTAAGGTCGTCTTCGTTATAGCGCTGAGAAGACATATCAACCTCGTCATACGTAAATTTCCTCATCATACGCATGTTAAGGTCCTCGGTGTAATACCAGAAGCGAGGCTTAAATACCCAAGGCATGTCCCTGCAGAACGCCGTCTTGTAGAGAATACGCAGTGCACCAAGAATGTTGAGCTGATTCTCTGAACCACGACCGCGAAGCTCGTGATAGTTGATAGTGCGGTTGTGCATATAGTCGGTATAAATTGAGTTGAAGTTATCGGTATACAGGCCAACAGAATAGCCAAGCTTATTGATGTCATCTAGATAATGGCTGTTGTCCGCCCAGCCATTAACAAAGTCTCCAAATGATTGACCAGGCTGCAGACGATTTTCAAAGACAAGGGAAGAAATTCCATAGCGTGTTGGAATCATTGATCCCGCGGAATTTCTGTACCAGGTAAAGCCCGTCATGTGGGTAAATGTCTCGGGATACTCGTTATAAATTTGCTGCACAAAGGCCGTATCGGTGGTATCCAGGACAAAGACCACAACGTTCTTCTTGGAAGATACGTTAAAGAGACCATCTCTTGTGGCATAGATTTGCTGAGATTCTCTTGTGTTTACGTCAGTAAAAGCAGCTACAGCTGGTCCCCACAGACTTGCAACACCCACTGCCTGGACAATGATAAGACCTGTTGCGGTTACTAGAA
>CALIAZ010000048.1 GCA_938045565.1 uncultured Atopobium sp.
GGCAATGGCTTCCCAAGCCATCATCCGCGGGTTCGAATCCCGTTGCCCGCTCCAATGACATACAAGAGCCCTTCGGGGCTCTTTTTATGGACAAGATTGAAATTTGGCGTTGTGAAGAAGGTTGTTCGGGTAGAAGTGGAACGGAAATACTTTGGATCTATCGCCAAAACGGTTGCTCTTAATTTCTTGAATTACGTGGATTGACAGTTGAAGGGAACAACATGGCACAAATTCCTATGACAGACCAAGAGGCAAAGATTGCCCTTGATGCGCTGTCTGATCAGATTGATAAATACGCTGAGCTTCTTGTGAAGAAAGGATGCGCAATTTCTGAGGGAAGTCAGCTGGTAATTAACGCTTCAATTGAGATTGCCGATTTTGCCCGTAGAGTTCAGCGCGCAGCCTATGCAGCTGGTGCAGAATTTGTCACGGTTATTTGGGGCGATCAAGAGTCCTCAAGAATTATGTACGAAAACGTTGATCTAGCTCGTCTTTCTAAAACCCCAAGCTGGAAGATTGAGCAGCTTAATTCCCTCGCAGAGCAGGGTGCAGCATTTTTGTTCCTCTCGTCTGATGACCCAAATGGTCTGAAAGGCATTGATCCAGAAAAGCCAGCTGCTGTTTCTCGTGCAAGAAACCTGGAGTGCGACGTCTTTAGAAACGGTATGGATTTTGGTAAAAATGTTTGGTGTATTGCTGGCGTTCCTGCAGCTGAATGGGCAAAGGTAATTTTCCCAGAGCTTTCTGAGGCTGAGGCAATCTACAGGCTTTGGGTTGCTATTTTGGACGTTGCTCATGCAAGTGGAGAAGATCCTCAGAGTGCTTGGGAGACCCACAATGCAACATTTGAGAAGACCAAGCGCTTCATGAATTCTCACCAGTTTGAAGAGCTTCGTTATGAGTCTTCAAATGGAACTAACCTGACCATTGGCATGAATCCAGGACATCTTTGGGAGGGCGGCGCTGGCAAGACCCAGGACGGAACGTTGTTCTTCCCTAACATTCCTACTGAGGAAGTCTTTACTACGCCAAATTACCGCAAGGTAAACGGCACTGTTCATTCTGCGCTACCTCTGATTCATGCTGGACAGATTGTTAAGAACTTCTGGTTTACCTTCAAAGATGGTGAGGTTGTTGACTACGGCGCTGAACAGGGCAAAGATGTTCTGACTTCTATTGTTTCTCAGAAAGGTGGCAAGTACCTGGGAGAATGTGCGCTTATTTCCAAGAACACACCTATTCGCCAGAGCGGTATTTTGTTCTATGACACCTTGTATGACGAAAACGCCAGCTGCCACTTAGCACTTGGAATGGGCTTCCCAGAGTGCCTGGAGGGTGGCCTTGAGATGAACCCCGATGAACTCTTGGCTCATGGCGTCAATCAGAGTACAACACACGTCGATTTTATGATTGGTGCAGACGATTTGAACATTTGGGGAATTTCTGCCGATGGAAAAGAAACACCAATTTTCGTAAATGGACAATGGGCATGGGAGTAAACTGCTACACTATCCTAGTTGCGTGGTAAAATTGCCACGCCCGATAATGGGCCGTTAGCTCAGTTGGTAGAGCAGGGGACTTTTAATCCCAAGGTCTAGGGTTCGAACCCCTAACGGCCCACCAGGTAATTCAAAGGTCGGGTACCATAGTGGTACTCGACTTTTTCTTTTACGAGTAGAAGGAGTCTCATCGTGGTAGATCGCTACACCGGCAAAGAAATGGGCCATATCTTTTCTTTGGAGAACAAGTACGCCGTTTGGCAGGAGATTGAAGTCCTTGCGTGCGAAGCACAGGCTGAGCTGGGTGTTATTGGCATTTCTCGCGAAGAGGCAGCTTGGATTCGCGAGCATGCAGCGTTTAATCGCGCTGAGGTAGACGAGATTGAGGCTGTTACCAACCACGATGTCATTGCTTTTCTGACCAACATGGGTTCCTATATTGATGCTGAGGTTCCAGAGGGTGAGCTCAAGCCAAGCCGCTGGGTTCACTATGGCATGACCTCAACAGACTTGGGCGATACTGCTCTTTGCTACCAGCTCACCCAGGCATGTGACCTGCTCATTGCTGCGGTTCGTCGCTGCGCTGCTATCTGCAAGCGTCGTGCTTTTGAGGAGCGCGACACTCTGTGCGTTGGTCGTACTCACGGTATTCATGCCGAGCCTATGACTTTTGGCATGAAGTTTGGTAGTTGGGCCTGGGAGTTCAAGCGCGATCTTGACCGCCTCAAGGACGCTCGCAAAAACGTTGCCTACGGCGCAATTTCTGGCGCTGTCGGAACTTACTCTTCTATTGATCCTTTTGTTGAGGAGTACGTTTGCGAGAAACTCGGTCTTGTCCACGATCCACTTTCAACTCAGGTTATTTCTCGCGACCACCACGCGTACCTTGCTGGTGTTCTGGCAACCGTTGCCGCCACCTGCGAGCGTGTTGCGACTGAGATGCGAGCACTGCAGAAGACCGATACCCTCGAGGCTGAGGAGCCATTCCGCAAGGGCCAGAAGGGCTCTTCAGCTATGCCTCACAAGCGCAATCCTATTACTGCCGAGAAAATCTGTGGTTTGTCCCGCGTAGTTAAGGCAAACGCACAGGTTGCCTTTGATAACGTTGCGCTCTGGCACGAGCGTGACATCAGTCACTCTTCTGCTGAGCGTGTTGCTCAGGCAGATAGCTTCATTGCTCTTGACCATATGCTGTCAAAGCTTGAGTTCCTGCTTGATGGCATGGTTCTGTATCCAGAGCAGATGATGGCAAACCTCAATAAGACCCGCGGCATGCTCTTCTCGTCAAAGGTTCTTCTTGCCCTGGTAAACACTGGTATTACTCGCGAAGAGGCATACAAGATTGTCCAGTCTAACGCTATGAAGGTGTGGGGCGACATTCAGCAGTGCAAGGAAGGACCATCCTATCAGGAGCTTCTTGAGGCAGATCCAGCTTGTACACTGAGCCACGAGGAGCTTGAGAAGATTTTTGATCCTCGCGCGTTCCTTACCCGCTCAAACGTTCTGTTTGACCGTCTTGAGCACCTTGAATTGGACTAAATCGTGGCTTTGTTTGGGAACATTTCTCGTCGAAACTTCTTCAAGACGGGAGCAGCTGGCGTAGTAGTTGCTGGCGCAATTAGTATCGCAGCAGGCTGCTCCCATCAAGAGAGTTCAGGTGACGCAGGAAAGCCGCTGGTACTTGATGAGTCTTCTGGCACAAACGTGCTGGACACTTATAGCTCAACGGAATATTCTGCTCAGCCAAGCCAGACATGGACGCTTCCTTTAGGAAGCGTGTTACATCCAGCCGACGGAAATTGGATTCCCGTTACCACGGCTGGCGCATCTGCCACGCCTATGGTAAAGGGCTCTGCTCTCTCGCTGACGTCTGGCCAGGTAGTTGACGTTGTTCCTACAGCTCAGATGAACAATACTACCGCCGCTATTTACGACGTTCGCTGCTCTGACTCTGTGTATGCATGGGTTGAGGTGGATACCACAACCTTTGATTGGGAACTTCTCGCTGCACCATTTTCTGACGGCAAGCTGACGGGTGACGCAAAGGTACTGTACAAGGCCGATAAAAACTGGGATCCGGCTCCATTTGCCTGCGGAGACGATAAGGTGGTTTGGCTTGTCCAGCCTTCTTCTTCGGGCGAGAAAACCCGTGAGTCTTCTCACTGCTATGTATGGCGTGTGGGCGATTCTGAAGGAACGGATGCCGTCGAATCTCCAGGTAGATTTGCTACAGCACCGTCCATTTCTAAGGGTGTAGTCACCCTTACCCCTCGAGTCCGTGCCTCTGAGGGCACCTACTATGGTGTTACGGCATACCTACTGGGCGATAACCTCAAAACTAAGGTTGACCAGCTTGTTATGCCTCAATCTGTTAAGCCTTTTGTAGCAAGTCGCGTAGACGATAAGTTTGTTGTGTCTGTTGAAGCAAGCTATGACTCGGGCGGTCTTTTGGGCAAGATGGGAACGTATATCTTGCCTGCTTCAGGAGAAAATCCTTACGTCATTGAGCGCGAGCCTTATGCAATAGCTGCAGGTAAAGGTAGCCTTTATATTATTAAGAGTCGTGCTTCTTACGTGCTTGTTGATACACAGAATCAAACGGTAAACTGGCTTTATTCAATGGATAGAAGCGTTGATTACGGAGAATTCCCTGCCCGAGAAGGCAACTGTGATTCTTTTGTAACCTACTCGACTGTTAAAGACCCTACCAGCGGATATCCTGCTTCCGTGACAGTTCGTGTTTTTTCTTTGTAGATTATTTGTAGGCATAGCGATAGAATGAATATAAATAATTAATGAATAATCGTAATGTGCCATAAGCACATACATGCAGGGCAAAAGAAAAGGGGAGACAATGGCTTCCGACGAGAAGAAAATTCTGATTGTCGAAGATGAGAAAGTCATCCGTGACGCCGTCTCAGCATATCTTGAGCGCGAAAATTACGTTGTTAAGGGTGTTGGCGACGGTCAGAGTGCAGTTGAAGAGTTTGAGAAACATGCATTTGACCTGGTTATCCTTGACCTCATGCTTCCAAAGCTTTCTGGAGAGCGCGTTTGCCGTGCAATCAGAGATACCTCCAATGTGCCTATCATTATGCTTACCGCAAAAGGTGAGGTAGAAGACAGGATTATTGGTCTTGAGCTTGGTGCTGATGACTACCTTGTCAAGCCTTTCTCACCTCGTGAGCTGGTGGCACGTGTTCGCGCACTGTTCCGCCGTACGTATTCTGAGCCAGAGACTGCTGTTGATGTGCTTGATTACGGTACGCTTACCATTGATATTTCTGGTCACAAGATTCTCATTAACAACGAGGAAGTTGATCTAACCGCTTCAGAGTTTAAACTGCTTACTACCCTTGCTCGCTATCCTGGCCGCGTGTACACGCGTATGGAGCTTGTCAAGAAGGTCTTGGGCTATGACTTTGAGGGCTATGAGCGCACTATTGATTCTCACGTCAAGAATTTGCGTGCAAAGCTTGGTGACGACCCTCGTAATCCTCGCTGGCTGTTCACCGTTCACGGTGTTGGCTACCGCTTTGAGGCTGGCAACGCTAGCCACGAGTCCTAAGCTCTAGAGTTTTGGCGCTCTTCAAGAAACATCATTCAAATTCTCTTAAGAACCCTCCAGAAACTGAGGGTTCTTACAAAACTATTAAGCCTGATCCTGTTGGAACTCAGAGCTTTACTACCCGCATGGCGGCGTTCTTTGCGCTGACCGCGGTCATGACGGTTTTGGTACTTATTTCTGTCTTGGGTATTGTGTGGGAGAGTCGCTTTACTGCTTATACCAGGGAGAACTTGCAGAATACTGTCGATAACACCGCGCTTAATATGTCTCAAGCATACGCGCGCGCAGAAGGCTGGAACGCTGATGTACTTTCCATTGCACGCCAGGCCTCATCGTCTAATCCCGATATTGGCATCCAGATTTTAGACGTTTCTGGCGTGGTGCTGTATGACGACTCGGCGCCAAACGCACGTCGACCTGGCGTAAACAGTTCGCTATCTGGTCCTCAGACAGGCGACTCTGTGGTGTATGCAGTTGTTCAAAACTTGCAAGGAGAGGCTGTAGGCAGCATCAGAATCTGGACGTTTGGTTCTGAGCCGTTCTTAACCCAGCGAGACATTGCATTCCGTAATGGCTCCTACCAGGCAATCAGTCTTGCTGCAGCTATTGCAATCTCGCTGTCTGGATTGATTGGTATTTTGGCTTCACGCTCGCTCACCAAGCCTATGCGTCGCATTACCGAGACGGCTGTTCAGATTAGAAGCGGTAATCTTGCTGCTCGTTCAGGTATCCGTGGTGAGAATGAACTGGGGCGCCTGGGAGAAACCTTTGATGACATGGCGTCTTCACTCGAAAGAGACATTAAGCTTGAACGCCGCCTGACCAGCGATGTTGCGCACGAGCTCAGAACTCCGCTCATGGCAATTATGGCTACCGTTGAAGCAATTCAAGATGGTATCTTGCCTGCAGATGAAGAGCGCCTGGAAAACATTGTGTCTGAGAGTAGACGTCTTTCTCGCCTGGTAGATGCCATGCTCCACCTTTCAAGGCTTGAGAACGGAAAGACAAAGTTCAACCCAGAAAGCGTTAATGTGGTAGCAATGGTAGCAAGTATTGTTGCCGTGCAAGAGACGCTTTTCAAAGAGAATAATCGCACGCTGACCTTTGTGGATAAGACGCCTGAAGGCAACTGTTTTGTTGATATTGATTCGGACATGATCCGAGAAGCTCTGACTAATTTGCTGAGTAACGCCATCCGCTACACCGATGACGGTGGCCATGTTGTCATAACCGTTTCAATTGACGATACCGACGCGGTTATTTCCGTGTCTGATGACGGAATGGGAATTGCTCCTGAGGACATTCCACAGACCTTCTCGCGATTCTGGCGCGCAGAAGAGAGCCGTGAGCGTGCATCAGGAGGCCTAGGTGTAGGCCTGGCAATCACAAAAGAGATTATGGACCGTCACAACGGCACCATCTCGGTAGAATCAGAGCTTGGAAAAGGCACTACCTTCTCGCTGTATCTTCCAGTGCTTACTCAAAACAATATCTCTGTTACAGAAACGTTGTTGTAGGCCGATTTTTGGGCATTTTGCCGTACAATCAAAAGTCCTGCAATACAACGCGCTTTGCGCAGAAGTGAGGTCATTGTGGCTGGAGCTGAGCTTCGTCCCGATTCGCACGGTAAGGTTCGCGATATCTACGATTGTGGCGACAAACTTTTGATGGTTGCGAGCGATCGCATTAGTGCTTTTGACTTTATCCTCCCCGACGAGATTCCTTTTAAGGGAGAAATTCTGACGCGTATTAGCGCATTTTGGTTCAATCGCTTCAAGGATCTTCTGCCTAACCACATGATTTCTGTTCTGCCAGATCAGACTCCTGAGCAGTTTGCAGATTACACTGAGTACCTTGCTGGTCGCGCTATGCTGGTCAAGAAAGCTCAAACAGTGCCAATCGAGTGCATCGTCCGCGGTTACCTTACTGGTTCTGGTAAGAAGACTTACGACCAGGACGGCACTGTCTGCGGCATTAAGCTGCCTGACGGTTTAACCGAGGCCTCAAAGCTTCCTGAGCCAATCTTTACTCCTTCCACTAAGGCTGAGCTTGGCGATCATGACGAGAATATCTCGTTTGAGCGTTGCTGTGAGATTGTTGACGAGGATGTTGCTACTCAGCTGAAGGAAGCTTCGCTTGCAATTTATAAGGCCGCTGCAGAATATGCTGCAACTCGTGGAATTATTATCGCGGATACCAAATTTGAGTTTGGTTTTATCGACGGAAAACTTACACTTATTGATGAGTGCCTTACACCTGATTCAAGCCGTTTTTGGCCTGCTGAGGGTTATTCTGAGGGACACGTTCAGCCAAGCTACGACAAGCAGTATGTACGCGATTGGCTGAAAGCCCACTGGGACATGCAAGGAGAGCCACCTCATCTTCCAGAAGAGGTCATTGAGGGCACGTCCGAGCGCTATTGTACGGCATTCCAGATTATTACGGGAACTGAGTTTGTACCACTGAAGGAGACCAATGTCACTGCGTGACACCATTACAGGCGCAACCAAAGAAGCGCGTGAGGCTACCGCAAGCCTTTCAAAGAAAGAAAACTCTGAGGAGACTGAGCGTCCTTTGTATTCCGCTTTTGGTCGCAAATCTGCTGCTACTGCTAAACCAGTACGAGAGGCAGCTGCGTCTGTGCGCGTGAGCGGCTCTGGCTCGGGCTCCAGTGCCCCAAAGAGCAAAGAAGAGAAGCGCGCTGCACGTGCTCGCCAGCGCGAGCGCGAGGATATCCGTAGCCGTGGATTTGAGGCAATGCTGCGCGCAGATCCAGATTACCATCGTGCCGAGCGCGTTTGGTGGGTCTTCCTGGGTCTTGGCTTTGTAGCAACCATCATTACGCTGGTGCTTTCATATATAGTTCCTGAGTCTAGGGATTTGAACACCGGTGTTGGCATGATTTCTGCCATCATGCTGGTCTTTGCTTACTTCTGCATCTTTGGTTCGGTCGTCTACAGCTTCTTTAAGATGCGTCCTCTTCGCAAGAAGATTGAGGCTAAGGTTGCTGGCATGACCGATAAGAAGCTCAACGATTTCTACCTCGAGCGTCAGGCTGAGTACGACAGAAAAAGGGCCGAGCGCAAGGCTCGTCGTAAGTAGCAGCAGCTCTGCGTCGCAAGCGCCGGTAAGCACGCTACGCACCACAGGTGCGGGCTACGAGTCACGAGTTCGTTACGCTTCTCAGCGCGGTAAGCGATGCCGAGCGCACGGCACTTCTCGCCACGTAGTCGCTAGCTCGCTAGCGAGATTTGCGTACGCAAGCCTACGTGAGTAGAATATCCCACATGCCTTCGTAGCTCAGGGGATAGAGCACCGCTCTCCTAAAGCGGGTGTCGGCCGTT
>CALIAZ010000049.1 GCA_938045565.1 uncultured Atopobium sp.
CGCTTATTCCCGTTCATCACCTGGAAGGCCACCTGCTGGCCAACCTGTTTGAGACGCCCGATCTGCAGCCGCCGTTTGTGGCCAGTCTGGTCTCGGGCGGCAATACTATGTTGGTACACGTGCGTGCCTGGGGAGATTACGTGGTCCTGGGCTCCACCATCGACGACGCCGTGGGCGAGGCCTTTGACAAGGTTGCTAAGGCGCTGGGTCTGGGTTATCCAGGCGGACCGGTAATCAGCAAACTCGCAGCTCAGGGCAACCCCAAGGCCATCCACTTCCCGCGTGCGATGATGCACAGCGGCGACTATTCCTTTAGTCTTTCCGGCCTAAAGACCGCCGTTATTACCTACATTGAGGGCGGGAACCGCGCAGGTAGAGCCATCAATCTGCCCGACTTGGCCGCTTCGTTTGAGCAGGCGGTTATTGACGTGCAGGTTGCAAAGGCTAAAACCGCTGTTGAGGAGACGGGTGTCTCCGACTTCTGCGTGGGCGGCGGTGTTGCTGCCAACCCCGCGCTCAGAGCTGCATATAAGGAAACCTTTGGTCGTATGGGTGTTCGAGTGACGGTGCCCCCGATGTCGGTTTGTGGCGACAACGCCGCAATGATTGCCGTCGGCGCACTTCGTAGCTACCGTACACAGGGTTTCTCGCCATTGACCTTGGATGCAAACCCCAACGCGCAGCTGGGATCGTGGTCGTCGGATGTGGCGCCCGTTGTCCCAAGCGGCATGTAAGGAGGCCATTGTGCAAGACGGATTTATCAAAGTTGCAAGTATCACGCCGCGCGTTCGCGTGGCCGACGTGGCGTTTAACGTGGAGAGCTGCCTTGCTGCCATCGAAGAAGCCGCAGGTAATCGCGGCGCCAAGGTGGTCGTGCTGCCCGAGCTCTGCATTACGGGCTATACCTGCGAGGACCTGTTCTGGCAGGATGCCCTCCTGGACGCGGCCGAGCGTGGACTGGTCTCGATTGCCGCTCGCACGGCCGACGTCGACGCGTTGCTGCTGCTAGGACTGCCTGTTCGCGTGGCCGGCAAGCTCTACAACTGCGCCGCCGTTCTCTTTAGGGGAGAGCTTTTGGGCCTGGTGCCCAAGCGCTACGTGCCCATGTACAACGAGTTTTACGAGGGTCGACACTTTGTTTCTGGCCCCAAGACCGTCACCAGTGTGGACTTTGGCCTGCTCGGCGAGGTGCCGTTTGGCACCAACCAGCTGTTTGCGTGCGACACCATCCCTGAGCTGGTTGTGGGCGCGGAGATCTGCGAGGACCTCTGGGTGCCTATGCCGCCGTCAAACGCGCACGCCGTCGCCGGCGCCACGTTGATCTGCAACTTGTCCGCGTCGCCCGCGCTGGCCGGCAAGTCCGCGTACCGTCGTCAGCTGGTTGCGCAGCAGAGCGCGCGTCTGATCTGCGGCTACGTTTACGCAAGCGCAGGTGAGGGCGAGTCTACGACTGATTTGGTTTTCTCGGGCCACGATCTTGTTGTCGAGAATGGCTGTGTGCTTGCCGACTCGGGCGTGTTTGGCGAGGGTATCGCCGTGTCCGAGATTGACGTGCTGTCGCTGGCAGCCGATCGCAGGCGCATGTCGACGTTTGAGGTTGCTCCGACGCCGGAGGACTACAAGCACCTGACCACGTATTTCTCGCTGGAGTTTGACGGCGTGGACGGTGCACATGACGCTGCAGGTTGCGGCCACGACGGCGAGGGAAGCGAGGGCGTCGAACTTGCTATTCGCACGCCGCTGAACAGGTACGTTGACCCGCATCCGTTTGTGCCCGCGATGGACGACGCTCGTGCGGCGCGCTGCGAGGAGATTCTGTCGATTCAGGCTCATGGTTTAGCTTCAAGGCTGGCGCACACTGGCTCTGATCACGCGGTTATTGGCATTTCGGGTGGACTTGACTCAACGTTGGCTCTTCTCGTCACCGTGCGAGCCTTTGACCAGCTGGGATATGACCGCTCGGGCATTGTAGCTGTGACGATGCCGGGATTTGGCACCACTGACCGCACGTACACTAACGCGATCGAGCTAGTGCAGTCGCTTGGCGCCGACCTGCGCGAGATTTCCATTGTGGATTCCGTGCTGCAGCACTTCGCCGACATCGGTCACGACCAGGACGTTCACGATGTTGTGTACGAAAACTCTCAGGCTCGCGAGCGCACACAGATCCTGATGGACGTTGCCAACCAGGTGGGCGGCATGGTTATTGGCACGGGCGACCTCTCTGAGCTGGCGCTTGGCTGGGCAACATACAACGGCGACCAGATGTCCATGTACGGCGTAAACGCTTCGGTGCCAAAAACGCTGGTCAGATATCTTGTTGACTACTGCGCCGACACGTATGAGGAGCAGGGTGAGGATGAAATTGCTCACGTTTTGCGCGACGTTTTGGACACGCCAGTTTCTCCTGAGTTACTGCCATCTGCGGCGGACGGTTCTATTGAGCAGAAGACGGAGGACCTAGTTGGCCCTTATGAGCTGCACGATTTCTTCTTGTTCCATGTGCTTCGTCATGGAAGTGGTCCACTAAAGGTTTTGCGTCTTGCCGAGTGTGCATTTGGTACAAATACTGACCAGGAGGTCTACGACCACGAGACTATCGTGCATTGGTTGAAGGTGTTCTACCGCCGCTTCTTCTCGCAGCAGTTCAAGCGCTCGGCGATGCCTGACGGACCAAAGGTTGGCTCGGTTTCGCTTTCTCCGCGCGGCGATTTGCGTATGCCATCCGACGCTTCTAGCTCGCTTTGGCTCTCTGAACTGGAGAGCTTGGACGCGTAGCACGCAGCGCGGTAGAGCGTAGCACGATAGCACGTATTTCTTAGACGTTCTGTACCCGTCTATTCATGTAAATGAATAGCCGGGTACTTTTATGCAGGTTGATTTTTGCTACGAGTAGGGAAGAGGTGTTTTTATCTCAAAAATGGCCCCCAAGTGGTAAAAAATGCGTTTATTTGGGGATTACAGAAATAACAGGATTCTATGCATTAAATCTACCTGCTGTTTTGTTTCGGACAAATAATCAAAAATCTGGATAGAATTTTTTACCTGTTCAAATGTAGGTGCAATTTTTCTGAATACTCCATTTCATCCCCAACTAAACGCATTTTTTACCCAAATTGGCCCCTCCCAAAGAGGTGCTCATTTTTCCTATGCAAAATCACGAATATTGCCCGTACAATATGCACGCAGCAAATAATTGTGCCAAAAATTATGCTAATGGCAAGAATCTGCAGGTCGACACCACTCGGCGTGCGCACCCGCCGACCGCAAACCGCGCTTACCAGCAGCTCAGCCCCGCCGCGTGCCTGTTCGCCGCCTGCGTTCCGCTCGTATGCCGCCCGTATTCCCTCCGCCCTCCGCCAGCACTCTGGCTGCGCCCTACTAGCCAGCACATAACCGTTGACGGCTTATACTGCACGCCTACAGAAAATCTAAGTCGGTTTTGTAAGATTTTCCCAATATTTTGTATAAATTGTTTTTCTGTGTGGAATAACTAATAGCGTTGGAAAAGGGCGCTTGGCGCCAATATCGGGCTTAGCCCGAAAGGGAGGTTTTCATTATGAATTTGAAGCCACTTGGAGATCGTGTTCTGGTAAAGCCTGCTCCAAAAGAGGAGAAGACATCCTCTGGTCTCTACATTGCATCCGCAGCTCAGGAGCTCCCTCAGCGCGGTGAGGTCCTCGCAGTTGGAACTGGCAAGCTTGATCAGAATGGCAATCGCATCGCTCTTGATGTCAAAGTCGGCGACCAGGTATTTTACGGCAAGTTCGGCGGCACCGAGGTCAAGGTAGACGGCGAGGAGCTCCTGCTTCTTCGTGCTGACGACATTCTTGCAGTCCTCGAGGACTAATCGCTCGCAGCTCGTTTGCTCTTGGCTCGTCCGCTCGCTGCCCATTTGCAGCTTGTTTATTCACGTGTAAGTTCAGCTATTTTGGAGGAATACCATGGCTAAAGATATCGATTTTGGCACCGATGCTCGTGCCAAGCTTGCTAAGGGAGTAAATACCCTAGCAGATGCCGTAACCACCACTCTTGGACCTAAGGGTCGCTACGTTGCACTGCAGCGTTCTTATGGTGCACCAACCATCACTAACGATGGCGTCTCCGTTGCTCGCGAGATTGAGCTCAAGGACCCAGTAGAGAACATGGGCGCTCAGCTGGTCAAAGAGGTTGCAACCAAGACTAATGACACCGTCGGTGACGGTACCACCACCGCAACCCTGCTTGCACAGGTCATCGTTAACGAGGGCCTCCGCAACGTTGCTGCTGGTGCAAACCCAATTGCAATCCGCCGCGGTGTCGACAAGGCTGTTGAGGCTGTTGTTGCTCAGATGAAGGGCATCGCAAAGGACGTCTCTACCAAGCAGCAGATTGCTTCCGTCGGCACCATTTCCGCTGGTGATTCAGTCATCGGCGGTAAGATTTCTGACGCTATGGATGTTGTCGGCAAGGATGGCGTCATTACCGTTGAGGAGTCCCAGACCTTCGGCATCGATATCGACACCGTTGAGGGCATGCAGTTTGATAAGGGCTACGTTTCCCCTTACTTTGCAACAAACAACGAGACTCTCACCGCTGAGCTGGACAATCCTTACATCCTGATGACCGACAACAAGATTTCCTCCATTCAGGATATCTTGCCAATTCTTGAGGCAGTCCAGAAGCAGGGCGCACCTCTGCTCATCATTGCTGAGGACGTTGACGGCGAGGCTCTGACCACCCTCATTCTTAACAAGCTCCGCGGCGTTCTGAACGTCTGCGCAATCAAGGCTCCAGCATACGGCGACCGTCGTAAGCGTATGCTCGAGGACATTGCTGTTCTCACCGGCGGCCAGGCAGTCATTAAGGAGCTTGGCGTTAACCTCAACGAGATTACCGCTGATATGCTCGGCCGTGCTAAGTCCGTCAAGGTCACCAAGGAGACTACTACCATCGTTGGTGGCGCTGGCTCCAAGGATGCAATCGACGAGCGCATCGCTCAGATCAAGGCTGAGATTGACAACACCACTTCTGACTTTGACCGCGAGAAGCTCCAGGAGCGCCTTGCTAAACTTGCTGGCGGCGTTGCTGTCATTAAGGTTGGCGCAGCTACCGAGGTTGAGCTCAAGGAGATTAAGCACCGTATCGAGGACGCTCTTCAGGCAACTCGCGCAGCTGTTGAGGAGGGTATTGTCGCAGGTGGCGGCGTTGCCTTCTTGGCTGCAGCTTCCGTTCTTGATAGCGTTCAGACCTCTGACGCAGACGAGAAGATCGGCGTTGAGATCATCCGCAAGGCACTTGAGGCTCCAGTCCGCACCATTGCTAACAACGCTGGCTTTGAGGGCAGCGTAGTTGTCGAGAAGATCAAGGCACTCCCAACCGGCCAGGGTCTTGATTCCGCTTCCGGCCAGTATGGCGACATGATTGAGATGGGCGTTCTTGACCCAGTCAAGGTCACCCGCACCACGCTTCAGAACGCAGCTTCTGTTGCATCTCTTATCCTTATCACCGAGGCAACTGTTTCCGAGATGCCAAAGGACACCACCATCGAGGAGTCCATTTCTCGCGCAGCTGCTCAGGGCGGCCAGGGCGGCATGTACTAATCCGCACCTCCAACAAACTGCAATCGGGTTCAGCTTCGCGCTGGGCCCGATTTTTTGAGCTGCTCCCACTTTTTTGACGCTGTACCCACTTGGCGAGAAAACCGTCTCGCTGTAACCGCAATGTTTGCCGCTTAGTACCCATTAATCGAAATCGTATGAATGTGACGTCATTTGAGCAGAATTATTGGTCGTCACAGGTTAAAATGTTTATTTGCTGTAGCGGCCAGGTTGCATGACCGCTTCGACACGCGCCAAAGGAGAGGAGGCACCATGGCACAGAACCAGAATCGTAACGAGGAGCGAGATTTTCTCGACGACCTCATTGATATCCAGGACTCCCTGCAGGTGCTTTCCAACCCGCTCGACGCGCTGATGGGAAGCCTGTCTATTGACCCAAACACGGACAAGCCGTTTGAGCCAATGGACTACAAGGAAATTCCCTGGTCAAACGCCAATCGCTGCCTGAGGTGCGCCTCTGGAAAAGCCGAGGCATGTTCTCGCTGTCTTGACGTTTGCCCAGCTAATTGCATTGATATCCATAACCAATCCGTACGTATCGACGATGAGGCCTGCCTTCAGTGCGGACTCTGCGTTGCCGCGTGCCCAACCGAGACGTTCAACACGCGCCGCCATACGTCCCGCATGCTGTATGACCAGGTAGCTCGCGCGGCCTCCGCGTACGAGCAGTGCTACATTACCTGCACACGCGCTCTGGCGAGAAAACCTGAGGGCAACGAGATTTGCCTGCCTTGCGTGGGTATGCTCTCGGCCGACATTTGGTTCTCGATCCTTACGGACTTTGACAACGTAAGCGTTTATCTGCCGCTGGGTGTTTGCGACCGTTGTCGCACCACCACTGGTGAGGAAGCATATTCTCAAGCCATCGCTATCGCTGAGGAGTGGACGGGTGCTACGGTTGGCCTTGAGGTTGACGGCAACAACCTCAACCACAACTTTACGCGCGCCTACATCCGTTCGCAGTTCATCTCCAACGCGATGAACGGTGCAGAACGTCTGGTATCTGCTTCGACGCCTATTCTTGCGGGTGCAAAGGCAATTGCTGACCGCATTAATGATCACGCTCGCTCTCTGGATAAACTCCAGACACAACTCGATGACGTGATGGGTCTTCGCACTACAGACATGAGGCAGTCCATGCTCACACAGGATCGCCGTCTGGTCATGGGCGCACTTCAGCACGACCCAGAGCTTGCCCCTTACGTGAAGCTTGCGGCTCCTATCTGGGATTCCAGTAAGTGCACGGTTTGCGGCGATTGCAAAAATACCTGTACGACGCACGCTATCAACATCGACGAACGTGGCAAGCTGACCATCAAGATGCCGTTCTGCGTCAACTGCGAGGCCTGCGTAATTGTTTGCCCTGAACCCGGCGCGCTTACGATGGTGCCGATGGATACCTCTGAGCTGGTTGTTCGTGACCGCAAGGCCGAGGAGACCGAGCGTCTTGAGGCCTTGGCTCGTCGTAAAGCTCGCTTCGTGTTTGACACTGGTAAGGAGCAGCTCAAACATCTAGCCACTGAGCTCATCGAGGATTCGGATGCGGATGCTGCCAAGAGCCCAACTACAGATTCCGCCACCTCTGCACAACAGCTTCCAAAAGAGGATAATGGGGAGTAGCAAGCGGCTGCTAACACAGAGCACAACGCTTCTAGCTCCACGTTCTTCTCGCGAGAAATACAAGTAACCGTCCACCGACAACAAGAGGACTCACATGTCGCTTTCAATTGGTATCGTTGGCCTGCCAAACGTTGGTAAATCTACGCTGTTCACCGCATTGACCCGCAAGGGTGGCCTGGCTGCAAATTACCCGTTTGCCACTATCGACCCTAACGTGGGCATTGTTGACGTGCCCGACGCAAGGCTTCAGAAGCTGGCAGAGATTGTTAATCCTGGCCGTATTATGCCTGCAACTGTTGAGTTTGTGGACATCGCTGGCCTGGTCAAAGGCGCAAACGAGGGTGAGGGTCTGGGCAACCAGTTCCTGGCAAACATTCGCAACACTGACGCTATCTGCGAGGTTGTTCGCTATTTCAAGGACCCCGACGTCATTCACGTTGAGGGTCGTGTCAATCCTGACGAGGACGTTGACATCATTCAGACGGAGCTTATCCTTGCTGACCTGGGCACTATTGAGCGTGCCTTGCCTAAGCTGGAGAAAGAAGCCAAGCGCGATAAGGACCTCCAGCCTAAGCTTAACGTGGCAAAGCGCCTTCAGGAGTGGCTGAACGAAGGCAATCGCGCCGCTGACATGGAGATGACCGATGAGGAGTGCCTGGCTGCCCGCGATCTCTTCCTGCTTACTATGAAGCCAATCCTGTACGTCGCAAACGTTGACGAGGACATGCTCACCGAGCCGGCTCCTGTTATTAATGGCGTTGAGTCCATCCCTGTTTGCGCAGGTGTCGAGGCTGAGCTTGCTGATCTTGACCCAGAGGAGGCTGCTGAGTATCTGGAGTCCCTGGGACTTGAGCACTCCGGCCTGGAGACGCTTGCCCAGGCAGCATACAAGCTGCTTGGTCTGCAGAGTTACTTTACCGCAGGTCCCATGGAGGTCAGGGCGTGGACCGTCCGCATTGGCGCTAAGGCTCCCGAGGCTGCGGGGGTCATTCACTCCGACTTTGAGCGCGGCTTCATCAAGGCCGAGGTTGCCAGCTACAACGATTACGTGGAGCTCGGCGGCGAGGCTGGATGTAAAGCCGCGGGCAAGCTGCGTATCGAGGGCAAGGATTACGTGGTCGAGGACGGCGACGTCATGCACTTCCGTTTTAACGTCTAAGCCACAAAATCGCTAACAGTAAACAAGAACGGGCGAGAAGATCGGTCTTCTCGCCCGTTTTTGTGTGGGGTGGGGTGGTGTCGCGGGTCACACGTCACCGTGGGTCGCGCGTGCCGTTAGCGCTTTGGTGCCTGATCGGTGCCCAGGACCACGGTGATATCTGTATCGGTGGGGTAGGAACCGTCGTTTGACTTGATGTTGGCGGTAGGGATGTCCAGCGCTTTTGCAACACCAATGGCCTTTGCCAAGCCCGTGCGGGTACCATCGTACACAATTATTGAGCTGGAAGGATGCTCCAGCGAGCTGTCGGCGTAGGCGGTATAACCCTTTGTCTTGAGGATGCCAGCCTTCTGAGCTGCAAGCCCTTGAACGTCGGTGCCATTGAGCACGGCAACTTCACCGGTGTAGTCAGGCTTGATGCTGTCGATAGCTGAAGGGTCTCCTCCAACGGTACCCACAACGCCTGTGGTTTCGTCAGCGCTTGCATCCTCCAGAGGAGGCAGCGCCTGGTTTACGCGATCCATCATAGTCTTCCACGCGCTCTTATCGACAATCTCATACCACACGTCATCAATGAGCTCGGACGTCGTAGGCGTACGCGCGGAATACATATCCTTGGATGTATCTATGCCCCTGAATGACATGGCCAGTCCCACAATATCGGTAACGTTGAAGTCAGTAGTCACGCTCTCGGCCATGGTGGACACGGCACCGGACATAGAAACGGGATCTAGCTGCAGAACTTTCTTGGCAATAGCTGTCAAAATCATGCGCTGGTTAGCTGCGCGATAGAAGTCGCCGGCGCCGTAGTTGTCGTATGCGTGGCGACTACGAGAAAGACCGAGTGCTTGCTGGCCGTTGAGCTGCTGCTCTCCAGCGGGCAGGTCGATGCCCGAGTACTGCATGTCAGAAACAGCAACGGGCAGGTTGACCGTAATGCCGCCAATAGAGTCCACAATTTTGGTGAACGACTCAAAGTCTACCTCGGCATAGTGTGAGATGTTAACGTTTGCCAGCTTGGAAACGGCCTCGACCATTCCGGATGCGCCGCCATAGCTGTACGCGGAGTTAATCTTCTGCTTTCCGTGTTCTCCCAGGTCAACCATAGTGTCTCGGGGAATGGAAATCAACGTAATTTTCTTGTTCTTTGGGTCTACGCGGGCCAGAATGATAGTATCGGCGCGGAAGTTTGCGTTGGAATCGCCCCAGTTTTCTGCGCGTCCCTCGTCCTTATCGACACCAAGAAGTAGCATGTAGAACGGATCAGACGGAGCAACTTGTACCAGTGTAGCTTGCAAGTTTGCGTCCAGACCCTGACGAAGTTTTGAGTTGGTA
The DNA here is from genome assembly GCA_938045565.1 of uncultured Atopobium sp. Classification (GTDB taxonomy): domain Bacteria; phylum Actinomycetota; class Coriobacteriia; order Coriobacteriales; family Atopobiaceae; genus Lancefieldella. The sequence continues at coordinate 9,715 of CALIAZ010000049.1, forward strand.
TCCAGCATCCACCACGCAAACCCTACGCCTGCTACCAGCAGCAACGTGCCCAGAATGCCGGCAAAGATCTTAAGACCACGACCGCGAGAAGAACCTTGGCGCTTCTTGGAGTATGCACTCACGCCTTCTGCGCGCGAAGGCGCATGGCTGACAGCGCCAGCACGATGTGCAGCAAAGTGGGTGTGTTTTTGCTGCTGAGCTGGGGCTTCTTCGGGCCACTCGTTACCAACATTGGTCTGGCCAATCAAAGGCTCGCGCGTAAACCTGGAGCCGTGGGATTCGTGATTGTTGCGCGCAGAACTTGCACCTGCGCTTCGAACGCTGCCCAGCGTGCGAGGCTGATATGCGCCCTGATTATAAGCGTCATAATCGTCCTGCGCGAAGTCCTCTGTATCGTACTCAGGGGTATCTTCGTACCTATCACGGCTGCTGCGACCGTGATTCTGAGATGAATGTGACCTTCTGGCCATTGGGGCTCCTTTGTGTTTAATCTGCGTTTTGCCCAATGCGTTTTGTCAAACATCTACTATACGCAATTTTGCGTCTTTGTGCTGCATAGAAACAAACCTGCCACAAAAAATCCCCGCTTCAATGTGTGAAGCGGGGTCGTGTGCGAGAAGTTCGTGGAGCTTGGCGCGAGAAGTACGAGCAACTTTTGTTCATGGCGTTACTTACTACGCAACGCTTCCTTACTTACGACGATCCTTCAGAGCATAGCCAAGCGTCGTAATAACGCTGCCCACGGTAGCTACTGCAACAAGAGCAATCTCGGAGAAGTCGCCAGTCTCAGGAAGCTTTAGCTGCTTCTTCTTGGGCTTCTTTGGAGTCTCTGATGGAGGAGTTGTAGGTGGGGTGTTTGGAGGAGTGTTTGGTGGAATCTCGGTGTTAGTAACCGTAAAACCATCAATTTGGTTACCCGAGACAGCGCTGGTATATCCAGCAGGAACGTTCTCTTCTACTACGGTGTAAGCAATAACGTGACCGTCTGTTGCATCGTTGCGGAGAAGACCACTAAATGTTGCAGCCCAGTTATTGGTCTGGTCAAGAGTGACTGTCTCAGAGCTTGCAACGCCGTCTTTGTAGAGCCTGACGGTAACAGGGCCACCGACAGTTCCTACCCATGTCTTGTTAACCTGTACGTCAACTGTTGGGGTTTTCTCGTCCTCAACGGTCTTAATAACTCCGGTGGTTGCGGAAACGGTGAGGTTGTACATATCAGTATTGAGCTGGTAACCATCAGGAGCGGTAATCTCCTGAACGCTGTAGGTGCCTGCAGGAAGCTTTTCAGTGGTAGCGGTACCATCTGCACCAGTGGTAATGGTCCAGGTCTTGGTTGGATCGGTGGTGCTGGTTACCTTAAAGACTGCGCCCGCAAGCTTGGTGTTGTGGTCGTTCTTATCCACCTTGACGATGTGAATACGAGCGATGATGGTAGAAGTACCTTCTCCGCCGGAAGTTGCGTTGCGATATACCCAATCGGAGCTATACTCAGGGTTGTCGGAATACATCTTGATGAGGTTACGCAGAGCAACACCTGGAACGTACGTGGTGCGATACGTGAACTTAAAGCTCTGACCGTTGCTGAGGTCTATGCCAGAAAGGTCAAGATCAAATGACTTGCCATCAGGGGAGATAGTCAGCATACCTGGGGTAATAGGGATGCGCGTAGCGGTTCCTGGAATGGTTGAACCGTACTCATCAAAAACACCAGTCCAAAGCTCAAAAGAGCCTGGAACATACCTAATCTCTGCAGGAAGATCTCCGCCGCCCCAGTCAAGGAGCTGGTCGTGTAGACGGACGTTGTGGAAGTTACCACGAGAGTAGTTGATGCGGCCGGTCCACTGAATCTCGTTTGCGTTGCCCTCAATCATCTTGCCCCACTTGGAGAGGTACTCAGTATCAATGGTGCCAGGAGCGGTGACGTCAAACGTTACAGGAACAGGGCTGCCAGAGACAGTAAAGATAAAAGATTTACCGGTACCTGTCTGAACACGCTGTGAATCAATGGTAAAGCCAAGTCGAGCGGTACCGCGCAGGTCAGTGTGGTTGTTAACGTAGTCGGTAAAGACAACACGCATGTTTCCACCAAAACCATCGGTACCAGGGGTGACGTGAGCTACTGCCATAACCTCGCCGGTTGCTGCATCGGTGATGTTAAAGGTAGACGCAGGATGAGCTGCGGTAAACCTCATCTCGTTAGGGAGGGTGACGTCAAAGTAATCGCCCGGCTCTACGTTAGCGTTTGCAGAGGCGTCCCATGTCATAGCAATGGCATACACATTTGCCTTGTTAACAACGGTAGTTGGATTGCCAAAACGATCTTCAACTCTAAAGTCTGTAATGGTTGCGACAACCGCTTTAGGGGTGCCTGTAGCAGCTTCAGTGCTTGCAGTCTCAGCAAAAGCTGATTTTGCAGCAAGCGGAAGCGCCAGGACCAGCATGAAGACAAAACTTAACAGCTTAAACAGTCGTTTGTTCACCAGGACTCCTTTGCAATAGATACGTCTATTCTCACCCATTACAAAGAGAATTTATTTGAGATTCTGTATATATTTATATCGCTTTTTTAAAGTTCAAATATTTATGCAGGTACAAGGAATTTATCGGTTCTTTTTCTAATACCTTTTAAATAAAGTACAGGTAAATTCACAGGTTCTTCACAATTGTTCACAACAAACATTTCACGCTATGTGCAGCTTAACGTAATAAAAATGGATAAATATTACTTCTAATAAGTATAAATACTGGACATTAGTTACTTTTTATACGTGATTCCGAATAGGTCATTTTTCTGTATGCAATTAAGGAGGCGAGAAGTTCTGTGGAGTCTCGCAAGATAGACGGGTTTCTCGCCAAAGATAATGGAGACAGCATCGGTATACAAACTTTTTAAGAAGACTTTTTGGCGCGCGTAATCTCTCGTGGTGTTATCGGCTGGCTGAAGGTATTATTAATAGTAATAAATTCGTGGTAGAGATATGTGCCCATACGTGCGGCATTGCGTCGGCGCAGAATCTAAGAGATACCGGGAAACCGGAGAAGCGGAGTCATGCATGAGCGAGTCCAGGCCCAAGCAGTTTGTAGCAGTTCTCGACTTTGGTGCCCAGTACGGCCAGTTAATTGCACGTCGCGTGCGCGATCTTAACGTCTACTCCGAGATTGTTCCCTGTGATATTTCCGCAGATGAGCTTCGTGAGCTCAATCCATCTGCGCTCATTTTGTCTGGCGGCCCTGCTTCCGTTTACGCAGATGATGCGCCAAAGATTGACCCAGAGATTCTGGAGCTTGGTCTTCCTGTCTTTGGTTTTTGCTATGGACAGCAGATTATGGCGGTTACCCTAGGTGGCACCGTTGGACATACCGAGAAGGGCGAGTATGGCCCAGCTCATCTGACTCGCGCGGGGGAGAGCCGCATCTTTGACGGTACCGCTGAGCAGCAGACCGTTTGGATGAGCCATCGCGATGCTGTGTCTGAGGTCCCAGAGGGCTTTACCGTTACCGCTTCTACCGACGTTTGCCCAATCGCAGCTATGGAAAACGCTGCTAAGAACCTGTATTCTACGCAGTTCCATCCAGAGGTCAACCACACTGAGTGCGGTTCCCAGATGCTTTCTAACTTCCTGTTCAATATCTGTGGTTTTGAGAAGACGTGGACCATGGACAACATCATTGAGCAGAAGGTGGCAGAGATTCGCCAGAAGGTTGGCGATGGCCGCGTTATTTTGGCGCTTTCCGGCGGCGTTGACTCTTCTGTTGTTGCAGCTCTTGTTCACCGCGCTATCGGCGATCAGCTGACCTGCGTGTTTGTGAACCACGGCATGCTCCGTAAGGGCGAGCCAGAGATGGTTGAGCAGGTCTTCCGCAAGCAGTTCAACGTGCCTCTGATTCACGTTCATGCAGAGGAGCGCTATGCAGAGCTGCTAGCTGGCGTTACCGAGCCAGAGATGAAGCGTCGTCTTATTGGTACCGAGTTCTGGAAGGTCTTCTTTGACGAGGCCCAGAAGCTGGACGGCGTTCAGTTCCTGGCACAGGGCACCATCTACCCTGACATTATTGAGTCCGGCGCTCGTAAGACCGGCGGCAAGGCTGCAACCATCAAGAGCCACCACAACCTGATTCCATTCCCAGAGGGCGTTCACTTTGACCTGATTGAGCCTCTGGACCACTTCTTTAAGGACGAGGTCCGCGCGCTGGGCGTCTCTCTTGGCCTGCCGGAAAATCTTGTCTACAGGCAGCCATTCCCAGGTCCTGGCCTTGCTATCCGCATCATTGGCGACGTTACCCCAGAAAAGCTGGAGATTCTTCGCAATGCTGACGCTATTGTCCGAGAAGAGATTGACACTTACAATGCTCAGCTCTTTGACGAGACAGGCGATCGTAACTCCGAGCACAGTGTTTGGCAGTACTTTGCTGTGCTACCTGACATTAAGTCCGTTGGTGTTATGGGCGATGAGCGCACGTATGCTCGTCCAGTTATTCTGCGCGCTGTTGAGTCCAGCGACGCTATGACCGCTGACTGGGCAAAGCTCCCTTATGAGCTGCTGACTCGCATTTCTTCTAGGATTGTTAGCGAGGTTGTTGGCGTTAACCGCGTAGCGTATGACATCACTCCAAAACCACCTGCGACCATTGAGTGGGAGTAGGCTGATAGGGTTCTGACCTGCATTTTTGAGTGCCGCACTGTGCCGCTGAGTTTCGTTTCGTACGAGAGTCATGGCAAAGCCGCCAGCGATGTTGGTGAGTAAATACGATAACCGAGCCTCCGTTCCCGCGTTGGGACGGAGGCTTTTTCTTTGTCGTTTTACTCCCTTTCACCTGCGATTTCGCAATTTACTCCCCCGTGTTTCAAGACGGCAAGGCACGGTGCGGCATTCGGAGGAACGGGAGTAAGGATTCATCCCAAGTGAGTAGACGCGCGATTTTTGTCTCCGAGAGCCAAACGGGGCCGTTTCGGGGCCTGTGAAACTCAAATCGAACTCAATAGGCTTTTCGGCGGTCTTCTCACAGCGTTTTCCCAGGTGGTTAATGGGGAGTAAAGAATCTCGCCGCCTCAATGAAAACGGGAGTAACCAGGGGAAATGCCGCGGCGTACTGCCGCGTGCCGCCGTGTAAGCCACCGCGTCATTTACTCCCCAGGTGCGCCGGAAATGCCTTGGCATGCAATGGGGAGTAAAAACTCAGCTTACGCAGGCCCGAGCGGCGCTCGCCGCCTGGTCCACCGTCCTGATTCGGTTGCGTTGATCGCGAAATGCGGAGAGCCGCTACAGCGAGGCTTTCCAGTCCTCGTATTCGTCGGCGTCGATCTTGCCGTTTTCGAGCTGCGCGCGCTTCTCTGCCCACAGTTCGATCGCCATCGCGGCTTTGGGCGCGTGCGGCGCCTTGGGGTTCAGGGAGAGGCCCGTGCCGTCGGCTGCGGGCACGATGCCGAAGGAGTCCTCGAGCCGCACGAGCAGCGACATGAGGTCGCCCGCAGTCTCGACGCCGTAATCCTTGAGGGCGTTGACGGACACGCCGAGCGCCGCGGAGATGGACTCGAGCAGCTCGGGCTTCACGGCGCGGATGCCGCTCTCGTAGTGGCGCACGGCCCCCTCGGTCAGGCCGACCGCCTCGGCGAGCTGCGCCTGCGTCATGCCGCGCGACTTGCGGTACCGCCTTATGTTCTCGCCTACGGACATGAGCCCTCCTCCTGGAATTACGTACCAGCACATCTTATCAGCGTACGCAAATGTACGCAATTCTATTGACAGTACAGATATGTACGTTTACTCTGAATCTGTGAACCGTACGTATCCGTACGCCATTGATTGGAGGAGCCATGGACGAGAAGGTGGCGAAGACGCCGAGGCCGCACATGCTGGACGCCGACGAGGTCGCGGAGCTGCTGAGGATCAAGAAAGGCAGCGCCTACGAGGTGATCAGGAAGATAAACGCCGAGCAGGAGGCGCGCGGGCGCGTGGTCATCCGCGGGCGCGTTCGAAGCGACGTCTTCGACGCCCTGTACTTCCCGGAGGTGGACTGACATGCCCGTGTACAAGGACGACGGCAACGGCACGTTCTACGTGCAGTGCTACTACCGCGACGCCCGCGGCTCGAAGCGCCACAAGACGAAGCGCGGCTTCTCCTCCGAGGTGGAGGCCGCAGTGTGGGAGAGCCAGTTCAAGAGCCTTAACGGCGGGGCCATGGACATGACGTTCTCCGAGTTCGTCGAGGTGTACGCCTCCGAGGTGAAGCCGCGCATACGCGAGCACACGTGGATCACCAAGGAGTACATCATCAACGACAAGCTCGTGCCGTTCTTCGGGGACATGCGCATGTGCGACGTGAGGCCGATCGACGTCATCAGGTGGCAAAACGAGCTCACCGAGCACCGGGACGCCGACGGGAAGCCCTGGGCACCGACGTACCTGCGCACAGTGAACAACCAGCTCAACGCCATCTTCAACCACGCCGAGCGCTACTACGGCCTCAGCGACAACCCGGTGCGCAGGGTCGACAAGATAGGCTCGAAGAAGGGCGGCGAGATGCAGTTCTGGACCAAGGACGAGTACCTGAGGTTCAGCGAGGCCGTCATGGACAAGCCTCTCTCATTCCACGCCTTCGAGCTGCTTTACTGGACGGGCATACGCTGCGGCGAGCTCCTGGCGCTCACGCCGTCCGACTTCATGCTGGAGAGCTCGCGGCTGCGCATCAACAAGTCGTACCAGAGCCTCAACGGCGTTGACACCGTGACCGACCCCAAGACGCCCAAGTCCGTGCGCACGATCGTCATGCCCGCCTTCCTGCGCGACGAGATGGCGGACTTCATCGAGATGCGCGACGACGTCGCCCCCGACGAGCGCCTGTTCGCCGTGACCAAGCACTTCCTGGCCCACGAGATGGAGCGCGGGTGCAAGGCGTCGGGCGTGAAGCGCATCCGCATACACGACATACGCCACAGCCATGTGAGCCTGCTGATAGAGATGGGCTTCTCCGCGCTGGCCATCGCCGAGCGCATGGGCCACGAGGCGGTGGACATCACCTACCGCTACGCGCACCTGTTCCCCACGAAGCAGGACGAGATGGCCGCCGCGCTCGACGGGGCGAGGGGGTAAGAAGGATGCCGTGCGAGAACAGCGCCCGCAAGCGCAGCAAGACGATGGCGTTCCGCTGCACGCCCGAGGAGCGCAAGCTCATATGCGAGATGGCAGCCTGGAGCGGCATGAACAGGCAGGACTACATCATCGCCAAGCTCACCGATACCCAGGTCGAGGTGAGGCCCTCCGTGAGCGTGCAGAAGGCACTGAGGGACTCGATGGCGGAATTGGCCAAGGAGGTGCGGCTGGCGGCCTCCTACGGCGAGCTGAGCGAGTCCCTGCAACAGAGAATTGAGCACGTGATGAGGTTCTTCCTAGCGCTCGGCGAGCCTGTTGACGCGCCGACGGAAGAGACATCGCCACGAACTACGTTTTTGGAAGAGCCGGTTCCATCCGTCATCGATGCGGGTTCCGACACCGCAAGCATCTTCGAGATGGGACGCAGGTAGGGCCTAGCGCCAGACCTCCAACGCCTTGTCCGCAAGCCATTCGGCGCGATCGGCGATATCGCCCTCGTTCCAAGACTCCTTCTCTAGGGCATCGGCCATGGTCGCAAGGCCGGCGGCGCAGAGGGCCAAGCCGTCCTTGTATCCCTTTCCCTGCTTCTTGGTGGTCCAATCGGCATCGCGGATGGAGGCGTTGAGCGAATGCGTGATGATGGCGAGGTTGCCGAGCGTGAGGAGCTTCCGGTCCCTTCGCGTGGCAGCCTCATCGTCGAGGGCTCCCCATTTGTTTCGCCACTTCTTGGGCATCATGTGCTCGAGGGTGTACTGGTTGAACCCGAGCAGGGCCGTGCTGCTCATGCCTGGGCGAATGGCGCTTTCCAGCAGATAGAGGACGCCCTTGGACTGGAGGTTGTACAGACACGATTCCTCGAATGCCGCTCGAACCTCGGCGTCGCCGGGCATGTACGTCGTCGCCTCGTCATTGGCTTCGAGAGCCTTCCTCAGCGCCTCCGCGTCCTTCACCCCGTTCAGGATCAGCGAGGTGAACAGCCTGTTGTAGTTCTTCGTGGTCGCCTGAACCAGCGTTCGGCGGACGATGTAGGTCTCAAGCAGGGCGAAGACCTCGGATTCCTCGCCCGAAGACTCCGCGTTCTTGCGAACGTAGAGCACGTACGGGATGAGCGTCGAGTTCTTGAGGCCGAATATGAGCACGTTCAGGCGCTCGATGCCGGGGGCGGAGGGGATGTCCGCGTCGCAGCAGCTTGGGTCAAACGTGGACTCGAACACCTTGGCATACGCCTTCATGCTGCTGAGGATCTCGTCCTTGTCTCCGTTGCAGTACCTGCCGATGAAGTCCTTGTAGGACTGGAAGAGGTTCGAAGTACGCGAATAGAAGAGCTTGTCCTCGGTCGTGACGCCACGCCTCTTGTCCTGAACCAGGATCTGGAGGAACGCGTCGAAGAAGAGGTCGACGAGCGTGCGCTTGATGCGCCCGGTAACGATCTCCTGCTCCCAATACTCCCTCTTCTCAGCCGTGGGCTCGAAGACGTCTTCCCAGCACTCCTTGAACGCCTGCTCGTTCTCGCGGTTGAAGAAGTAGTTCTTAAGGAGCTCCGCCGTCGTCAGGCGCACCCCGAGCGAGTTGATGGTGTCGAATATCTGCTGCTCGTCCTCGCCCTCGGTAAGATCGATGCAGACGAACTGGACGTTCGACTTGATCGTGTTCCTGTCGACCTTCTCCGGGTCGATATTCTTGAGGAAGTAGTTGTAGGCAAGGACGATGGCCGAGGAGCCCTCGAGGGGTTCGCAGCCCGTGGCGCTGACGACCTTTTCGAAATCCTGCCGGTCGTACTTGCCGTGCCGCAAGGCGACATCGCCGGTCTCCAGGACGAAATCTCGCTCAAACAAATTGTTGGTGCCGTTTTTTGCACAGAGTGCCTTGAAGAAGATGACCATGGTCGTGAGTCGCTGCTGGCCGTCGATGACGGTGCGAACCTCGGAGACCTCGGACCAGGTGTTGCCGGAGGAGGCCTGCTTCAGGATGATGGAGCCCAGGAAATAGGGCCGCTTCGAGGCCGTGACGAACTCCATGTCGCCGAGGAAACGCTCCCATTGCTCTTCTCCCCAGACGTACGCCCTTTGGTAAAAAGGTATTTCGAGCAGGCGCGATCCGTTGAACACGCCGCTTATCGTTGCTTTTCCTGCATCCATCCTTAAAGCCCTATCTATCCTTTGCGGTTATTGCTGGCGGGGTCAATTTTATCAATACGCTGCTTGACCCTTTAATGTTCCCGGTCCTTGCCGTCTTCTCCCCAGAAGGTGCTCGAAGATGATGCGCAGGTCCTCGTCATCAAGGCAGCCGCCCTCGAGGCAGCCACGGTCGATGGTATCGATCATCGTCTGCCCCTTCTTCTTCGAGCGGTCGTAGATCACTGTGTCGAGGGATAGCTCCCTGCCGTCGCGCGTGAACATCTCGTGCATGAATTCGGCACTGTTCGCTTGACTCCAATCGCGTACCGCGTGCTCGAGCGGGCCGCTTCCCCTCGATATGGCGACATCCCAATGCTCGCAGTTAAGCAGAAGAAGTCGGTTCATGAACTCGACGCCCGAAAAACCGAGTCTCGCAAACGGCGGAAATAGAGGGTCATCTGAAAAGACCGCAGCATACTCACTGCTCAACGGCATATACGCGAGATGAAAATCGTACGAGTCGTCCTCGGGCCCGATGATGAACATAGGCATCGACGTCGTAACGAACCCTGAGCCGACGGGTGCCCTAAGGATGGAGAAGCTCTTCTCAAAAAAAGCCTTTCGAATACGGTTAACTGGCACAATATCATCGTTGGAGAAGAGCATGGTTGCGGCGGCGGCAAGCTCGACCACCGCTTGGGAATCCCCGCGCCAATCCGACCAATCGAGCAAGCCGAGCTCATAGGGTGTCAGATGAACGTTTCTGAGCAGCTCTTCGGCAGTCTCGCGTGACCATTTCTTGTCGACGCGCATACTGATAGGGTGCCGGACGATGATATTTGCCGCCAGCTCGCAAACGGCGGCTTTCCCATCAGAATACCCTTCGTCTTCGCACTGGTCTTCTTTCTGGCGTTCCAAAAAGCGATCGTAAAGCGGCGCGATGCGGCTCTCGAGCTCAGATAGCTTAACCTCGATGAGGTTCTGCGCATAGAATCTGTCTGTCGCATCGCCTGTCGCATCGGCATGCTCGACCTCATAAAGATCGCGCATGCTGCAAAGGTTCTCGCAATTCGTGCGGAAGAAGGAGCCCTTCTGTCTGCTGTAGGCATGAAGCTGCCCGGAGGAATCCGCGAAATGGCGCAGGTAGAACCGCGGCACCCAGTGCTGCTTTCGCGTCATCTTTCCGGGCAGCTTCGACATCCTAAGCCTTCACCGCCTCGTATTGGTAGGTCGTGCGCACGTTGTAATGGAAGTCGTTTCCGAGGTCCAGCGCCTCGAAGTGCTTCTTGGCGCAGCCGATCTTGATCTTCTCCGCGTCGCGCAGGGCGGGCTCGCCGTTCTTGCCGCCCTTGGTCTCGGTCACGAAGTACACGCGGCGCTCGCCGTCGGCCTCCTCGACGTACGCCCAGTCGGGGTTGTAACTGCCGAGCGGCGTGTCGATCTTGAACGCCGAGGGCAATTTCGCGAACACGAGAACCTCCTCCTGCTTGTCTAGAGCCTCGGCAAAGGAGCGCTCGACCCCCGCCGAGTCGTAGACCACGTAGTTGTACAGGCTCTTGCTCGTCATGTCCGGCTTCCACGCGTTCTGCCCAAGGTAGGCCGTGTAGTCGTCAAGCTCGAGGTCGCGCATGGTGTACCACTCGTCCTCGGGAAGGCGCACGTACTTGATGCCCTGGGCGATGAGGTCGTTCTTCACGCGGTTGATCTTGTCGCCGACCTGCGCGAGGAAGGTCGCGGGGTCGATCTCGAACTCGTCGAGGCGGCTGCAGCCCTCGAGGATCGCCTTGATGGTGCCGCGGGTGAGCCCGACGGCGTCCTGCAGCTCTGCGATCGGGTCGGGAAGGTCGTATTTCACCTTTCCCGAAACGGACACCACGGAGGTGCCCGTGCCCTCGGCGCTCACGCCCGCGTCGTCGATGCCCAGCGAGGCACGCTCGCTCGTCACCTGGGGCGGGCGCACGGCGAGCATGCCGTCGACAGCTTCGATGGCATGCTCGATGAGCTTGCCGGAGTCGACCTCGACCTGGAAGCGCGTGCGCTGGCGGATGCGGTCCCACAGGGCCTGGAACGCAGGGTCGAGCGTGACGTCCTTCTGCAGCTCGACCGAGACCTCCTTGGCCTTGTCACGGATCTGGACCCTCTGGGACTTGTGGATGATGATCGCCTCGACCTGCTCCTTGGCAGGCTCGAGCTCGGCGGGGAGCTCGACCTTGCCCTCCTCGGCGGCCGCCTTCAGCTCGGGCGTCACCGCGCCCTTGCCGTCGACCATGCCGGTCGCGACGAGGTGGTCGTAGACCTGCTTGGACTTCTCGTAGCCCAGGCGCTCCTCGACGCCATCATCGCCCTTGACCGTGACCTTCGTGAAGCTCTCCGGAGTGATGACGCCGAACTTGAAGTCCTCAGCCTCAAGCTCCTTCTGCAGGCCGTTGGCGAAGTCGTCGTAGCTCTCGTTCGCGATGACGGTGAGCACGTTCGCCTCTGGGTCGTACAGGCGCTCGCCATCCTGGTTCACGCACAGGCGCAGACCGCGGCCGATCTTCTGGCGCTTGGTCAGGTTGTCCTTTGTCTCGACGAGCGTGCAGATCTGGAACACGTTGGGGTTGTCCCAGCCCTCCTTGAGCGCGGAGTGGCTGAAGACGAAAGAGACGTCCTTGTCCGCGTCCTTGCCGTCCGGGAAGGAGATGAGCGTCTCCTTCTTCTGCATGATGAGCTCGAAGGCCCCGGCGTCGTCGGCGGTGCCGGCGGCTCCCTTGGAGTCCTTGAACTTGCCCTTCTTGTCCTTGGCGAAGTATCCCTGGTGCACGGCGTGGGGGTCGCGCACCAGCGGGGCGCCGACGGCTTCGTAGCACTCGAGCCACGTGCCCTTGCCGATCCCCGCCGCCTTTGCGATGCGACGAGGCGCCTTCGAGTTCAGGGCACCTGCGTACTCCTCCTCAAACATCAGGGCGTACAGGCCGCCGTGGACTTCGGGCTCGTAGACGCGGTATCGGTCGACGCGGTCGATGAAGAAGAGCGAGAGCACCTTCACGCCGCGCGGCCACAGCTCGAACTGGCGGGCCAGGTGGTCCTCGATGGTGCGGCGGATCTGCGCGCGCTTGACGACCTCCTCGTTGACGTCGCCCAGCGCCTCGCCGAGCTCGAGCACCTCGCCGTTCTGGAACTCTATGAACTCGTCGCCCACTGCGGCGCCGATGTTGTTGACCACCCAGCCGCTCTCGTAGTCGCTGTTCTCGCCGCTCTTCTGGTAGAGGTCGTTGCCGGTCTTCACCGTGACGGCCTTGCGCTTCTGCGTGCCGTCGGCCTGGCGCACGTCGATGGACACCTTGGCGGAGAACGGGTCGGACTTGACGGACTCGAGCCTCACGTACGCGCCGTTGAGGTTCGCCTCGGCCTTGATCGAGTCCACGCAGATGCCCTTCACCAGGTGGCGCTCGAAGGCGTCGACCGGCGTGAGGCGGTAGATCATGTTGTAGGCCTGCTTGTGCGTGGCCGAGTAGCGCAGCACGAACAGCGGGTTCAGGCTCTTGATGGCGGCCTTGGCCTGCTTGGTGTTGTCGACGCTCTGGGGCTCGTCGATGATGACGACGGGCTTGCAGGCGCTCACGAGCTCGCGAGGGCTGAAGCCGCCGGTGAGCTTCTCGCTGGGACGGTGGAAGAGGTTGCCCTCCTTCGCGGTGCCATCCTTCTCGAGGCCCTTGTTGAACGCGTCGATGTTGATGACCATGACCTGGATGGAGCTCGACGTGGCGAAGTTACCCACCGGCCCCATGTCCTTCGAGTCGTACACGAAGTAGTCGAGCGGCGTGCGGTCGTAGAGCGTCTCGAAGTGCCTGCGGGTGGTCTGGAGGCTCTTGAGGACGCCCTCGCGGATGGCCACGCTCGGCACGACGATAACGAACTTGGTGATGCCGTAGCGGCGGTTTAGCTCGTAGATGGAGCGGATGTAGACGTAGGTCTTGCCGGTGCCGGTCTCCATCTCGACGGTGAAGTCTCGCAGGCGCCCATCGGTGAGGACGTCGGTTGCCGGGAGGCAGCCCTCCTCCTGCACGGCGTGCAGGTTGTCGAGGAGCTGGCCCGGCGCCACGCGAAGCTCGTTGCCGTGGCCGACCATGAGCTCGCCGATTGCCGTCTGGCCTTTGCGGCCGGAATCGGCGGAGAATACGCTGCCAATAAATTGTTGTCCGCGGAACAGGTCGCAGGTTGCTTCGATGGCCTCCAGCTGGTGCTGCTGGTCGGATGAGAACTTGAACTCGAGCGCCGCCATGCTAGACCGTCCTCAATTCGATCTCACAGCCCATGCGCTCGCCGGCGTGCTTGAAGATCTGCACGGCGTTGAGCTTGAGGGTGTCGTCGAGGACGGAATCGAGGATGAGAACGCGCCTGGGCTCCATGTCGGCGATGGCCTCGAGCGCCTCAATGGTGAGGCCTCGGGACATGCAGCAGACGAGCTCGTCGCAAGCGACGGACCAGATGGGATAGCCCGCGGCTTCAGACTTCTCGACGGGCAGCGTGAGCTCGAGGCCCCATTTGAGCATCATCTCGAAGACGATATCCATATCGGAGCGATCGGGCTTGACCACGTCGAAGAGGAGCTGACCGGGCTCGGGCTTCTCAATGCCGGACTCATCGAGCTCGAACACACGGAAGCCGATGTCGGGAAGCTGCTTGGGTCCCTCGCCAAGCTTGAGTTGACGGTTGGATTCCTCGAGCTCGGTTTTGATTTTGTCGCCTGCGCGGCGAATGCGTCCTTCGCCTATGTCGCAGAGAGTCTCATACCCGTCCTTGTAGGCGTCGCGTTTCGGGTCACAAGGCTCTGGAAGCTGGACAAGGATAAACTGATAGCGATCATCTTTTCCGAGCTCCTGCAGGAACATGGCATGGGCGGTCGATGCTGAGCCTGAGAAAAAATCAAGCACAATATCACCCGTGCTTAGATGCTCATGTACGGTAAGGAAGCAAGCAACCGAAAACAAGAGATAGACCGCCAGCACTACACTATTCCGAACCAAAGACCAAAAGATAAGCATTGTGGGAAAATCTAAACTTTTGGATTTTCCTACAATGCCAACTACGGCGGAATCCCTCCCACTCCTTATATCTTTCTGTATACATTGAATTTGTATTTAGTAAAATGCAGACAACACCACGGATCGGCTTTTGGTTGGACAATTCCAACCAAACACCACAGCAGACAGCAGAAAACATTCTGAACGCTAGGAAGCCGGTATGATTGTTACATATAAGGGGAAGAAAAATTTCTTTTAGGTACTTGCTTTCCTAAAACTGATGTGATACAATGATTTAGTCAAGAAAAGGAGTAAAAAATATGCGGCAAGGTATTCTTAAATAAAACTATAATCAAATAGTGGGAACAAAGGATTATGATAGCTCCTTTTGTATGGGCTTAGTTTTTTGTACCCAATTTAAGAATACTTTTGCCTTATCAATTTTGACATATCCCCAAAAACAGCAATCACAAACAGGTGTATGCTGCATATGTGTATGTCCGCAACTTATAATCCCCAGTGGTAAAAGTATTTTACTGCTGGGGATTTTTATGCCCTTCGGGGCTGTAAAGGGAGGACAATCACATGAAAATAATCAATATTGGAATTCTTGCCCATGTAGACGCTGGAAAGACGACCTTGACGGAGAGCCTGCTATATGCCAGCGGAGCCATTTCAGAACCGGGGAGCGTCGAAAAAGGGACAACGAGGACGGACACCATGTTTTTGGAGCGGCAGCGTGGGATTACCATTCAAGCGGCAGTCACTTCCTTCCAGTGGCACAGATGTAAAGTCAACATTGTGGATACGCCCGGCCACATGGATTTTTTGGCGGAGGTGTACCGCTCTTTGGCTGTTTTAGATGGGGCCATCTTGGTGATCTCCGCTAAAGATGGCGTGCAGGCCCAGACCCGTATTCTGTTCCATGCCCTGCGGAAAATGAACATTCCCACCGTTATCTTTATCAACAAGATCGACCAGGCTGGCGTTGATTTGCAGAGCGTGGTTCAGTCTGTTCGGGATAAGCTCTCCGCCGATATTATCATCAAGCAGACGGTGTCGCTGTCCCCGGAAATAGTCCTGGAGGAAAATACCGACATAGAAGCATGGGATGCGGTCATCGAAAATAACGATGAATTATTGGAAAAGTATATCGCAGGAGAACCAATCAGCCGGGAAAAACTTGCGCGGGAGGAACAGCAGCGGGTTCAAGACGCCTCCCTGTTCCCAGTCTATCATGGCAGCGCCAAAAATGGCCTTGGCATTCAACCGTTGATGGATGCGGTGACAGGGCTGTTCCAACCGATTGGGGAACAGGGGGGCGCCGCCCTATGCGGCAGCGTTTTCAAGGTTGAGTACACCGATTGCGGCCAGCGGCGTGTCTATCTACGGTTATACAGCGGAACGCTGCGCCTGCGGGATACGGTGGCCCTGGCCGGGAGAGAAAAGCTGAAAATCACAGAGATGCGTATTCCATCCAAAGGGGAAATTGTTCGGACAGACACCGCTTATCAGGGTGAAATTGTTATCCTTCCCAGCGACAGCGTGAGGTTAAACGATGTATTAGGGGACCAAACCCGGCTCCCTCGTAAAAGGTGGCGCGAGGACCCCCTCCCCATGCTGCGGACGACGATTGCGCCGAAAACGGCAGCGCAAAGAGAACGGCTGCTGGACGCTCTTACGCAACTTGCGGATACTGACCCGCTTTTGCGTTGCGAAGTGGATTCCATCACCCATGAGATCATTCTTTCTTTTTTGGGCCGGGTGCAGTTGGAGGTTGTTTCCGCTTTGCTGTCGGAAAAATACAAGCTTGAAACAGTGGTAAAGGAACCCTCCCTCATTTATATGGAGCGGCCGCTCAAAGCAGCCAGCCACACCATCCATATCGAGGTGCCGCCCAACCCGTTTTGGGCATCCATAGGACTGTCTGTTACACCACTCTCGCTTGGCTCCGGTGTACAATACGAGAGCCGGGTTTCGCTGGGATACTTGAACCAGAGTTTTCAAAACGCTGTCAGGGATGGTATCCGTTACGGGCTGGAGCAGGGCTTGTTCGGCTGGAACGTAACGGACTGTAAGATTTGCTTTGAATACGGGCTTTATTACAGTCCGGTCAGCACGCCGGCGGACTTCCGCTCATTGGCCCCGATTGTATTGGAACAGGCATTGAAGGAATCGGGGACGCAGCTGCTGGAACCTTATCTCTCCTTCATCCTCTATGCGCCCCAGGAATACCTTTCCAGGGCTTATCATGATGCACCGAAATACTGTGCCACCATCGAAACGGCCCAGGTAAAAAAGGATGAAGTTGTCTTTACTGGCGAGATTCCCGCCCGCTGTATACAGGCATACCGTACTGATCTGGCCTTTTACACCAACGGGCGGAGCGTATGCCTTACAGAGCTGAAAGGATATCAGGCCGCTGTCGGTCAGCCGGTCATCCAGCCCCGCCGTCCAAACAGCCGCCTGGACAAGGTGCGCCATATGTTTCAGAAGGTAATGTAAAGATACATAATCGTCAAGACGGCAACAATCAGAAGTTATGGAGGGTAACAATGGAAAATAGCCCTTTCCGTCAAATAGAGATACGAGCTCCTTGGCGCCTTCCTGGCTGTGACCCACTTCTTTGTAAAACATGATTGAAGTTGGAGCCATTCCATCATATTTGAGCTCTGTTAGGAAACGCTTGATGCAAGGGACGCTGTCGCCGTTTGGGCCAAACCAAATGCGGTTATCCTGGAGTCTCTCGCGAAACGCGTTTCGCGAGAGCCTCCAGCAGCGTCCTGCTGGAGGCTCTACAACACGCCCCGAGGGCGTTGTGATTGGATAGTCGGAATCTGGGCTGTAAGTCTTTACACTGAGGTCGCTTGGCTTCCAAACGCCTCGAGGGTCGTTGTCTGGATTCTTGTAGCGGGCGTTTGCCTCGTCTGTTCTCGGCAGGCGTCCAATCACAAAGCGCTCAATGGATTTGGCGTATACGAGAACATAATCATGGCTATTTGAAACGTATTTGGCGTCATTCTTGGGCGAGTAAGCTCGTTCCCAGATTAGCTGAGAAACGAAATTTGCCTCTCCGAACACCTCGTCACAGAGGATGCGCAAATTGCGGTCTTCGTTATCGTCAATCGAAATGAAAATGACGCCATCGTCGGTTAGGAGCTCTCGAGCCAGTCTCAACCTAGGGTACATCATCGAGCACCAGTCGCTATGGTAGCGGCCACTTGTGTCGGCGTTGGACTGGCCGGCGAGTCCCGCCTGCTCCTTATAGTTATCGACAGAGTTGCCGAAATTGTCCTTGTAGACAAAGTCGTGACCCGTGTTGTAGGGTGGGTCGATGTAGATCATCTTGACCTTGCCGTGGTAGCCGCGCTGTAGGAGCTTCAGCACCTCGAGATTGTCGCCTTCGATATAAATGTTGTCCGAGTCGAAGGACCCATCCTCTCCATCGCGGCTGCGGCTTTTCTCGATACGGGGACGCAAAGTAGCAGTGCTGGACATCTGCGACTGGCGGATGGCATCGGCCTTGCCGGGCCACGTGAACGCATAGCGCTCCAGGCCCTCGTCTACCTCGTCGCCAAGCTCCAGCCGCAGTTTGTCGAAGTCGATTCCGCTCTCGGAGAACACTTCGGGCATCAGCTCCTTGAGCTTATTCAGGCGGTCGTCAATAAGACTCTCCGATTCAAGAGTCATCTTTTCTATCTCGCTCATGAGGTCTCCTCCTAGGAAAGTTGAGATTTGATTAGTTGAACTATGTAGGGCATGGCGGCAATAAAAACGTCGGTGCCCTTGCCGGCAAGCCAGCTCAGGAGTTTGTCAAGCTTGCTGCCCCGTTTGCTTTTATCTTTTGTGTTGAGATCGCCCATCATCCCTTTGAGCAGCGTCTTCTCGTCATCGGAAAGCGTTGTCTCTGGCAATTTGTCAATCTGTTCAAAGGTTGCCTCTAACGTGACCTGTACGTTGCTCGTGGCGGATGCCGTGAGGCTGACGCTAGCGCCCTGCGCTTCGGCGATTTTCAGCTTACGGAGCTCCTCATCACGGAAATGCTTCAGTTTGTCGATACGTAGTTGCGTCTGTTCATCGTTGAAATCATTGCGATTGGAAGACCCATAGGAATAGGAGGCTAGTCCGTCCGTGTAGGAGTCGTAGCCCCTCGCGTTTGCGTAGACGTAGTCGATTGAGTCGTATACGGCTTTGAGCTCGTCGTCTTTCACGCCCCCTTCAAGAGCTTGCTCCAGTCTCCTGATATGCTGCGTTATAGTTGCGCAGAATGCGGCACCGAACGCTTTGTCGTCTGAGTCTTCCCGCTTTAGGCGCAGCTTCTGGAGAATCATCCCTAGGTCGCTTTTCGAGTAGCGAAATGAGCTTGAGGAATTGATATATTTTAAAGCCTCGGGGTTAGTGTAGTCGAGGTCGAAGACCTGCATGATTTCACGGCAGAGCGCATCAACATCCTCATCTGCAGCATCACTCAAAAGGCGCGCCGCTCGCAAAATATACTCATCTAGAACGGCCATTGCAGATCTCCTTTATCTCATCGGCGACCGCCCTCAGGCGTCGCTCCTCTTCCTTCATTTCCATCCTCAGCTTCGCGGACTCGTTGAGCGTTATGTCCTTCGACCGCCGCTGCTCCTTCAGCCGCTTGACGGAGGCTCCCATCTCATCGTAGCGCGACGTGAGGGCGATCAGCTTTTCCCGGTCTCGAACGGGGCATACGGGGTAGAACCCCAGGCCGCCAATCGCGCGGGACAGCGCTACGGTGCGCGACAGGTCGACCAGGTACTCCCAGAGGTCGCCCTGCGAGAGCCGCCCGAATGCCAGCGCGCCTAGGAAGTCCGCGTATTCTGAACGGCCAGGATCGAACGCGCCCGTCGACTCGACTCGGTCGACGACCGTCGCGCCCTGCTCGGCCTGGCTCCTCCGCGTGAGGGCGACCGATATGCACGCGCAGCCGCCCGCCTCGACCAGGAGCACCGTCGGGTTCGGGAAGCACTTGTGCACGAGCTCCGCCACCTCGGCCACCGCCATGGTCCCGGCTGTCATCTCGCAACGGAGGAAGACGACGCTCTGCACGTTGCGCTCGTCGTCCTCGTACGGCGGGATGCGCGTCGTGGACTTCTGGACCGTGGCGAAGTGCTCGAGGCGCGCGACCTTGTCGAGCCTCTTCTGCTCGGTCTTGGTGAGCATGGCCTGCTTGACGAGCACCGTCTTGGGAATGCGGCGGCATCCCGCGAGCGCCGCTTCGGGCAGGCGCAGGATTCCGTTCCAGTCGATGCCGCTCATCGCAGCACCGCGAAACATACCAACGAGTAGTCGTTGAAGCCCATGACGGTGCCGCTGCCGACCTCTCCCAGGCTGAACAGGCTCTCGATGCCTTTGTCCTGCTGCGTTCCGGTGATGGCCGCAACGACATCGTCAAGCAGGTCGGTGTAGGCGTCCATCCTCGTCCCGTCGCGGGTCTCGCGGTTGAACTCGCGGCACAGCTTAGCGATGGGCTCGGGATGCCCAGAGCAGACGGCGCGCATGATGTCGAGCGCCGGCTTGGGCTGGGTGTGCTTCGTCATGACCTCGCCGTCGGCCGACACGTACACCACGTAGTACGGGAAGACAGGGTTCGTGTCCCTGGGATCGTTGCCCTCGTCGTTCTGCTTGAGGCAGAAGACCACGCCTGGCTTCACGTCGCTGCGAAGCTCGTCGGGGATGGGGGCCACGGCGTGCAGTCCCGCCGGCGAGTTCTCCAACGCGCCGGGATGCTCCTTGGCGTAGCGCTGGAGCTCCACGCGGAAGTCGTCGAAGGCGAAATCCGTGATCGAGATGCCGCCCGAGATGTCCTCGAGGTCGAGCACCTCGCTCTTGAGCTGCTGGAGCTGCCGGCGACGGTACTTGAGGTCGTTCATCTCTCCATTGCCCTTGGCCTCCAGCACGTTCTCCTCGCCGGTTGCCGACGCGTCGAGCAGCGCCATGCGCCCCTTCACGCGGCCCTCGAGCTGGATGTACTCGTCGAGCGCGATGTCCGGCCAGAAGTTGACCAGCTGGATCTGGGAGTTCTTCGATCCCAGGCGGTCGATGCGGCCGAAGCGCTGGATGATACGCACGGGGTTCCAGTGGATGTCGTAGTTCACCAGGCAGTCGCAGTCCTGCAGGTTCTGGCCCTCGGAGATGCAGTCCGTCGCGAAGACGACGTCGATCTCGCCGAGCTCCCGCTGGCTCTCCGGCAGCTCCTTTGAGACGGGAGAGAACCTCGCGAGGATGTTCTCGAAGGTGGTCCTGGGAAGCTTCAGCGAGTAGGTCCGGTTGGAGCTGCCCGCCACCTCGGCGCACTCGATTCCGAGCTCGCGCTTCAGCCAGGGCGCCAGCTGCTCGAAAAGGTACGCCGTCGTGTCGGCGAACGCGCTGAACACCAGCACCTTGCGGTTGCCGGGGTTGTACGGCTCGCTGACCTTGCCCGCGATGAAGTCGCGCAGCTTCACGAGCTTGGCGTCGCGCTCGGGCGTCACCGCGTCGGCATAGGTTAGCAGGGCCCGGAGCACCTGGATGTCGAAGTCGAGGTCCTGGCCCAGGCGCAGGGCGTCGACGTCTCGCAGGTCGACTCGCACCTTGCCGCCGGCCTCGAACTCCTCGGCATCGTCGTCGTCGAACCCGTCCTCGAGGCCCTCGGTGCCGTAGGCGACCCCCGACGCGTCGGCGTCGAGCCTCGCGCGCAGGTCGACGCAGCCGTCGAGGATTCGTCGCAGCGTGATGCGGAAGCTGTTCACGGAGGACTCCATGCGCTTGAGGACGTTGACGCGCATGAGGTTGGCCACCGCCGTCGTGCGGTGGACCTGGCTCTCGAAGTCCTTGCCCCACGTGTCCCCGTAGCGGTCCTCGTACTTGCGGCGCTGGTCGGCGCGCACGTAGGAGAGCACCTGGTACTGGGCGAACGTGAGCTGGGCGATCATGTCGTTGAGCACGGCAATCGGCGGCAGCTCGCCTTCTAGGTCAATGGGCGTCTGAAACGACAGGGGCGGCCGGCGCGCCGGGAAGGTACCGCTCGCGGCGCCGTAGTACTTCGTGATGTGCTTGCGGCTGCGCGCGATGGTCAGCACGTCGAGCAGCTTGAAGTAGTCGGCGTTCACCGCGTTCACGAAGCTCTCGGTCGTGCGCTCGGAGTCGGAGAGCTTGCTCCACTCGTTGAACCTCTGCTGGGCGACGCGCGTCACGTGGGTGATCGACGGGATGCCATCGGTATCGGCGAGGTACGCGTCGTCTCCCTCGGTGATGAGCTCGATCTGGTTTCGCAGGTCGAGCAGGCGGTTGTTCACCGGGGTGGCAGAGAGCATGAGCACCTTCGTGCGCTGGCCCGACTTGATGACGTCCTCGATGAGGCGCGTGTAGCGGTCGGTCTTGTCCGCGTCGGTGCTCTTGTTCCTGAAGTTGTGGCTCTCGTCGATGACGAGGAGGTCGAAGTGGCCCCAGCGCAGGTGCTCGAGGTCCACCTCGCCGCTCATGCCGTGGTAGCGCGACAGGTCGGTGTGGTTGAGCACCGTGTAGCTGAAGCGGTCGTCGGCCAGCGGGTTGCGGTCGTCGTTGTCCTGCGTCCACAGGGTCCAGTTGTCCCGCAGGCGCTTCGGGCACAGCACGAGGATGCGGTCGTTGCGCTCCTGGTAGTACTTCATGACGGCGAGCGCCTCGTAGGTCTTGCCCAGGCCCACCGAGTCGGCGATGATGCAGCCCTTGTACTTCTCCAGCTTGCGGATGGCGCCCACGACGGCGTCCTTCTGGAAGTCGTAGAGCTTGCTCCAGACCACGGACTCCTCGAACTTGAGGCCGGGGCGGATGCCGTTGTCCTCGTCGTCCTCCATGAAGTCGCGGAACAGGTGGTACAGGGTCAGGAAATAGATGAACTCGGGCGGGTTCTCGCGGTAGAGCGTCTCGACCTGGGCGGCCACCTGCGCGGTGACCTCCTCGACCATGGCAGGGTTGTCCCAGACCGACTCGAACATCATCTTGAGGCCGACGGCCTCGGTCGCGTTCTCGAAATGGCTCACGCAGGTCACGGTTCCCGGACGGCGCTCGTAGCCGAGGCCCTCCTGCGTGAAGTTCGCGGCGGCGCCCATGAAGGCGTGGTCGTCGCCGGATGGGTTCTCCACCACGTAGGTGCCGCCCGGCTGAATGGCGCCGGACGTCTTGGCGGACTTGAAGACGCCCTTCTCGCGGATCCACTCGGCGCATTCACGGGCGAGCGCGCGTTGGTTTAGGTTGTTGCGCAGCGTGAGCTCGAGCCCCGAGCCGCCGACGCCGACCTCGCGCGCGCGGCGGGCTACCTCGAACTCGCGCGGCTCCTTCGAGTCGGCCATGCGCTTGATGAAGGTGGGCTCGCTGAACAGGAAGCGCACCTCGTCGACCTTGGAGAGCTCCTCTTTGAGCTCCCCGTAGGCGAACACGGTGAAATACGAGCTGATTATCGACAACTTCGCGCCGTCGTCGATGGATTCGCCGAGGGCGTCTCCCAGGCGCTCCGCGCCGACGTTGCTTAGCGACTTCACGCCTCTATGCCCCCTTTTTCGCGAGCTCTTCGATCATGCAGGTGCGCACGAAGGCGGAGAAGCTCATGCCCCGCAGGGCCGCCTCCTCCTTCGCCGCGTCGCGCAGGGTGTCGGGGATGCGCAGGGTCACGGAGACCTGGTCGCCGTCCACCAGGAAGCTTCTGATCTCGGTCTCGTCGGGATTGCTCTTGATGAGCTCCTTGTAGCTGTCGGGCATCTGCGCTCCCATCGCTCGAAATGCAATACAAATGCGTTTGCAGCATTATAACGCGACGGCACGCGGCGGCACTGGGAATGCGAGGACAGCCGATGTCCAGGCTTTATATGAGCGCGGACGGCGATGGACGCCCTGATCGGGCTTGGATGGCCGCTTTCGTTCGGGTCCTCATCTCTCGTTTTCGCGAGGTTTGGCGTTTGCCCATTCCTCGGCGTAGAGAACCTCGTTCTGAGCCTCCAAGATTCGCGCGGCGTCGCCGATGCGCTCGGCGCACCTCTCACTTATCGACTTCAGGGCCAGAATCCCCTCGACGTCGAGCGGGTCCAGCTGGTCGGCATGCGCCAGGGACTCGAGCAGCTGGTCCAGGCCCCTCGCCAGCCTCCCGGCATCGCACACGGCATCGATGAGCTCGATGCGCTCCAACTTCTCTTCGTGGCTCAACATCAGCTCGCCTCCTTCTCTCAACGGACGTGTCGCGCAGCACCGTAGCCGTTCCATGCGGAGAACCATCTCGCCGCCCGCGGTCCCGTGCGCATATCGGCCGCAAGCGGCACGGGAAAGCCGTCCGTCCCGACTCATGCCGCGGCGCCGCGACTCGGGAACCCGCCTCCGTCCCCGCCGCGACGTCGTCGCCAATCCCCGCGGGAGCCCAGCAACCG